>NZ_JABBXF010000048.1 GCF_013030945.1 Streptomyces morookaense | reverse complement strand
CGCCGGATCAGCGGTGCCGCCTTCTCCGGGTCGGCCGCCGAGGCGAGGCGTACCTCAAGGTCCCCGGTCCCGAGATGCCCGATACCTCGCATGTCCCGCGTGAAGCCGTCCTCCAGCGTCACGGTGTCAGGGTCGAGTCTGAGGTAGACCAAGATCGCCTCGTGTTTCGGACGGAAGATCACCGACGCGACGTTCACCAGCCGTCGGTAGGCGATGTAGTGCCGGAGAGGGGCCACCTCGACGTCGCCCCAAGCCGTGAGCGCGTCGTCCAGCTCTGCGTACAGATCCCGCAGGCACTCCGGGACGAGACCAGGGTCCGCCGGCGTGGAAGCGGCCGCGGCCGCCGGCATGCCGGCGGTCGCTGTGTCCCGCTCCCTGGTTCGCCGAGATGAAGCAGCGTTCGCCGACCCGGGCGAGGATTCCACGAGCAGCAGGCTCAGCAGGTCACCCTCGAAGACGCGGTAGCGCACCAGGTCGATCCGTTCGGGCAGCCTCTGCACGGCCACGCGGTCGTGGTGGGAGAAGCTGGCCGCGATGCAGACCATCCGCAGGCGACGCCAGTCGATGGCCTCGGCGGCCTCCGCGCCGAGCACCTTTCGGACGAGCACCTCGACCTCGTGGCGCGCGGAGTCCAGCCAGGACAGGTAGGAGACGGCCTGCGACAGCACCCCGCTGTCGGAGCCCTTCTTGTACTCGATCACCACCGGGCTGCCGTTCTCATCCAGTCCCAGAGTGTCGATCCGGCCCCGGTGCCACGGACCGGTCGGGTACTCCGACGCCAGGAACCGAATGCCGAGCATCGCCTTCAGGCTGGCCTCGACCCGCCGCTGCAGTTCCACCTCCAGCGCCACCGTCGAACCGGGCAACTCGACGTCCCGCCCCTCCGCGTCTCGCCGGAACATCATCAGCTCGGCCACCAGCGTCCCCTCCCGTGATCTCTGCAAGAGGACCAATCGACGGAAGGCTCCGGGTATTCCGCATCCAGCCAGCCGAAACGGCTGTTCCCCCAGTTCCCCGGGGCAGCCACTTCCGCACGCTCGGGTCTGTTGCCGACGACATGACCGAAGGCCGGCGGAAGGGGCGGTTGTTGAGTTTCGACAAGAGTCCGTGCCGAGGTGACCGGACGTGCCGCCGTCGTGCTGGCGAGCGAGCAGGTCGTCACTACGGGGTGAGCACCGGGATGCGCCGGTGGACAGACGCCTTTGGACGGTGCAGCACGGGGCGGCATGGGTTAACCAGGTGCACGTATTCTGATCAGGGGAAACGTCACGAGACGGCACCACGCGGCACCGTGCAACATGATCGCTCACGGT
>NZ_JABBXF010000047.1 GCF_013030945.1 Streptomyces morookaense | reverse complement strand
CACGCGGCACCGTGCAACATGATCGCTCACGGTCTCGTAATGCGTAGGTCTCGGGTTCGAATCCCGAAGGCGGCTCCGATGAGGTCCAGGTCAGCCCCGCTGACCTGGACCTTTTTCGTGTCCGGTGCCTCACGCCGCGTCCAGCAGTTCCCACACCCGGAGGCCGGCCGCCGCCGTCCGCGGCGGGGCCGCGTGGCCGATGTCGTGGCGGAAGACCGTTCGGCCGCCCCGGGGCGCGTGGTGGGCGCGGGTGACGGTGCGGCAGGTGTCGAAGACGAACATGGGGCGCTGGAAGAACGCGGCGAGGCTGCGGACCGGGGCGTGGGCGGCCGGGAGGGCGGGGCCGGTGGTGGTGGAGAGGCGTTCGCGGGCGGTCGTCGCGAGTTCGATCATCTCGATGAACGACCACTGGTCGGCCACTTCGCACTGGCTGCGGGAAAGCGTGGTCTCCCATTCCTGCGGGGCGAGGAGTTCCGTGCCCAGGCCGAACGGCTGCCGGGTGCGGGCCAGTTCGCGCAGGGCGTCCGGTGGGAGGCGCTCGGCCTCGGTGAACCCGGCGAGGAGGTCCGGGGGGAGTGCGCCGGGCTCGGCGGAGAGGGTTTCGGGTTCGGCGACGGCGAGCACGCGCAGGACGAGGCGGGCCCGGGCGGCGGTGCGGCCTCCGGCCTCGTAGGCCAGGCTCAGCACGAGCCACTCGCCCGAGCCGGTGGTGGCCAGCCGGGCCCGGACGTCGAGCCAGGGGGTGTCCGCGAAGCGCAGGTCGGGGGTGGTGCAGTCGAGGCGGAGGGTGCGGACGACGATCGCCGTCCGGTGTTTGTGCACGAGGTGCGGGAACGGTGTCAGGTGCTCGGCGAGCCAGCGGGCGAGGCCGTTGACGGCCAGGTCGAGCAGGGTCCGCGGCCGGAGTTGGAGCGGGCTGAAGCGGGTGGGGTACAGGGGTTCGCGGAAGGCGGTCTCCCGGGCGGCTGCGGTCACGTCAGCCTCCCGCGATGGCGGTCAGGAACTCGACCTGGTCGGCCTCCGCCAGCGGCATGCCGAGATCGGGTCGGGCGACCCGTTCGCCGTTGAGGAAGAGCTGGTGGCTGCGGCGGACCTGCCCGTTCGCGTCGCGCAGGACCGACCGTAACTGCGGGTGGCGCGCTTCGAGTTGCTCCAGGGCCGCGCCGAGGGTGCCGGCCTCGACCTGCACGGTGCGCTCATAGTTCACCAGACGCAGCATGACGCCGCTGAACCGGAGGATCATGTGGGGTTGCCGCCTTTCCGTGCTGCACAAGTGGCCGCACACATACCGAGGTTGATTTCGAGGAGGTCCTGCGTGCCCGCGCCCGCGAGCAGGCCGTGGACCTCGCGCAGGAACATGCCGTAGCGGGGATCACCGAAGTAGGCGTGCCCGCCCAGGACCCGGAAGGCCTCGTTCAGGGCGGCCAGGGCCTGTTCGGTGACGTGGTGCTTGGCGGCGGAGACGACGGGGTCGAAGACGGGGTCGCCGGTTCCCGCGTCGAGCCGGGACAGCGCCCGGTGGACGATCGCGCGGGAGGCCTCGACGGCGATGTACATCCGCCCCACGGCCGCCTGCACGTTGGGCAGGTCCATGAGCGGCTGCCCGTAGCGGACGGTCTCCCGGAGCCTGGCCACCGTGCCCTCCAGCAGCCTGCGTATCTGGCCGGTCGTGAACGACGCGATGACGACGCGGCGGGCGTTCAGGTACTGCTGCGCATGGCTCAGCCCGTCGGCCGGGGCGAGGACGCGGGCAGCCGGGATCCGTACGTCCTCGAACGTCACCGACGCCGCGCCCGCCGTCCGGAAGCCGGCGGCGTGCGCCGGCTCCACCTCGACGCCGTCGTCGTCCGCCGCCACCAGGCACGCCGCCAAGTCGCCCTGCCCGGTGGCGGCGTAGGTGAGGAAGACGTCCGCGAGCAGCCCGCCGGTGATGAAGCCCTTCCTGCCGGTGAGCCGGAAGTCCGGTCCGGACGCGGTGAGTTCCGTGCGCATGGAGAGGAGGTCGGTGCCCTCGGAGAAGGCCAGGGCGGGCAGGCATTCGCCGCGGCTGATCGGCACTGCGTATGCGTCGGCGAGGTGCTCGTCGCCCGTTGCGCGCAGCAGGCCCGCGATGCCCGTGTGGATGCTGACCACGGTCGCGAACGCCGGGTCGGCGCACAGGTACCCGATCTCCTCCAGCACCCGCCCCCAGGTGACGGCGTCCGCTTCGAGCGCGAAGGCCTGAAGCCCCAGGGCACCGGCGGCGGCGAAGGCCCGTCTGGGGACGGGCACGCCCTCGGCATACCGCTCGACGGCCCCGTCCCCCACCTCCGCCAGGAGCTCCCCCCACCGCGACCGGACCAGTCCGGCGACCTCGTCCTCGCTCATCCGCATGGCGGACTCATCCCCCCGTGCACACACGCCCGTTGGCGCGAACCACTGGCCTACGGCTCTCAGTGTGTATTCGGGGGCACCCGTGTGCACAGGGCGAACGGACGGGCGCCCGAGGTGCCGGTGGGGAGCCGGTTGACGGCGTGCGCCGAGAGCGCGTTCGGGGGGCGCAGTGCCTCAGCCGCCCCCCTCCCCCCGCTCCGCCCGCCACAGCAGCACCGCCGCCACGCACCCGCCCAGCAGTACCGCGCCCGCGCCCGCCAGTTGGGCGGTGCGGACGGCCGAGGAGAAGGCGTCGACGACCGCCGTGCGGGTCGCCTCCGTGGGGGCCGCCGCCCGGGCCGCGGGGAAGGAGGCGGCGCCTGCCAGGGCCGGCGGGAGGAGGGCGGTGAAGCGGGAGTTCATGACCGCGCCCAGGACGGCGACGCCCAGGCTGTTGCCGACCTCGGTCATCGTGCCGTCGACGCCCGCCCCCGCACCCGCCTTGTCCTGGGGGATGGCGCTCATGACCGCCTCGACGATGGCGGGGTTGGCGAGGGCGCAGCCCGTGCCCATGAGGAGGAGGCCGAGCAGAAGGGGCGGGTAGGCGTCCGTCGTCAGGCAGGCGACCACGGCGAAGCCCGCCGCCAGCAGGCCCATGCCGGTCGCGATGGAGGCCGGCCGGCCCAGGCGGGCGCCCACGCGCGCGGCGATGCCCGTGAAGTTGAGGGCCACGATGGTGACGGCGAACGGCACCATGCGCAGGCCCGCCTCCAGCGGGGTGTGGCCGCGGACGAACTGCAGCTGCTGCGTGAGCAGGTAGAGCACGCCGCTGCTGCCGAAGGTGATCAACACGACGCCCGAGACCGCTCCGACGAACCTCCGGTCGCGGAAGAAGTGCAGGTCCAGCATGGGATGTTCGCACCGCAGCTGCCACACCGCGAAGGCGGCCAGTGCGGCGACGGCCGCCGCGGCCGGTACGAGCACCTCCGCCGAGCCCCAGCCCGTTTCCGGCACCTGGATGATCGCGTAGACGAGCGCGGTCATGCCGGCGGCGGAGAGGAGGGCGCCGAGCAGGTCGGGCGGGCCGCTGCCCGGGTTCTTCGACTCCGGGACGAGGATCTTGACGGCGATCAGGCCGATCACCACGACCGGGACGTTGAGGAGGAAGATCGAGCCCCACCAGAAATGGGCCAGCATCACGCCGCCGATCGGCGGCCCGGCCGCGAAGCCGAGGGCGCTCACCGCGCTCCAGATGCCGATGGCCCGGGGGCGCTCCTCGGCGTCGAAGACCTGCATGACGACGGCCAGCGTGGTCGTCAGCAGCAGGGCACCGCCGATGCCCATGCCGCCGCGGGCGGCGATCAACTGGGCCGTGGAGTCGGCGAGTCCGGCCGCCAGCGAACCGGCGCCGAAGAGCGCGAGCCCCGCCATCAGCAGCCGTTTGCGGCCGTAGCGGTCCGCCGCGCTGCCGGAGGCCAGCAGCAGGCCGGCCTGGACGAGCGAGTAGGCGTTGATCACCCACTGGATGCCGGTGCTGCCCGCGCCCAGTTCCCGGGAGAGGGACGGGATCGCCACGTTCAGGACGGTGTTGTCGAGCATCACGGCGAGCTGCGCGAGGCAGATCACCGCGAGGACGAGCCACCGGGCCGGAAGCCGGTGCGTGGCTTCCGGCCCGGTGGCCGTGACGGATGTGGAGGCGGTCACGGGGCGAACGGGGCGATCGGGTTGCGGAGCGTGCCGACGAACTGGAGCGCCGCCGACGGGTCGGACAGGTCGACCATCTGCTGGTTGTTGCGCAGCTGGAGCCGGTTGAGGCAGGACAGCGCGAACTCCTCCGTGAAGATGTCGAACCGCTCGAACTTCTCCGCGAGGTGCGGGACCGAACTCCGGTAGTCCGCCACGCACTCCGCGACCGTCCGCCAGAAGCCCTCCTCGCCGAGGACGCCCGCCCCCGCCAGCTCCGCGCTCAGGAAGCGGAAGAAGCAGTCGAAGACGTCGGTGAAGATCGAGAGGAGACGTTCCTCCTCCGGGATGGCCGCCCTGACGCGCTGGACCTCGGCCGGCAGCTCCGCCTCCGGGTCCATCACCACGATCTCCTCGGCGATGTCCTTGAAGATCACCCGCTCGACCGTGCCGCTGTCGTCGAGCACCATGATGACGTTCTCGCCGTGCGGCATGAACGCCAGGTCGTAGGCGTAGAAGCTGTGCAGCAGCGGGACCAGGTAGGCGTCCAGGTAGCGGCGCAGCCACACCTCGGGTGCCAGGCCCGACTGTTCGATCAGGGCGGCCGCGAAGGAACGGCCCTCCGCGTCGGTGTGCAGCAGCGAGGCCATGGTGGCCGGGCGCCGGCCGGGTTCCAGGTCGCGGACGGGACTCTCGCGCCACAGGGCGGCCAGCATCTTGCGGTACGGGGAGTACCGGTCGGTGGCGGCCTCGTACTGGCGGTGGCGGTAGCCGATCGCGGCCCGCTCGCGGATGATCGTCAGGCCGGTACGGGCGAACACCTCGTCCGCGGCGATCAGTTGCGCCAGCCAGTCGTTGATGGCCGGGGTCGCCTCCATATAGGCGGCGGACAGACCGCGCATGAAGCCCATGTTGAGGACGGAGAGCGCCGTCTTCACATAGTGCTTCTCCGGGTGGCTGGTGTTGAAGAAGGTGCGGATCGACTGCTGGGCGAGGTACTCGTCGTCGCCCGGGCCGAGCAGGACGAGGCGCTGCGTGGCGACCTCGGAGGCGAAGGTGACCGACAACTTGTTCCACCACTGCCAGGGGTGGACGGGCAGCAGCAGGTAGGCGTCGGGGTCGAGCCCGAGGCCGGTGAGGGTCCGCGTGAAGCGGGCGAGGGTCTCCTCGCCGAGCTCCTCGCGCATCAGCCGTGCGTAGTCGATGTCGGCGGCGGACGTGAAGGTGGTGTGGTCGCGGTGCGCGGCCAGCCAGATCAGCCGGACCGGGCTCGCGGCCTCGGGGGCGTACGCGTGGTACTCGTGCACGCCGAAGCCCAGCCGCCCGTTGTTGGCGACGAAGCACGGGTGGCCCTCGGTCATGTGCGTCTCGACGGTCTGGAAGTCGGCCTTGGCCAGCTCCGCCGCCGTGATCTGCGGTTTGGCCGCCTTGTAGGCCGAGCCGGAGAGGGTCGAGCTGATCTCCTCCAGGTAGACCGGGAGGATCTGGTCGCTCAGGCCGAGCGTGCCGCGCATCTCGATGCAGAAGTCGATGGCGTCGAGCGGCAGTTCGGCGTCGTCGGAGACGCGGTGGCGGGTGATGCTGTCGGCATCGATCTGCCAGTGGTCGAGCATCAGTACGCGGGCGGTGAAGCGGTACTCCACGCCGCCGTCGTCGCTGCGGACCGCGTACCGCTCGCCGTCCACCCGCTCGGGGGTCAGCAGCCGCTCGTGGGCGAACTCGGCGAGCGCCTTGCGGACCAGCAGCCGGTTGGCGCGGTCCCAGTGGGCGGGGGTGAGGTGGGCGATGGCGTCGTGCGGGTTCACTGCGCTGCTCCTCGGGTCACTGCTGCCTCGAACTGCTCCCGGGTGCAGAAGCTCAGCAGTGCGTCCTTCTCGGGCTTGGTGATGGTGCCGGCGGGTTCGAAGCCGACGGCCAGGTTGAGGCCGTGCACGGCCGTGTTGCGGACGTCGGGCTCGACGACCACGCGCCGGTGGGCGGGGTCGGTGAAGAGCCAGTGCATGACGGTGGTGATCACGGCGCGGGTGAAGCCGTGCACCGGGGTGTCGGTCGGCGCGCACAGGAAGTGCATGCCGACGTCGCCCTCCTGCGGCTCGTACAGGCCGACGAGTTCGGCGCGGGCCGGGTCGTAGCGCTCGACGAGGAAGCAGGGGGTGCCGTCGAGCATGCCGACGAAGGCGTCGTGGTGCGGGCTGTCGGCGATCTTGCGGTACTCGGCGGCGACCGTGGCCACGTCCGCGTCCTGCATCATCCAGTACGCGGCCTTGGGGTGCGTCACCCAGGGGTGCAGCAGGGCGGCGTCGGCCTCGGGGTCGAGGGGGCGCAGGGTGAAGGTGCCGATGCGGTCGTCCACATAGGAGAACGTCATGCCAGGCCTCCCTGCGGTGCGCCGAACTCCTGGAAGGCGATGGACTTCTCGATCGGGTAGACGTCGCGGCCGAGCAACTCGCGGAGGATCCAGGAGTTGCGGTAGGGGCCCATGCCCAGGTCGGGCGAGGTGACGCTGTGGGCGTGGGTGGCGGCGTTCTGCAGGAAGATGCCGCGGCCGGTGGTGTCGATGCTGTAGTTGCGGGCGACGTCGAAGCGGCCGTGCCGGTCCCAGCGGATGCGGTCGTGGACGGGCTCCAGGAAGGCCGGGACGCGGTAGCGGTAGCCGGTGGCCAGGACCAGTCCCTGCGTGCTGAGCGTGAAGTCCCGCTCCTGCTCGGCGTGGTGGAGGCCGAGCGTGTACGTGCCGCTCTCCTCGTCGTACGAGGCCGTGTTCAGGGCGGTGTTGGTGAGCAGCCGGGTGGCGACCGGGCCGCGCAGGCTCTTCTGGTAGAGCAGGTCGTAGATGTTGTTGATGAGCTCCGCGTCGATGCCCTTGAACAGGCCCTTCTGCTCGGTCTCCAGCCGGTAGCGGGTGTCCTCGGGGAGGGCGTGGAAGTAGTCCACGTACTCGGGGGAGGTCATCTCCAGGGTGAGCTTGGTGTATTCGAGCGGGAAGAACCGCGGGGAGCGGGTGACCCAGTTGAGCCGGTAGCCGTGGGTGTCGGTGCCGTCCAGCAGGTCGTAGTAGATCTCGGCGGCGCTCTGGCCGCTGCCGACGACGGTGATGCTGTCCTTCGTCTGCAGGTTCGCCTTGGCGTCCAGGTAGCCGGAGTTGTGGATCAGGTCGCCGCCCAGGCCCTCGCAGGCCTCGGGGACGAACGGCGGGGTGCCGGTGCCCAGGACGAGGTGCCGGGCCCGGTGGTGAACCGTTTCCCCGGTGCCGGCCACGGTCGAGTGGACGGTGTAGAGGCCCTCGGCCTCGTCGTACTCGACGGACGTCACCTCGTGGCCGAAGCGGACGTTCTTCAGCTTGGCGGCGGCCCAGCGGCAGTAGTCGTTGTACTCGCTGCGGACCGGGTAGAAGATCTCGCGGATGTAGAAGGAGTACAGCCGCCCCGATTCCTTCAGGTAGTTGAGGAAGGAGTAGGGCGAGGTGGGGTCGGCCAGCGTGACGAGGTCGGCCATGAAGGGCGTCTGCAGCGTGGCGAAGTCCAGCAGCATCCCCGGGTGCCAGTCGAACTCCGGCTTGCTCTCCAGGAAGAGGCCGTCGAGTTCGCCGAGGGGTTCGGTCAGACAGGCGAGGCCCAGGTTGTAGGGGCCGAGTCCGATCGCGATGAAGTCATGGGTGGACATGCGTGGTCTTTCGTGCGGAGGCGTGCGGGACGAGGGGGCGGTCAGCCGGCCTTGCGGTGCAGTTCGGGGCCGGAGTTCTCGGTGACGCCGAGTTTCTTGTTGACGAACCGGCCCGCGTGCTCGGCCAGCAGTTCCAGGACGTGCGCGATGTCGTCCAGCGAGGTTTCGGGGTTGAGCAGGGTGAACTTCAGGTAGTGGTGGCCGTCGACCTTGGTGCCGGCCACGACGGCGTCGCCGGAGGCGGCGATGGCCTCGCGGGCGTGGAGGTTGGCGTCGTCGGCCAGTTCGCGCCCGGGGCCGGCCGGGGGCAGGTAGCGGAAGACGACGGTGCTCAGCTGCGACTTGGTGACGACCTCGAAGCGGGGATCGTCGGCCAGCAGGTCGTGGGCCTGGGCGGCGCGGTCGACGACCTCGTCGAAGAGTGCGCCGATCGCGTCGGCGCCCATGATGCGGAGGGTCAGCCAGAGTTTGAGGGCGTCGAAGCGGCGCGTGGTCTGGATGCTCTTGTCGACCTGGTTGGGGATGCGCTGTTCGGCCATACGGGCCGGGTTGAGGTAGTCCGCGTAGTAGGTCGCGTGCCGCAGGACGGAGCCGTCGCGGACCAGGACGGCGCTCGAACTGACCGGCTGGAAGAAGGACTTGTGGAAGTCCACGGTGACGGAGTCGGCGCGCTCGATGCCGTCGAGAAGGTGGCGCCGGGTGGGGGAGGCGAGCAGGCCGCAGCCGTAGGCGGCGTCCACGTGCAGCCAGACGCCGGCCCAGGCGCACAGGTCCGCGATGCGGGGCAGCGGGTCGATGGAGCCGAAGTCGGTGGTGCCGGCCGTGGCGACGACGGCCATGACGACGAGGTCCTCGGCGCGGCAGCGCTCGAGCTCGCGGGCGAGCGCCGCGGGCCGCATGCGGCGGTCCTTGTCGGTCTCGACGGTGACGACGGCGTCCATGCCGAGGCCGAGCATCTTCGCGGACTTCTGGACGCTGAAGTGGCCCGCCTCGGAGGCGAGGATGCGCAGCCGGGGGAGGAAGTCGTGTTTGGAGAGCGTGGTCCCCGCGTAGGCGGCCGCGGCGGCGGCGCGGGCGAAGGCCTCTTCGCGGGCGAGCAGCAGGGCCTGGAAGTTGGACTGGCTGCCGCCGCTGGTGAACACGCCGTCGGCGGCCTCGCCGAGGCCGATGCGGCCGGCGGTCCAGTCGATCAGGCGGCGCTCGATGAGGGTGCCGCCGGCGCTCTGGTCCCAGGTGTCCAGCGAGGAGTTGACGGCCGTGAGGACGGCCTCGCCGAGCAGGGCGGGGATGACGACCGGGCAGTTGAGGTGCGCCAGGTAGCGGGGGTGGTGGAAGTAGACCGCGTCGCGCAGGTAGACGTTCTCCAACTCGTCGAGGGCTGCGGCAGGGTCGCTCAGCGGCCGCTCCAGGTCGATCCCGGCTATCTCGGGGGCCAGTTCGTCCGGGGTGACGCCGGTGAACGGGCGCTCGGTGCGGGCGATTCGGGTGGCGACGCGGGTGACTCCGTCGGTCAGGGAGCGTCGGTAGTGGTCGACGTTGCGGTCGTTGAACAGGTGCGAACGCCCCTGGAAAGTCATGACAGTCCTCAACGGTTCGTCGGGCTTGACTTAGGTAAGCCTAACCTAACTTGATCCGCAGTGCCTCTGCGGGGGCTGCGCCCCGGATCCCCGCCGGCGGGTCGGCTGCGGGTCGGCTGTGGTTGCTCGCGCAGTTCCCCGCGCCCCTTACGGGGCGCAGGCCAGACGGGGCGCGGGCCAGCGGACGGCGCGCAGGTATACCGGGCGCAGCCCCCCCGCAGGGGTATCGGCTCACGCCGCCGCCAGCGCCTCCGCGCGCAGGTCCTCCTCCGAGGCGCCCAGGCGCCAATACCCCGAGAAATGCACCCTCTTGCGGTCGATCCCGCGCTCGCCCACAAGATGCCGGCGCAACGCCTTGACCGCCCCCGACTCCCCCGCGATCCACGCATACGGCATCCCGCCAGGGAGCACCGCAGCCCGGACCGCGTCCACGAGGAGGGCGGGGCGCGGTCCGGGGGCATGGTCGCGGACGAGCCATGTGATCTCGGCGTCGCCCGCACACGGCAGGTCCAGGACGTCGTCGGCGTGCTGGACCTCGATCCAGACCCGGGCGCGCACCCCGGCCGGCAGCCAGTCGAGGATGCCGCCGACCGCGGGCAGCGCGGTCTCGTCGGCCGCGATGAGCACCCAGTCGGTGCCCGGCGGCGGACGGAAGCCGACGCTCCTGTTGTCCTCGACGGCCGGCCCGAGCAGCACGACCGGGTCACCGCTCCCGGCCCGTCCGGCCCAGCGCGACGCGGGGCCCAGGTCTCCGTGCAGCGCGAAGTCGACGTCCACCTCGGCCTGTTCGCGGCGCTGCTCGCGCACCGTGTACGAGCGCATGACGGCCCGCACCGCCGGGTCCATGGCCCGCCATTCCGCGAGCCGGCCCTCGCCGTGGGTCGCGGGGAGCACCGGGGTGCTCTGCCCCGGCTGCGGGAGGAACAGCGAGAAGCTCTGGTCGCGGCCGCCTCCGGCGAACTCCCTCAGCTGTTCTCCGCCGAAGGTGATCCTGACCATGGAGGGGCCGAGGCGCCGGCTGCGGACGACATGGGCGTCGAAGAAGCGGAACTGTCCGGCGACGGTGGCGGTCGTCATGGGAACGTCAGCTCACTTTCTTGGCATCCTGGATGGCCTTGGCGAGGTTTTCGAGCAGCGGGGCGGCGCCCGCGTACGAGAAGCGGGGCACGGAGTCCCACGGGGTGATCTGGTTCGCCTTGACGGCGGGGAGCTCCGCCCAGGCGGGCTTGTCGGCGAGCGCCTTGGGCTGCAGCTGACCGTCGCGGTTGTCGAGCAGGATCAGGTCGGCCTTGTACTTGCCGGCGTTCTCCCAGCTGAGGCCCTCGAAGTAGCCGCCCTCGTCCAGCTTTTCGGGGACGACGAGATCGACGCCGAGCTCGGCGAAGTACATGAGGTCCGAGTTGGACTTGGGGTTGGAGACGTAGAGCAGGTCGGGGCTGGCGGAAGCCGCCATGACCTTGAGTCCGCCGCTCGCCTTGGCGGCCTTGCGCAGCGTCTCGGCGGCGGCCTCGAAGCGGGCCTTGGCGTCGGTGACCTTCTTGGCCTTCAGGTCGGCGCCGAGGGACTCGGCCAGCTCGGCGTAGCGCCTGATGGGCTCGGTCATGGGGACGCGGGCGGTGCGGATGGCGGCGCTCGGGGCGAGGCCCAGGATCTTGTCCTTGCTCTCGTCCGGGACGTACCAGAGCGCGCCCTCGTTGAACATGTGCGTCACGAGGAGCTCGGGGCGCAGGGCCGCGTACTTCTCGATGCTGAACTCGCCCCAGGCGTTGCCGAGCACCGTCACCTTGTCGACGTTCAGGTCCCCGGCCTGCGGGACGGCTTTGCCGTCCTTGTCCTTGGTCTCGCCGAAGACGCCGACGATCTCCTTGTCGAGGCCGAAGTCGACGAGGGCGGCCGCGGTGCCGGTGAAGGCGACGATGCGCTTCGGCGCCGACTTGGCGGTGACCTTCTTCTTGCGGTCGTCGGTGAAGGACCAGCTGCCGCCGCCGTCGCCCTCCTTGGCGGACGAGCCCGAACCGCCGCTGCCTCCGCAGGCGGTGAGGAGGGCGCCGAAGGCGGCGACGCCGCCCGCGGTGAGCAGGCCGCGGCGGGAGAGGCGGGTGGGGCTGTTGTGCGGCATGGGTGTGTCTCTCACGCGTCGGGGGTGGCTCTGAGGCCCAGAGCGATATTAGGTTAACCTAACCTAAACTGCTGTCCAGTGGGGGTGGCCACCGCTCCCCGTGACCCGGAGCACGCCCGTGCCTGTCACCAAGTCACCGCAAGCCCCAGCGGCTTCGACGGCGCCACCGCCCTCGCGCGGAGGTCCGCCCGGCAGGACCCGCGCCTCCCTGCGCGCCGCCGGACTGGCCGGCTCCCTGCTGGTCCTGCTGGCCGTCGTGGTGCTCAGCATCGGGTTCGGTGCCAAGCAGCTCTCGCCCGCCGAGGTGTGGCACGGGCTCTTCGACAGCAGCTCCCCGGCCTACACCGTCGTCCACAAGATGCGCCTGCCCCGCACGCTGCTCGGCCTGCTGGCCGGTGCCGCCCTCGGCCTGGCCGGCTGCGTGATGCAGGCGCTCACCCGCAACCCGCTCGCCGACCCCGGCCTGATGGGCATCAACGCGGGCGCCTCCGCATCTGTGGCCTCCGCGGCCTCCTTCCTCGGCGTGGCCACCTTCAACGGCTATGTGTGGTTCGCCCTCGCCGGAGCGGGAGCCGTCTCGGTCCTGCTCTACGCGGTGGGCGGCGGCCGTGGGGCGACCCCGGCCCGGCTCGCGCTCGCCGGTGCGGCGCTCAACGCCACCCTCTACTCGTACGTGAGCGCCGTGATGCTGCTGGACACCGCCTCGCTCGACAAGATGCGCTTCTGGACGGTCGGTTCGCTCGCCGACGCCCGGCCGTCGACCGTGCTGAAGGTGCTGCCGTTCATCGCCGCGGGCCTGCTGATCGCCCTCGCCCTGGCCCGGCCGCTCAACGCCCTGGCCCTCGGGGACGACGCGGCCCGCGCCCTCGGCGCCCGCCCCGCCCTCACCCGCGCGGCCTCCATCGCCGCCGTGACGCTCCTGTGCGGAGCGGCCACCGCGGCCTGCGGGCCGATCGTGTTCGTAGGGCTGATGGTGCCCCACTTCGTCCGCACCCTGACCGGCCCCGACCTGCGCTGGATGCTGCCCTACTGCGCGGTGCTCGCGCCCGTGCTGCTGCTCGGCGCGGATGTGCTCGGCCGGGTGCTGGGCCGGCCCGGTGAACTCCAGGTGGGCATCGTGACGGCCGTGCTCGGCGGGCCGCTGTTCCTGTACTTCGTGCGGCGCGGAAAGGCGGTGCGCGCATGAGCGTCATCCGTTTCGCGGGCGGCCGCTCCGTCCGCTTCCGCCCGCGCGCGCTCGCCGCGGGCACCGGATGCGCCGTACTGGCGCTCGTCCTGGCCGTGTTCGCGCTCGGCAGCGGCGACTACCCGATCGGCCCGGCGGACGTCGTCCGCAGCCTCGTCGGGGACGGCGACCCCGCGCACGACTTCATCGTCAACGAACTGCGCCTGCCCCGCGTCGTCACCGCCCTGCTCGTCGGCGCCGCCCTCGCGCTGGCCGGTGCGCTGTTCCAGTCGCTCGTCCGCAACCCGCTCGGCAGCCCGGACGTGCTCGGCTTCACCCAGGGTGCGGCGGTCGGCGCGCTCGCCGTCGTCGTCGCCGGGGGCAGCAGCCTCGCCCTCGCGACGGGCGCGGTCGCCGGCGGCCTGGCCACCGGCGCCGTCATCTACCTGCTCGCCTGGCGGCAAGGAGTGCACGGGCAGCGGCTGGTGCTCATCGGCATCGGTATGGCCGCCATCCTCACCGGCGTCAACGGCTACCTGCTGACGCGCGGCCAGTTGATGGATGCGGCACGGGCCGTGCTGTGGCTCACCGGCAGTCTGGACGGCCGCGGCTGGAAGGACGTGCTGCCGCTGCTCGTCGTGATGGCCGTGCTGGTCCCCGTCGTACTCCTCGGCTGCAGCCGCCCGCTGCGCATGATGGAGATGGGCGACGACGCGGCCGGCGGGCTGGGCATCCCGGTCGAGCGGCTGCGCCTGGTGCTGCTGGCCGCCGCCGTCCTGCTGGCCTCCTTCGCGGCGGCCGCCGCCGGACCGGTCAACTTCGTCGCCCTCACCGCACCCCAGCTGGCCAAGCGGCTGACGAAGTCGCCCGGCCCGAACCTGCTCGCCTCCATGGCAACCGGCGCGGCCCTGCTCGTCGGCGCCGACCTGATCGGGCAGCAGGCATTCTCCGGCCACCAGTTGCCGGTCGGTGTGGTGACGGGCGTGCTCGGCGGCGGCTACCTCGTCTGGCTGCTCGCCGCCGAACGCAGGGCGGGCCGGATATGAGCAGCCTCGGACACGCCCTAGGCGCCACCACGACACGTGTGAACGGAGTACGGACCATGGCACCCCACGGCGCACCGCGGCTCAGCGGCAGCGACCTGACCCTTTCCTACGAGCAGCGGACCATCGCCGAGGGCCTGACCGTAGCCGTCCCGGACCAGTCCTTCACGGTCGTCGTCGGGCCCAACGCCTGTGGAAAGTCGACCCTGTTGCGGGCCCTGTCGCGCACGCTGAAGCCCGCGGCCGGGACCGTCCTGCTGGACGGGCAGGACATCGCCTCCCTGCCCGCCAAGCAGGTCGCCCGCACGCTGGGCCTGCTGCCCCAGTCGTCGATCGCCCCCGACGGCATCACGGTCGCCGAACTCGTCGCCCGCGGCCGCTACCCGCACCAGAAACTGCTGCGCCAGTGGTCGCCCGAGGACGAGCGTGTCGTCACCGGGTCCATGGAGGCCACCGGGGTCGGGCAGCTCGCCGACCGGATGGTCGACGAACTGTCGGGCGGCCAGCGGCAGCGCGTGTGGATCGCCATGGCCCTTGCCCAGGAGACGCCGCTGCTGCTCCTCGACGAGCCCACGACCTACCTCGACATCGCCCACCAGCTGGAGATCCTCGACCTGTGCGCGCGCCTGCACGAGGAGCAGGGCCGCACGCTGGTGGCCGTCCTGCACGACCTCAACCAGGCCGCCCGCTACGCCACACACCTGATCGCCATGCGCGACGGGCGGGTGGTCGCCGAGGGCGCGCCCGGCGACGTGGTGACGGCCGAACTGGTCGAAGAGGTCTTCCGGTTGCCCTGCCGGGTCATCGACGACCCGGAGACGGGCACGCCGCTCGTCGTCCCGGCCGCCCGGCGACGCGTGACGGCAGGAGGCAAGGCATGACGTTCGAGGTGTACCGCGACCCCTGGGGCATCCCGCACCTGCGCGCGGACGACGCGGGTGAACTCGTCTTCGCCCAGGGCCACAACGCCGCCGTCGACCGCGCCTGGCAGCTGGAAGTCGAACGGCACCGCGCGCAGGGCACCTCGGCGTCCTTCCTCGGGGCCGCGGCCGTGGGCTGGGACCGCCTCGCCCGGCGGACGCGGCTGGCCGACACCGCGCGGCGCTGTTTCGCGAGACTGGATGCGAAGACCGCGGACTGGGTCCGGCGCTACGTCGACGGCGTGAACGCGGGCCTCGCCGAAGGCGTCGGCCGGGCACCGGAGTTCGCGGCCACCGGGCTCGTCCCCGGGGCGTGGCAGCCGTGGACACCGCTCGCCGTGTGGCTGTCCCACCACCTCCTCTTCGCGGGCTTCCCCGCCAAGCTGTGGCGCGAGCACGTCGCGCGGACGCTCGGGCCCGGGGCGGTCGGCCTGTTCGCCACGGACGGCCCCCACGCGTCCGGCAGCAACGGCTGGCTCGTCGCGGGCGACCGCACCGCCACCGGTGCCGCCGTCGTCGCGGGCGACCCGCACCGCTTCATCGAGGCCCCGGGCATCTACCAGCAGATCCGGCTCTCCTGCCCCGAGTTCGACGTGGTGGGCCTCGCCGTCCCCGGCGTCCCCGGCATCGCCCACTTCGGGCACACCGGCGGCGTGGCCTGGGCCATCACCAACGCCATGGCCGACTACCAGGACCTCTACCGCGAACGGCTGCGCCGGACCGGGACGCAGGTGGAGGCGCTCGGCCCGGAGGGCTGGCGGCCCGCCGCCGCGCACACCGAGACGATCGAGGTGGCCGGGGGAGACCCGGTCGAGGTCGAGGTGATCGAGACGGAGCGCGGCGTCGTCGTGGTGGACGCCGACGAGACCATCAGCCTCCGCTGCCCGCCGCGCGTCCGCGAGGACCTGGGCTTCGCCGCCCTCCCCGCACTGCTGCGGGCGAGGACGGTCGCCGACGTGGACCGGGCGCTCGACGCATGGGCGGAGCCCGTGAACGTCGTCCTGGCCGCGGACACCGGGGGCTGGCTGCTGCACCGCGTCGCGGGCGCGGTACCGGTCCGGCACCCGGACAACCGCCTGCGGGTCGTACCCGCCTGGGAACCGGAGCACACGTGGCGCGGCTGGCACGAGGAGCTGCCGCGCGAGACCGTCGACGGCGTGGCCGTGATGGCGAACGCGCGCGGCATCGCGACGCCGCTGGGCGTCGAGTTCGCGGCGCCGCACCGCGCCGTACGCATCCGGCAGCTGCTCGACGGGCCGGAGGCGTGGACGGCGGACGCCATGGCGGCCGTGCACCGCGACACGTATCTCGCCTCGGCCGGGCCGCTGTTGGAGCTGCTGGGCGGGCTGGACGGACTGAGCCCCGAGGCCGCCGCGCTGCGCGACCGGCTTCTGCGCTGGGACCGGCACATGGACGCCGGCAGCACCGACGCCATGGCCTACGCCGCCGTGCGGTCGGCGGTCGTACGGCGCCTCGCGGCCCACCCGGTGCTGGCGCCGCTGGCCGAACCCCCGGCGTATCCCGAGGTGTTCATGCCCTGGTTGTCGCTCACGGCGCGTATCGCCTATGCCCTGGAGGGGCTGCTGACGGGCGGGCTGCTGCCGGCCGCGGACCGGGCCGGGGCCGTCCGGGCCGCGGTCGAGGAGGCCGCCGGGGAGCCGGCGGCCGCCTGGGGCGAGGCACACCGCCTCGCGCCCTGGCAGGCGCTGCCCGCCGACGAGCCGGAGGAGTGGCCCGGCCTGTCCGGCGACCACGACTGTGTGATGTCCGCATCGAACGTCCCGGGCCTGACCCACCGCGCGGCACGGTCCTCCGCGGCGCGCTATGTGTGGGACCTCGCGCAGCGCGACAACAGCCGCTGGATCGTCCCGCTCGGCGCCTCCGGCGTGCCGGGCGACCCCCATCACCGCGACCAGCTCCCGCTGTGGCAGCGCGGGGAGCTCGTCCCCGTGACCACCGACTGGGACCGGCTGACCATGGAACGGAAGAGCACCACGTCATGAACTTCGTGTACGAGGAGAAGGCCGACGGCTTCGGCACCGTCGGCATCCGCCCGGTCGACCCCGCGGCCGACATCGACCTCATCCACGCCTGGGTGAGCGAGGAACGCGCCCGCTTCTGGGGCATGCGGGAGGCGGGCCGCGAGCGGGTCCTGGAGATCTACGAGTACCTGGACTCGCTGAGCACGCACCACGCGTACCTGATCCACCGCGACGGCCGGCCCGTGGCTCTTTTCCAGACGTACGAACCGGAGCACGACCCGGTCGGCGAGTGCTACGCCGTGCAGCCCGGCGACTTCGGCATCCACCTGCTGGTGGGCCCGGTGTCCGGCGCTCCGGAGCCGGGCTTCACGGAGGTGCTGCTGTCCGTGTTCCTGGGCTGGGTGCTGGCCGGGGATCCGCAGCGGCGGCGGATCGTGGCCGAGCCGGACGCGCGCAATGCGAAGGCCATTGCGCGCTTGGAGCGGACGGGGTTTGTGCGGGGTCCGGAGATCGAACTTCCGGAGAAGCGGGCGCGGTTGATGTTCCTTGAGCCCCGTCAGGCTGACGGGGCGCGATCAAGCAGCGCTTAATGGATGGGTGCCGTACCAAGGAGTTCCGCCAGATCCAGCGTGCGGTGCGAGAAGCCCGCTTCGTTGTCGTACCAACCCATGACCTTGACCAAGGAGCCCCGCCCCGGCCGGGCCTCGCCGATCATGGTGAGCGGGGCGTCGAAGGTGCAGGAGGCCGAGGAGCCCACGATGTCGGACGAGACGATCGGCGCCTCCGAGTAGAGCAGCATCCCCTCCAGTTCGCCCTCTGCGGCCTTGCGGAAGGCTGCGTTGACCTCGTCCGCCGTGACCTGGCGGCTCAGTTCGACGGTGAGGTCGACGGCCGAGCCGACCGCGACGGGCACGCGCAGCGCCATCCCGTCCAGCCGTCCCGCCAGCTCCGGGAGCACCTTGCCGATCGCCCGGGCGGCGCCCGTGCCGGTGGGGATGATGTTGCACGCCGCGGCGCGGGCGCGGCGGTAGTCGTGGTGCGGCAGGTCGTGGAGGCGCTGGTCGTTGGTGTAGGCGTGCACGGTGGTCAGCAGACCGCGCTCGACGCCGAAGCCGTCGTGGAGCACGCGGGCCATGAGCGCGGCGCAATTGGTGGTGCAGGATGCGTTGGAGACGATCCGCTGACTCCCGTCATAGGTGCCCGAGTTGGCGCCCATCACCACGGTCAGGTCCTCGTTGCTCGCCGGGGCGGAGATGATGACGCGGCCTGCGCCGGCCCGGAGATGACGTACTGCGTCCTGTGCGTCGGTGAACACACCGGTGGATTCGACGACGACATCGATGCCGAGTTCGCCCCAGGGAAGCCGCGCGGGGTCCTGTTCGCGGAACGTCCGGATGCGGTGCCCCCCGACCGTCAGGGCCTCGCCGTCGGCCGTGACCTCGTGCTCCAGGCGGCCGTACACCGAGTCGTATTGCAGGAGGTGGGCGAGCATTGCCGGGTCGGCGAGGTCGTTGACGGCGACGACCTCCACCGCGGCCCGTTGTAATGCCGCACGGGCCACTGTCCGTCCGATGCGTCCGAAGCCGTTGATTGCCAGCCGGATGGTCATAAGTCCTGCCCTTTCTGGGTTTACTTGATTTGTGTAAAGAGAACCCGCGGAATGTTTACGGATCGTCCACTGGTGCTCACGATCGTGTGTTAGTCATGTCCACACGGAGGTGGGGGATACATGGAGTTTCGCTGGCTGGAGACGTTCGCGGTGGCTGCCCGGGAGGGCAGCATGAGCGCGGCGGCCACCAGGCTGGGCTATGCGCGCTCGACCGTGACCGGCCATGTCCAGGGGCTGGAAAGGTCGTTGGGTGCGAAACTGTTCGACCGGTCGAAGCCGGGGCACCCGCTGACGATGTCGGGCGCCGCACTGCTGAAGCATGCGGAGACGGTGCTGGAGGAGCTGTCCAGGGCGAGGGCCGCGGTGGCCGCGTCCGAGGACGGCCGGGTGCAGTCGCTGCGCCTGGGGGCGACGGAGTCGGTCTGCGCGTACCGGCTGCCCGTGTTCCTGCGGATGCTCAACCGGCTGATGCCCGAGCTGAAGGTCGAGGTCGAGGCCGCTCCGGTCGGGGCGTTACGGGAGCAGGTGGCCGCGGGGCGCCATGAGGTGGTGCTCATCAACGGCGTGCGGGAGCAGGCGACTTCGGAGCGGCGGGACGGGGGGACGCAGCGGAGGCTGTGGGAGGAGAAGGTCGTCCTGATCGGCACTCCGGAGGCGGCCCGAAGACCCCGGCGCGTGCTGCTCACCGCTCCGGGCTGCGCGTACCGGGAGATCGTGGAGCGTGAGTTCCTCGACCGGCTGCCGAAGGTCGACGTGCTGCAGGTCGGCAGCGTGGAGGGGGTGAAGTCGTCGGCCCTGTCGAACCTGGGGGTCGGGCTGCTGCCGATGGTGGCGGCCAAACCCTTCCTGGCGGGCGGGCAGTTGGTGGAGCTGCCGTTGCGCACGTCCCACACCGTGGTGACCGATGCGATCTGGAACCCGGACGCCTGCCCGCCGGCCGTGGTGGGGCACTTGCAGCGGCTGCAGTCCGCCTCCGTGGGCGAGGACCGGTGAGCGGCGTTCACGCCGTCTCCGCCTTCCGGGCCCGGTGGGCCGCGACGTAGTGGCGGTTGCCGCAGGCGGCGGGCGAGCACCAGCGGCGCCGCCGCCCGCGGGAGGTGTCGAGGTAGACCAGGTCACAGGTGGGGCCTGCGCAGATGCGCAGGTCCTTCCGTTCGTCCGAGCCGAGGAGCCGGATCGCGTCCTCGGCGACGACGGCCAGCAGCCGGTCGCACCGGACCGGCTCGGCCAGGCGGCGGAGCAGCGTGCCGTCGGTGTCACGGGTGAGGACCTCGGCGGGCCGCCGGGCGGCGGCGGTCCGGTTGAGCTCGTCGATGTCGTGCGCGGCGGCCTGTCCGCCCCGGAGCTCGCTGTGGACGATGCGGTGCAGCCGGCCGCGCAGGGCCTTGAAGTCCTGCAGCCAGGCGGCGTCGACGTCGGCTTCCTGGCCCGCGGGCAGCAGGCCGGTGCGGTGCAGCCAGGTCACCAGCCGTGCCACGCCGTCCAGGCGTTCCACCGGGCTGGTGGACAGCCGGCCGCCGACGGTGGCGAGCAGGTCCAGGCAGAGGCGGCCGGTGTCGAAGCGCAGGTCCGAGGAGGCGGCCACGGGGTTCACTTCCTTCCCGGCGCGAGGGGGACGGCCAGCAGCGTGGCGACGGCGCAGACGATCCACACCAGGGACCAGGACGCTCCGGCCAGGACGGGCACCATCAGGGGGGCGAGGAACCCGGCGGCGAAGACCGTGGTGTTCTCCAGCCCGAGGGCGGTGCCGGCCCGCTGGGCCCCGGCCATGTGCGCGATCTCCGTGTAGGCGACGCCGTGCCAGGCGTTGGCGAGGATACCGCTGACGACCAGGGCGGCGACCACCGCCCACGTGGGCCCGTGGGTCAGTGCGGCAGCGGCGGCCAGGGCGACGGTGGCGGCGAGGCCGACGGCCCGTACGTACGGCCGCCTGCTGCCCGCGTGCTTGTCCGTCCAGCGCCCCGACGCCACACGGGCGGCGGCCCCGCCCACCTGCACGATGACGACGGCGGACGCGCCGACGGCGAGCGCGGCGTGGTGCGCGTCGTGGAGGAAGACGCCGATGAAGGTGAGGATCGCGAACTGCGGGATGGTCAACAGGCCGGACGCCAGGGCGAGTCGCCAGACGTTGCGGTCCTTCAGCGGGGAGACCTGCGAGGTGTCGGCAGCCGCGGCGGCCGCGCCGGGGGCGGCGGCCGGTTCCTCGGGCGAGTGCATCCAGCGGTGGGTGGCGACGGCGGCGGCGAAGCAGAACAGCGCGAGGATGCCGTAGACCGCCCGGAAGCCGAAGCCGACGGCGAGCCAGGGCAGCAGCGCCGAACCGATGGCGCCGCCGGCCGGGATCGCGGTCTGCCGCAGGCTCATGGCCAGTCCGCGTTGCCCGTCCTTGAACCAGGCCATCACGGCCCGGCCGGAGGAGCCGTTGACGGATCCGCCGAGTGCGCCGACGAGGAGCAGCCCTCCGGCGAGCATCCCGATGGCGGGGACGCCCGAGGCGGTGGGGACGACGGCCAGGGCCATGACGCCGAGGACGATGCCGGTGGTGATGAGCCCCGTCAGCAGGATGCGGCGCTCACCGAACCGGTCGGTCCAGATGCCCCAGGCGATCTCGGAGACGGCGATGCCCAGCGAGATCGCCGCGAGCACGATGCCGAGCGAGCCGTTGGTCAGGTGGTAGGCGCTGCGCATGGCGGTCGAGGTGGTCGGGATGCCCTGGAAGGCGGCGGAGAACGCGGCCTGCGAGGCGATGCCGATGCCGAGGATCGTCCACCGGTGGCGGGGGCCGAAGGTGCGGGCCCGTGCGGGCTGCACTTCCGGGGCTTTCGGCCGGGTGAGGGACAGGGACACGACGGGCTCCTTCTGAAGTCCGAAAGGGGTCGGAGTGCTTACGTGGGGCAACAAGCGCCTCGGGTAAGGGGTTTGATTGCTTACCGAGATGATGCGGGGGCCGTCCGTCCTGCCTCAAGGCGATGTCGGCGGACGGCAACGCCCGTTCGGGAATCGTGAACCGTGCTTGTCCGCCGCCCTAGCGGAGCGGGAGCACCGGCTGTTCCCACACCACCAGCAGGACGGCGCCGTCCGCCGACCGCGGGGCGTGGACGGAACCCGGGCTCATGACCAGCATGCTTCCGGCCGGATGGGCGCCCGCCTCGGTCTCCAGCTGCCCCTCGAAGACGTAGATGATCTCGTAGCCCTGGTGCCGGTGCGGCACGGTGGCGGCGCCGGGCTCGTAGCGGACGATGCCGGCGGCCGGGCCGCCGGCCCCGGTCTCCTCGGTGGTGTACAGCCGGTGGATGCCGACGCCGGTGCGGCCGTCCGCGGTCAGCGGGGCGAACGTCAACTCCTCGAACGCGAGGCCGCGTTCCTCGATGCTGCGCAGGATCACGGGCAGCGACGACGCCAGGGCCGCAGGCGGTGCGGGCCGGGCGGGGGCGGCGGGGACGGTGACGGACATGGGTCTCTCCTCGGGGGCGCGGAGGTTCAGGAGCGGGCGGGGGCGGTGCTCAGGGCGGCGCGGCGGACCTTGCCGGACGCCGTGCGGGGGAGCCGGTCGGTGAAGGCGATGCTGTGGACGCGCAGGGCGCGGGTGACGCGGGCGTCCACGTGGGCGAGCAACTCGTCTGCTGTCGTGGCCCGTTCGGCGGTCAGTTCGACGACGGCGTGGGCGGCCCTGCCGAGGGTGGGGTGCGCCGCGGGGACGACGGCGGCCTCGCGCACGGCGGGATGGGAGCGGAGCACGGCTTCGAGCTCGTAGGGGGAGACGCGGTGGCCGCCGGACTTGAACACGTCGTCGGAGCGGCCGAGGATCCGGATGCAGCCGTCCGGGCCCGTCTCGCCGACGTCGCCGGTGAGGTACGTCCCGGTGCCCACGGGCGGCGCGGAGGGGGTGGCCACGGGGTCGTAGCCGGCCATCATGCCCACCGGATCGGCGGAGAGGTCCACGCACACCAGGCCGTCGTCGGTGCGGACGTCCCAGCCGGGCAGCGGTCTGCCGAGCCACCCGGGACGGCGGGGCATGCCGGGTGTGGTGCCGATCAGGGCCGTGGTCTCCGTCTGGCCGTAGCCGTCGCGGACCGGCACCCCCCACGCCCGCTCGACCGCGTCGGCGATCTCGGCGGGGAGCGGCTCGCCCGCGCTGGTCGCCTCCCGCAGCCGCGGGGCGGCGGCGTCGAGGTGCCGGGCGAGCCGGGACCACAGGGAGGGCGGGGCGCACAGGCTGGTGACGTCCCGCGCCGCCAGGAGGCCCGGCAGGTCGCCGGGGCCGACACCCTCGTCCGGCAGGACGACCAGCGTGGCCTCGGCGGTGAACGGCACGAAGAAGCTGGACCAGGAGTGTTTGGCCCAGCCGGGCGCCGAGACGTTCAGGTGCCGGTCGCCGGGCTGCAGCCCGTTGAAGTACATCGACGACAAGTGCCCTACGGGGTACGAGCTGTGGGTGTGGGTGACGAGCTTCGGTGCCGAGGTGGTGCCGGAGGTGAAGTAGGCGAAGGCCACATCCGTCGCAGGGGTGGGGACGGAGGGGACGAATCGCTCTTCGGCGGTGTACGAGGCGGCGTAGTCGGCCCAGCCGGGCACCGGCGCGCCGACCGCCGTGCGGGTCGCCAGCGGGAGGCCGGCGAACAGGTCCGTGAGGTCGCTCCGGCAGATCACGTGGCGCACCCGGCCCCGCCCGGTGCGGTCCTCGGCCTCGGCCCGGGTCAGCGACGTGTAGACCGGGATGACCACGGCACCGGTCTTCAGGCAGGCGAGCAGCGTCTCCCACAGCTCGGTCTGCTGGCCGAGGGCGATCATCACCCGCTCGCCGCGGCCGATGCCCTGCCCCGCAAGCCAGTTGGCGAGCTGGTCGGAGCGGGCCGACAGCTCCTGGTAGGTCACCGTCGTCGTGCCGCCGCCGGGCTGCACCAGCTCCAGCGCCGGCCGCGGGTTGCCTGCGGCGACGACGTCGAACCATTCGAGCGCCCAGTTGAACGTCTCCGGCCTCGGCCAGGTGAAGGCCGCCCGGGCGGCGTCCAGATCCGTGCGGAGGTCCAGCAGGAGGTCGCGGCTGCGGCGGAACATCGTGTGGGCCGCGGTGCGGCGCATCCGGTCGTATGCGTCCTCGGGGCGCGTCATCGGTTCGCTCCTTCCAGGGCGCGGGTCCGGGCGGTCTGCCGGAGGCCTGCCAGGGCGTCGGCGGCGATGGCGTCGGCGTCCTTCGTGAACTCGGTCCAGGGGCCGGGCCGGGAGGACCCGACCTGCATGAACCACCGTTGGCCCTCCGTGGGGATGCCGAGCACGTACATCCCGTCGGCGGCCGTGCCGTCGGCGTCGACCGGCCGGTAGGGGGACGCGGTGACGGCGACGCCCCCGGTGTCGAAGCTCCGGCCGCCCGCGGTGTTCGCCCACGAGGTCCACAGGCCGGCACGGGTGAGGCAGCGGGTGAGCGGAGCGGGGTCGCGGGCGAGGTCGGGGCCGGGGATCCGGGCGTCGATCAGCACCTCGCAGTGCTGCGGCGCCTCGTCGATCTGGCCGGACGACACCGCGAACGCCCCGGCGTCCTCGTCGGCCCCGAACCGGGCGTCCGGACCGGCGACTTCGAGGATCCCGGCGTCCATCAGCGCCAGGGTCTGCTCCAGCCGCACCATCGGGGGACCGGCCGCCAGGAAGGAGCTCACCGGGCCGAACCAGCCCAGGAAATCCTCGCGGTGCGACGCGGCCGTGAGGCCTCCGTGGTCGACGGCCAGCCGGATGGTGCCGCGCACGTCCCGCAGGACGTCCAGGGCGGCCTTGAGAGGACCGTCGAGATTGCCCCGGCGGGCCTGTTCGACATCGGCCGTGATCAACTCGGCCAGCGCGGCGGCGTATTCCTTCGCGCTGTCGAATCGGCAGCCGGCGAACGGGCGGGCCAGGCGGTTCACGTCCAGGGGCGGCAGGAGGTCCAGGCCGAAGCGCTCGGCCAGCTGCCGGGCCGTCTGCTCGGCGGCGTCCGCACCGGCCGCCGCGATCTCGGCGACGACGCTGTCGGTGTAGGCGTGTTCCACCTCGGTCCCGTAGCGGCCGCGGACCGCCGTGGCGTAGTAGACGAGCTGCATCTCGGCGTCGAGCCACGGCCACACGTCGCGGCGGAAGTCGAGCGGGCCGCGGGAGCGCAGGGCCCTGATGCGCTGCGGGGTGAACAGCCGTGCCGTGTAACGCCAGTCCGGACCCTTCTGGTTCCGGCCGCGGGCCGGGAGCGGCACCCCGGAGCGGGAGCCGGCGACGAGCCGGGGTTCGCGTCCCGAGGGGACGTACCGCAGCCCGCCGTGTCCGTCGTCCTCGAACCGGCCGCCGCGGCCGCAGGTCAGGGCGGCGGTGACGTCGTAGAAGGACAGGCCCATGCCGAGCACGGCGACCCGTGCCCCGGGGGCGATGCCGCTCAGGGGCATGTCGGCGGCGCTGTCGCCGCGGATGTAGCGCAGCTGCGGGCGGGCCCCGGCGAAGGCGGCGAGCCCGGCCTGGTCGGCGGAGAGCTCGGTGACGGGGTGGCCGGTGGTCATGACGACCCGGTCGGCGGTCAGCTGATCCCCGTCGGCGAACGACAACTGCCAGGTGCCGCCGTCGCGTTGCGCGCCGGTGACCTCACCGGCGACCCGTCTCAGGCGGACGCGCGCCGGCAGCGAGGTCTCGATCGCGTCCAGGTGGAACTGCAGGTACTCGCCGTACAGAGCGCGCGGTGCGTAGGCGTCCGGGCCCGGGTAGTCGGCGGGACGGGCCGTGGACCACCACTGGGCCAGGGTCGGTCCGGCACCGGCGCGCACGGGGCCGTCGTCCATCGGGCCGGAGAACATCGTGACCTCTCCGCACGCGGTGTTCATCAGGAAGGAGGTGTCCTGACCGGTGCGCCAGACGCGGCCGGCGCCCACCTGCACCTTGTCGACGATGCTGATCTCCACGTCGCGGCCGGGGTGTTCGCCCTGCAGCCGGGCGGCGAGCCGCTCGGCGACGGACAGGCCGCGCGGGCCGGAGCCGACGATCGCGATCCGGTAGGGGGCCGCGGCGTCCAGGGCGGCCGCCGCCTGGTCGTGGCTGTCGGCGGTGTAGCGCAGCATGCCGAGCAGCCGGGCGGAGGTGACCGCCCTCGCGGTGGAGGAGGAGTGCGCCGGCAGCGGCATCGCACCCGTCTTCGCCCAGCGCAGCCGCCCGTCGTCGCCGATCGTCCCCTGCGCGGCACCGGTGTTGTCGCGGTGCAGGCAGAAGGGCACGTCCAGCAGCCCGGTGGCGAAGCCCTTCCGCAGGGCCGGCCCGATGTCCGGGCCGAGGCCCAGTACGGCCTCGATGAGCGCCAACGCCTCGGTGTAGACGGTCTCGTAGTCGACCTGGCGGGCCCAGGGCAGCTCGCATTCCTCCGTCAGCGCCTCGCGCCCCTTGCGCGTGGCCCGCTCCAGCGCCGCGATGTTCTCCCCGACGGTGGGGATGCGGTGCGCCTCGGCCGCCGTCTTGACGATCAGGCGCTGGGCGCCGCCGCGCACGGCGACCTGGGCGGAGGTGTCGAGCAGCAGCCCGGCCCCGGCCTCGGTGCCCGGGTACACGCCCATGTAGGTGTAGAGCACCACGTGGCGGGCCACGTCGGCCGGCAGGAACGTCTCGGCGAGGTGGTGCAGCGCGGCGAGCGCCTCGATGTCCTGCACCGGATGGGTCTGCTGCGCGTAGGACAGGGACACGGAGGTCAGGCCGTGCTGCGCGAAGAACATGGCCTCCAGCACGCTGATCGCCACCAGCAGCGACGGCGGGCACATCTGGCCGAGCATGCAGCCGCCGAAGGTCTCCAGGTGGGCGCGGAGTCCGTTGGCCGCGGTGCCCTCGGCGAACCGGCGGGTCGCGTCCGCCCAGGCCGGTATCGCCTCGGCGAGCGGCAGCCGGGAGTAGGGGAGGCAGTACGAGACCGGTCCGCCCTCGGAGGCCGACAGCCCCGCGGCCACCATCGCGTCGAAGATATGGGCGGGCCGGGCCGAGCCGTGCCGGACCTGGACCGGGATGCGGTGCCCGGTGGCGGCGGCGACCCGTGCGGTCGTCACCGGGCCGTGGTTGACGATCGGGAAGCCGTTGAGGTGCTTCCCCTCGGCCAGGGCCGCCCGGGCCCCGGCGATGTCCTCGACGCGGGTGTAGGAGTCGATCGTCATGGTGCCGACGGTGCGGGCCCGGGCGGCGGCGACCGCCCGCAGCCCGGCGGCCATCTCGGCCGGCCCGGACATCCCCATCCGCGGCTGGACCACCAGCCGGCCTTCCTGCGCGGCCTGTTCGACGTAGCTCTGGATGTCGGCCGCCGGGCGGTTCCGCAGCTCCGCGCTCATGCCGCCACCGCCTCGTCGGCCGTGAGGGCACCGGCACCGGCCAGCTCGTTCAGGGTCCGGCCGAAGTCGGCCGGGTCGGCCCCCTCGGTGAACACGGCGCGGAAGCCGGCCGCGATCAGCTCCCCGGCCAGATCCGCGTCGGCCGCGCCCCGGATCCCCAGCTTCCCGCCGATCATCACCGGCACCCCGGCCACGTCCGGGTCCGCGTCGGCCTGCAGCACCCGGATCATGCGGGCGCCGTCCAGGTGGCCGTGCCCGTTCACCGAGGAGATCACCACCGCGTCGGGCCGGTGCCTGCGGACCGCCTCGACCAGCACCTCGTCGGGGACGCAGGCGCCGAGGTTGTGCACCTCGTAGCCGCCCTCCTCCAGGAGCAGCTGCAGGAAGACCAGGTTCCAGGTGTGGGAGTCGGAGGAGACGGTCGAGAGGACGATGCGCCTCTTGTGCCGAACCGGGACTGACATGTGAACCCCCCGTTTTTTCCGGGTCGTTGGCGTTTTCTCGGACAACCAAACGATCGTCGAAAACGCCTGCCGGACACAGGGGGCTTCGGGAGTCGTGAACCGTGTTCGGGGAGCCGGTAGCGGTGTTCTGCTACCGCTGCCCGCTCGGGGTGTCCCTCCGGCTCACCGCCAAGTAGCCGATCAGGCACAGGATCGGCACCAGCAGCGACAGCGTCACCGGGCCCGTGCCCCAGCCCAGGCCGCCGCGGGCGGACGGTACGCCCATCCAGTCCGCGAACGATGCGCCCAGCGGGCGCGTGAGGATGTACGCCGCCCAGAACGCGGCCACCGGGTTCATCCATGCGAAGCGCCCGGACAGCGCCGGCACGGCGATGGCCACGGCGAAGAGGATGCCGGACGCCAGGTAGCCGAGGTGCAGGGTGCCCGCCGTGAGGTCGCCGATCGCCGTGCCGAGGGCGAACGTGGCGAGGACCGTCGCCCAGTAGAACGTCTCGCGCCGGCGGGTGCGGATGCTGTGGACGGCCAGGGTCTTCTCGGACGCGTACCAGCCGCCCAGCACGGCGGCCAGTGCCAGGCAGAACGCCACCGTCGAGACGGTGTACGGGATGCCGGCCACGACGTGGACGACGTCGGCGGCCATCGTGCCGAAGACGCTGACCATGACGACGGTGGGCCAGTAGACCCACGCCCGGTACCGCGCCGAGCGGAACTGCAGCGCCAACAGGGCGCCGAATCCGGCGAGTCCGAGGCATCCGGCGGGTATCGGGCCGAGCGTGCGGCCCAGATAGTCGGAGGCGGTCTCGCCCATGCCGGTGGTGAGGACCTTCACCACCCAGAACAGGGCCGTCACTTCGGGTACTTTGCTCAGACCCGTCTCCGCCGGACGCCGGTGCGTCCGCTCGGCCACCGTGCCAATGCCCGCTGTCGGCATGGTCTCTCCGCCCTCTTCGCTGCGATTGTCTACAGAACTGTAGACAGAGGGGGAGGGGCTTTCTCAGGCTTCTCTCATGTGATCCTCTGCCGCCCCTGCCGCGGAGGACATGAGCCGCAGCGGACGGTCCGGCGCCATGTCCAGCCGGGCCAGCACGCCCGGCACCGCGATGTTGGGCATCATCAGCCGGTAGAGCAGGGAGATCTCGTCCGTGAGGTCCGGCGGCTCGGGCATGGCCTCGGCGGTCAGCTGAACGCCCGTCCAGGAGCCGACCATGAGGCGGGCGACCTCCTCCGGGACGACGTGCGGAAGGGTCTCGCCCTTGTCCTTGGCCTCCTGGAGCAGCGCGGCGGTCACCGTGATCCAGTCGGGCCACCGGGTGCCGAACATGGCCCGGGCCCGCTGGTCGACGGACAGCCGGATCGAGGCGCGCAGCAGCGGCTCGCGCTGGACCCGGTGGGCGAGCAGCAGCGAGGTGTCGATCAATTCCTGCAATTTGAACGGCTGGGGAGAAACGCCCTCGGTTGTCACCGCTTCGTCGAGAACGCCCCGGGCGAGATCTTCCTTGGAGCTGAAGTGGAAATACAGGGCACCCCGGGTCACCTTGGCGCAGGCGAGGATCTGGGCAATCGTGGCGGCCTCGTACCCGGCCTCGTCGAAGACTTTTCCGGCAGCCTCCAGAATCGCCTGCCGGGTCCGGATCGCGCGCTCCTGCTGCGCCACGGCAATCCCCTCCTTCTGCTCCGTCCCCCCCTGGCGATAAGTACCGATTGATAGGTATCTTGTCGCAACGTCCTACCCCACTCGAACGTTCGAGTAGGCGCCCCAGGGGGGATCATGTCCGCAACGGTGTACCAATCCTGCACGCTGGCCCCGGAAACCCCGAAATCGGAGTCCGGGGAGTTGCAGGACATGGCCGCCGGCCTGCGGAAATCTCCTGCTCCCGAGGAGGCGCCGCGACTGGTTCCCAAGGAGCTGGTCCATCTCAAGGATCAGAGCGGCGTTCTCGTCACGGGCTGGACGCGTCCGGCGCCCGAGGTATTCCTGGTGGGCGCCGAATGGCCGGGCGAACCGGAGGCTCCGGATGGCGGCCGGCCCGCGGCCGCGACGGCTGCCGGGCTCGTCCGGCAGTGCGGGCTCGCCGTTTCCCATGCCGCGTTCGGGGTGCCGCTGGAATACCAGTCGCTCCTGAAGAACCTGAACTGCACGCTGATGGAGCCGGATCCGGAGCCGGGACGGCGGGGCGGGCGCACGCCCGTCACCGTGGAGCTGAATTGCTCGCAGATGATCCGGCGCGGCGGACGGGTCATCGGCGCCGAGATCATGGAATTCACGGTCCGGCACGGGGGCCGGGTGGTGTGCCGGGCCGACTCGCGGGTCCAGTGGGTCTCCCCGCAGGTCTACCGGCGGCTGCGCGGCGGGTACCTGACGGCGCCCTGGGGCGCCTGGGACGTGCCGGACCCGGTGGCGCCCGAGCGCGTGGGCTGTTCCTCGGCCGCGGAGGTCGCGCTGTCCCCCGCCGGCCGCCCGGACCGCTGGCTGCTGCGCAACGACCCGGCGAACACCGAGATGTTCGACCACCCCGTCGACCATGTTCCCGGCCTCGCCCTGCTCACCGCCGCCCACCAGGCCGCGCGGGCGGCAGGCGGCCCGCGGTGGTCCGCGCCCACGGCCGTCATGACCTCCTTCCGCCGGTACGTCGAGTTCGACGCGCCCTGCCTGTTGGACGTCCGGACGTCGGGGAGCGGCGTCGTCGAGGTCGCCGGCAGTCAGTACGGGCAGCCGGCCTTCCGGATCGTCCTCACTGGTTGACGAAGCCGCCGTCCACCGGCACCACCGCGCCCGTCAGGAACGGCGACCGGTCGCTCAGCAGCCACGCCACCGCCTCGGCGATCTCCTCCGGGGCGGCCGTGCGGGCCTGCGGCGTCATGGAGTGGACCGCGTCCTCCAGTCCCGGGTTGCGGGCGAACCAGTCCACCGTGATCTCACTGCGCGTCGTGCCGGGCGCCACGGCGTTGACCCGGATGCCCTGCCGGGCGTATTCGTCGGCGGCGGCCCGGGTCAGGCCGACCACGGCGTGCTTGGAGGCGACGTAGGGAGCGGCGGCCGGGATGGCGACGAGCCCGCCGACGCTGCTGTTGTTGACGATGGCGCCGCCGCCGTCGCCGTTTTCCAGCATGGCCGCTATCTCGTGGCGCAGACAGTTCCACACGCCCCGGACATTGGTGTCCATGATCGCGTCGTAGACGTCGTCCGACATGAGGTGCAGCGGGGTGCGGTCGCCGCCGATTCCCGCGTTGTTGAATGCGGCGTCCAGCCGGCCGTACTTCTCGACCACGAACGCTACGGCGCTGCGCGCTGCTTCGGGTCGGGAGACGTCGGCGACGATGTACGAGGCCTCGGCGCCGGACTCCCGCAATTCCCCGGCGACGGCGGCCAGCCGTTCCTCACGGCGCCCGGTCAGCACGACGGTCGCACCTTCCCGCGCGAAGACGCGGGCTGCGGCGGCGCCTATGCCGGAGCCGGCGCCGGTGATGAAGGTGACTTTTCCGGGGAGCAGCAGATTCGCGGTCATGCTGTGCGAGTTTGCCAGGAAGCGGCCGGGCACGGGAAAGCACCCTTGGCCGTCCGGGAATCCCGGACGGCCAAGGGGAGCGGCCCTCCATCGCAATAAAACATACCGTTTGGACGGTATGGATTCTCAGCCGGGGTGGGCGGTGCAGAGATCGCGGTACTCGGGCAGTGCAATATCGCCGGCCTTGGCGAACTGCGCGGCCATCGCATTCCGCAGCGGCCACCGGGTCATCCACCGCATGGAGGCGGCCCGCATGCGGATGGCGAGCGCACTGCGCGGGGCATATCCGGAGGTGCCGCCGGGCGGCAATTGCTGTGACGCGGTGACGTACGGCCGCATGAGCCGCTCGTACGCGGCGAAGGCGGCGCGGTGATCGCCGCGGGCCGCGGCCAGTTCGCCGGCCAGCAGATATCCGCCGACCAGCGCGAGGCTCGTCCCGAGCCCGGTGAGCGGGGTCGGGCAGTATCCCGCGTCGCCCAGCAGCACCACGCGGCCGCGGGACCAGCGGTCGAGGTGCACCTGGCCCAGGGAGTCGAAGGCGAAGTCCGGCGCGGTCCGCATCGCGGAGATCAGGCGCGGCACCTGCCAGCCGGCCACGTGCGCGAAGCGCCGTGCGACCAGCTCCCGTTGGGCGGTGGCGTCGCGCCGGTCGTAGCGGAGCGGCTCCGCCGACCGGAAGGCGAGCCCGGCCTTGACCTCGCCCGGCAGCCGCCCCGGCCGGGCGGACGCGACGAGCCCGCCGGGGGCGTTGTGCATGACGTACCAGCCGTCGAGGTCGATGTCGTCGTCGACCGTGAACCAGGAGATGTAGCAGTCGAGTTGCCGCACACACTGCTCCTCCGGCCCGAACGCCAGGCCGCGGACGGCGGAGTGCAGCCCGTCGGCCCCCACGACCAGGGCGAAGCGGCGCGGGGCCGCCTTCTCGAAGGTGACGGTGACGCCGTCGGCGTCTTCGTCGAGCGCGGTGACGGTGTCGTCGAAGAGGTATTCGGTGTCCGGTGCCGTTGCGTCGTGGAGCACGCGCGCCAGGTCGCCGCGCAGGATCTCGATCTCGGAGACGATCCCCTCGCCGCCGAAGGCGTCCACGGGCATGCGGGCGGTGATCCGCCCGCGGCCGTCGACGAGGGCGAGCCCGCGCTGTGCGACGGCAACGGCTCGGGCCTGGGGCATGAGCCCCATGCGCTCGACGACGGTGCGCCCGGCACCGCGCAGGTCGACTGCCTGGCCGCCGGGGCGGGGCGCGGGGGCGCGCTCGACGATGGTGGGGCGGAAGCCGGCCCGGTGCAGCCAGTGCGCGAGTGCGGTGCCGGCGATGCCGGCGCCGGAGATGAGGACGTCGGTGGTCTCCATGCCGGTGAATGTACGGCGTACGCGCTCAACACGACAATGATGAGCGCGAATTATGTGGCGCGCTGCACTAGCGCACTAGGGCGGAGGGTGCGGGGTGGGGCGCGGGGTGGGGGAGTGCACTAGGGCGGGTGCGGATCCCGGCTCGCACGCGGGCTGCTTGGGCGCGGACTGCGTCCGCCTTGTCGGGCGTCTCCAACCGCCGTTCCTCGCCCCGGCATTGGCGGCACAGGCCGCCCGGCAGCGCCTCCGGGTAGCCCGGAACCCCGCATGCGGTGCACTCCATGATGCGGGTGGACGGGCGGACCGGCTGTTCCGGCGGGAGCTTGTCCGTCAAGCGCCTGCGGGCCAGTGCGCCCGGCGAATGCACCTGCTCGGGGAGGCCGCCCGTGAGGGCGGCAATCAACTGCTCCCTCGTGGCCCCTCGCGCCAGCCACTCCGTTGCCAGCGGCTCCAGTTGGGCGCACTCCGCAGCGGAGAGCGTCATGCGGGGCGCTGTGCGGCCGACGGCCGCCAGCGCTTCGTACGCCTCGGTCCGGCTTGCCGTCCTGGCGGGCGGCGGCGCCGTGTCGTGCTTCAGGTAGTGGTTCCACCACGCGTCGTCCCGCGCGGTGCGGGAGAAGTGCGTACGGGTCACCCACTGCGTGCCGATCTGTTCCCTGAAGCGGCGCAGATGGCCCGCCTTCGAGAGGTTCTCCAGGGCCTTGGCCACCGCCTGCTGGCCGTACGCGGCCAGCTCCCTGGCCAGCGTTTTGATGTCGACCGCGGCGCCGTCCGGGAGCCGGTCGATGTGCGCGGCGACCGAGGCCTCGCGTTCGGGCAGGTGAGCGAAGTCGCCCGCGCGGCGCGGGGCTTGGTCCGGTGCGGACTTTTTGCCGTACCCCGGTCGGGCCATCGGGGGCGCGTACGCGGGCACGGCAGGGGTAAGCTCGGTGGTAGCCATTGAGATCCACTTCTGAGCAGTGATCTGGGTGGTAGACCCCCGTTCGGTGTTGCTGCACCGGCGGGGGTTGCTTGTTGCTCCGCACGCTACACGGGCGCCGCGCGCCGCGGCGGCTCGCTCGGGAAATGTCATCCGGACGTGTTTGCGCGGGAGTTGGGAGGGTGGGTGGGTTATCACCACCACCCATTCCTTGCATACAGCGCTCGGATCTCGGCCCCCGGGTCTCGGGCCGTTACGGTGCGGCTATGTGCCCTATGAAGTCCGCCCACGCGGTGGGCGGGACGGTAAACTGCAGCCGGTTCCCGAGCTTCGAGTCCCGGACGTGGATTCTGCGAGGGAGGACGGCGACTTCGACGCAGTCGGCGCCGGTGTTGTCGCTGTAGCTGGACTTGAACCATGCCGGCTGGTCGCTCATTGCTCTTCCGCTGCCTTCCTGAGTAAGTCGGCTGATTCCTCGGCGCTGAGCGCCTGCATACGGATCATTCCGTAGCGTTGGGCCAGATCTCCGACCGTCGCCGCGTCCGAGTGGAGCACGAAGGTGCTCTGGCCCTCCACGTAGCCGTAGTGCTTCCGTTGCCTGCTCTCCAACAGCACCAAGGGTCCGTTGAGATGGGCGGACGCGCAGCGACTGACCGGCAGCACTTGGACCGAAATATTGCGCAGCGCCCCCACGTCGATCAAGTGGTGCAGCTGGCACTTCATGACCGACGGGCCGCCGATGCCGGTACGCAGGGCGGCTTCGTAGATCACGTAGCTGAACAGGGCGGACGGCTTGCGCGTCAGCTTCTCCTGCCGTCGCATGCGCGCTGCAACACGCTCTTCGAGCGTCTCGTCGTCCACGGGCGGCCAGTGAGTGGCCAGCAGCGCCCGTGCGTAGTCCTCGGTCTGCAGCAGGCCGGGAACGAGGAGCGTGTTGTAGGACGAAATCGCGATGGCCTCGGCCTCGACAGCCATGTACTCGGGGACTTGCGGCAATTGCGGTTCCGGCTGCAAGTAGGCCTGCGCGGCCAGCAACAGGCCATGTGCGCCGCACGTTTGGTCCGCTACTTGCAGAACGCGCAACGTCGGTTTGCGACGCCCCTGCTCCATCGACTTGATCGTCTCGTACTCGTAGCCCGCCTCCTTGGCGAGCTCTTCCCGGCTCACACCCGCCCGCGTGCGCCAGAGCTTGATCTGGTTGCCGCAGTACTGCCAGGCCATCGGCGACGCCATGCCGCACCCCTACCCTCCCCGGGGCATCGCGGGTACAACCCGGCACCGTACCCGCCTCGCCCCTGCCCGGCATGTTCCCGCGAAGCCCATGCTGTGACCCCTCAGCGGGCGCATTTGCCCCGCTCCCGAGTGACGGCGCTGAGCAGCAAGGGACACGCACTCATGGCAAACCCCCTCCCCGACCGGTTCGCCGGATGGTGCCTGCCGCGGCACCCGCGCAGCGTGGGCCGGTCCCGCATGCTGCTGCGCGAGCAGGCTCGTGAATGGCAACTGCCTGAGTATTCCGCCGAGACGGCGGTCCTCCTCCTCAGCGAGCTGATGACGAACGCGTGCCGGCACGCACGCGCCGCCCCCGGCCGGGAGATCAGTGCCCGGTGCGTCGTCGTCGGCAAGACGCTCCGCGTCGAGGTGTCGGACGCGGGCGACGGGGTGCCGCGCGAGCGCAACGCCTCGCCGGACGACGAGTCCGGCCGCGGTCTCGCCCTGGTGGCCGCGCTCGCCACGGCCTGGGACGTGCGGCCCAGGCCGCACGGGATCGGCAAGACGGTCTGGTTCGAACTGGAAACGCACCGGCCATAATGGGCCATGCTCAACTTCTGGCCTTCGAACCGCCCTTTGCTCCCTGACCTGACCCCGGTCAAGGACGCCCTCCGCACGGCTCTCGGCGAGGCCGACGAGGCCGAACGCCCCGGCCTGGAGCGCGCCCTCGCCATCGTCGAGGAGTTCGCCTCCGCCGACCAGGCGGCCACCCAGGACTGGGCCCGCAAGACGCTCGCGGTCGCCGGGGTCGACCCCGTCGCTCAAGAGGTCAAGGCCGTGCGGGCGCTCCGGCAGGCGCGGCATGGGCTCGGGCTCAAGGAGGCTGTCGATCTGGTGAAGTCGCTCAACGCCGGCGACTCGTAAGGGGCGCGGTGTCGTTCCCCTGGAAGCGCCAACACGGCAGCGTCGGCCTCCAGGACCACGACCCGGGTCCCGGAGGCCGACACCGTGCTGAACCCGCAGGGGCCCGGGCCGTGTTCCGGCGCACTGCTCACGAGGTCGACGTGGGCCTGAAGCGCACGGACCGGATGTGCAACGTTTCCGGCTGCTCGTCGCTCAGGGGGGCGAGGGTGGTCTTGGTACCCCCGCACGTCAAATTCTCGTACACGTCGGCATAGGCGTCGGTGGTGTTCTGCACCTTGTACACGTAAACCGTCTCGTCGTCGGCGACGTCTACACATTCGTTCAAGGGCGGGTCGTCCAGCTTGTGCTGCACCGCGACTCCGTTGTCGTCCGCGAAGTAGGAGAAATTACCTGTGGCCTCCGCGTACGCGGAGGTGGAGACCGACAGGGCCAGGGTGAGAGCACTCGCCAGGGTGAGCAGCGCGCGGCGCAGGCGCATGGGGGTTCCCTTCGACGGGGACGCGGGTGGGCTGGGTCGTCCCCATGGTCCCGGCATCCTGTCCGGAAATACACCGATGACGCCGTTCGTGGAAGTACTCCATCCCCGGGAGTGAACCTCGCGGAGTCCTGGCGACAGTGGGCACCATGCGCCGGGCGGTGACCCACACGCCAAACCACCGGAACAGGTACAACTCACCGCCTTCCGCTGGACAAACCGGCAACGGCCGTCCCCCGGGCACCACTCCGACGAGGCGTGACCACCTGTCTTCTTGTGTGGTTAACAGCCCGAAGCAATCGGACTCAGATCATCCGGTTACCCGCTTCGGCCTTGCCCCCACCTCTAGTGAGGACATTCCCCATGACCGGAAGCATCCGTACCCGTCTCGCTGCCGCACTGGGCACCCTGGCCCTGGCCGCAGGTGGAGCCGTCATCGCCGCACCGGCCGCCCACGCCAGCGGGCCCGACTGCGCCAACCAGCTCGCGGGCGGCAACCCCAGCCGTGGCGGCGTCCTCCAGGAAGTCTCCTGCAAGGTCGGCTCGGCCGGCGTCCCCACGGTCAGTGACGCCGGCTGCAAGGTGCTGCTCACCCAGCTCGCCCAGATGAGCGGGATGAAGGCCGACAGCGCCTGCTCCGCCGCCCGTCGCTGACCCGAGCAGTGGTGCGCTGTGAGCACACCACTGCTCACAGCGCACCCCGCCGGCGACGCCCTCCGGTCGATCCGCCCTTCCGGCGGCCGCGCTTGTCAGGGGCACCTCTAGGGGACGCCCCCATCCGCATCCTCCTTGATCATGATCCGCAGCGGAGCGCCCCCGCCTAGGTTGATGAACACGTCAACCGAACGGGAGAAACCCCCATGCTCCGCACGTCCAGTGCCCTCGTCTCCGCACTGCTCGCCGCAGCGGCCGTCGTCCCAGCGGCGGCCCCGGCCGGCGCCGCGACCCCGGACCGGGACCGTGCCGCGCTGCAGCAGTCCCTGGACGCGGTGGTCGCCGCGGGCGTGCCCGGAGCCATAGCCGAGGTGCGGGACGAGCACGGGACCTGGCGGGGCAGCAGCGGGATCGCCGACATCGGCAGCGGGCGTCATGCACAGGCTGGGGACAAGTTCCGTGCGGGAAGCGTCACCAAGTCCTTCGTCGCCACCGTCGTGCTGCAGCTCGTCGCCGAGCATCGGCTCGGCCTGGACGACACCGTCGAGAGCCGCCTGCCCGGCCTCGTGCCCAACGGCGAGCACATCACCGTACGGCAGTTGCTCGCGCACACCAGCGGACTGGCCGACTACCTCACCGACGTCCTGCTCCAGAAGCTGGACGCGGACACGGTGCGGAAGCTGCAGACCGCCACCTACACCCCGCAGGAACTGGTCGCCATGGCGGCCGAGGCCGGGCCCAAGTTCGCGCCGGGCACCTCCTGGTCGTACTCCAACACCAACTACGTCGTCCTGGGCCTGCTGATCGAGAAGACGACCGGTCGCTCACTCGGCCAGGAGATCGACCGGCGCATCGTGCGACCGCTGCACCTGACCGGTACGTCGTTCCCGACCACGCCGAAGATGCCCGGTGCGCATCTGAACGGCTACGAGTGGTTCAACGGGCCGTCCGCGGCGCCGACCGACACGACGGACTTCAGCCTGTCCGTCTACTGGGGCGCAGGGACGCTCATTTCGACGACCCACGACCTCAACACGTTCTACAGGGCGCTCGGCAAGGGGAAGTTGCTGCCGCCCGCTCTGCAGCACGAGATGTACACGATGCGCCCGGACGGCGCCGACCGGCCCGGCCGCTCCTACGGCCTCGGCCTGGAGGGCAACGCCGACTACTGCGCCGGGAACGGGCAGGCGCCCGTGTGGGGCCACACGGGCAGTGTCGGGGGATACAACACGTTCAGCTTCACGACGGCCGACGGCAAGCGGCAGGTCACGCTCGCGCTCAACCAGAACATCAGCAAGACGGAGAAGCAGGACCAGGCCGCCATCAAGGTGCTGTCGACCGCCCTGTGCCACAAGTAGCCGCCCGCCCGGCCGCGTAGTGCACGTACTGGCGGACGAGGCGGAAGCCCGTAGCGGCGGCGAGGGCGCGGCTGGGGTGGTTGTCGCGGGAACAGGTCCAGCTCGCGGTGCGGCCGCGCGCGGTGACGTCGGCGCAGAGCGCGTGGACGCACGCCCGCGCCAGGCCCCGGCCGCGGGCCTCCGGCACGGTGACGACCGCGATGTCCTCGTACCGGCTGCCGAGGAAGTACGTGCAGGCCAGGGACAGCAACCCGCCGTCGAGGAAGGCGCCGTGGCAGTGCCCGGAGGCGGCCAGGGCGTGCGGGCCGCCCCAACTCTCCGTGATCCAGGTCGAGTCCGGGCCGAGGGAGCGGACGGCGTCCGCGTCGGCGGCGGTGAGGCGGCGGATCCGGGTGCCGGGCGGAGGTGCGGGCGTGCGCCCGCCGTCCCCGTCCCGTACCCACACCATGCGCTCCCACGGGACGATCCGGTCGAAGGCGGCCCCGAGCAGGGGCAGGAACCGGTCCGGCGCGGCGAACCAGCTGCGGGCCAGCGGCGCCAGGTCCTCCGGCCGTACGGCACGCGGGTCGCCGCCCAGCAGGACGTGTCCCGCGCAGCCGACCGCTCCGGCCCGCGGTGCCCGCGGGTCGTCTGCCCACCAGTGGCCCGTCCCGGTCGACCGGACGTGCTCCGCGAGGGAGCCCAGCCCCGGGTGCCCCGACGGGAACCAGGACTCCCAGGGGCCGCCGGCCGGGACGGACACGGCATGACGCGTCTGCGCGGTCATGTGGACGGTGCGGGCCCTAGCGGGCGCCGGCCTTCTTGCCGTGGTTGGCGGCCTTCTTGCGACGGGCCTTCTTCTTGCGGGCGCGCTTGGACATGAACGGGTTCCCTCTTTCCAGTGACAAGTGACCAGGTTTCAGGCGGCGTTGCCGACCAACTGGTCGGCGAGCTTGCACAGGCGGCGGACCGTGCGGTCCTCCATGGCGACCGGTGCGGCAGGGGAGAGCGCCGTACGGTCGTAGTAGCCGCCCGGGACGATGTCGGTCGCCGGGTCGCACAGACGCACCACGCGCTCCGCGCCCTCGGTGGCCGAGTCGCCTTCGTGCGCGTAGAGGGGCATGAGCGCGGTGTCGCAGACGCCCGGGTGCACGCTGACGGAGGTCCAGCCCGCCCCGGCGGGGGCCGCGGCGCGGGCGAAGACCGTGAGGGCGAGCTGGGACTGGGCGTAGGCGGCGAGCCGGGAGTAACGGCGGGCGCGGTGCGGGTCGTTCCAGGCGATGGAGGCGGTGCGGTGCATGGAGGACGACACGTTGACGACGCGGCCGCCGGGGCGGGCGGACAGTGCGCCGGAGAGCTCCTTGGTGAGCAGGTAGGCGGCCAGGAAGTTGACCTGCAGGGCCAGTTCGTTGCCGTCGGCCGTCATCGTGCGGCGCTCGGGCGCCGCGACGGCGGCGTTGTTGACGAGCACGTCCAGGACGGGGTGTTCGTCGGCGACGCGGGCGGCCATCGCGCGGACCTCGTCGAGCCGCGAGAAGTCGGCGACGACGAGCCGCAGCCGGAGCCGGTCCGCGCCCGCGGCCACGAGCCGGTCGACGGCGTCGTCGCCGGAGGCCCGGTCCGGTGCGTGCAGGACGACGGTGTCGCCCCGCCGGGCGAGCAGCCGGGCGGTTTCCCAGCCGATGCCTGAGGTGGCACCGGTGACCAGCACGGTCCGGGAGGAGGGCGAGACGGCGGTAGACATGATCCACTCCGGGATTCGGGTAGGCGGCAGCGCCCCGCCGGGCGGCGGGGAACGGGATGCCGGGCGAACGAGGGGCCGTGCCGGGCGCGACAGCGCGCGCCGGCGGGCGGGTTCCGGTGGTGCCGGGCGATGCGGCCGGCCGCGCTCAGGGAGCGGCTGCGGCAGGACGACAGGGCTGCAGGACGACAGCGCGGCAGGGCAGCAGGTGCGCGGAGGCGCAGCAGGCGGGACGGCGCGGGCTCAGCCGCGCGGTGCCGGTATCCCCACCGGACGCGAACAGCGCGCGGGACGCGGCGTCGCCGTATGAGGCGGCCGGTCCTTCTCGCGCAGCGGGCTGTTCACACCATCCATCCAAGGAGGCCGACGGCCCGGGCTCAAGAGGGCGCGGGCACTCCTGACGCCCTTCTGACGCGCTCCGGTGACGCGCTCCGGGCGCACGCCGCCACCGACCGGGTGAATCTCTCGCGTCATGTTCGACGAATGTTCGTTCGGATTGCTCCGAATGGTCCACTATTCGGGTGAACTGTCGGACTGGAGGTGTGGCGTGCTTTTTGTTGCGGGAGACGTGGAGATAGGCTGCCGCGCCAGAGGGGCGGCCGTGCTCTGCCAACGGGAAAACGGGAGGCCGCCATGGCGACACTGTGCAGACCGGCCATCGCGGTACCCGAACATGTCATCACTCGGGAAGAAACCCTGGAGCTCGCCCGCACGCTGCACGCCGACCATCCGCAGCTCGACCTGGCGCTGCGGCTCATCGGCAACACGGGCGTCCAGACGCGCCACTTGGTGCAGCCGATCGAGGACACCCTCAAACACCCCGGCTTCACCACGCGCAACGCGCGCTACGAGGCGGAGGCCAAGGCGCGGGTGCCCGACGTCGTGCAGCGCGCGCTCGACATGGCCGAGGTGACCGTCCGCGACATCGACATGATCGTGTACGTCTCGTGCACCGGCTTCATGATGCCGTCGATGACGGCATGGCTGATCAACACCCTGGGGTTCCGGAACGAGACCCGGCAACTCCCCATCGCCCAGCTCGGATGCGCGGCCGGTGGTGCCGCGATCAACCGTGCGCACGACTTCTGCAAGGCCTATCCGCGGTCCAATGTGCTGATCGTGGCCTGCGAGTTCTGTTCGCTGCTCTACCAGCCGACGGATCTGGGCGTCGGCAACCTGCTCTCCAACGGCCTCTTCGGCGACGGCATGGCGGCAGCCGTGGTGCGCGGCGAGGGCGGCCGGGGGGTGCTCCTGGAGCGCAACGGCTCGCATCTGGTGCCCGATACGGAGGCCTGGATCTCCTACGGGGTCCGGGACACGGGCTTCCACTTCATCCTGGACAAGCGGGTGCCGGGCACGATGTCGATGCTGGCGCCCGCGATGCGCGACATGGCCAAGCCGCACGACTGGGACGTCTCCGCCCTCGACTTCTACATCGTGCACGCGGGCGGTCCGCGGATTCTCGACGACCTGTGCCACTACCTGGGGCTGACCCCGGAGATGTTCCGCTACAGCCGGGCCACGCTGACGGAGCGCGGCAACATCGCCAGTGCGGTCATCTTCGACGCGCTCGACCGGCTCTTCGAGGACGGCGGTGCCGGGCACGAGGCGCGGGGCGTCATCGCGGGCTTCGGCCCGGGCATCACCGCGGAGATCGCCCTGGGCACGTGGGTGGGGGCCCGCGAGTCCGTGCCGGTCAGGGCGTGAGGGGGCCGGGCCGCTCCCGGACGGGGTGAGCGACCCGGCGCGGCCGTCAGAGGTCGAACTCACCCGGGTTGATGCCCAGGGCGAAGCACGCCTCGCGGACGACGGCCTGTTCCGACTTGTCGAAGTCGCCGTCGGCGCCGCCGATGACGATGCCGATCTGGATCACGGCCCGCGCCTCGGTCGGCTTCTTGTGCACCTTGCCGATGGTCTGCAGCACGCTGACCTTGCCGAAGTCGAAGTCGGCCGTCAGCTTCTGGCAGTAGTCGTGGAACCGCGCCTGAAGGTCGTCGACGGGGAAGTTCCGCAGGACGTCGTTCGTGGCGATCAGCGAGGCGACGCGCTGCCGCTCGGCGGCGTCGATCGACCCGTCGGCCGCCGCCACCAGAGCACACATCGCCATGCTCGCGTCCCGGAACCCGCCGCTCTGCAGCTCGTTCTTCTTCGCTATGAGCTGGCCCTGCATCGTCGTGGCCGAGTCCTTGAGTCGGTCCCAGAGCGCCATGTGCGTTTCTCCTCGTTTCTCGGGGTGCACATGGAGAACGGGCCCGGAAGGTAAAGAAGTTCCCAAGGGGGCGCGCAGATGCCGCTGGGGCGGCCTCAGTTCGCCAGCCGCTCCAGGCCGAGCGGCTGCAGCCTGCCCTCGATCATCGCGCCCAGCCCCTCGACCGCGCAGATGTCGGGATGCTCGGCGACCTGCACCATCATCCCCGTCGCCCGCTCGATCATCGTGTCCAGGCCCGGCAGCATCGCGCTGCCGCCGGCGAGCATCACACCGCGGTCGGCCAGGTCGGCCACCAGGTCGGGCGGGCACTCGCGCAGCACCCGCCCTATGGCGTCCAGGATGGCGGTGAACGGGGTGTTGATGGCCTCGCGCACGTGCGCGGTGTTCACCAGGACCGTACGGGACAGCCCCGTGGCCACGTCCCGGCCGCGCACCTCCGTCTCCGTACCGACGACCGCCGGGTCGGCGTACAGGGCCAGGTGCAGCGGGTGCAGACCCTGCGAGGGCAGCATCAGCTCGTGCTCGCTGCGCAGGTGCTGGACGACGGCGTAGTCGATGGCGTCCCCACCCACCTGCACCTTCTCGGCCGCCACGATCGACCCCAGGGACAGCACCGCGACCTGGGTGGACGCCGCGCCGCACACCACGATCATGGTGGCCTCGGGCCGCTCGACCGGCAGCCCGCTGCCCACCGCGGCGGCGATGAGGGCGTCCACCAGCTCGACCCGGCGCGCCCCGAGGGCGCTGAGCGTCTCCACGGCGGCCCGCTGCGCGATGGGCTCGGCGTCGTGCGGCAGACAGACCGCGGCGCGCAGCATCGGCTTGCGCCGCCAGGCGCGCCGGATCCTGTCGTCGACCAGGAAGCGCAGCATCCGCTGCGCCATGTCGATGTCGACGACCGTGCCGCCGGAGATGGGCCGTACGACCCGGATGTGACCGGGCGTCCGGCCGGCCATGCCCTCGGCGAGGGAGCCGACCGCGATCAGCGAACCGGTGCGGGTGTTGACGGCGGCGAGGCTGGGTTCGTCGACGACGAGGCCGGTGTTCTTGAGATAGACCCGGGTCCTGGCGGCGCCCAGGTCGACGGCGACGGTGCAGCGGCTCAGCTGATCGAGGCTCAGGGTCATGGCCTCCATCCTGTGCGGAGGGGCCCGCACTTGCCCGTTGGGCTGCGCCGTGCGGGGCACTGCGCGTGCAGCGGTGCCGGGGTGAACACCCCCGTCGCCCACCCCGGCTGCCGCTCCGAAGAGTCTTGCAGGGGGGTCTGACAACGGGGGTGCGCCCCGTAGGGGCGCCGCAGGACAGGTCCTACCAGCTGGCCTTCCGCACTCCCGGCAGGAACCCCGCATGTGCGGCGGCCCGCACGTTGATGCGGGAGAGGCCGAAGGCGCGCAGGTGGCCGCGCGGGCGGCCGTCCACCGCATCCCGGTTCCGGACGCGGGTGGGACTCGCGTCCCGCGGCTGCCGCGACAGCTCCTCCCGGGCCGCCGTGCGCTCCTCCTCCGGCGCCCGCGGGTCCCGGATGACGGCCTTGAGCACGGCTCGCCGCGCCGCGTACCGCGCCACCGTCAGCCGGCGCCGCTCGTTCTTCGCGATCTTGCTCTTCTTCGCCATCAGACCTTCACCCCTCGCGCGCGGATGCGCGCCACCGCGGCCTCGACACCGATCGAGTCGACCGTCTTGATCCCCTTCGTGCTGAGCGTCAGCCGGACGTACCGCCCCTCGCTCGGCAGCCAGTACCGCTTGCGCTGCACGTTGGGGTCGAAGCGACGGCTGGTGCGCTTGTGGGAGTGGGACACCGAGTTCCCGAACCCCGGCTTGCGGCCCGTGAGTTGACAGTGGGCGGACATCGTCAGACCCTCCAGATGAAAATGGAAACCATTTCTGTATAGTAGCGCCCATGGCCCGCAACGAACTACGCCCGGTCATCAAGCTCCGGTCCACCGCCGGGACCGGCTACACCTACGTGACCCGCAAGAACCGCCGTAACGATCCCGACCGAATCTCCCTGCGCAAGTACGACCCGGTCGTCGGCCGGCACGTCATCTTCCGAGAGGAGCGCTGACCGTCATGAAGCCCGGAATCCATCCCGCCTACGGCCCCGTCGTCTTCCGCGACCGCGCCGCCGACTTCGCCTTCCTCACCCGGTCGACCGCCACCAGCGACAAGACGATCGCGTGGGAGGACGGCAACACCTACCCCGTGATCGACGTGGAGATCTCCTCGGCGAGCCACCCCTTCTACACGGGCACCGCGCGCGTCGTGGATACCGCCGGGCGCGTGGAGCGCTTCGAGCGCCGTTACGGCAAGCGCGGAGCTCGCTGATGACCGCCGCACAACTGCCCGTGGTGCTGGTCGCCGGACTGCACGGCGACGCCCGTCGCGCCGTCGTCGAGCGGCTGCTGCACACCGTGCCCGGGTCCGTCGCCCTGCACCACGACCTCGCGACGGCCCCCGCCGGGACCGTCCGCCGGACCGTCCGCGACCGCTCCGGAATGCTCGACGAGGGCGATGCGCCACTGGTGAACGACTGCGCCTGCTGCGCGCTGCGCGAGGACCTGGTGCCCGAGCTGGAGCGGATCGCCGAGGCCGGGGCGCGCCGGCTCGCCGTCGTCGAGCTCTGGGACTCCGTCGAACCCAAGGCCATGGCCGAGGTCGTGGCCGCCCACGGCGGCCCGGACGTGCGGCTGACCGGGGTGTTCACGGCCGTGGACCCGGCCCTGGTGCTGCCGTGCCTGGGCAACGGGGACGACCTGGCCGAGGCGGGCCTGGCCGCCGCGGCGACCGACCAGCGGACCGTGGCGGACACATTCGCACGGCAGTTGGAGTATCCGACGGTCCTGGCCGTCGTGGAGACGGAGGCCGCCGCCGACGCCTCCGACCACGCGATCCTCGCCCAGCTCACCCCCGGCGCCCGCCGTATCCCCGTCGGCTCCGTCGACCTCGCCGCGGCCGCGGTGGCCGGCTTCGACGTCGAGGCCGCGGCCCTGCGGCAGCACCCCGCCTGCGCACTGCTGCCCCAGGAGGCCGACGCGGACGGGGTCGGCACGCTCGTCTGGCAGGGCCGCCGCCCCTTCCACCCCGGGCGGCTCCATGCGGCGCTGGAGGACCTGACCTGCGCCGCGGCCCGCAGCCGGGGGCGGTTCTGGCTCGCCGACCGGAGCGACACCCTGCTGTCCTGGGACGCGGCCGGCGGCGCCCTCTGTGTGGAGAACGCCGGGCCCTGGCTGGCCGCACTGCCGGACGCCGCCTGGGAGCTGGTGCCCCCGGCCCGCCGGGTGGCCGCGGCGCTGGACTGGCACCCCGAGCACGGCGACCGGGCGCAGTACCTGACCTTCACCTCGCCCGGGCTCGATACGGACGGACTGCGCTCGCTGCTGGAATCGTGCCTGCTCACCGACGCCGAATATGCCGCGGGCCCGGTCGCGTGGCGCAGTCTTTCGCCCGCATTCGACGAACTCCTCGACCCCGTTCACTGATCCGGAAGGACCGCCGTTCCCATGCCCGCCGGCCACCGCGACAACCGCAAGGTCTCCAAGCTCCGCAAGCCGCGCCGCAATCCCCTCGACGCCGCCGGAATCACGTACGTCGACTACAAGGACACCGATCTGCTCCGGAAGTTCATTTCCGATCGCGGGAAGATCCGCAGCCGGCGGGTGACCCATGTCACCGTGCAGCAGCAGCGGCAGCTCGCCAGGGCGATCAAGAATGCCCGCGAGATGGCTCTCCTGCCCTATTCCTCGGCCGCGAAGTAGCGACAGGCGCACTCAACGTGCACGTGCATCGGCTCATGCATGAGCACATGAACGCAGCTATGATCCGGAGCAGTTGTCATCCCTGAATCCCCGTCCTGGGATGCCCCCTGCAATCATCCGGGAGAGCCCAGTGCCCCACGCGTACAACGGCATGGCTGCATCGGACATCGACGGTGTCGTCTGGAAGAAGAGCCGGCACTCCAACTCCCAGGGCTCCTGCGTGGAGTTCGCGAAACTGCCGGGTGGCGGGGTTGCCGTGCGCAACTCCCGCCACCCGGAGGGCCCCGCTCTCGTCTACACCCCCGCCGAGATCGAGGCCATGCTGCTGGGGATCAAGGACGGCGAATTCGACTACCTGATAAGGGACTAGGCCCCGTGCCGGGCCGTCGTCCCGTCGGCAGGTCGTACGGCTCCCCTCCAGTCGTACGGCTTTCCGTCGTTCCGCCGTGTGCGGTCAGTGCGCCGTGCAGCCGCCGGCTAGGCCGGGAACCCGTCGCGGAGCCCCCCGTCGCCCCCGTCGAGTCCGGCCTCGTGCGGCAGTCCGAACAGCGCCCACACCACCTTGCCCCGCAGCGTCCCCGCCAGCGGGTGCCATCCCCAGCTGTCGCTGAACTGCTCCACCAGAAACAGCCCGCGGCCGCACTCGTCCCCCGCTGCGGCGCGGCCCGCGACCGGGCCCGCCTCGCTCGGATCGCGTACGGCACACACCAGTCGCGTCGTCCAGCGCATCAGATGAAGACGTACCGGAGCCTCGTACCCGTCGCCCGCACGGTCGCCCGGGACGGCGCCGTAGCGCAGGGAGTTGGTCACCAGCTCGGAGACGACCAGCGCCACATCGTCGACCAGTGCGGCGAGGCCCCACCGGTCGAGCGTGGCTCCGGTGAACTTCCTTGCGCTGCGCACCGCTTCGAAGCGATGCGGCAGGGAACAGGACGCCGAGTCGGAGACGACGGATGAGTCGATCGTGGGCAGCCCTCTCCATAACGGCGAGAGCACAGTCGATCCTTCGGTACCCATCCGAGGCACTCCTGGCAATCGAGGACGTGACGTTGACGTGACGTGCACGTGTGCGAGCTCCATGGTTCCCAATGCGCAGGGCGGATGCAAGGGCAGATGCACGTGCACGAGAGGGATTTGGGGGCGCAGAGGGTGGTTGGGGAGCAATTCTCCCTGCGCCTCCTGACGTAGGGACTCCGCCTATGGCTCATCTGGGTAACCACACCTGCACGCAACGGAGCCCGGAGGTGGCAGACTTCGGCGCCGAGGGCAGCGGGGGTCGCCCTCAGGAGGGTGCGGAAGCGACGACACCACCACACAGCCCTGACACAGGACCGGAAGAGGAAGGGTCGCAGAGATGGCCACGAACGAGTCGAGCGGTTCCGTGGTGCGACGCATACTGCTGGGCTCCCAGCTCAGGAGGCTGCGGGAGTCGCGCGGCATCACGCGCGAAGCAGCCGGGTACTCGATCCGGGCGTCCGAGTCGAAGATCAGCCGCATGGAGCTGGGCCGGGTGAGCTTCAAGGCGCGCGACGTGGAGGACCTGCTCACGCTGTACGGCGTCACCGACGGGGCCGAGCGCGAGGCGCTCCTCGGACTGGCCCGGGAGGCCAACGTGGCGGGCTGGTGGCACAGTTACGGCGACGTCCTGCCCGGCTGGTTCCAGACATATGTAGGACTCGAAGGAGCCGCCTCGCACATATCGGTCTACGAAGTCCAGTTCGTCCATGGCCTGTTGCAGACCGAAGGGTATGCGCATGCCGTGGTGGTCCGGGGCAACCCGAAGGCCGACGAGGCCGAGATAGAACGCCGGGTCTCGCTCCGCATGGAGCGCCAGAAACTGCTCTTCTCGGAGCGCGCCCCGCGCTTCCACGCCGTGCTCGACGAGGCCGCGCTGCACCGCCCGTACGGCGGGCCCGAGGTCATGCGCGGCCAGCTCCAGCACCTCATCGACATCTCCGAACAGCCCAACGTGACGCTGCAGGTGATGCCGTTCGCGCACGGCGGCCACTCCGGGGAGAGCGGTTCGTTCGCCATGCTGCGCTTCCCCGAGTCCGATCTGTCGGACGTGGTGTACCTGGAACAGCTCACCAGTGCGCTCTACCTCGACAAGGGGGAGGATGTGGCCCAGTACGAGCGCGTGATGGAACAGCTGCACGCCGAGAGCCTGCCGCCCGCCGCATCGCGCGAACTGATAGCCCGACTCCTTCAACTCCTCTGATACATCAGTACGATGACGTCACATCAGGAGGTCCCCATTCGATAAGGGCGTCACGGGCGCCCCGCTTTTCGCAGACAGGGATGGCGCATGTCGTACTCCTCCCACGGCTCCTGTTTCAGTGAGCTGGCATTCCAGTACATCGACGGCGAGTGGCGGGCCGGCAGCGGCTCCTGGGACATCGTCGACTTCAACCCGTACGACGGGGAGAAGCTCGCCTCCATCACCGTGGCCACCGTGGCCGAGATCGACCAGGCCTACCGGGCCGCCGAGCGCGCCCAGCCCGGCTGGGCCGCGGTCAACCCGTACCGCCGCCGGCTCGTCTTCGAACGCGCCCTGCGCATCGTCGACGACACCGAGGAGGAGCTGACCGCGGCCATCACCGCGGAGTGCGGCGGCACCGCCGTCAAGGCGGCGTTCGAGCTGCACCTGGTACGCGAGTTCCTGCGCGAGGCGATCCAGCTCGCGCTGCGCGCCGAGGGCCGCATCCTGCCGTCCCCCGACGACACCAAGGAGAACCGTCTCTACCGGGTGCCCGTCGGCGTTGTCGGCGTGATCAGTCCGTTCAACTTCCCGTTCCTGCTGTCGATCAAGTCGGTGGCCCCGGCCCTCGCCCTCGGCAACGCGGTCGTCCTCAAGCCCCACCAGAACACGCCCATATGCGGCGGCGGTCTGGTCGCCAAGCTCTTCGCCGACGCCGGGCTCCCGGCCGGTGTGCTCAACGTCGTGATCACCGACATCGCGGAGATCGGCGACGCGCTCATCGAGCACCCCGTCCCCAAGGTGCTCTCCTTCACCGGCTCCGACAAGGTCGGCCGGCACGTCGCGACCGTGGGTGCCTCGCACTTCAAGAAGGTGATCCTCGAACTCGGCGGCAACAGCGCGCTGATCGTCCTCGACGACGCGGACGTCGACTACGCGGTGGACGCCGCGGTGTTCAGCCGGTTCGTCCACCAGGGACAGGTCTGCATGGCCGCGAACCGGGTGCTGGTGGACCGGGCCGTGGAACGCGAGTTCACCGAGAAGTTCGTCGCGAAGGTGCGCACCCTGAAGGTCGGCGACCCGGGCGACCCCGCCACGCACATCGGCCCCCTCATCAACTCGGGCCAGGCCGAGGCGATCACGACGCTCGTCGAGCAGACGGTGGCGGGCGGGGCGACCGCACTCCTGCGGGGCACGACGGACGGCACGCTCGTCGGACCGTCCGTCCTGACGGGCCTGGCGGAGGACGCGCCCATCCTGGGCCAGGAGATCTTCGGCCCCGTCGCCCTGATCATCCCCTTCGACGGCGAGGACGAGGCCGTCCGCCTCGCCAACGCGACCCCGTACGGCCTGAGCGGCGCCGTCCACACCGGGGACATCGAGCGGGGCGTGCGGGTGGCCAAGCGCATCGAGACGGGCATGGTGCATGTCAACGATGCGACGGTGCACGACGAGGCGATCGTGCCGTTCGGCGGCGAGAAGCACTCCGGGGTGGGGCGGCTGAACGGGGACGCGATGGTGGACGCGTTCACGACGACCAAGTGGATCTCGATCCAGCACGGGCGGAGCAGATTCCCGTTCTGAGATTCCGTTCCGGGATTCCCGTTCGAGTGCGTGTGTAGGACAGGAACTGACCTCGTTCGGCCGTACCTTGGAGCCGTTCGCGAGGACGCCGACCGAAGGAGAGTTCTCATGCCCACACTTGTGACCGAGCCGGATGTTTCCGACGAGCGCGGCACCCTGCTCGCCTTCCTGGAGGCGCAGCGCGGCGGCATCCGCCGCGCCCTGCTCGGCCTGACCGAGGAGCAGGCCCGGCAGAAGCCCAGCGCCAGCGAGCTGTCGCTGGGCGGCCTGCTCAAGCACGTCGTCGAGGTCGAGCACAACTGGCTCCGCCTGGCCCAGCAACTCCCGCCGGAGGTCCAGCGCGACGAGTCCAGCTGGCCGGACAGCTTCCGCCTGGTGGAGGGCGAGACGGTGGCCGGAAGGCTCGCGCACTGGGAGAAGGTGCAGGCCGAGGTGGAGGAGTACATCCGCGGGCTGCCCGGCCTGGAGCAGACGTTCCCGCTGCCGGAGCGGCCGTGGTTCCCGCCGCAGACCCGGGTGTCGATGCGGTGGCTGCTGCTGCACCTGATCGAGGAGATGGCCCGGCACGCGGGCCACGCGGACGTCATCCGCGAATCGCTGGACGGCAAGACCGCGTTCGAGCTGGTGGACCAGGAACGCGCGACGGCCTGAGGCGACCCGAGGTGAAAGGGTGGGCCGGGCCCACCCGTTCCCCTCAGCAAGGAGACCGCACCCGATGTCGGCGATCCGCCTCCTGGTCCTGGGCGCAGTGCGCCGGCACGGACGCGCCCACGGCTACCAGGTCCGCGCGGACCTGGAGACGTGGGGCGCCCACGAGTGGTCCAACGCCAAGCCCGGCTCGATCTACCACGCCCTGAAGTCCATGGCCCGCCAGGGCCTGATGGTCGGTCACGAGACCGCCCCCAGCGAGGCGGGCGGCCCGCCCCGCACGGAGTACGAACTGACGCAGGCGGGCGAGACGGAGTTCCTCGCCCTCCTCCGCGCCGCACTGACCTCGGCGGCCCCCCAACTGGACGTCCTCACCGCAGGCATCGGCTTCCTCACCGACCTCCCGCGCGCCGAGGCCGTCTCCCTGCTCCGGCAGCGCGTCTCCGCCCTGGAGGCCTGGCGCGCCGACATCCGCGCCCGCTGGACCCCGCCCGAGGGCGCGGACTGGGGCCACATCGCCGAGATCGGCGGCATGTGGGAGCACCAGGCGGAGAGCGGCGAGCGCTGGACACGGGGTCTGATCGCGCGGCTGGAGGCGGGGGAGTACGTGATGGCGGGGGAGTGAGTCCCGGAGCAGCGTTCCAGGGGGTTGTGTTTCCGCAGGTCAGAGGCGCTTTTTTGTCCCTTCGTCCCGTGCTCCCGGCAGAGCGTTGCCGGACCGGGGCCGTGGCTCGCACGGTGGTGGGCAGCCGGCCGGTCGGCCGGCTCGTACCGTCTCCCGGGAGAACCGAATCACCATGCGCAAGCACCGCATCCGTACCGCCGCCATCGCCGCCACCACGCTCGCCGGGGCGCTGTCGCTGGCCGCTTGCGCCGGCGGCGCCTCCGCCGCGGGGGGTGCGGCTCCGGCTCCGTCCGCGGTCGGGTCCGCCTCGGCCTCTCCCGCCGCCCCCGCCGCTCCCTCGGCCCACGGCGGCGGCACGCGCACCGCGCAGCCCTCGGCCGGGCACGACAAGGTGCGCACCGGCACACCGGTTGGTGATCGTGACAAGAGCGGCCACCCCGGCAAGGTCTGCCGTGCGAAGGACATCACCTGGAGCACCCGCTCGGAGGACCAGGCCGGCGGCTACATCCTCATCAGCGCCAAGGCCCACCGGGGCATCACCTGCACGCTGCCCGCCGGTCTCCCGACGGTCGCCTTCGGCTCGGACGGGACCACGGCGGGCCCGGCAGAGCAGGTCGCGGGCGATGCGGTGACGCTGAAGGGGGACATCACCGTGTACGCGGGTGTGAACCCGAAGACCGCCAACACCAAGCACGGCAAGGAGCTCGACAGCATCATCGTGGCCGTGGGCAACGAGGACCCGGACCCGGTGAGCCTGAAGGTCGGCACGATCCTCGTCGACAGGCCGGTCGTGACCGACTGGCACATCGACGCGAAGGACGCCGTCCCCTTCTCCTGACACAGCCTTCTCCTGACACAGCAGGGGGCGGTGCGGGGGACAGGCCCCGCACCGCCCCCTCACCGGCAGGTCACTGCTGCGGGGCGATCACCACGGCCGTGCCGTACGCGCAGACCTCCGTGCCGAGGTCCGCGGCCTCCGTCACGTCGAAGCGGAACGCCAGGATGGCGTTGGCGCCGCGCGCCCGGGCCTGCTCGACGAGGCGCTCCATGGCCTGGTTGCGGGTCTCGACCAGGGTCTTGGTCAGGCCCTTGAGCTCGCCGCCGATCAGGGACTTCAGGCCCGCGCCGATCTGGCTGCCGACGTTCCGGGAGCGCACGGTGAGGCCGAAGACCTCGCCGATGACCCGTTCCACCCGGTAGCCGGGCACGTCGTTCGTCGTCACCACGAGCACATCCGACTGCTCCTGCTGACCGCCGCCGAACTCATTGATGCTCATCGCATCCCACCTCCGTCTGTGCAGTTTTGCCGGTCGACCACCGAGACGCATCCCGAGGTCGGAGGGTTGCCGGGCACGGGGGGTGCGGTCCCGGTCGCCCTCCGGAACCGGGCGGTTCACGGGGCCGTTGCATACTTGGTGGCCGCACCGCCTCCCCCCGCCTGTGCCCGGGCCTCGCACGAGCCTGTGCCCTCGACCCAGGAGCCTGTCACCCGTGACCCCGACCACCCTCGCGCTCGGCCCCCAGTGGCTGGACTCGGACTACCTGATCGGCCAGTTCGGCCTGCTCGGAGTCCTGGCCATTGTCTTCGCCGAGTCGGGCCTGCTCATCGGCTTCTTCCTGCCGGGAGACTCGCTCCTGTTCACCACGGGCCTGCTGGTCACCACGGGCAAGCTGAACCAGTACCCGCTGTGGGTGGTCTGCCTGCTCGTCGCGCTCGCCGCGATCCTCGGCGACCAGGCGGGCTACCTCTTCGGCCGCAAGGTCGGCCCGGCGCTCTTCCGGCGCCCCGACTCGAAGATCTTCAAGCAGGAGAACGTCCAGAAGGCGCACGAATTCTTCGAGAAGTACGGGCCGAAGTCGCTCGTACTGGCCCGCTTCGTGCCCGTCATCCGGACCTTCACGCCGATCATCGCCGGCGTGAGCAGGATGAACTACCGCTCGTTCATCACCTTCAACATCATCGGCGGCACGCTCTGGGGCGTCGGTGTGACGCTGCTGGGCGCCGTGCTCGGGCAGGTCGAGTTCGTCCGCAAGAACATCGAGATGATGCTGGTCGCCATCGTGCTGATCTCGGTGGTGCCGATCGCGATCGAGTTCCTGCGGGCCCGTTCGAAGGCGAAGAAGGCGGGGGAGGGCGTGGAGCGCCCGGTGCCGGTGCAGCGCGGGCGGCACGCGCGCCGCTGAGCCCCGTATTCCGGATAGACGGCCCCCCGTTGAGCGGCCGTCCGGACCATCGTGCATCGTGGCACTGGGGCAGGAGACTCCGAGGGGCACGACGAGGAGCGCGCGGTGGTGGATCGGCAGCGGGGCGGCGACCCGGACGGAGCGTCGGGAGAGGACCGCAAACCGCAATCCGACGAGGCGCACAGCGCCTTCACACCGCCCCTGGGCGTGCCGCTGCCGACGCCACCGGAGGACGAGCACCCGACCTCCGAGTTCGCCCTCCCGCAGGGCGTCGCCCCCGACTCCGGGAGCCGCCCGGAGGGCGGCTCGGCCTTCACCCTGCCCGCGGGCGCCACGTCCCCGTCCCCGTACCCGGCCTTCACGCCGCCCTACGGCATACCCAGGGTCAGCCTCACCAAGGAGGAGCCCTGGCAGGACCGGATGCGCACCATGCTGCGCATGCCGCTGGCGGAACGGCCGGTCCCGGAACGCGTCGAGAAGGCCGAGGACGAGACCGGGCCGGCGGTCCCCCGCGTCCTCGACCTGACGCTGCGCATCGGCGAGCTGCTGCTCGCGGGCGGCGAGGGCGCGGAGGACGTGGAGGCCGCGATGTACGGCGTCGCGCACGCCTACGGGCTCGGCCGCTGCGAGCCGACCGTCACCTTCACCCAGCTGTCCGTCAGCTACCAGCCGTCCCTCGTCGACGACCCGGTGACCGCCGGCCGCACCGTGCGCCGCCGCGGCACCGACTACACCCGGCTGTCCGCCGTCTACCGGCTCGTCCACGACATCACCTCGGCGGGCCCGGGCCTGACCCTGGAGGAGGCGTACGGGCGCCTCGCCGAGATACGCCGCAACCGCCACCCGTACCCGTCCTGGGCGCTGACCGCCGCCGCGGGGCTGCTCGCCGGGGCGGCGAGCATGCTCGTGGGCGGGGGTGTGGTCGTCTTCCTCGCGGCGATGGCCGGGGCCATGCTCGGCGACCGGCTCGCCTGGCTGGCGGCGGGGCGCGGGCTGCCGGAGTTCTACCAGTTCGTCGCCGCGGCGATGGCGCCCGCCGCGATGGGCGTCGCGCTCAGCGCCGCGCACGCGTACGTCCACGTCCAGGCCTCCGCCGTGATCACCGGCGGACTCTTCGCCCTGATCCCCGGGCGGGCCCTGGTGGCGGGCGTACAGGACGGCCTGACGGGCTTCTACATCACCGCCGCCGCCCGGCTGCTGGAGGTCGGCTACCTCATCGCGGGCATCGTCTGCGGCGTGCTGATGGTGCTCTACGGGGGCGTGCACATCGGCGGCGCCACGCTCAACCCGGAGGCGGCGCTGGAGCGCCAGGTACGGCCGGTCGTCCAGACGATCGCGGCCATGCTGCTGTGCTTCGCCTTCGCGCTGCTGCTCCAGCAGGAACGTTCCACCGTGCTGTACGCGACCCTCAACGGCGGGGTCGCATGGGTCGTCTACGGGGCGCTGGCGGACACCGTACGGCTCGACACGGTGCCGGCCACGGCCGTGGCGGCCGGACTGGTCGGCCTCTTCGGCCAGCTGATGGCCCGGTACCGGTACGCGTCCGCGCTGCCGTACATCACGGCGGCGATCGGACCGCTGCTGCCGGGCAGCGCGGTGTACTTCGCACTGCTCAACTTCGCCAAGAACGACCTGAACACGGGCATCGCGGGCCTCACCAAGGCGGCGGCGCTGGCGCTGGCCATCGCGATCGGGGTGAACCTGGGCTCGGAGATGGCCCGCCTCTTCATCCGCATCCCGGGGGCCGGAGCGGGTCGGCGTGCCGCCAAGCGGACGCGGGGGTTCTAGGGGTACCCCTGCGCGGGGAACTGCGCGATCAGCCACGACGCGCCCGCAGTCGAGTCCCCCAGCTAACGCTGGGAGGTGCCCCCAGGGGGCTGCGCCCCGGACCCTGGGGTGGTACGTCGGCTGCAAGCCGTCGGTGGTTGCTCGCGCAGTTCCTCCCCCAGCTACCGCTGGGGGTACCCCCAGCGCCCCTTCGGGGCGCAACTGACGGCGGTGCGGTCCCGGGGTCACCCCGCACCGCACCGCCGAGCCATCCGCAGGATCAGTGGTGGGCGCCGCCCGCGGCCTCGAGGCGCTTGTAGGAGGCCTCGATCTCGGCCTCGGCCTCGGCGCGGCCGACCCAGTCGGCACCCTCGACCGACTTGCCCGGCTCGAGGTCCTTGTAGACCTCGAAGAAGTGCTGGATCTCCAGGCGGTCGAACTCCGACACGTGGTGGATGTCGCGCAGGTGCTCCACGCGCGGGTCGTTCGCCGGGACGCACAGCAGCTTGTCGTCGCCGCCGGCCTCGTCCGTCATGCGGAACATGCCGATGGCGCGGCACTTGATGAGGCATCCGGGGAACGTCGGCTCGTCGAGGATGACCATGGCGTCCAGCGGGTCGCCGTCCTCGCCGAGGGTGTTCTCGACGAAACCGTAGTCGGCCGGGTAGCTGGTCGAGGTGAAGAGTCGGCGGTCCAGACGGATGCGACCGGTCTCGTGGTCCACCTCGTACTTGTTCCGCGAACCCTTCGGGATCTCGATGGTGACGTCGAACTCCACGGGTGGCTCCTTCATGATCAACACATACGTCTGGTGATGCGGTGATTAAGTGTCCCCCACGCAGTGGTGTGGTGGCGAAAGGGGCTGGTCCATGGTGCCCGAGGTGCTGCGGCGGCAAGCCGGGCGGTGGCGGAACATCCCCCGGGCGCAGCGCCGTACCGTCCGGTTCGTCGCGGCGTCCGCCGTGGCGGGTCTCGTGGTCGCGACCGGCGCCGTGGCGGCCGCCGGTCCCTGGGACTCGGGCCAGCGTAAGGCCGAACGGGAGCGGGCGGCTGCCGCCGTACGGGCGGGTGGCGAGCGTCACGCCGCCGGAAGCCCGGCCTCCGGTTTCTCGGCCGCGCCGCCCGTGCTGGCGGCGCTCGGCGCGGGCCGGCCGCCCGCCCGGCAGGCGCTCGCCGCGGCCCTGGAACCGCTGCTCCAGGACCCCGCGCTCGGGTCGGCCCACGCGGCGTCCGTCATCGACGTGCAGACCGGCGACGAGCTCTACGGCACCGGGCAGGACGCCGCGTACACCCCCGCCTCCACGATCAAGCTCGCCACGGCGGCGGCCGCGCTCTCCGCACTCGGCCCGGACCACCGCATCGAGACCACGGTGGTGGCGTCGGGTTCCGGCGGCATCGTCCTCGTGGGCGGCGGCGACCCGACGCTGACGGCGCTCCCCGCGCAGGGCGAGGGACCGCGGTTCGCGAGCCTGCGCGACCTGGCGGACGCGACGGCGAAGGCGCTCAGGGCGCGGGGAACGAGCCGTACGAAGCTGGCGTACGACACCTCGCGCTACTCCGGGCCCGTACTGCACCCGATCGGGCCCAACGACAACATCGCTCCCGTCACCGCCCTGATGGTGGACGAGGGCCGCCTGGACGGCTCGGACAAGGGCCCTGCGGAGCGCTCGGCGGACCCGGCGGGCGATGCGGCCCGCAAGTTCGCGGAGCTGCTGCACGAGCGGGGCGTCGAGGTCGACAGCGACCCGGCGGAGGCCCGCGCGGAGGCATCCGCGCAGCGCATCGCGGCCGTCTCCTCGGCACCGCTGTCGGCGCTGGTCGAACGGGCGCTGACCAACAGCGACAACGACATCGCCGAGGCGCTCGCCCGGCAGACCGCCCTGGCCTCCGGGCAGCCGGCGAGCTTCGAGGGCGCGGCGAAGGCGGTCACCGACCGGCTGGGGAAGCTGGGCCTGCCTGCCGGCCGGGCCCGGATCGCGGACGGCAGCGGCCTGGACCGCACGGACCAGGTCCCGGCGGCCCTCCTCTCCCGGATCCTCGCCGGCGCCGCGGACCCCGCCCACCCGGAACTCCGACCGGTCCTCACCGGCCTCCCCGTGGCCGGCTTCACGGGCACCCTCCGCGACCGGTACGCCTCCGGCGACGGAAAGGGCGTGGTCCGGGCCAAGACGGGCACGCTGACGGGCGTGAACACCCTGGCGGGCACGGTCGTCGACGCGGACGGCCGGCTGCTGGCGTTCACCTTCATGGCGGGCGGCACCTCGGACCCGGACGCGGCCCAGCGCGCCCTGGACCATCTGGCGTCCACCTTGACGGGGTGCGGCTGCGCGGGCTGAGGGCGGCCCGGCCCCGCAGGGGCGCGGCAACCCCTCACCCCGAGCCGCGCGCAGCACGTACCGTGAAAGCCATGACGAGCATCGGTGATGCGGAGATGGTCGACTGGAAGCTCGCGGTGGCCACCGCGACGCGCCTGGCGAAGCCGGGGCCCGAGGTCAGCCGGGACGAGGCGCGCGAGGTCGTGGCGGAGCTGCGGCGGCACGCGAAGGCCTCGGAGCGGCACGTCCGGGAGTTCACGCGGATGACGTCGGCGGGGGAGGGCGCCGACACCCCGGTCCTGGTCGTGGACCGGGCCGGCTGGGTCCGGGCCAACGTGGCGGGTTTCCGCGCGGTCCTGGGCCCCCTGCTGGACAAGATGCAGGACCGCCGCGGCAACCTGCCCGGCGGCGCCGTCCTGGGCGCGGTCGGCGGCAAGGTGACGGGCGTGGAGCTCGGCATGCTGCTGTCGTTCCTGGCCTCGCGGGTGCTGGGCCAGTACGAGACGTTCGCCCCGGCCTCCCGGGACATGCCGGGCTCCGCGGCGGCCGGCGGCCGGCTGCTGCTGGTGGCCCCCAACATCGTCCAGGTCGAGCGCGAGCTGGAGGTGGACCCGCACGACTTCCGGCTGTGGGTGTGCCTGCACGAGGAGACGCACCGCACCCAGTTCACGGCGGTGCCCTGGCTGCGCGACCACATCGAGGGCGAGATCCAGGCGTTCCTCGGCGAGACGGAGGTGGACCCGGTCACACTGCTGGAGCGGATCCGCGAGGCGGTGCAGTCGCTGGCGGGCGGCAGGCCGCCGGAGGAGGACGGGGAGGCCCGCGTGGGCCGCAGCATCGTGGAGCTGGTCCAGACGCCCGCGCAGCGGGAGATCCTGGGCCGTCTGACGGCGGTGATGTCGCTGCTGGAGGGGCACGCCGATTATGTGATGGACGGGGTCGGGCCACGCGTCGTACCGTCCGTCGTCGAGATCCGCGAGAAGTTCCAGAAGCGCCGGGCCACCGGTGCCGGCCGCCTGGACGCCGCCCTGCGCAAGCTGCTGGGCCTGGACGCCAAGCTGCGGCAGTACCGTGATGGTGAGCGTTTCGTCCGGGCCGTCGTGGACGAGGTCGGCATGGACGGCTTCAACCGGGTGTGGACGTCCCCGAACACGCTGCCCACCAAGGCCGAGATCGCCAAACCGGCGGACTGGGTCGCGCGGGTGCACCGGCAACCCGAGGGATGAGCCGATCGCGCCCCGTGACGGATGAACGCTCCCGTAATCACCCGTCCGAGGGACCGTGTGCCAAGGGTGGGCGTGCGATGCTCGGGTAAAGGCTCATCTCTGTCACCATCGACGCACACAGCGTGACGGAACCGGGGGCCAGTACTGCAGACGTGCGGCTCCCGCACCCCCCCTCCAATGGAATGATTGGACACACGGACATGGGTCCACACCCCGCGGTCGCGGCGATACGCCTGGCGGTTCGCCGCGTACTCCACGACGTGCTCACCCTGGCGCCGCCCGCCGCCGTCCCCTCCGCCGCCGGTGACCGGCCGCCGCTCGTGCTGGTCGCCTGCTCCGGCGGCGCCGACTCCATGGCGCTCGCCTCCGCCCTCGCCTTCGAAGCCCCCCGGCTCGGCATCCGGGCCGGCGGCGTGACCGTCGACCACGGTCTGCAGGAGGGTTCCGACCTCCGGGCCTCGGAGGTCGCGATCCGGCTCGCCGCCTTCGGCCTGGACCCCGTGGAGACCGTGGCGGTGACGGTCGGCCGGGACGGCGGTCCCGAGGCCGCCGCCCGTGACGCGCGCTACACCGCCCTCGACGCCGTCGCCGACCGCCTCGGCGCCGCCGCCGTCCTCCTCGGCCACACCCGCGACGACCAGGCGGAGACGGTGCTGCTGGGGCTGGCCCGCGGATCCGGCATCCGCTCCCTGTCCGGCATGGCCACCGCCTCCGGCGTCGGCGGCCGCTACCGCCGGCCCTTCCTCGGCCTGGACCGTCAGACGGCCCGCAAGGCGTGCCTGGTCCAGTCGCTGCCCGTCTGGGACGACCCGCACAACGCCGACCCCGCCTACACCCGCTCCCGGGTCCGCCACGAGGCCCTGCCCGTCCTGGAGAAGGCCCTGGGCAAGGGCGTCGTCGAGGCCCTCGCCCGTACCGCCCAGCTCTCCCGGGACGACGCCGACGCCCTCGACTCCTGGGCCGCCGCCGTGGAGCCCTCCGTGCGGGACGACTCCGGCGGCCTGGAGGTCGCCAAGCTCTTCGCCCTGCCCCCCGCCGTCCGCCGCCGGGTCATCCGCCGCGCGGTCATCGAGGCGGGCTCCCCGGCCGGTTCGCTCTTCGCCCGGCACATCGAGGAAGTCGACCGGCTGATCACCGGCTGGCGCGGCCAGGGAGCGATCAACTTGCCCGGGCGCGTCGCGGTTCGCAGGCAGGGTGGCAGACTGGTGCTTCGGCAGGGCTGATCCGAACGGTGCCGAGCGAGTCTCGGAGCCGGCCTTCCGGAAGCCAGATGAGCCTTAACCAAGCGAGAGTGGCGCGGGTGGACGAAAAGGACATGGGCACCGACCTGAAGTCGGTGCTCATCACCAAGGAAGAGATCGACGCGAAGCTGGCCGAGCTGGCCGCGAAGATCGACGTGGAGTACGCGGGCAAGGACCTGCTCATCGTCGGTGTCCTCAAGGGCGCCGTGATGGTGATGGCGGACCTGGCGCGTGCCCTGTCCAACCCCGTCACCATGGACTGGATGGCCGTGTCCTCCTATGGCGCGGGCACCCAGTCCTCCGGTGTGGTGCGCATCCTCAAGGACCTCGACACCGACATCAAGGGCAAGCACGTCCTGATCGTCGAGGACATCATCGACTCCGGCCTGACCCTGTCGTGGCTGCTGTCGAACCTGGGTTCCCGCGAGCCCGCCTCGCTCAACGTCGTCACCCTGCTGCGCAAGCCGGAGGCCGCCAAGGTGGCCATCGACGTCAAGTGGGTCGGCTTCGACATTCCGAACGAGTTCGTCGTCGGTTATGGTCTCGACTTCGCGGAGAAGTACCGCAACCTGCCCTTCGTGGGCACGCTCGCGCCGCACGTCTACGGCGGCTGAACGCGGACGGCCCCGGCGGCACCGGGCCCTACGGCCTGCGGGAACCCTTGCCGGGTTCCCGCCGTTGGAGCAGGGCAGGACGGCTTTGTTGACCGTCTGCGGCGGCATCGGGTGACAATGCTGGGGTACCGTCCGAAGGTAAGTCTTTTCTTTTCAAGCTTTCAAGGTCGACAGGACACCGCACGCACTGGCATCCCGCACCGGGATGACCGTGCCTCACTGTGGCAGGAGGGACGGGGCGCACGCGCCCCGTATGGATGGACGTGAAGCGCTACTTCCGTGGGCCGGTCATGTGGATCGTGCTGGCCGTCCTCGCCGTGGTCGTGTTGATGCAGGTCGTCGGCTCGTCCGGCGGCTACAAGTCGGTGGACACCAGTCAAGTCATCCATGCGATCGACAAGAACCAGGTGAAGTCGGCCGAGCTGACGACGGGCGACGAGAACAAGATCAAGGTCGAGCTCAAAGACGGTGTGAAGGTCAAGGGCTCCGGCAAGATCCAGGCGAACTACATCGGCGACCAGGGCGTCGAGATCTCCAAGGATCTGCAGGCCAAGGCCGATGACGACGACCCGAAGACGCTGCCCGACGGGTACAACGTCTCGACGTCGAAGCAGAACCCGTTCATCGGTGTGCTGCTCTCGCTGCTGCCCTTCGTCCTGATCGTCGTGGTGTTCCTGTTCCTGATGAATCAGATGCAGGGCGGCGGCTCCCGGGTGATGAACTTCGGGAAGTCCAAGGCCAAGCTGATCACCAAGGACACCCCGAAGACCACCTTCGCCGACGTGGCGGGTGCGGACGAGGCCGTCGAGGAGCTCCACGAGATCAAGGAGTTCCTGCAGGAGCCTGCGAAGTTCCAGGCCGTCGGCGCCAAGATCCCCAAGGGTGTGCTGCTCTACGGCCCGCCCGGTACGGGCAAGACGCTGCTCGCGCGCGCCGTCGCCGGCGAGGCGGGCGTGCCGTTCTACTCGATCTCCGGCTCCGACTTCGTCGAGATGTTCGTCGGTGTGGGTGCCTCCCGGGTCCGTGACCTGTTCGAGCAGGCCAAGGCCAACGCCCCGGCCATCGTCTTCGTCGACGAGATCGACGCCGTCGGCCGGCACCGCGGCGCGGGCCTCGGCGGCGGTCACGACGAGCGCGAGCAGACGCTGAACCAGCTGCTCGTCGAGATGGACGGCTTCGACGTCAAGGGCGGCGTCATCCTGATCGCGGCCACCAACCGGCCCGACATCCTCGACCCGGCGCTGCTGCGCCCGGGCCGCTTCGACCGGCAGATCGCCGTCGACCGCCCGGACATGCAGGGCCGTCTGGAGATCCTCAAGGTCCACCAGAAGGGCAAGCCGGTCGCCCCGGACGTCGACCTCGCGGCCGTCGCCCGCCGTACCCCCGGCTTCACCGGTGCCGATCTGTCGAACGTGCTGAACGAGGCCGCCCTGCTGACGGCCCGCAGCGACCGGAAGCTGATCGACAACCACATGCTGGACGAGGCGATCGACCGCGTCGTGGCCGGCCCGCAGAAGCGGACCCGGATCATGTCGGACAAGGAGAAGAAGATCACCGCGTACCACGAGGGCGGTCACGCCCTGGTCGCGGCGGCCTCCCCGAACTCCGACCCGGTGCACAAGATCACCATCCTGTCCCGCGGCCGTGCGCTGGGCTACACCATGGTCCTGCCGGACGAGGACAAGTACTCGACCACGCGCAACGAGATGCTCGACCAGCTGGCCTACATGCTGGGCGGCCGCGCGGCCGAGGAACTGGTCTTCCACGACCCGACCACGGGTGCGGCCAACGACATCGAGAAGGCCACGGCCACGGCCCGCGCGATGGTCACCCAGTACGGCATGACCGAGCGCCTCGGCGCGATCAAGTTCGGCTCCGACAACTCCGAGCCCTTCCTGGGCCGTGAGATGTCGCACCAGCGCGACTACTCGGAAGAGGTCGCGGCGCTGGTCGACGAAGAGGTCAAGAAGCTGATCGAGACCGCGCACAACGAGGCCTGGGAGATCCTCGTCGAGAACCGCGACGTGCTCGACAACCTGGTTCTGGCCCTCCTGGAGAAGGAGACGCTGAACAAGGAGGAGATCGCCGAGATCTTCAAGCACGTGGTCAAGCGCCCGGCCCGCCCGGCCTGGACCGGCTCCTCCCGCCGGACCCCGTCCACCCGCCCGCCGGTGCTCTCCCCGAAGGAGCTCGCGCCGAGCAACGGCGGAGTGACCATGGAGAAGGTCGAGCTCCCGCAGGACGGCCCCGGCACCGAGGGCTGATCCGCCCGGCCCCCCCCGGGGCCCGGAATGGATGCCGCGTCACCCAGGTTTTAGCCTTGGGGGCGCGGCATCGCGCTTTTCTCCCGATCCGCACGCGTGCACACGTCGTCGCGCAGTAGAGAACCGAGAGAACGAGGCAACTCCATGACCGACCCGGTGACGCTGGACGCCGAGCACTCCGTCGGCGGATTCGACGAGAAGCGGGCCGAGAACGCCGTCCGAGAACTGCTGATCGCGGTCGGGGAGGATCCGGACCGCGAGGGGCTGCGCGAGACCCCGGCCCGGGTGGCACGCGCGTACAAGGAGATATTCGCCGGGCTGTGGCAGGAGCCGCAGGACGTGCTGACCACGACCTTCGACCTGGGCCACGACGAGCTGGTGCTGGTCCGCGACATCGAGGTCTACAGCACCTGCGAGCACCACCTGGTGCCGTTCCACGGAGTGGCGCACGTCGGGTACATCCCGGCGTCGAGCGGCAAGATCACGGGCCTGTCGAAGCTGGCCAGGCTGGTGGACGTCTACGCCCGCCGGCCCCAGGTGCAGGAGCGGCTGACGACGCAGATCGCCGACTCGCTGATGGAGATCCTCGAACCGCGCGGTGTCGTCGTCGTGGTCGAGTGCGAGCACATGTGCATGTCGATGCGGGGCATCCGGAAGCCCGGGGCCAAGACGCTCACGTCGGCGGTCCGGGGCCAGCTGCGCGACCCCGCGACGCGCGCCGAGGCGATGAGCCTCATCATGTCGCCGGCCCGCTGAGGGGGCGCCCCGTGAGGGGCGCCGCACCTGCGGTCGCCGCTAGGCGGAAAGCCGGCTGCCCATCCACTGCAGCGTCCCGGGAATTTCCCGGCGCCACGTGTTGAAGTTGTGGCCGCCGCTGGGAAGGATCATCGAGGAGACCCGGGTCGGCTTCTTGGCCGCCAGGCTGATGAACTTCATCGTGTCCTCGTAGTTGTGCTCGCCCTGCTTGCTGCTGGTCACCAGCAGCGAGACGGGCGGCAGCGGCTCGTTCTTCAGCCGCCAGAACAGGTCGTTCTCCTTCTCCAGCTTCTTGCTGCCGCCGAAGAGGTCACCGGTGGTCGGGTCCTGGAGGGCCTTGTAGTAGCCGGACAGCGCGGCCGCGGCACCGTAGGAGTCGGGGTGGCGCATGGCGAACTTCAGCGCGCAGTAGCCGCCGGTCGAGTCGCCGATCATGCCCCAGTTGGCGGCCTTGTCGCCGATCCGGTACTGCTGGGCCAGCGCCTTGCGCAGGTCCTTGGTGAAGAAGGTCTCGGTCTGGGGGCCGTTGGGTATGTCGATGCACTCCGTGTCCCGGGGCGGGGCGACGGTCGGCCGCATCATCACCAGGATGGTGGGCTGCATCTTCTTCTCTTTGGCCAGCTTCTGCGCGGTCTGCGGGTAGTGCAGGCCCTTGTAGAGCGCCTCCGCGGTGCCCGGGAAGCCGGTCAGCACGACCGAGGCGGGAAAGGTCCGGTGCGCGTACTGGGGCTGGAAGTACTCCGGCGGCAGGTAGACATAGGCCGGGCTGCTGATCTTGGACTCGGTGCCGCGGATGTTGACCTTCTCGACCTTGCCCGCGATGCGCGGCACGGTGCCGTGGCCCTTGATCTGCGCGACGCCGACGACCTGGACCGGCGTATGGCCGGCGCTGTGGTCCACGACCACGCCCTCGCCCTTCTCCAGGCCGAAGAGGTCGGCCCAGGAGGCGAAGAAGCCGAACGACTGGTTCGCCCACAGCCCGATGGCGGCGAACATGGTCAGCTGGGTGGCGAGCAACATGCCGACCCGGCCCAGGACGCCTCCGACGCTCTTCCGGCCCAGGCGGGGCCAGAGCCAGATGGTCAGAGCGAAGAGCAGTACTGCTGCCACGATGGCGAGCAGCAGAACCGCCATGCTGGTGAGACCCATGAGGTGCTTTCTGCCGTTTTCTGCCGAGCGACCCGGTCCCGGGTCGCGGAATGGTTACTTCTTTCCGGGCTTGGCCCCCGGCGGAACCTCAGCCCCGAAACCGTCGTCCTACAGGGCGCACATTGTCCGGGCACAGCCTCCACATGGCGCAGGCCCACTCGACATGGACGACGGGAAGAGATGTCTGTCAGGGTAGATGGCAAAAAGTCCGACGAGGTTCCTCAGGGACCCAAGTGGCTGTCGGGGCTTGCGCGTATCGCCAAGGGGCCTAGGCCGGAGAAGGTGCCCGCCGTCGTGGGCACCGTCGCGGCACTCGTCGGCCTGCTGAACATCGCGTCCGGCGTCGTCCCGCGTTTCCGTCTGAGCAGGGCGCACACCTTTGCCGAGGTGCTGCCCGGCACGGTGACCCAGCTGGCCGCGGCCGGCTCGATCATCGTGGGCATTCTGCTGTTGATGCTCGCCCACGGCCTCAAGCGCGCCAAGAAGCGTGCCTGGCAGGCGGCCGTACTGCTGCTGCCGCTGGGTGCGGCCGCACAGCTGATCTACCGCCACAACCGTCCGGGCGCCGTCCTCTCCATTCTGCTGTTCATCTACCTGCTGCGCCACAAGAAGTCCTTCGCAGCGCTGCCGGACCCGCGCAGCCGCTGGAAGTGGGTGGCCAACCTGATCCTCATGGGCGGCGTCAGCTTCGTCCTCGGCTGGATCATCGTCGGCGCGCACCCGGACCAGATGGTCGGCGACCCCTCGGTTCTGGAGCAGATCGAGCACGTCGTCTGGGGTCTCTTCGGCTTCGAGGGCTCGATCCGCTACACCGACCACGTCGACTACACCGTCGGCTACTCCCTCGGCGCCCTCGGCCTGGTGACCGTCGCCACCACCGCCTACCTGGCCTTCCGTCCCGAGTACCCGGCGGCCGTGCTGACCGACGCCGACGAGGACAAGCTGCGCGAGCTGCTGGACAAGCACGGCGCCCGCGACTCGCTCGGCCACTTCGCGCTGCGCCGTGACAAGAGCGTCGTCTTCTCCCCGAGCGGCAAGGCCGCCGTCTCCTACCGCGTCGTCTCCGGTGTGATGCTCGCCAGCGGCGACCCCATCGGCGACGTCGAGGCCTGGCCCGGCGCGATCGAGCAGTTCATGGAGCTGGCCAAGAAGCACTCCTGGACCCCGGCCGTCAACGGCTGCAGCGAGACCGGCGGCGAGGTCTGGACCCGCGAGACCGGCCTGGACGCCCTGGAGATGGGCGACGAGGCCATCGTCGACGTGGCCGACTTCAGCCTGAGCGGCCGCTCCATGCGCAACGTCCGCCAGATGGTCAAGCGCATCGAGCGCAACGGCTACACCACCAAGGTGCGCCGCGTCGGCGATCTCTCCGCCGAGGAGCTGGAGACCGTCCAGAAGGCCGCCAACGCCTGGCGCGACACCGAGGAGGAGCGCGGCTTCTCCATGGCGCTGGGCCGGATCGGTGACCCGAAGGACCTGGACGCCATCATCGCCACCGCCCACCGGGACCCGGAGGAGGGCGAGGAGGCCCCCTTCGGCGACCTCAAGGCCATGCAGCACTACGTGCCGTGGGGCAAGGACGGCTCCTCGCTGGAGCTCATGCGCCGTGACCGCAGCGCGGACCCGGGCATGAACGAGCTGCTGATCGTGGCGTTCCTGCAGGCCGCGCCCGAGCTGGGCATCAAGCGCATGTCGCTGAACTTCGCGTTCTTCCGCTCCGCTCTGGAGCGCGGCGGCAAGCTGGGCGCCGGCCCGGTCGTGCGCATCCAGCGCGCGGTGCTGCTGTTCCTCTCGCGCTGGTTCCAGATCGAGTCGCTGTACAAGTTCAACGAGAAGTTCCGCCCCCGCTGGGAGCCGCGCTTCATCGTCTTCCCCAACAGCCGCGACCTGCCCCGCATCGGCTTCGCGATGATGCAGGCCGAGGGCTTCCTGGAGCTGCCGAGGCTGCTGCGCCGCCGCCCGGCCGCGCCGAAGCCGTCCGGTCTGGAGACGCACGTCGGCGACCCGGCGGAGGTCACCCGCGCGGCGTGACGGCCGTGCGCACGACGCAGGACGAGGGCGCCTTCCCCGGCAGCGGGGGAGGCGCCCTCTCCGCATGTCCGGCCCGGGCCCGTACCGACCCGCCGGGCACGCCCTAGGCTGGGTGCATGAGTACGTTGCACGGCCGCAGCAGGCCGGTCGGACTGCCCGAGTGGGACCGTTGTGCGGTGATGGGCGTGGTCAACGTCACGCCCGACTCGTTCTCGGACGGCGGGCGCTGGTTCGACCCGGCGGCGGCCGTCAAGCGCGGCTTCGACCTGGTGGCGGGCGGCGCCGATCTGGTGGACGTGGGCGGCGAGTCGACCCGGCCGGGCGCGGTGCGGGTCGACGAGGCGGAGGAGCTGCGCCGGGTGGTCCCGGTGGTCCGCGAGCTGGCCGGGGAGGGCGTGGTGGTGTCGGTGGACACCATGCGCGCGAGCGTCGCGGAGGCGGCGGTCGAGGCCGGTGCGGTGCTGGTCAACGACGTGAGCGGCGGGCTCGCCGACCCGGCGATGGTGCCGGTGGTGGCGACGGCCGGGGTGCCCTTCGTGGTGATGCACTGGCGGGGCTTCAGCGAGGACATGAACTGCCGGGCGGTCTACGGGGACGTGGTCGGCGAGGTGCTCGCCGAGCTGCGGCAGCGGGTGGACGCGGTGGTCGCGGGCGGCATCGAGCCGGACCGGATCGTGGTGGACCCCGGGCTGGGCTTCGCCAAGAACGCCGAGCACGACCTGGCGCTCGTCGCCCACCTGGGCCGGCTCCGCGCGGAGCTGGGCCTGCCGATGCTGGTGGCCGCGTCCCGCAAGCGCTTCCTGGGCCGGGTGCTGGCCGGGGAGACGGGCGATCCGCCGCCCGCCCGGGAGCGGGACGCCGCGACCGCCGCGGTCTCGGCCCTCGCGGCCCGCGAGGGCGCCTGGGCGGTCCGGGTGCACGAGGCCGGGGCCAGCGCGGACGCCGTGCGGGTGGTACGGGCCGTGGAGGGAGCCGCGTGACCTCGGTCCCGACGGACAGCGAGCAGGTCGAGCGGGCCAACACCGCGCTCTACGAGGCGGTGGAGCGCGGCGACACGACGGCCATGGACCGGATGTGGCTGGACGACCCGGATGTCGAGGTGTCGTGCGTGCACCCGGGCTGGCCGGTGCTGCGCGGACGAAGCGAGGTGCTCCGGTCTTTCGCGCTGATCATGGCGAGCACCGAGTACATCCAGTTCTTCCTGACGGATGTCGAGGTGGCGGTGGCCGGCGACACGGCGCTGGTGACGTGCACCGAGAACATCCTCAGCGGCGGCCCGGCCGAGTCGGAGGGCGAGCTGGGGCCGTTGGTGGGCCAGCTGGTCGTGGCGACCAATGTGTTCCGGCGCAGCGGCGACGGGTGGCGGATCTGGTCCCACCACGGCTCGCCGGTCCTGGCGAGCGAGGACGAGGAGGAGCCGGAGGAGGGCGAGGGCCCGGGGCCGTCGGCAGCCTGACGCGGAACGGCCCGGGGGGCGTCCGGGGCATGTTCGAGGCATGTTCGGGGCGTCAGTGTGAGGGATATGTGATCACTCGTTCGAGCTGTATGGGGGCCGGGTAAGGGTGGATCACGGGGCCTCCGGGTAAGCGCGGCGGGAGTCGGCTAGCACCGCGCGCACTCCTTGTCCATAGCCCCCGTGGGCGAGCGCTGTCGGTGCTCGCAGGTAGATTCGAAGTGGGCGACCCGGCCCGAGGGGATGGGACGCACCCCGTCCCGACGACCAGCAGGAGTGATTCGTGTGGATCGTGTCGCGCTGCGCGGCTTGAAGGCTCGCGGCCACCACGGGGTCTTCCCCCGTGAACGCGAGGAGGGCCAGACCTTCATCGTGGACCTGGTGCTGAGCCTGGACACCCGGCCCGCCGCGGCCTCCGACGACCTCACGAAGACGGTCCACTACGGCATCGTGGCGGAGGAGGTCGCCGCGATCGTCGAGGGAGAGCCGGTCGACCTCATCGAGACGCTCGCCGAGCGGATCGCCCAGCAGTGCCTCAAGCACGAACCGGTGCGGGAGGTGGAGGTCGTCGTGCACAAGCCCGATGCCCCGATCACCGTGCCCTTCGACGATGTGACGGTCACGATCACCCGGAGCCGAGTATGAGCAGCAGCGACCCGACCGTGCAGCCGGTGCCCGCCTCCGTGGTGGAGCAGGTGGACGCCGCCGATGTCACGTTGAGCAACCCCAAGTGGGCCGTGATCTCCCTCGGCAGCAATCTGGGCAACCGCCTGGAGACCCTGCAGGGCGCGGTGGACGCCCTGGAGGACACCCCGGGCCTGCGGGTGAAGGCGGTGTCCCCGGTCTACGAGACGGAGCCCTGGGGCGTGACCCCGGGCTCGCAGCCGTCCTACTACAACGCGGTCGTCCTGGTGAAGACGACGCTCCCGCCGGATTCCCTGCTGGAGCGCGGCCACGCCATCGAGGAGGCCTTCGAGCGCGTGCGCGACGAGCGCTGGGGCCCGCGCACGATCGACGTCGACATCGTCACCTACCAGGACGTCGTCTCCGACGACCCCCGGCTGACACTGCCCCATCCGCGCGCGCACGAACGTGCCTTCGTGCTGGCGCCGTGGTACGACGTGGATCCGGAAGCTGTTGTCCCGGGCCGTGGCCGGGTGGCCGAACTGCTGGACGCGCTCGGCCGCGAGGGCGTCGAGCCGCGGGCCGACCTGGAACTCCGACTGCCCGACTGACCGTTGGGCGGGGTGGTTCATCCCATGCATGAGAACGAAGGACGACGAGGGGCGACGAACAGGTGAAGCAGCTGCGGATCGGGGTGCTGGCCGGCCTGTTCGTCGTGGCCGGGGTGGTCTCCTGGGGCGGCGCCCGGCTGTGGGACGCCTTCGGCACGCTGCCGAGCGTGCCGGTGGCGGCCCCGATCGTCCTCGCGGTCATCGCCGTGACCCTCGCGGCGACGGCCCTCTCGCTGCGCGCCCGGTTGCGGGCGCAGCGCGAGCGGCGCCCCGGCGCCAAGGGCGTCGACCCGCTGGTGGCCGCCCGCGCGGTCGTCTTCGGCCAGGCGAGCGCCCTGGTCGCGGCCCTGGTGGCCGGCATGTACGGCGGTGTGGGCGCCTTCCTCCTCATCGACGGCGTCCAGGCCCCGGCCCGCCGCGACCAGGCGATCTACGCCGGAGCCTCGGTCCTGGCGGGCGCGTGCGTGATAGCGGCGGCGTTCTTCATGGAACGTGTCTGCAAACTCCCGGAGGACGAGGACGAAGGCGGCAACGGGGGCGCGACCCAGGCGTAGCGCGCCCCTGAAAGGGGCGCGGGGAACTGCGCGATCAGCCACAGCCGGCCCGCACCCGGCCGACGAACCTACGACCCCGAAACGGTGGCAACCTCCACCTCGCTGCGCGCAGCGCCCACCGCATCGGCCCCGATCGACCGCCGCAGCGCCTCGTGCAGCCCGGCCGGCGTGAGCACCCCCAGGAAGTGATCGTCGGCGTCCCCGCCCAGCACGGCGATCCACCCGGCGTCGTGCTGCAGCATCGTGCTGAACGCCTGCTTGAGCGAGGCCCCCACCGGCAGCCACGCGTCCATGCGCCGCGCATGGTCCCGCACCGCCCCGCCCCCGGCGCTCCCGGCGCGCAGCGCCGCCGCGTCCACCCATCCGTGCAGGTGGTCCGCGTCGTCCAGGACCACCGCCCACCGCGCGCCCTCGCGCGCGAGCCGTTCCGCGGCCTCGGGGAGCCGGTCGTCCAGGTGCACCACGGGCGGCTGCTCCAGGTCGCCCGGCTCGATCACGGTGACGGAGAGCCGCTTGAGCCCGCGGTCCGCGCCGACGAAGTCGGCCACGTACGGCGTGGCCGGCGTGCCCAGCACCGCGGCCGGTGCGTCGAACTGTTCGATGCGCCCGTTCCCGTACACCGCGATGCGGTCGCCCAGCCGGACGGCCTCCTCGATGTCGTGGGTGACGAAGAGCACCGTCTTGCGCACCTGCGACTGCAGCCGCAGGAATTCGTTCTGCAGCCGTTCGCGCACCACGGGGTCGACGGCGCCGAAGGGCTCGTCCATCAGGAGGACGGGCGGGTCCGCCGCCAGGGCCCGGGCCACTCCGACGCGCTGGCGCTGGCCGCCGGAGAGCTGGTCGGGATAGCGGTCGCCGTAGACGGCCGGGTCGAGGCCGACCAGGTCGAGCAGCTCCGCCGCGCGGTCGCGGGCCTTCCTGCGCTGCCAGCCCAGCAGATGCGGCACGGTGGCCGTGTTCTCCAGCACCGTCTTGTGCGGGAAGAGGCCCACCTGCTGGATGACGTAGCCGATGCGGCGGCGCAGCTCGACGGGGTCGACGGCCGCGATGTCCTCGCCGTTCACCAGGATGCGGCCGCTGGTGGGCTCGATCAGCCGGTTGACCATCTTCATCGTGGTGGTCTTGCCGCACCCCGACGGCCCGACGAGCGTGACGAGCTCGCCCTCCGCCACCTCGAAGGACAAGTCGTCCACGGCGGTCGTGCCGTCGGCGAAGCGTTTGGTCACGTGCTCGAAGCGGATCATGACACCCCATTGTGGTCGAACAATGTTGCTGCCGGATGGCAGGAGGCCTCGCCGGAGGCGATTGTCGGTGCCTGGGGTTAGGGTCGCCAGTGACCGACGGTGAATGCCGAGGGGGAGGTGGGCGCACGCATGGCGGCGAACGGGAACTGCTTGATCAGCAACGACTGGATCTGCGGTGAGTACGTGCGGACGCGGGGGCAGGAGCTCACGGATGCCGTGCTGCAGCACATCGGCATCACGGTGGCATCGGTCGTGCTGGGGCTGCTGGTCGCCCTTCCGCTGGCCCTGCTGGCGCGCAGATGGCGCAGTGTGGCGGGCCCGGTCCTCGGGCTGACCACGGTGCTCTACACGGTGCCGTCGCTGGCGATGTTCTCGCTGCTGGTGCCGGTGTTCGGGCTGTCGGCGGCCGTCGTGGTGACGGGCCTGGTGCTGTATTCGCTGACGATCCTCGTGCGCAACATCCTGGCCGGCCTCGCCGCCGTCCCGGAGGAGGCCCGCGAGGCGGCGCGCGGCATGGGCTACGGGCCGGTCCGGCTGCTGTTCGGCGTCGAACTCCCGCTGGCCCTGCCCGCGTTGATGGCCGGTCTGCGGATCGCCACGGTCTCCACCGTCTCGCTCACCACGGTGGGCGCGATCATCGGTTACGGCGGCCTGGGGAATCTCATCTACGAAGGCATGCGCAGCTATTTCAAGGCACAGGTGCTCACGGCCTCGGTGCTGTGCGTGGTACTCGCCGTCGGGGCGGATGTCCTGTTGCTCCTGATACAGCGGCTGTTGACGCCGTGGACGCGCACGCGCAGGAGTGCGGGCCGCCGTGCAGGACGGCCCGCCGGCACCGAGGCGGTGGCGGCCTGATGGACGTCGTCTCCCGGACCTGGACCTGGCTGTCCACCGGCTCCCACTGGACGGGCGCGGAGGGCGTGTGGCACCGGCTCGGCCAGCACCTCTTCCTCACCGTCGCCTGCCTGTTGATCTCGTGTGCGGTCGCGCTGCCGGTGGCCGTGCTGCTCGGCCACCTCGGCCGCGGCGGGGCGTTGGCGGTGAACATCTCCAACGCGGGGCGCGCGGTGCCGACGTTCGCGGTGCTGGTGCTGTTGCTGCTCAGCCCGCTGGGTACGCACGGGTCCTGGCCCACCGTCATCGCGCTGGTCCTCTTCGCGATACCGCCGTTGCTCACCAACGCCTATGTGGGCATGCGCGAAGTCGACCGCGGCGTGGTGGAGGCCGCCCGCGGCATGGGTATGACGGGGCGTCAGATAGTGGCCCGGGTCGAACTGCCGCTGGCCTTCCCGTTCATCGTCACCGGCATCCGTTCCGCAGCCGTCCAGGTCGTGGCCACGACGACACTGGCCGCGCTGCCCGGGGGCGGCGGCCTCGGGCGCATCATCACCGCCGGTTTCCGGCTCACAGACACTGCACAGGTGGTGGCGGGCGCCCTGCTCGTGGCCGTGCTGGCCCTGCTGGTCGAGGGCGCCTTCGTCCTCGCGCAGCGAGGGCTGGACCCGCTGCGCCGGCGCCGCGGCCGCCCCGACGGAATGGAGTACGCATGACCAGGACCCCGCGCAGGGCGCGGACCGCCCGCGCCCTGCCGGCGGCGATATGCGCCGTGGCCCTGACGGCCGGGCTCGCCGCGTGCGGCGGCAACAGCCTGGAGAAGTCCGGCGAGGGCGGCGGCTCCGGCGGGGGTGCGGGCTCGCTGGTGATCGGATCGGCGTCGTTCACCGAGTCCAAGGTGCTCGCGGAGATATACGCGGGGCTGCTGAAGGACGCCGGATATTCGACTTCGATCAAGACCGTCGATGCGCGTGAGCTGTATGAACCGGCGCTGGAGAAGGGGCAGATCGATGTGGTCCCGGAGTATGCGGCGACGCTCACGGAATTCCTGAACAAGAAGCAGAACGGCAAGGACGCCCCCGCGGTCGCCTCCCCCGATGCCGATGCGACGGTGAAGGCCCTGCGGAAACTTGCCGAACCGCGCGGTCTCAAGGTGCTCGACCCGGGCCGGGCGGTCGATCAGAACGCCTTCGCCGTCACGGCCGAGTTCGCGGAAAAGCACCACCTCAAGACGCTTTCCGATCTTGGAAAGTCGGGGGAGGCGGTACACATCGCGGCCGGTGACGAATGCTCCCAGCGGCCCTTCTGCCGGCCGGGCCTGGAGAAGACCTATGGGATCAAGGTCACCGGCATCGACCCGCTGGAGGTCGGCAGCACCCAGGCCAAGCAGGCGGTCAGGGACGGCAAGGACCAGCTGCTGCTGACCACGACCACGGACGCCACGCTCGAACAGTTCGGCCTGGTGCTGCTCGCGGACGACAAGAAGCTCCAGAACTCCGACAACGTCCTGCCGGTGGTGAATAACCGGAAGGCGGGTTCGCAGAAGATCGAGGAAGCGCTGACCAAGCTCACCAGGGTGCTGACCACGGCCGATCTGACCGAACTCGACAAGAAGGTCGACGCCGAGCGGCTCAAGCCCGCGGAAGTCGCTGCGAAGTACCTCAAGGACAAGGGCCTGGTGGCCAAGTGACGGAGTAGGGGAGAAGTAAGATCAAGGGAAGAGTTTGGTGGTCGGGTCACACTCCTGTGGCGACGCACGGTAAGTTTCAGGCCATGCCACGAGGACGCCACCGCCATTCCGCACCCCTGCACCGGCTTCTTCCCGCATCGACGGTCGCCGCGACATCGGTCGCCTGCGCCGCCGGTGCCTGGTTGGTGGAGGAGACGCTCCTCATCCGCAGCCTGGCCGTCGCGGCGTCCGCCGCGGCGGTCGTCGGCGCCGTGCTGATGCGCCGTTGGGACCGTTCCGCGGGCAAGCGCGTCGCCCAGCTCACCGCCGCCCGGGCGCGCGACGAGTGGAAGACCGACGAGCGCATCGCCGAGCTGGAGACGGACCTGGAGGAAGCGGGCCTGGCCAAGGCCCGCGTCGAGGCCAAGCTCCGCGCCAAGCGTGCCGAGCTCGCCCGGCTCCGTACCGAGCACGCCGACCTGCTGCGCCGCTACGCCACCGCCGAGACCGGGCGGGCGAGCGCCCTGGAGGGGCGGCGCCTGCTCGCCCAGACGAAGACGGCGAAGGAACTGGAGTCCGCGGCCGCGGACCGCCCGGCGGACGGGGAGCCGCAGCCCGGCGCGGAGGCCTTCCGCAAGGCCGCCGACGCCCTCCGCGACCTGGAGCGCAACGCGGCACGCCAGCGGGAGGCCGCTGCCCGCGGCACGGAGCCGGGGACCGAGCCGGGGCCCGAGTCCGGGCCCGCGCCGAAGTCCGAGGCGCGGAAGCCCGAGGCGATGCCGAAGGCCGACGCGGCGTCCGAGGCCGAGGCCGAGCCTGAGGCCAAGCCCGAGGCCGAGGCGAAGCCCGAGCCCGAGGCCGGGACCAAGGCCCTGTCCCAGGGCGGTGCGAAGCCGGTGGCCGCGCCCTCTGCGGCGCTCGTCCCGCAGGCCCCCGCGCAGCGGCCCGCCTCCCGCGCCCGGGGCGGCTTCGACTTCTTCGGCACCGGCCGCGTCGGCCCGGCCGGCTCCTCGAAGCCCGTGGAGGAACAGGATCTGGCGGACGTCGTCGGCGAGGAGGCGCTCGCCGAGGCGGAGGCCGGGGCCGGGGCCGACGTGGACGGCAAGGTCATCGACCTGACCGCGCACGACGAGACCGAGCAGATCGACGTCGCCGAGCTGCGCAGCGCGATCTCGTAGCAGTCCGGGCGGAGGGCTCAGGGCCCCGGACCGGGGCCCTACTTGTCGATGTCGCCCACGACGAAGAACATCGAGCCCAGGATCGCGACCATGTCCGCGACCAGGGTCCCCGGAAGCAGCTCGATCAGCGCCTGGATGTTGTTGAACGACGCCGAGCGGAGCTTCAGCCGGTACGGGGTCTTCTCACCCTTGGAGACCAGGTAGTAGCCGTTCAGGCCGAGCGGGTTCTCCGTCCAGGCGTAGGTCGCGCCCTCGGGCGCCTTGAGCACCTTGGGCAGCCGCTGGTTGACCGGACCGGGCGGCAGCTCCGCCAGCCGCTCCAGGCAGGCCTCGGCCAGCTCCAGGGAGTTGTGCGTCTGCTCCAGCAGGCACTCGAAGCGGGCCAGGCAGTCGCCCTCCTCCCGGGTGACGACCTTCAGCACATCCGCCAGTTCGGCATAGGCCAGATACGGCTCGTCGCGGCGCAGGTCGAAGTCGACGCCGGAGGCACGGGCGATGGGCCCGCTGACCCCGTAGGCGTGCACCGCCTCCGGCGCGAGGACGCCCACGCCGCGCGTCCGGCCGCGGAAGATCTCGTTGCCGAGGACCAGCCGGTCGTAGACGTCCATCCGGGAGCGGACCTCGGCCACCGCGTGCCGGGCCCGGCCGAGCCAGCCCGCGGGCAGGTCCTCCTTGAGGCCGCCGACGCGGTTGAACATGTAGTGCATCCGGCCGCCGGAGACCTCCTCCATCACCGTCTGGAGCTCCTCGCGCTCGCGGAAGGCGTGGAAGACGGGGGTGATGCCGCCGAGCTCCAGCGGATACGAGCCCAGGAACATCAGGTGGTTGAGCACCCGGTTGAGCTCGGCCAGCAGCGTGCGCAGCCACACGGCGCGCTCGGGCACCTCCATGCCCAGCATCCGCTCCACGGCCAGCACCACGCCGAGCTCGTTGGAGAAGGCCGACAGCCAGTCGTGGCGGTTGGCGAGCATGATGATCTGCCGGTAGTCGCGGGCCTCGAACAGCTTCTCCGCACCCCGGTGCATATAGCCGATGACCGGCTCCGCGCTGCGGACCCGCTCCCCGTCGAGGACGAGGCGCAGCCGCAGCACGCCGTGGGTGGACGGGTGCTGAGGGCCGATGTTGAGCACCATGTCGGTGCTCTCCGCCGCGCCGCCGATGCCGACTGTCGTCTCCGTCATGGGGACAGTTTCTCAGCTGTCCCCGGCACCCGCGTCCAGCACGTCCGCGCAGGCCGGGCCCACCGGCTGGAGCAGCCAGCCGAAGCTGCCGAGGCCGCCGGGGGAGGTCAGCTCCGTCGCCTCGCCGGCCGCGCCGAGCGCCCGCACGTAGGCGGCCGGGTCGGAGGAGGCGAGCGTGAGCGGCGGACGGCTGCCGTCGACGCCGAGCAGCCGCAGGGCCTCGCGCTGACTGAGCACCGAAGCACCCGGGCCCGCGCAGGCGTCCAGTGCGACGTGCGCGGTGATGTCGCACGAGCCGTCGGGCACCGGCCGCACCTCGCGGCCCTCGCGGAAGCCGGCCAAGGTGCCGAACGGCGGCCGGGCGGCGCGCTCGTGGGCGTAGTCCACGGCGACGGCCAGCCCTGCCCGCAGCCCGCCCACGGCCCGGGCCCAGGCGGCGTCGCGGGGGCGGCCGATCTCGGCCCGGCTGCCGGGCGGTGCGCCCTCCAGCGGCCACCAGCGCTCCAGCCAGGCGGCGTCCTCCCCGGAGACCGGGTCGCCCAGCAGCTCCTCGCCGTCGGGCCGGACCAGGACCCGACGGGCCGTGCCCTCGCCGTCCGCCTCGGCGACGTCGAGCGGCACGTTGTCGAGCCACTCGTTGGCGAACAGCAGGCCCTCCGTTCCCTGCGGGGGCTCGTCCAACCAGGTGATGCGCGCGTCGATGCCGGGGGGCCGGTCCGCGAGCTCCACGGCGTACGGGCGCAGCCGGGCGGCCAGTTCGGGCGGGCACCGGTCGAGCACGCCCGAGACGAGTTCCCCGCGCCCGGCGCCCATGTCGGTGAACGCCAGCTCCGCCGGGTGCCCGAGCGCGGCGTCGACGCGGCGCAGCAGCTCCACGACCGCTCCCGTGAAGAGCGGGGAGGCGTGCACCGAGGTGCGGAAGTGACCGGCCGGTCCCTCGGGGCGGCGGTAGAAGCCGCCGGGGCCGTACAGCGCGGCCTCCGCCGCCTCCCGCCATGGCCGCCACGACGGGTCCGGCCTGGTCCTCTCGCTTCCCATAGGCACACCGTATGCGCGCACGGCGGTCCCGGTGCCTCCACCTTGGGGAGTAGAGGAGGAGTCGACGGATCGATCGTCCGGTTGACCCCGGCACGTACGCGACGTGCCTACGCTGGGTGACGTGCAGCGCCTCTACGACTTCCTCCGCAGACACCCCACGGGAGTGGACAGCTTCTGGGCTCTCCTGCTGCTGATGCTGAGCGCCCTGTCCATCGCGGACGGGAGCAGCAAGGGGCCGACTGCCGCCAAGATCGTCGCGGCGTTCGCGCTGTGCACGGTGATCGCCCTGCGGCGGCGGGCGCCGGAGAAGATGCTGCTGCTGGCAGCCGCGGTCGGCGTGGGCCAGGTGGTCACGGGCGCCTCGGCGGACGTCGCCGACTTCGCGATGCTCGTGATCGTCTACACCGTGGCGTCCGGCGGCACCCGCTGGGCTTCCCGGTTCGCCCTGATCGCGGGCCTGCTGGCGCCCTCGATCGCCACCCTGCGCTGGCCGGAGCCGCACCAGTCGGTGCCCGCCCAGGTGATAGGGACGGTCTTCGTCACCGTGCCCTTCCTGCTGGCCTGGGTGCTGGGCGACTCCATGCGGACCCGGCGCGCCTACTGGGCCCAGCTGGAGGAACGTGCCGAGCGGCTGGAGAAGGAGCGCGAGCAGCAGTCGCGGATGGCCGTGACCGCCGAGCGCGCCCGCATCGCCCGCGAACTGCACGACGTCGTCGCGCACAACGTGTCCGTGATGGTGGTGCAGGCGGACGGCGCCGCCTACGTCCTGGACTCCTCGCCCGAACAGGCCAAGCAGGCGCTGGAGACGATCTCCGGTACCGGACGCCAGGCGCTGACGGAGATGCGCCGGCTGCTGGGCGTGCTGCGCACCGAGGAGGGCTCGGGGGAGGGCGGCGAGTACGTTCCGCAGCCCGATGTCGAGCAGATCGGCGACCTGGTCGAACAGGTGCGGGGCGCCGGGCTGCCGGTGGAGTTCAAGGTCGAGGGCGCGCCGCGTCCGCTGCCCAGCGGCGTGGAACTGACGGCCTACCGGATCGTGCAGGAAGCACTCACCAACACCCGCAAGCACGGCGGACCGGACGTCGGGGCCAGCGTGCAGCTGACCTACTTCGACGACGGGCTGGGCCTGCTCGTCGAGGACGACGGCCGGGGCGCACAGCACGAGCTCTACGAATCCGGGGGCGCGGACGGCATGGGGCACGGCCTGATCGGCATGCGCGAGCGGGTCGGCATGGTCGGCGGCACCCTGGACGCGGGGCCGCGGCCCGGCGGCGGCTTCCGGATCAGCGTCCTGCTGCCGATCAAACCCGGCGGCCGCTGAGGCCCCCGCGGCCCCGCCGATGTGAACCCAACCGAACCGAACGGCAACCGAACCGAACGGCAGAGAAAAGGAATCCCGCATGTCGATCCGCGTGATGCTCGTCGACGACCAGGTGCTGCTGCGCACCGGCTTCCGCATGGTGCTGGCGGCCCAGCCCGACATGGAGGTCGTCGCCGAGGCCGGGGACGGCGTGGAGGCGCTCGAGGCGCTGGCCGGCACGGCCGTGGACGTCGTCCTGATGGACGTCCGGATGCCGCGGCTGGACGGGGTCGAGGCGACCCGCCGCATCTGCGCCCAGGAGAACCCGCCCAAGGTGCTCATCCTCACCACCTTCGATCTCGACGAATACGCCTTCTCCGCCCTCAAGGCCGGCGCGAGCGGCTTCATGCTCAAGGACGTGCCGCCGGGCGAACTGCTGGGCGCCATCCGATCCGTGCACAGCGGCGACGCCGTGGTCGCCCCGAGCACCACCCGCCGGCTGCTGGACCGCTTCACGCCCATGCTGCCGAGCACCGCCAACGAGCCGACCAGTGCCGAGTTCGGCCGGCTGACCGACCGCGAGCGCGAGGTGATGCTGCTGGTGGCCCAGGGGCTCTCCAACGGCGAGATCGCGGCGCGGCTGGTGCTGTCCGAGGCCACCGTGAAGACCCACGTGGGCCGCATCCTCACCAAGCTGGGGCTGCGGGACCGGGTACAGGTCGTGGTGATGGCCTACGAGAGCGGTCTCGTACGGGCCGGGGGCGGCGGGCTGCAGTAGCGGTCAGCGCAGCACCCCCTCCAGGAAGTCGCTGCCCAGCCGGGCCACCACGGTCAGGTCCAGCTGGTGCAGCACATAGCGGCCGCGGCGCCGGGTGGTGATCAGCCCGGCCTTCTTCAGCACGGCCACGTGCCGCGAGACCTCCGGCGCGGTGATGCCGTTCGCGGCCGCCAGCTCGCTCGTGGTGTAGGCGCCACGGGCCAGGTAGCGGCACATCCGCATCCGCATCGGGTTCGCCAGGGCCTCCAGGCGCAGTTTGAGCAGGTCCAGTGCGGCGGGGCCGGGCAGCTCGGGTGCGGCCACCGGATAGTGGATCACCGGGCGCCAGCCGGGCGCGTGCAGCACCCACAGGTGGGGCCAGCCGAAGGAGGACGGGACGAACGTGACGCCCGGGCCGACGGCCGGGTCGAGTGCCGTGGTGCGGCCGGTGCTGATCTTGTCGACGCTTATCCGGCTCCCGTCGGCGTCCAGAGTCGCCGCTGCCGAGACCTCGGCCAGTGCCTCGGCCAGGCCCCTGTGACGCAGCACCTCCGCCTTGTGCCGGGCGTCGGCGGCCAGTTGGACCCGCACCCGCTGCCAGACGGCGTCGAAGAACGCCTCCGCGCAGTCCTCGAACAGGCGGCGGATCCAGGCTCGTACCGTGGGCGGGTCCTCCAGCAGCCGTTGGGCGAACGCGAGTTGCCGGGGGCCCCGCGCCGTGGCCCGCTCCAGGGCTTCTGCGCGGGCCCCTGCGTCGGAGAGCGGCGACGGGCCGCCCTGGGCGTACCGGTGGGAGCAGGAGATCTCCAGGGCGGCGTTGACGTACACGTCGTCGTCGAGCCGGTCCAGGATGTCCAGGTCCTCGGCGAGGGTGGCGCCCGGCCTGCCGTGCGTGCCGGGAAGCGCTGCGAACGGCATGGAGATGTCCGAGAAGGTCGAGTTCCACAGGAACTCCGCCTCGCACAACCGGTCCGCGAGGTCCGGCTTGAGGGAGGCGTTCGTCGCGGTCGTCCAGCCGTGCAGCCCGGGGTGGTGCCCGGGCTCGGCCAGGGCATGCAGCGCGGTGCACAGCTCGGCCAGCGGCGACGGGCTGAACACCAAGCGCTCGGGCGGCAGCCCGGCGATGTCGATCGTCACGCTCATGCGCTCATCGTGCCTCTCTTTCCGCAGGTCGGGCCGTCGATTGACGGTCCTTGTCAATCCAGGTGCGGCAGATTCCCGGGCACCGCACGGTGGAGTGCATGAACGCGATCCAGCAGCACATGCTCGACCTCCACCGCGCCGCCCGCCACCAGCAGCCCGCCCCGCCCGCCCCCGGCACCGGCGAGGCGCAGGCCCTCCGCGAGATCCGCACCTGGTGGCGCTTCCGGGCCGTCGTCGACGAGCGCGCCGCCGCCCGCAGCGCGCGGTGGTCCGCCCTCCTCGGTCTGCTGCGGCCGGGCCGGCGCTCCGACACTGCCACCGCTCCCGTCGGCCGCCCGTCAGCCGCGCAGGCCAGCCGCCCGCTCCAGCACGGCTCCGACCGCGTCCCGGACGTCTGCGGGCGTCCAGCCCAGTGCTGACGCACCGACCGTGACCTCGGTGAACGACATGCCGGGCACCGGTGCCGCGGACCAGCGGTTGAACACCCAGGTGCCGGTCTCCTCCGCGAACCGCACCCCGGCCTCCTCCAGCAACCCGGCCGGATACGGCAGCCACACCTGGAACTGGTGGGTGTGCGGCACCTCCGGATGCACCCGGAACCAGGGCACCCCGGCGGCGCGGAAGGCCTCCTCCAGGGCCCGGGCCACGACCTTCGCATGCGCCACGTACGACGGCAGCCGCGGCAGCTCGCGGTCCAGTCCGGCCAGCGCGGCGAGCGCCGCGGGCCACTGCTGGAACAGCTGCCCGCCGTACCGGTGCCGCCAGGCGGCGGCTTCCTCGATCAGCGACGCCGGACCCGCGAGCGCGGCCCCCGATATGCCTCCGAGCGACTTGTAGAAGGACACATACACCGAGTCGGCCAGGCCCGCCAGCTCCGGCAGCCCGACCCCGAAGTGCTCCGTGCACTCCCACAGTCGCGCCCCGTCGAAGTGGACCACCGCGTCCCGCTCGCGGGCCGCCTCCACGACCTCGCAGAGCTCCTCCCACGTCGGCAGCAGAAAACCGGGATCGCGCAGCGGCAGCTCCAGCGCGAGCGTCCCGAAGGGCTCCTCCAGCTCGCGCACCTCCGCCGCCGTGGGCGGCCGGGGCTCCTGCGTCGTGTGCACCGCGCGCAACCCGCTGAGCTGCGCATACGCTCTCCGCTCATGCATCTCCAGATGGGACAGGGGATGCATGGCCACCGCATTGCCGCCCGTGCGCCCCGCCCAGCAGCGCAGGGCCACCTGCTGGGCCATCGTCCCCGTGGGGAAGAACGCGGCCGCTTCCGCGCCCAGCAGCTCCGCGACCCGCCGCTCCAGCTCGGCGACCACCCCGTCCCCGTAGACGTCCGGCCATCGGGCCAGGTCGTAGGCGTCCGCCGCCTCCGCCGCCAGCCGCGTGAGGCGCTCGCCGAGCCGCTCCTTGAACGGGCTCGCCGAGAGCATCCGCTCCGCGCCGTGCAGCGCCGCCAGCCTGCGGGCGCGGTCCACCCCTGTGTGTTCCCCGTTGTCCGTCATGGGCCGATCATCGCGCACCGGCCCGGGGCCCGGCCGGAGTTGTCCACAGGGCAGCCCCATTCATCGGACAGTCGTACGGTCGGACCGGAGGGGTGCGGAGGGGCTCGCGTAGCATGACAAAGGAATCGTCCGGTACCCCCGCGGACTGGAACGGAAGGCATCCTGCCGCGTGAACGCACATCTCTCCTCGGAGCACCCCAGCCCCCAGGACCGCCCCGCCCGGCTCACCGTCGGCGTCGTCGGCGCAGGACGGGTCGGCCCCGCACTGGCCGCCTCGCTCCGGCTCGCCGGCCACCGCCCGGTCGCCGTGTCCGGTGTCTCCGACGCCTCCCGGCGACGCGCGGAGACCATGCTCCCCGGCGTCCCCGTGATGGAGCCCGCCGAGGTGCTGGCGCACGCCGAGCTCGTGCTGCTCACCGTCCCCGACGACGCCCTGCCCGGCCTCGTCGCAGGCCTCGCCGAGACCGGCGCGGTCCGTCCGGGGCAGCTCCTCGTGCACACCTCGGGGCGGCACGGCACCGCCGTCCTCGACCCCGCCCGGCGGGCCGGCGCCCTGCCGCTGGCCCTGCACCCCGCGATGACCTTCACCGGCACCCCGGTCGACGTCCAGCGGCTGGCCGGATGCTCCTTCGGTGTCACGGCACCCGAGGAACTGCGGCTGGCCGCCGAGGCGCTGGTCATCGAGATGGGCGGCGAGCCCGAGTGGATCGAGGAGACGGCGCGCCCGCTCTACCACGCGGCCCTCGCCCTCGGCGCCAACCACCTCGTCACCCTCGTCGCCCAGGCCATGGAGCTGCTGCGCACGGCCGGCGTGGAGCACCCCGACCGGATGCTCGGCCCGCTCCTCGGCGCCGCCCTCGACAACGCCCTGCGCAGCGGCGACGCCGCCCTCACCGGGCCCGTCGCCCGCGGCGACGCGGGCACGGTGGCCGCCCACATCGCGGAGCTGCGCGCCCACGCGCCCCAGGCCGTCGCCGGATACCTGGCGATGGCCCGCACCACCGCGGACCGCGCCCTCGCGCACGGCCTGCTCAAGCCGGAACTGGCGGAGGACCTGCTCGGCGTCCTCGCGGACGGAGGCAACAAGTGACCACCCCCCGACTCGCCCGCACGGCAGCGGAGCTCCACGGGCCGCCGCGCAACGGCCGCCGCGCCGTCGTGATGACCATGGGCGCCCTGCACGAGGGGCACGCGACCCTGATCCGCACCGCCCGCGAACTGGTCGGCGCGGACGGCCAGGTGGTCGTCACGGTCTTCGTCAACCCGCTGCAGTTCGGCGCCGGCGAGGACCTCGAGCGCTACCCGCGCACCCTCGACGCCGACCTCGCCGTCGCCGAAAAGGCAGGCGCGGACGTCGTGTTCGCCCCCGCGGCCGACGAGGTCTACCCCGGCGGCGAGCCCCAGGTCCGTATCACGGCGGGCCCGATGGGCGAGCGGCTCGAAGGCGCCTTCCGTCCCGGCCACTTCGACGGCGTGCTCACCGTCGTCGCCAAGCTGCTGCACCTGACGCTCCCGGACGTCGCCCTGTTCGGTCAGAAGGACGCGCAGCAACTCGCCCTGATCCGCCGCATGGTGCGCGATCTGAACTTCCCCGTCGAGATCGTGGCCGTCCCCACGGTCCGCGAGGACGACGGGCTGGCGCTCTCCAGCCGCAACCGCTACCTCTCCGACGCCGACCGGGCCTCCGCACTGGAGCTGTCGCGCGCCCTGCTCGCCGCCCACAACGTCGTCGAACTCGGCCCGGGCGCCGTCCGGCACGCCGCACACGTCGTCCTGCACGCGGCCGCGCAGCTGACGCCGCCGGTCGACCTCGACTACCTCGCACTCGTCGACCCGGCGGACTTCACCGAGGTCCCCGACGACTTCACCGGCGAGGCCGTTCTCGCCGTCGCCGCCAAGGTGGGCACCACCCGCCTGATCGACAACATGCCTCTTGTCTTCGGGGCGTTCGGAGAGGACCGATGAGCGGTATACGCCTGCACGCCTCCCGCCCCGGCTGGTCGGTCGACGCCGACGTCGTCGTGGTGGGCTCCGGCGTCGCCGGACTCACCGTCGCGCTGCGCTGCGCAGCGGCCGGGCGGAAGGTCACGGTCGTCACCAAGGCCCTCCTGGACGACGGTTCGACGCGCTGGGCGCAGGGCGGCATCGCTGCCGCCCTCGGCGACGGCGACACCCCCGGGCAGCACCTGGACGACACCCTCGTCGCCGGTGCGGGCCTGTGCGACGAGGACGCCGTGCGCGCGCTCGTCACCGAAGGCCCGGACGCGGTCCGCAGACTCATCGCCACCGGTGCGCAGTTCGACACCGACGACGTCACCGGCGAGATCCTGCTGACCCGCGAGGGCGGTCACCACCGCCGCCGCATCGCCCACGCCGGCGGCGACGCCACCGGTGCGGAGATCTCCCGGGCGCTCGTCGAGGCCGTGCGGGCCGCGGGCATCGAGACCATCGAGCACGCACTGGTCCTCGACCTCCTCAAGGACGCGGACGGCCGCGCCGCGGGCGTCTCCCTGCACGTGATGGGCGAGGGGCAGCGCGACGGCGTCGGCGCCGTACGGGCCGGAGCGGTCGTCCTGGCGACCGGCGGCATGGGTCAGGTGTTCTCCGCGACCACCAACCCGGCCGTCTCCACGGGCGACGGTGTGGCGCTCGCCCTGCGCGCCGGTGCGGAGATCTCGGACCTGGAGTTCGTCCAGTTCCATCCGACCGTCCTGTGGCTCGGTCCCGGCTCCGAGGGACAGCAGCCGCTCGTCTCCGAGGCGGTGCGCGGCGAAGGCGCCCACCTGGTCGACGCCGACGGCCACCGCTTCATGGTCGGGCAGCACGAACTCGCCGAGCTGGCACCGCGCGACATCGTCGCCAAGGGCATCATGCGGCGCATGCAGGAGACCGGCGCGGAGCACATGTTCCTCGACGCCCGGCACTTCGGCGCGCAGATGTGGGAACACCGCTTCCCCACCATCCTGGCGGCCTGCCGGGCGCACGGCATCGACCCGGTCACCGAGCCCATTCCGGTCGCACCGGCCGCGCACTACGCCTCCGGCGGCGTACGGACGGATCTGCACGGCCGGACGACGGTTCCCGGGCTGTACGCGTGCGGCGAGGTGGCGTGCACCGGCGTGCACGGCGCGAACCGGCTGGCGTCCAACTCCCTGCTGGAAGGCCTGGTGTTCGCCGAGCGGATCGCCTCCGACATCGGCACGTCCGCCGACGCGGCGGCGGGCCGGGAGCCGGCGGACGAGACGGCCCGGGCGTCGTGCCTCGTCGCCCCCGAGGCGCGTCAGGCCGTCCAGCGCATCATGACCGCCGGCGCGGGCGTCCTGCGCTCCGCAGAGAGCCTGCGGGTGGCGGCGGAGCAGCTGGAAGCCCTCCACACCGACTGCGCCGCCCCGCCGGAAGCCGCCGGCACCGAGAGCTGGGAAGCCACCAACCTCCTGCTCGTGGCCCGCGTCCTGGTCGCCGCCGCGCTCCGCCGCGAGGAGACCCGCGGCTGCCACTGGCGCGAGGACCGGCCCGACCGCGACGACACCGCCTGGCGCCGCCACCTGCTGGTGACGCTCGGCCCCGACCGCACTCTCGCGGTCTCCACCACCGGGACGGCCGCCTTTCCGCCCGTAACCTCCGCTGCCACCGAGGAGAAGCACGTGAGCACCATGTCCGGCACCCCCGAGGAACTTCCGCTGCACCAGATCGGCGAGGAGGCGTCCGGCTGCGGCGCCGGCTGCGCCTGCGGCGAGACGGACGCCGAGGCCATGGAGTGCGGCCTCGACCCCGACCTCTCCGCGCTCCTGGTCGCAGCAGGACTGGACCCGCTGCAGATCGAGGACATCGCCCACCTCGCCATCGACGAGGACCTGGACGGCGGCAAGGACATCACCACCTTCGCCACCATCCCCCACGACGCCGTCGCCACCGCCGACTTCACCGCCCGGGAGGCGGGCACCGTCGCCGGGCTGCGCATCGCCGAGGCGATCCTGTCCGTCGTGTGCACCGAGGAGTTCGAGGTCGAGCGGCACGTCGAGGACGGCGACCAGGTGGAGGCCGGCCAGAAGCTTCTGACCGTCCGGACGCACACCCGCGACCTGCTGACCGGTGAGCGCAGCGCGCTCAACATCCTGTGCCGTCTGTCGGGCATCGCCACCGCCACGCGCGCGTGGGCGGACGTCCTGCAGGGCACCAAGGCGGCCGTCCGCGACACCCGCAAGACGACGGTCGGCCTGCGTGCTCTGGAGAAGTACGCGGTGCGGTGCGGCGGTGGTGTCAACCACCGCATGTCGCTGTCGGACGCCGCGCTCATCAAGGACAACCACGTCGTCGCCGCGGGTGGCGTCGCCGAGGCGTTCAAGGCCGTGCGGGAGCAGTTCCCGGACGTCGCGATCGAGGTCGAGGTGGACCGGATCGACCAGATCCCGCCGATCCTCGCCGAGGGCGCGGACCTGATCCTGCTGGACAACTTCACGGTGGAGCAGACGCGCGAGGCCGTCGAACTCGTCGCGGGGCGCGCCCTGCTGGAGTCCTCCGGGCGCCTCACGCTCGCCAACGCCCGCGCGTACGCCGAGGCGGGCGTCGACTTCCTCGCCGTCGGGGCGCTCACCCACTCCTCCCCGATCCTCGACATCGGGCTGGACCTCCGGGAAGAAGCCGTCTGATGCTGCTCACCATCGATGTCGGCAACACCCACACGGTCCTCGGCCTGTTCGACGGCGAGGACATCGTGGAGCACTGGCGCATCTCCACCGACGCCCGCCGCACGGCCGACGAACTGGCCGTCCTCATCCAGGGGTTGATGGGCAGGCACCCGCTGCTCGGTGACGAGCTGGGCGAGGGCATCGAGGGCATCGCCATCTGCTCGACCGTGCCGTCCGTCCTGCACGAGCTGCGCGAGGTGACCCGCCGCTACTACGGCGACGTGCCGGCGATCCTCGTCGAGCCGGGCGTGAAGACGGGGGTGCCGATCCTGATGGACAACCCCAAGGAGGTCGGCGCCGACCGCATCATCAACGCGGTCGCCGCCGTCGAGCTGTACGGCGGGCCGTGCGTGGTCGTCGACTTCGGCACGGCCACCACGTTCGACGCGGTGAGTGCGCGCGGGGAGTACGTCGGCGGCGTGATCGCCCCGGGTATCGAGATCTCGGTGGAGGCACTGGGCGTCCGGGGCGCCCAGCTGCGCAAGATCGAGCTGGCCCGGCCGCGCAGCGTCATCGGCAAGAACACCGTCGAGGCGATGCAGTCGGGCATCCTCTACGGCTTCACGGGCCAGGTGGACGGGGTCGTGAACCGGATGGCGCGGGAGCTGGCCGACGACCCGGACGACGTGACGGTCATCGCGACGGGCGGACTCGCGCCGATGGTGCTGGGCGAGGCGTCGGTGATCGACGAGCACGAGCCGTGGCTCACGCTGATCGGCCTGCGGCTGGTCTACGAGCGCAACGTCTCGCGCACGTAATCCGCTCCGGGGATGCTCCCGAGGGCGCTTCCGGTGATGCTCCGGGGACGCTCCGGGAAGGTTCCCGGAGCCGCGTCGGCATTCGAGGGTATTCGGCGGCATTCGCGGCAGAGGCATTTGCGGGGAACCCGGCTCCGGCCGGGTTCCGGCGCATGCCACGCCGAAATGGCGGAATAGGCCAAAATTGTCCGTTTAGCACTTAAAGTCGGCGTATGCCCACGCCATATGGATCCCGCGGCGGCATGGCGTTCAGCGCGGACGAGCTGCGCGTACTGCGTCGTGCCCTCGCCATCGCACTCCGGCCCCACTCCGTCCTCCGGCACCCCGGCCCCGCGCGGGCCGAGGAGGTGCGGGACTGCCTCCGGCTCGCCGAAGCCGTGGACGAGGCGGTCCTCGAAGGCGGCAGGCTGCGCGCCTTCCTCCTCGCCGACCTCGCCCGCCACCGCTCCGCCCTGCCCGGGGCCGCCTCCGGCTATCTGGAGCGCCTCCAGGACGCCCTGGCGGCGGGCTGCCGGCCCGGCGCCGAGGACATCGCCGCGCTGCGCACGCTCTGCACGGCCGCATCCGGCAGGGCCGAGGCCGGCCGCCGCGCGGCGCTGCTGCAGCGCTGCGAATGCCTGACGCAGGCGGCCGTGCCGGCCTCGCGCACGGACGGCGCCCCGGTGGCGCGGCGCACCCGGCTGCTGGCCCTGCCGGGCGGACGGACGGCGCCGCAGGAGGCGGACGCACCCAAGCCCGGCCCGCGGCCCGCAGCGCCGGAGAGGCCCGTGGAGAAGCCGACGCCACCGCCTGCCGCACCGCGCCCCGACCGCCCGATTCCGACACCCGGCGAGGTCTTCCCGCCGCGGCGCAAGCCCGCTCCGCCGCCGACGGGCCTGAGGGCCCGGCCCGCCTGAGGGACCCAGGGCCTGTCGACGGGCCCTAGCGGCGACCGTCACGCCGGGGCGCGTAATCTGGACGGGTCGCTCAGCAATGCAGCATTCCGACCCATCCAGAAGGAGCCGACGGCCATGGACTATGTCGCCGCGCTGGTCCCGCCCGTGGTGATGGCGGTGGCTTTCATCGCGCTGATCGTGACGATCGTCAGGAGCCAGGGCGGTGCGAACAAGGCCAAGGAGGACGCCGCCGTCGACGCCGCGTTCGCCCGCGCCGAGGCCGCACGGCAGCCGGCCGAGGGCTCCGGGGCCTGAGGGTTCCGGCCGAGCACAGGCCGCCGCTTCACGCAGGGCGTACGGTCCGGGACGGAATTTCCGGATCGTGCGCCCTTTTTGCTGCCCTGATAAACCGGCATTCGAGACATCTCCCACTATTATTCGCGTGTGGTTCGACGCCTGGGTGAACTGGAAGACGCCGTGATGACGCGCGTGTGGGAGTGGAACCGGCCGGTCACTGTTCGGGAAGTCCTCGAGGACCTTCAGCAGGAACGGACCATCGCCTACACGACCGTGATGACCGTAATGGACAACCTGTATCAGAAGGGCTGGCTGCGGCGGGAAGCCGAAGGCCGGGCCTATCGATATGAGGCGGTCTCGAACCGGGCGGCCTACTCGGCCGCACTGATGAACGAAGCCTGGTCGGTCAGCGACAACCCGGCAGCCGCTCTCGTCGCCTTCTTCGGCATGATGTCGGCCGAACAACGCGAGGCCCTGCGCGATGCCATCCGGGTCGTCCAACTCGACGGGCCCGGCGAGCCCCCCGGCACGCCGGGACGATAGCGTCCGGCTGTGTCCACTGCATCTGTCAAGGCTGCTCTATCAAATGCCGTCACCGTCCGTCGGGCCCGGACCAGCGATGTGCCCGCGGTGCGCGAGCTCATCAACACCTACGCCCGCGACCGCATCCTCCTCGACAAAGCCACGGTGACGCTTTACGAGGACATCCAGGAGTTCTGGGTCGCCGAGCGCGACGAGGACGGTACTGTCATCGGGTGCGGTGCACTGCATGTGATGTGGGAAGACCTCGCCGAGGTCCGCACTCTCGCCGTCGACCCGGGCGTGCGGGGTGCGGGAGTCGGGCACCAGGTACTGGACAAGCTGTTGCGGACGGCCCGCTGGCTCGGCGTGCGGCGCATTTTCTGCCTCACCTTCGAAGTCGACTTCTTCGCGAAGCACGGCTTCGTCGAGATCGGTGAGACCCCGGTGGACGGTGATGTCTACAGCGAGCTGCTGCGTTCCTATGACGAGGGCGTTGCCGAGTTCCTGGGTCTCGAACGAGTGAAGCCGAACACCCTTGGCAACAGCCGGATGCTTCTGCATCTGTGAAGCGCGGTCCCTATGTCCGAATCGCGCCCCTATCGTGCGGGCCCGGAAGGCATCGTTCCCACCGGGAAGGCGGGCTGAACCTTCCCCGGGGGTTTGTGTTTTTCCGGGAAAGGCGGTTTGCTATTCCTCCGTAATCCCTTTTCCGCTGATGAAAGGAATCCCCGTGGCGCAGAAGGTTCAGGTCCTTCTTGTCGATGACCTCGACGGCGGCGAGGCGGACGAGACCGTGACGTTCGCCCTGGACGGCAAGACCTACGAGATCGACCTCAACACCGCCAACGCGGACAAGCTGCGCGGTGCACTCGAGGACTTCGTGAAGGCCGGCCGCCGCACCGGTGGCCGCTCCGCGGGTGCTCGCGGGAAGGTCCGCGCCGCGTCCGTCGGCAGCCCGGACACCGCGAAGATCCGCGCGTGGGCCAAGGAGAACGGCTACAACGTCAACGACCGCGGCCGCGTCCCGGCCGACATCCGCGAGGCGTACGAGAAGGCCAACGGCTGATCCGGCCGATCTCCCGACGGCTGACGCCTGCGTGCCGCGCCGGCGCGCAGCAGCCGGGCCCGGTGGCACTCCGTGGCCGCCGCGCTCACGAGCCGTACGAGACCGGGGGCGGCACCTTCGCCCCCGAGGCCGGCCGCCGGCAGCGTCGGCTCGACCTCGCATCCCGTCCGGGGAGGCCGCAGCCAGACGGCCTCCTGTGCGGCTCCGGGGCCGTCTCCCGGACCGTGCTGCCCGGGAACCCCGCCCACCGGTGAGGGGGCGGTGATCCGGCCGTCCAACCCCTGTGCGGTCAGATCCAGGGCGACCCCGCCCCATTCCAGCCATTCGATCAGCCCAGGCAGTTCCTCGGCACTGCCCGCCGCGGTCAGGAACCAGATCCTCCGGGCCTGCGGATCGAAGGCGACGGGACCGGCCGGCGGCAGCCGCTGCACCACCGCGAGCCCGGCGTCCACGGGCAGCCCCAGGGCGTCGAACCGCACCCCGGTGAGCAGCTGCACGGGCGGCCCGTCCGCAACCGGCCAGCCGAGAGCCTGCTCGTACCACCGGCGCCGGGAAACCGGCGCGGGACCATGGAGGTGCGAAGGGGCCGCCGTCATGGACGGTGCAACTGCGAAAGGCCCAAGAGGTTACGCAGAGTGGGGAGTTGGGCACGCTCTGTGTAAGGAATGCGGGGCGCACAGGCGCCTCCGGTGGCGTGGGGGTGTTCGCCCGTAGCGGAGGGACGGTGCCCGCGCCGCATGGAGTGTCGGCGCCTGCGGGTAGGACATTCCCCGTGGGGAGAGGCGGTATAGCAGCGTGCTCGGCGCATCACCGGGGCGGTGTGCGGGCCCGGGGCGGGCGTGTCGGGCCAAGCGGGCGTTCGCCATGGGCGTAGTGGTGGTGGGCGTATATGCCTGGCCTGCGGGAACATCGTCTCCCAACATCGGGTTGGAGCAGATGTCGGCTGTTCGGGGCAGGAGGCCAAGGACGGGTGTCGGCAGTTGGAATGAGCTGTCCCGCCCAGCGGGACTAGCATGCGGAAGGACAGGGAGGGGACCGACCCCTAACTGCCTGACCGCTCTGAGGAGCGATTAACGATGTTCGAGAGGTTCACCGACCGCGCGCGGCGGGTTGTCGTCCTGGCTCAGGAAGAAGCCCGGATGCTCAACCACAACTACATCGGCACCGAGCACATCCTCCTGGGCCTGATCCACGAGGGTGAGGGTGTCGCCGCTAAGGCCCTGGAGAGCCTCGGGATTTCGCTCGAGGCGGTCCGCCAGCAGGTGGAGGAGATCATCGGCCAGGGCCAGCAGGCCCCGTCCGGCCACATTCCCTTCACCCCCCGTGCCAAGAAGGTCCTGGAGCTGTCGCTCCGCGAGGCCCTCCAGCTCGGCCACAACTACATCGGCACGGAGCACATCCTGCTCGGCCTGATCCGCGAGGGCGAGGGCGTCGCCGCCCAGGTCCTGGTCAAGCTGGGCGCCGATCTCAACCGGGTGCGGCAGCAGGTCATCCAGCTGCTCTCCGGTTACCAGGGCAAGGAGGCCGCCACGGCCGGCGGCCCGGCCGAGGGCACGCCCTCGACCTCGCTCGTCCTGGACCAGTTCGGCCGCAACCTGACGCAGGCCGCCCGCGAATCCAAGCTCGACCCGGTCATCGGGCGCGAGAAGGAGATCGAGCGGGTCATGCAGGTGCTGTCCCGCCGTACCAAGAACAACCCGGTCCTCATCGGCGAGCCCGGCGTCGGCAAGACCGCCGTCGTCGAGGGGCTGGCCCAGGCCATCGTCAAGGGCGAGGTGCCCGAGACCCTCAAGGACAAGCACCTCTACACCCTCGACCTCGGTGCCCTCGTCGCGGGCTCCCGCTACCGCGGTGACTTCGAGGAGCGCCTGAAGAAGGTCCTCAAGGAGATCCGCACCCGCGGCGACATCATCCTGTTCATCGACGAGCTCCACACCCTGGTGGGTGCGGGCGCCGCCGAGGGCGCGATCGACGCGGCCTCGATCCTCAAGCCGATGCTGGCGCGGGGCGAGCTGCAGACCATCGGCGCCACCACGCTCGACGAGTACCGCAAGCACCTGGAGAAGGACGCCGCCCTCGAGCGCCGCTTCCAGCCCATCCAGGTCGCCGAGCCGTCGCTGCCGCACACGATCGAGATCCTCAAGGGTCTGCGCGACCGCTACGAGGCCCACCACCGGGTCTCCATCACGGACGAGGCCCTGGTCCAGGCCGCCACCCTGGCCGACCGCTACATCTCGGACCGCTTCCTGCCGGACAAGGCGATCGACCTGATCGACGAGGCCGGCTCCCGGATGCGCATCCGCCGGATGACCGCTCCGCCGGACCTCCGCGAGTTCGACGAGAAGATCGCCGACGTGCGCCGCGAGAAGGAGTCCGCGATCGACTCGCAGGACTTCGAGAAGGCCGCTTCCCTCCGCGACAAGGAGAAGCAGCTGCTGGCCGCCAAGGCCAAGCGGGAGAAGGAGTGGAAGGCCGGCGACATGGACGTCGTCGCCGAGGTCGACGGCGAGCTGATCGCCGAGGTCCTGGCCACCGCCACGGGCATCCCGGTCTTCAAGCTCACCGAGGAGGAGTCCTCCCGCCTGCTGCGCATGGAGGACGAGCTGCACAAGCGCGTCATCGGCCAGAAGGACGCCATCAAGGCGCTCTCCCAGGCCATCCGGCGCACGCGTGCAGGCCTCAAGGACCCGAAGCGTCCCGGCGGATCGTTCATCTTCGCCGGCCCCTCGGGTGTCGGTAAGACGGAGCTGTCCAAGACGCTTGCCGAATTCCTCTTCGGCGACGAGGACGCCCTGATCTCCCTCGACATGTCGGAGTTCAGCGAGAAGCACACCGTCTCGCGGCTCTTCGGTTCCCCGCCCGGATACGTGGGTTACGAAGAGGGCGGCCAGCTCACCGAGAAGGTGCGCCGCAAGCCGTTCTCCGTCGTCCTCTTCGACGAGGTCGAGAAGGCCCACCCGGACATCTTCAATTCGCTGCTGCAGATCCTGGAGGACGGTCGTCTGACCGACTCCCAGGGCCGCGTGGTCGATTTCAAGAACACGGTCATCATCATGACCACCAACCTCGGAACCCGGGACATCTCCAAGGGCTTCAATCTGGGCTTCGCCGCCCAGGGCGACGTCAAGACCGGGTACGAGCGGATGAAGGCGAAGGTCAACGAGGAGCTCAAGCAGCACTTCCGGCCGGAGTTCCTCAACCGTGTCGACGACACGGTGGTCTTCCACCAGCTCAGCCAGGAAGACATCATCCAGATCGTCGACCTGATGATCGCCAAGGTGGACGAGCGTCTGAAGGACCGCGACATGGGCATCGAGCTCAGCGCGGACGCGAAGACGCTGCTCGCGAAGAAGGGCTACGACCCGATCCTGGGTGCCCGGCCGCTGCGCCGCACCATCCAGCGCGAGATCGAGGACATCCTCTCCGAGAAGATCCTCTTCGGGGAGCTGCGTCCGGGCCACATCGTCGTCGTCGGCACCGAGGGTGAAGGCGAGGAGAAGAAGTTCACCTTCCGTGGCGAGGAGAAGTCCGCGCTTCCCGACACCCCGCCGGTGGAGTCGGCGACGGGTGGCGGCGCCGGGCCCAACCTGTCCAAGGACGCGTAACGGCGCCGTAGGCGCCTGCTGTACCGGTTGATCGGCCCCGGAACCGCGAAAAGCGGTTCCGGGGCCGATTTGCTGTCCGCGCCCCGTCTCCGGCTCGTGACAAGTCGCACAGCCCCCTCCCCCCGTACTAGGCCGGATAGCAGGGTCGGATCCCCGCACGGCCGCTGCGTACGCCGAATTCCCGGCCCGGCTGCTACGGCCCTCCTTAGGAGGTGCCCGCCTTGGCCCGGTATGCGGAAACGCGCTACCAAGGAGAGAGCCCCCGGCCCGTGCCCGGGGCTCGTTCATGTCCGCGAACCTTGGAGGCTCTGTCCGTATGCCGAAGCGCACCGTTTTCTGCAACGTCAGCACGTCCGTCCGCACCCGCGTCGCCGCCGTGGTGGCCGCCGGGCTGGGGGCGTCGCTGGCCTGCGGGGCGGGCGCCGCGCTGGCGGTGGAGCCGAAGCCGGAGCCGCAGCCGCAGGAGATTCCGGCGTACGAGGCCGCGGCCGCCGTCGGCGACGCCCTGCATGCGCAGGCCGCCACGCAGCTGCAGGCCGCGGAGAAGGCCAAGCGGGCCGCCGAGGCGGAGCGGGCCGGCCGTGCCGCGGAGGAGCGCCGTCGGATCGAGGCGTGGGTCGCCCCGGTCGACGGGTACGAGATCGGCCAGCCCTTCGGCATCGACGGCAGCCACTGGGCCAACAAGCACAGCGGCCAGGATCTCGTCGTCCCCACCGGCACCCCGGTCAAGGCGGTGCATGGCGGCACGGTCGTCAAGGCCGGCCCGAACGGTGGCGGCGACGGGCCCGCATACGGCAACGCCATCGTCGTCAAGCACGGTGACGGCACGTACTCGCAGTACGCGCACCTGTCGACGGTGACGGTGACCGTGGGGCAGACCGTGGGGACCGGTCAGGAGATCGGTCTCTCCGGTTCCACCGGGAACTCGACCGGGCCGCATCTGCACTTCGAGATCCGTACGACTGCGGATTACGGCTCCGCGGTCGAGCCGGATCGCTTTCTGCGGGATCACGGGACAGAGCTTTAGGCAGTCGGTCGGCTGCGGGTCCGTTTCGGCTGAGCGTGCAGTTCCCCGCGCCCCTTACGGGGCACTCAGTCCGGGACCTGGATGATCGGGAACGTTCCCGTGTCCGTGGGGGACGACTCCGGGAGCCAGAGCACCGCGATCGCGCCGCCGCCGCCCGGTCCTGCCGGGTCCGCGTTGCGGAAGGTCAGGCGGGCGCCCAGGACGCGGGCCTGACCGGCGGCGATGGTGAGGCCCAGGCCGTGGCCCTGGCCGGCGCGGTCCTCGCTGCCGGTGCGGAAGCGGCTCGGGCCCTCCCGCAGCAGTTCCTCGGGGAAGCCGGGGCCGTGGTCGCGGACCCGGACGACCCGGCCCTCGACCGTGACCTCCACGGGGGCCTTGCCGTATTTGGCGGCATTGGCCAGCAGATTGCCGAGGATCCGCTCCAGCCGGCGCGGGTCCGTGGAGACGTACGCCTCGCGCAGCACCCGCACCCGGGCCTCCGGCAGGAACGCCCGCACCCGGCGCAGCACGAACTCGCCCAGCTCGATGTCCTGCATCTCGGCCCGCTCGGCGAAGCCGTCCAGCCGGGCGACCTCCAGGACGTCCTCGACGAGGGTGCGCATGGCCTGCGCCCGGTCCCGGACGAGCTCGGTGGGACGGCCCGGCGGCAGCAGTTCGGCGGCCGTGAGCAGGCCGGTGACCGGGGTGCGCAGCTCGTGGGCGATGTCGGCGGTGACCCGCCGCTCGGCCTCCAGCCGGCTGCGCAGGGCCTCGGCCATGCCGTCGACGGCCCGGGCCAGGTCGTCCGTCTCGTCGCGCACCCGGCCGCCGATGGCGTCGCGGACCCGCACGTCGGGGTCGCCCTCGGCGAGCCTGCGGGCGGCGACGGAGGCCTTGCGGAGCCGGCGCGAGAGCTGGCCGCCGATGAGGATGCCGAGCGCGGTGCCGCCGAGCACGACGGAGACCGAGCCGATGATCAGGGCCCGGTCGAGGTCGTCGAGGATGTCGAAGCGGTCGTCGAAGCGGTTGTGGATGGAGAGGATCTTGCCGTTGCGCAGCGGCACCGAGGCCCACACCTCGGGGGCGCCGCTGCCGCTGTCCTGCAGGTATGTGGCGCGCTGGCCCAGGTCGGCGGCCTCCCGCAGGGGCTTGGGCAGGGCCGGGTCGTCCAGCTTGGCGCGGAGCATCAGCTTGCCGCCCGAGGACTCGTAGAAGCGCTGCGCGATCTGCACCCGGGAGTCCATGACGTCGCGCGCGCTGTTGAGCATGGAGACGCGCGCCGCGTTGTGCACCACGAGGCTCAGCGCGACGGCGACGAGCGCGCCCACAGCTGCGATGGCCAGGCTGACTTTCCAGCGCAGGCCGCTGCGGAGGGCGAGCTTCACGACGGGACCACCGGACGCTCAGCCTCTGAGCTTGTAACCGAAGCCGCGGACCGTCTCGATCCGGTCCTGGCCGATCTTGCCGCGCAGCCGCTGGACGTGGACGTCCACCACCCGGGTGTCACCGCCCCAGCCGTAGTCCCACACGCGCTCCAGCAGCCGGTCCCGGGAGAGGACGGTGCCGGGGGCGGTCGAGAACTCCAGCAGCAGCCGCATCTCGGTGGGGGTGAGGGCGACCGGGTCGCCGGCCTTGCGGACCTCCATGCCGTCGGTGTCGACCTCGAGGTCGCCGAAGCGCAGCACGCCGCCGTCGACGGCCTCGGAGTCGCCGTCCGCGGCGCCCGAGCCGTTGCCGTTGCCGCTGGCATGGCCGAAGCGGCGCAGCACGGCGCGGATGCGGGCGACGAGCACGGCGCCGTCGAAGGGCTTGGTCACGTAGTCGTCGGCGCCGGCCTCCAGGCCGAGGACGACGTCGATGGAGTCGGCCCGCGCCGACAGCATGATCACGGGCACGGTGGACTCGTCGCGGATCCGGCGGCACAGGCTGACCCCGTCCAGGCCCGGCACCATCACGTCGAGCAGGGCGATGTCGGGCCGCTGGGCGCGGAAGCGCTCCAGGCCCGTCAGCCCGTCCGGCACCGCGGTGACCATGAAGCCGTCGCGCTCCAGCGCGAGCTGCGTCGCCTCGCGGATGACGTCGTCGTCCTCGACGAAGAGCACATGCGTATCGGCCACGCCGCTCTCAGCCCTCCGTTCCCGTACTCGGCACCTTGCCGGTGTTGCCCACCTTGCTGTAGTCGGTGTGCGTCCGGCCCGTTTCCTTGAAGTCGTCGTTCGCCCACTGGTACGTCAGAACATCCTGCCCCGAAGGACAGCACACCGCGTCGCCCGGCGCGTAGACCTGCCTGGTGATCTGAAGGTCCTTGCGGTCTATGTCGGCATAGACGGGTGACTGCTCGGCGGCGAAGACGTTCTCGTAGGCGTCGCCGGACTCGTCCTTCGCACGGTACACATACGACCCCACGCCGAACGAATCACCGCAGGTCAGGATGTTGACGACGACATCGGGCCGGGGGCCGCCGGTGAGATTGCCGTAGATCACGTCGACCGGGTACTGGTCCTTCGTGCACGGCTTGAGGTTCTTCTTGATCTGATCGCTGACCTTGGGGTCGTTCTTGATCAGCTTGACGGCGTCGACCTTCTCCTGGACAGGAGTGGCCGACGCCGAGGGGATCCGCGTCGCCTTGGCGGCGGACTGGGTCTGCGCGGGGCCCTCCTTGCGCACACCCTCGCTGCTGCCGCTGCACCCGGCCAGCAGAAGACCGGCGGCCGCGGCCATTGCTGCGACCGCGCCACCGGTGATCAGTGCCGACTTGTTCTCAGCCGCCTTTTTCAGGCCGCGCACCGTTCCTGCCCCCGCTCGTTGCGCTCCAGGGCGTGGAAGTCGAGGTCCCGGGCCTCCAGCTCCTGGCGCAGCCGGGCCAGGGCCCGGTGCAGCGTGCTCTTGACCGTGCCGGTCGACATGCCGAGCGCCTCCGCCGTCTCCTCGGTGCTCATCTGCTCCCAGTGTCGCAGCACGACCACGCTGCGCTGCTTGGGCGCCAGGACTCCGAGAACGTCCATCAGCAGGGCGCGGTCGGCGTGCTGCTCGGTGCCGTCCTCGACGCTGGCGTCGGGGAGCTGCTCGGTGGGCACCTCGTCGATCTTGCGGGCGCGCCACCACTCCGTCCGAGTGTTGATCATGACACGGCGCAGATAGGCGTCGGCCAGCGACTTGTCCGCTATGCCTTCCCAGCGGCCGTAGGTGCGCACGAGAGCGGTCTGGAGGAGGTCCTGCGCGTCGATGGGGTCCGGGACGAGGCGGCGGGCGCTGCGCAGGAGAGCGTCCTGACGGTTGCGCACGTACTCTTCGAAGTCCAGAACCTTGCCGCTGCTGGCCATACTCGCAGCCTCCATTCCGCTTGCGTCCCCGTGCCTCGCTGGTGGTCCTCCAGCACGGGAAGGACGCTACGGAGACGCTGTTGCGGCGTGATGTGCGAGAGCCCGTCGGCTGGAGCACAGCTATCCATAGGTTGTGTAACAGCGGGACCCGTGGGGTGGGAAAGAACGCGGAAACAGCGGCTCTGTCCGGTTCCGTGCTGTGTTCCCGGGCGGCCTTCCGTAACGGTCCCGGCGTACCGCCCGCGGGATTCCCGTCAGGTCAGCGGCAGCCGGTACGTGCCGTCCGGAAGCGGCTCCACCAGGCCGTCGGACACCAGCCCGTCCAGCGCCCGGGCGCGCTGCACCGGCTCGTCCCACACCGCGTCCAGCGCCTGCTGCGGCACGGGCGCGACCGCCTCCCGCAGCACGGCCAGGAGCTTGCCGCGCACCTGCCGGTCCGTACCGGCGTACGTCTGGCCACGGCGCGGCGGACCGTCGTGGGCCGGGGAGCCGGCCGCCCGCCACACGCAGCGGTCCGCGATCGGGCAGCGCCCGCACGCGGGCGTGCGCGCCGTGCACACCAGGGCGCCCAGTTCCATGGTCGCCGCGGCCCAGCGGGCGGCCACCGGCTCCTCGTCCGGCAGCAGGGCCCGGGCCAGCCTGCGCTCGGCGGCCGTCGTGGCGTTCGGCGGGTACTGGGCGCCGCTCACGGCCCGCGCGAAGACCCGGCGGACGTTGGTGTCCAGCACCGCGTGCCGCTGCCCGTACGCGAACGAGGCCACCGCCGCGGCCGTGTACTCGCCGACGCCCGGCAGTGCCAGCAGCTGCGCGTGGTCGCTCGGGACCTCGCCGCCGTGCTGCTCCGCTATGGCCGAGGCGGCGGCGTGCAGCCGCAGCGCACGCCGCGGATAACCGAGGCGGCCCCAGGCGCGCACCGCCTCGCCGGGCGGCTCGGCGGCCAGCGCCGCGGGCCGCGGCCAGCGGGCCAGCCACTCCTCGTAGACCGGCAGCACCCGGTTCACCGGCGTCTGCTGGAGCATGAACTCGCTGACCATCACGCCCCACGCACCGGCTTCCGGGCGGCGCCACGGCAGATCGCGGGCGTGCTCGTCGAACCAGTCGATGACGGGCGCGTGCAGCAGGGACGGGACGGCGGCGGGGGTTTCGGGCATGGCAGTCATGACGCTCCCGATCCTGGCACGGGCGGGTGCGGGGGCGAAACGCGCGGGTGCGGCGGGCCTTCCCGTTCGGGTGACCGTGCTCGTCAACCCGTGCGCGCGGAAAGTGTGTTCCGCGACGATGACGGCATGGAAACCGGCCGTGACGCCCCGCCCGTGGTCTGCTGCAGGGTGTGCGCGAACCCGCTGTGGTGGGACGTCACACCCGTCCCCGGGCTCGCCCCGGGCTGGTACTGCTCGACGTGCCGGCATCCGCCGGAGCGGTTCCTGAACTCCGCGGCCGCACCGCCCGTCTGCCCCGAGGGCTGCCCGAGCTCGATCGTGGAGGCCGGATCGGCCGGAGGCGCCCGGAAGTTCCTCTGCCACCGCAGCTGATGTCACCCAGCCGATGTCACCGCAGCCGATCCGGACGCGGCCGGACCGCGGGAGGCCGTGGTGATGGAATGGGATCATGACGCCGCATCCCTCCGGTCCGCCGCTGCCGCCCGACATCCGGGCCGCCCTGGACGCGCACACGACCATGACCCTGGCGTACGCCGACGAGGACGGGCCCCAGGCCTGCGCCGTCCTCTACGCCGTCGCGGACGGCCCCGCCGGCCCGGCCCTCGTCTTCGTCACCTCCGTCACCACCCGGCACGGCCGTGCCCTGCTCGGCGGGGACGGCCGTGTGGCCTTCACCGCCCAGCGCGACGGACAGGAGTGGTCCGCCCTGACCGGCCTTCAGGGGCGGGGCGGCTGCCGCCGCCTGGCGGGCGAGCAGCGCACCGCCGCGTGGGACGCGTACCGCGCCCGCTATCCCTATGTCGAGCAGACGGAGCGGCTGCGGCAGGCGATGGAGCGCACCGATCTCTGGGAACTGCGGCCGGACTGGCTGCGATTGATCGACAACGGGAAGCGCTTCGGCCACAAGACCGAGTGGAATATGACGGTTCATCACTGACGGTCATGGTCAACAGCCCTCTGTTACCGGGCAGATGATGAGAAAAGCAGGCACTCCTACGGCGGGTACTGGCTGGTGCCCGGCCCGATCTCTCGTAGAGTTTTCGCGTGGGATCACTGCGCAATCCGATCGGGCCGCTTCCCTCCTCCATCTACTGGCGGCGGAGGGCAGCTGCGCTGGGCGTGCTCGCCCTCATCGTCCTGCTGGTGTTCTGGCTGATGTCCCTCGGGGGCGGCGGGGGGTCCAAGGACTCCGCCGATGGTTCCTCCGACGGCAAGGGCGGACCCGCCGAGACCACCATCACCCCCGGGCCCACCCCGTCGGGGCCGCACTTCAGCGAACGGCCGGGCGGGCGCGGTGACTCCGGCGACGGCGGTGCCACCGGGGGCGGCAGCGGCGGTGCCGCGGGCCGCGGCGGCGGCGGTGGCGGTGGCATTGCGACTGGCTTCGGCGGCGGTCCGGGCGTGGCGGTGACCGGGGACGGCAGGGCTGTGCAGTCCGCCTCGAAACTGCCGGACTGCGCCTCCGGTTCGGTCAAGCTGGTCGTGCGCAGCGTCAAGGACTCCTACGGGCCGGGCGAGAAGCCGAAGTTCGAGGTCGTGGTGCAGAACACCGGCGGCAGCGCCTGCAAGGTGGACTTCGGGGCGGCTGCCGCCCAGCTGAAGATCACCAGCACCGGTGGCGACGACCACATCTGGGCCTCCGACGACTGCCCGCGCGGCACCTCCTCCCTGTTCGTCGAGCTCCCGGGCTCGGGCGAGACCAAGCGCACGCTGGAGTGGGACCGCAAGCGCAGCGCCCCGCAGTGCGCGACCCCCTCCGGCAGCCAGACCGCCGGGCCCGGCACCTACCGGGTGGAGGTCAAGGTTGCGGGTGTCACCGAGAAGGTGGAATTCAAGCTGGAGCAATGACGAAAGGGGCGCCGGACGGCGCCCCTTTCACGTACGCGTATCTGCGTATGCCCTCTACGTACGGCCGCTGCCTGTGCGTTACACGTAGCGCTCCAGGATCGAGGACTCCGCCAGGCGTGAGAGACCCTCGCGGACCGAGCGGGCACGGGCCTCGCCGACGCCGTCGACCGTCTGCAGGTCGTCCACACTCGCGGCCAGCAGCTTCTGCAGCCCGCCGAAATGGTCCACCAGCCGCTCGATGATGGCCCCGGGCAGCCGCGGAACCTTCGCCAGCAGCCGGTAACCCCGCGGGGAGACGGCGGAGTCGAGCGTCTCGGGCGAGCCGCTGTAGCCCAGGGCCCGGGCCACGATGGGCAGTTCGAGCAGCTCGGCGTGGGTGAGGGAGTCCAGCTCGGAGAGCGCCTCGGGGACCGTGCGGGTGCGCTTCGCCGTCGGCTCCGGCACATAGTCCCGCACGACCAGCTCGCGCTCCGGCTCGACGCCGGCGATCAGCTCGTCCAACTGGAGCGACAGCAGCCGGCCGTCGGTGCCCAGCTCGACCACGTACTCCGCGATCTCGGTGGCGATGCGGCGCACCATCTCCAGGCGCTGCGAGACGGCGGTGACGTCGCGGACGGTCACCAGGTCCTCGATCTCCAGGGCGGAGAGGGTGCCCGCGACCTCGTCGAGGCGGAGCTTGTACCGCTCCAGGGTCGCCAGCGCCTGGTTGGCGCGGGAGAGGATGGCGCCGGACTCCTCCAGCACGCGCCGCTCACCGCCCACGTACAGCGCGATCAGCCGCATCGACTGGCTCACCGAGACCACCGGGAAACCGGACTGGATGGACACCCGCTGCGCGGTGCGGTGCCGGGTGCCGGTCTCCTCGGTGGGGATCGAGGCGTCCGGGTAGAGCTGGACGCCGGCCCGCACGATCTTGGTGACGTCCTTGTCGATGATCAGCGCACCGTCCAGCTTGCACAGCTCGCGCAGGCGGGTGGCGGTGAACTCCACATCGAGGACGAATCCGCCGGTGCACATCGACTCGACGGTCTTGTCCATGCCGAGGACGATGAGCCCGCCGGTGTTGCCGCGAAGGACGCGCTCCAGGCCGTCGCGCAAGGCCGTGCCGGGCGCGACGGCGCTCAGCGAGGCGCGCATCAGACCGTCGGAACCGGAGCCACCCCCGGCCCTGCCGGGGCCCGATGCCCGGTCGTTGGCTGCCACTGCACTCCTCCGGTCGCAAGGTCAACGGTGCCGCAGGCCGCCCTGCTGTCGCGTACGTGACGGGACCGCTGTCGGAACGATGCCGTGTACGTACGGGCGGGACCAGGGCAAAGTCTACTGGCGCCCAGCCTATTAAAGGGGGCTCTCGTCCGGTCGGGCCTGCGCCCCCGCCTCCGCCTTCTCCGCCCGGCGGCTCTCCCGGCGCGGGCGCCCCGGCAGCACCCGGAGCGCATCGCCTATGTCCGCCACCTCCAGCACCCGCATCCCCGGCGGGATCTTGCCGGGATCGCTCGGCACCAGGGCGTGCGTGAATCCCAGCCGGGCCGCCTCCGCCAGCCGCCGCTGGACGCCCGTGACCCGGCGGACCTCGCCCGCCAGGCCCACCTCGCCGATGGCCACCAGGTTCTTCGGCAGCGGGGTGTCGCTCGCCGCACTGGCCAGCGCGAGCGCGACGGCCAGGTCGGCCGCGGGCTCGGAGAGCTTCACGCCGCCGACCGTCGCGCTGTAGATGTCGCGCTTGCCCAGCGCGCTGATCCGGCCGCGCTGCTCCAGGACCGCGAGCATCATCGAGACGCGGGACGTCTCCAGGCCCGAGGTGGTGCGCCGCGGGGAGGGGATCTGCGAATCCACCGTCAGCGCCTGGACCTCGGCCACCAGCGGACGGCGGCCTTCCAGGGTGACCGTGAGGCAGGTGCCGGGGACGGGCTCGGCGCGCCGGGTGAGGAACAGGCCCGAGGGGTCGGCCAGGCCCGTGATGCCCTCGTCGTGCAGCTCGAAGCAGCCGACCTCGTCCGTCGCCCCGTAGCGGTTCTTCACGCCGCGCACCAGGCGGAGGCGGGCGTGCCGGTCGCCCTCGAAGTGCAGGACGACGTCGACCAGGTGCTCCAGCAGGCGGGGGCCCGCGATGGCGCCGTCCTTGGTGACGTGGCCGACCAGGAGCGTCGCCATGCCGCGCTCCTTGGAGGCCCGGATCAGGGCGCCCGCCACCTCGCGCACCTGGGCCATGCCGCCCGGGGCGCCGTCGATCTCCGGGGAGGCGACCGTCTGCACCGAGTCCAGGACCAGCAGCGAGGGCTTGACCGAGTCGAGGTGCCCGAGGACCGCCGACAGGTCCGTCTCGGCCGCCAGGTACAGGTGGTCCGAGAGGGCGCCGATGCGGTCGGCGCGCAGCCGCACCTGGCTCGCCGACTCCTCGCCCGTCACATAGAGCGTGCGGTGCTCCTCGGAGGCCGCCCGGGCGGCCACGTCCAGCAGGAGCGTCGACTTGCCGACGCCGGGCTCGCCCGCGAGCAGCACCACGGCACCGGGGACGAGCCCGCCGCCCAGCACCCGGTCCAGCTCGGGCACACCCGTGCCGCGGGCGGTGGCCTGCCTGCCGTCGACCTGGGCGATGGGGAGCGCCGCCGAGGTGACCCGGCCGGGCGCCGTCGTGCGCACGGCGGACACGCCGGTCTCCTCGACCGTGCCCCACGCCTGGCACTCCGGGCAGCGGCCGAGCCACTTGGCGGTGGTCCAGCCGCACTCGGTGCAGCGGTAGGAGGGCCGGTCCTTGGCGGACGAGCGGGAGGTACGGGCAGCCATGCGAGCCACCGTAGCGGGGGCCACCGACAACGCGGTGCCGCGGGCGCCCGGGAAGCGGGCGCGGAGTGTGCCGGCCGGGCACGCGGCGGTGCCTGTGCCGTGGTTCGCGCCCCGCGCGCCGGAGTCCTCCCGCCGAGTGCGCCACCTACGCAACTCGGGACGGAATGAACAGTTCCTGTCCCCTTTCGAGGGAGCGATTCACCTGAACGGCGTAATCCTCAGTGAGCCAGGCGGACGAGGCCGCGGGGCCGCCCTACCGTCGCCGGGATGACGAGCAGGCCCGAGCCCCCCACGCATGCCACCGGCGCGCTCCGCGCCTCCCGCCGTGCGCCGCGCGCGGCCCAGCCCACGGTCGTCGCCGCCCCGGACCGTGCCGCCGAGCCGGACGGCCTGCCCCGCCGGTCACTGCCCGGCGACGGCCGGCGGACCGCCCCCGGGGAACCGCCGGCGCGCCACGAGCCGTACCTGGACGGCCTGTTCACCTACTGCCTGTCCGTCCTGTGCGACCACGACGCCGCCACCGCCGCCCTCGGAGAGGTCCTCGCGCTCGCCGAGCGCCGCGCCGACCGCGCCCCCGCCGACGAGGAGCTGCAGCGCGCCTGGCTCTACGCCCTGGCCCGCTGGGAGTGCCTGCGCCGGCTCGCCGGGCCGGGCCCGGGCCGCGGCCCCGACGGCACCGCCGACCCCCGGCGCCGGGCCGAACTCGCCCTGCTCGCCTGGCCGGAGGCCGCCGGCACCACGGCCGAACAGCGCGAGGCGCTCGAACTCGCCGTCCGCCACCGGCTCTCCCCGCACGAGGTCGCCGTCGTGCTGCGGCTGGACCCCGACGCCGCCCGGACCCTGCTCTCCACCGCCGCCTGCGAGGTCGAGCGCACCCGCACCGCGCTCGCCGTCGTCGAATCCGGCCGCTGCCCGGTCGTGTCCCGCTTCGCCGAGAGCGCCCAGGTCCTGCTCGGCGCGCCCCTGCGGCGCGAACTCGTGCGCCACGTCGACGAATGCGCCGACTGCCGCCGCACCGCCGAGCGCGCCACCGCCGGGGAACCGTGGCCCGGCACCGCGGCCTCCTCGGCCACGCTGCCCGTGCTGGAGGCGCCGCGTACGGCGGCGCACGACGCGATGCTGCACGCCCTCGGCCCGCGCCTGCAGCGCCAGCGGGTCACACCGCGCTTCGACCGCGGCGGCTTCCCCCTCGCCCCCAAGGACCGCGCCGCGCGGCGCAGCCGGCTGCGGAGCGGGGCGGTCACGACGACCGTCGTCGCGACCGTCGTCGCCGCCCCCGTGCTGGCCCTGTGGGCCGCGTGCCGGGGCGAGGAGCAGGGCACGGCCTCCGTGTCGGCCACCGAGACCGACAGCCTGGGCGGACACCCCTACGAACAGGAGCAGGAGCCGTACGAGGACGCGTCCTCACGGGACACGGTCGGCCACCGGATCTCCGACCTCTCGGTCGCGGTGAGCGGGCCGGACAGCCGCACGACCGCCCGCGGCCCCGGCCGGCTGACCGTCGAGGCACAGCCGAGCGGCGGGGCCACGCTCATCACCCTCACCGCGAGCGGCGGCGAACCGGTGAGCTGGTCCATGTCGGCGAGCGCCCCCTGGCTCCGCCTGAGCCAGCCCGGCGGCGTCCTCCGCCCGGGACAGTCGATCACGGTCACGGTGACGGTGGACCACACGAGGGAGCCCTCCGGGCATTGGCGGGCGAGGGTGGCCATCGCCCCGGGAAGGTCGACGGTGACGATCGAGGGGGGCGGTGCCTCGTAAGGGGCGCTCTAGGACACCGGATCCGCCGGATGCGGAGCCATCGGCAGCGCCGATGCCATCCGCTCCTCGCACAGCTCCACCAGCCGCCCGTACCCCTCCTTGCCCATCAACTCCACAAGCTCCGCCCGGTACGTCACATACACCGGCTCCCCCGCACCGTGCGCGGACTTCGCCGACGTGCACCACCAGTGCAGATCGTGGCCGCCGGGGCCCCAGCCGCGTCGGTCGTACTCGCCGATGGAGATGCGGAGCACCTGCGTGTCGTCCGGCCGGTCGATCCAGTCGAACGTCCGACGCACCGGCAGCTGCCAGCACACGTCCGGCTTGGTCTCCAGCGGCTCGCGGCCCTCCTTCAGAGCCAGGATGTGCAGGGAGCAGCCCGCGCCGCCGGCGAAGCCGGGACGGTTCTGGAAGATGCACGAGCCCTTCCAGCGCCGCGTCTGCCGCTCGCCGTCGTCGTCCGTCTGCGTCCAGCCGGAGTCGGTGCCCACCTCGTGGAACTGCCAGATGTCCGGCGTCAGCCGGGCCACGTGCCCGGCGACGCGCGCCTCGTCGTCCTCGTCCGAGAAGTGCGCGCCCAGCGTGCAGCAGCCGTCGTCGGCGCGCCCGGCCTTGATGCCGTGGCAGCCGCTGCCGAAGATGCACGTCCAGCGCGACGTGAGCCACGTCAGGTCGCAGCGGAAGAGCTGTTCCTCATCGGCCGGATCGGGGAATTCCACCCAGGCCCGGGCAAAGTCGAGCCCGACCTCGTCCGAGGCCCTCAGCGCCTCGCCGGCGGCCTTCTCGGCGAGCTTCGCCTGCTTCTTGGCGGCCTTGGCCCGCGCTTTGTCCGGGTCGGCCTTCTTCGTCTTTGCCACCCCTCAAGCCTATGCGGCCCGCGGCCCCGCAGTAGCGTTCAGGCCATGAGACTCGGTGTCCTCGACGTGGGTTCCAATACCGTCCACCTGCTGGTGGTGGACGCGCACCCGGGTGCGCGCCCCCTGCCCGCCCACTCCCACAAGGCCGAACTGCGCCTGGCGGAGCTGATCGACGACGAGGGCGCCATAAGCGATGCCGGGGTCGAACGGCTCGTCGCCGTGATCAAGGACGCGCTGGAGGCGGCCGAGGACAAGGGCGTCGAGGAGGTCCTCCCCTTCGCCACCTCCGCCGTCCGCGAGGCCCCCAACGCCGACGACGTGCTGGCCCGCGTCCGGCAGGAGACCGGCGTCACCCTCCCCGTCCTCACCGGCGACGAGGAGGCCCGGCTCACCTTCCTGGCCGCCCGCCGCTGGTTCGGCTGGTCGTCCGGAAAGCTCCTTGTCCTTGACATCGGCGGCGGCTCCCTGGAAGTCGCCTACGGCATGGACGAGGACCCGGTCGTCGCCTCGTCCGTCCCGCTCGGCGCAGGCCGGCTCACCGCCGCCTGGCTCCCCGGCGACCCCTCCGACCCCGCGGACGTCCGGGCGCTGCGCCGGCACGTCCGTACCGAGATCGCCCGCACCGTCGGCGACTTCGCCCGGCACGGCGAACCGGACCGCACCGTCGCCACGTCCAAGACCTTCAAACAGCTCGCCCGCATCGCCGGCGCCGCCCGCTCCGCCGAGGGCCTCTACACCCAGCGCACCCTCAGCCGGAAAGCCCTGGAGGACTGGGTGCCCCGGCTCGCCGAGATGACCGCCGCCCAACGCGCCGCCCTGCCCGGCGTCTCCGAGGGCCGGGCGTCCCAGCTGCTCGCCGGGGCCCTCGTCGCGGAAGCCGCCATGGACCTCTACGGCGTGGACGAACTGGACATCTGCCCCTGGGCCCTGCGCGAGGGCGTCATCCTGCGCCGTCTGGACCACCTGCCCACCGGATGACCCCGTCCCGTCCCCTGCCCGCCGGGTGACGTGCCGCACGTCCGGACCACCTGCCCCCGGCGGGAGGGGCGGGCATACGCTGTCCCTCGTGACAGAGCCAGTGGTGCGCATTCCGGATGCGAAGGTCGCGCTGTCCACGGCTTCGGTCTACCCGGAGTCGACGGCGACGGCCTTCGAGATCGCCGCCCGCCTCGGCTACGACGGCGTCGAGGTCATGGTGTGGACCGACCCCGTCAGCCAGGACATCGACGCCCTGCGCCGGCTGTCGGACTACCACCAGGTGCCCATCCTGGCCGTGCACGCCCCCTGCCTGCTGATCACCCAGCGCGTGTGGTCGACCGACCCGTGGGTCAAGCTGCAGCGCGCCCGCACGGCCGCCGAGAAGCTGGGCGCCAGCACGGTCGTCGTCCACCCGCCGTTCCGCTGGCAGCGGTCCTACGCACGCGACTTCGTGCGCGGCATCTGGCGCATGGCGGACGAGACCGACGTCCGGTTCGCCGTGGAGAACATGTACCCCTGGCGCTACCGCGACCGCGAGATGCTCGCCTACGCGCCCGACTGGGACGTCACCAAGGACGACTACCGGCACTTCACCGTCGACCTCTCCCACACCTCGACCGCCCGGACCGACGCCCTCCAGATGATCGACCGCATGGGCGACCGCCTGGCCCACATCCACCTCGCCGACGGCAACGGCTCCGCCAAGGACGAGCACCTCGTCCCCGGCCGCGGCAAGCAGCCCTGCGCCGAACTCCTGGAGCGGCTGGCCGTCAGCGGCTTCGACGGCCACATCGTCATCGAGGTCAACACCCGCCGCGCCATGTCCGCGGCCGAGCGCGAGGCCGACCTCGCCGAGGCCCTCGCCTACACCCGCCTCCACCTCGCCTCCCCGACGGGCGTGCCCCGGCCGTGACCGAGACCCCCGGCACCCCGGCCCCGCGCAGACGCGGCCGTCCCGCCCGCGCGGCCGCGGACGGCGGTCCCGGCGCCCGCGAGCGCATCGTGGCCGCGGCCCGCGCCGAGTTCGCCGAACACGGCTACGACAAGGCGTCCATCCGCGGCATCGCCCGCGGCGCGGGCGTCGACCCCGCCCTCGTCCACCACTACTTCGGCCCCAAGGAACAGGTCTTCGCGGCCGCCGTGGAAGTGGTCGCCGCGCCCGTGCTCGAAGCCCCGGACATCGTCCTGGCGGGCGGCCGGGACGAGGTCGGGGAGCGGCTGACGCGCTTCTTCCTCGGCGTGTGGGACAACCCCGTCAGCCGCGCACCGCTGCTCGCCGTCGTCCGCTCGGCCATCGCCAACGAGACCGCCGCCGCCATCTTCCGCGATCTGCTCAGCACCCGGCTGATGGCCCGGATCGCGGACGGCCTGGACATCCCGGACGCCCGGCTGCGGGCGGAACTGGCCGCGTCCCAGCTGGTCGGGGCGGCGCTGCTGCGCTACGTCATCAGGATCGAACCGCTGGCCTCGGCGGACGTCGAACAGGTCGTCGCCATGCTCGCGCCGGCCGTGCAGCGGCACCTCACGGGAGAGTGAGCGCGCCCGCCGGTCCACCCGTCCGTCTCACATTCCGGCGATCCTGTCCGGATCCCGGATCGCGGGCGTAGGCTCGGGAGAGCAGGACTGCGACGACGAGTGGAGCAGGCACTATGCCCGAGCTGAGGTCCCGAACCGTCACCCACGGCCGCAACATGGCGGGCGCCCGAGCCCTTCTGCGGGCAGCGGGCGTAGCGCGCGAGGACTTCGGCAAGCCGATCGTCGCGGTGGCGAACAGCTTCACCGAGTTCGTCCCCGGCCACACCCACCTCCAGCCCGTCGGCCGGATCGTCTCCGACGCGATCAAGGCGGCGGGCGGCGTGCCCCGCGAGTTCAACACCATCGCCGTCGACGACGGCATCGCCATGGGCCACGGCGGCATGCTCTACTCGCTGCCCTCCCGCGACCTCATCGCCGACTCCGTCGAGTACATGGCCGAGGCCCACTGCGCCGACGCGCTGATCTGCATCTCCAACTGCGACAAGATCACGCCCGGCATGCTGATGGCCGCCCTGCGGCTGAACATCCCCACCGTCTTCGTCTCCGGCGGACCCATGGAGGCCGGCAAGACGACCCTGGTCGACGGCACCGTCCGCACCAACCTCGACCTGATCAGCGCCATGTCCGAGGCCGTCTCCGAGAGCGTCTCCGACGAGGACCTGGCCCGTATCGAGGAGGCCGCCTGCCCGACCTGCGGCTCCTGTTCCGGCATGTTCACCGCCAACTCCATGAACTGTCTCGTCGAGGCCCTCGGCCTGGCCCTGCCGGGCAACGGCTCGACGCTCGCCACCCACACCGCCCGCAAGGACCTCTACGAGGCCGCCGGCCGCACCGTCGTCGAGATCACCAAGCGCTGGTACGAGCAGGACGATGCCACCGTCCTCCCGCGCTCCGTCGCCTCCCGGGCCGCCTTCGAGAACGCCATGGCCCTCGACGTGGCCATGGGCGGCTCCACCAACACCGTCCTGCACCTGCTGGCCGCCGCCCAGGAGGCCGGGCTCGACTTCGGCATGCAGCACATCGACGCCGTCTCGCGCCGCGTCCCCTGCGTCTGCAAGGTCGCGCCCAACGGCTCGTACCACATGGAGGACGTCCACCGGGCCGGCGGCATCCCCGCGATTCTCGGCGAACTCCAGCGCGCCGGACACCTCCACGAGGAGGTCCACAGCGTCCACGCCGATTCGCTCGCCGAGTGGCTCAAGCGCTGGGACGTGCGCGGCGGTTCCCCGAGCGCGGAGGCCGTCGAGCTCTTCCACGCCGCACCCGGCTGCGTCCGCTCTTCCGAGGCCTTCTCCCAGTCCGAGCGCTGGCAGTCCCTCGACCTCGACGCCGCCGGCGGCTGCATCCGCGACACCGCCCATGCCTACTCCGCCGACGGCGGCCTGGCCGTCCTGTACGGCAACCTCGCCGCCGACGGCTGCGTGGTGAAGACGGCCGGTGTCGACGAGTCGATCTGGACGTTCGAGGGCCCGGCCGTCGTCGTCGAGTCCCAGGAGGAGGCGGTCGACGCCATCCTCACCAAGCGCGTCAAGGAAGGCGACGTGGTCGTCGTCCGCTACGAGGGCCCCAAGGGCGGCCCCGGCATGCAGGAGATGCTCTACCCCACCTCCTTCCTCAAGGGCCGCGGCCTGGGCGCCAAGTGCGCCCTGATCACCGACGGCCGCTTCTCCGGCGGCACATCGGGCCTCTCGATCGGCCACGCCTCGCCCGAGGCGGCCTCCGGCGGCACGATCGCCCTCGTCGAGGACGGCGACCGGATCCGCATCGACATCCCCGCCCGCTCGATCGAACTCCTCGTGAGCGACGAGGAACTGGCGGCCCGCCGGGAAGCACTCGGCGGCCGGTACGCGCCGAAGGCCCGCGACCGCAAGGTCTCGCAGGCCCTGCGCGCCTACGCGGCGATGGCCACCAGCGCAGACAAGGGCGCGGTCCGGGACATCACACTGCTCGGCGGCTGAAACCGGCGAACGGGCCGGCGGTGACGGGCTCAGTCACCGCCAGCCCGCCGGATCGAGCCCGTCCACCGCGAACACGGTCCCGTCCGGCGCCGTCCCGAACACCTTCCCCTCCGCCACCACCGGCGACGGCACCATGTCCACCAGACCTCCGGCCGCCCGCCCCGGGCGCGGCCCCGTCTGACCCAGCAGCGAGCCCTCACCGCTGTCCACGGCCAGCAGCCGCCCGTCCGCGGCCGAGAAATACAGCCGGTTGTTGTCCGCAGCCACCAACTGCGACGCATTGGAGACGGACGTCTCCAGCCGCCACAGCCGGCCCCACTGCCTGCTCCCGCCGCCCTGCTCCGTCCCCACGGCCGTCAACCCGCCGTCAGCCGACAGCAGATACACCTGATCGCCCTGTGACACGGAACTCGTCACCTGCAGCCGCGTCGGCAGCGGCACCCGCACCTCCCGCGCACCGCCCGGCTCGTAGCGCACGACGGACGTGGCGCGCTGCTCGGCGTCGTACTCGGTGAAGAACACCGCGTCCTCCGGACCCGTGCCCACGGTCGACAGATTGCCCATGCCCGACCAGTCCCACAGCGTCCGGCCGGTCACCGGGTCGACGGCCACGACCCGCGTGCGCCGCCCGTCCGGTGCCGGAGCCACCGCATACGCGGGCCCGTTCCCGTAGAAGGAGAAGACCGGCTTGATGCCGTCCGGCAGCCCGTGGCTCCACCGCTCCTTGTTCGTCGCACCGTCGACAGCCGTGACCGTACCGCCCGCCCCGACCAGCAGCACCGTGTCGCCCGCGTAGAAGATCCGGCCCCCGTACGCCGACACGTCACGCGTCCACCGCGGCTCACCGGTCCGCGGATCCAGCGCGGACAGCTCGCGCTTGTCCGGCGACAGCGCATGCACCAGCCCGCCGGACACATGCGGCGCACTCGGCGCACCCCGGCCCGGCAACGAAGTGACGGCCGCCCGCCGCCATGCCACCTTGCCGCCCGTGACCTCCACCCGCGCGGCATGCACACCGCGCGCCGCGCAGTACAGCGCACCGTCCCCATACGTGCAGAACCCCGCACGCACCTCACCGGCCTGCGCAGCGCCGCCGTCCGGGACGACCGTCTCCCAGGGCTGCCACGACGAGCCGGCCGCATGCGGCTGCGACTGCTGTGAACGGTCGGACTCGTCAAATTTGTCTATCTCTTCGCTCAGCAGCCACGTGCCGCTGGCAGTGAGCGCGACGATGGCCACGACAGCGGCTGCGATCCACTGTTTGCGAAGCCCCCGGCGGGACGTCGAGGACGGCTCGGGCACGGGCTGCGCCGTCATCGGAACACGCACAGGCGCAGGAGCAGGCGTAGTTGCTGCTTCCCCGGCCGGCACCGGACGGGACAGCCGGGCCATCAGAACGTCCGGCGTCGGCCGCTCCGCCGGCTCCTTGGCCAGACAGTCGCGGATCAGCGGTACGAGATCGTCGGGCACACCGGTCAGATCGGGATCGTCGTGCACGACCTGGTACGCGACGATGTACGGACTGTCCGACTCGAAAGGCCCCCGCCCCGTCGCCGCGAACACCAGCAGCGACGCCAGCGCGAACACATCCGCCGCAGGCCCGACTTCGCGAGGCCGCTGGAACTGCTCGGGCGCCATGAAGGGCGGCGTACCGATCAGCTTCCCCGTCTCCGTGCGCAGTTCGCTGTCGTACGGACGGGAAATGCCGAAGTCGATGACCTTCGGCCCGTCGTCCGCGAGCAGCACATTGCTCGGCTTCAGATCGCGGTGGACCACCCCCGCACGGTGAATGTCCCGCAGCGCCTCCGCCAGACCGGCCGCCAGGCGCCGCAGTTCGCCGGGTTCGAGCGGACCGTTCCGCTTCACCTGGTGAGCCAGCGTGGGACCGGGGATGAAAACCGTGGCCATCCAGGGCCGCTCGCTGTCCGGATCCGCATCCACCACCGACGCCGTGAACGCACCGCTCACCCGCCGCGCCGCCGCGACCTCCTGCCGGAACCGCGCCCTGAACTCGGGGTCCACCGCGTACTCGGCATGCACCACCTTCACCGCGAGGCGTCGCCCCGAAGCGGAACGGGCCAGGTGCACCACTCCCATGCCCCCTGAGCCGAGCCGGCTCTCCAGGCGGTACCGACCCGCGTACTCGGGATCGTCCGCTTCCGGGCGCATGGTCCCCACCCCCGTGTTGTTCGGCCGTATACGGCGGCGCGAGCCTAATCGATGACACCCGTCAGACCCGGGAGCGCGTGCGGCGGGTTGTAGCCTGCGGTTGCATTTACATACGTCTACATACGTCTCACGTGCCTCAGGCGTCCCGGGAGCATCCTGTGCGTCACCGGAGCGCCGGGCACTCGTCACGGGGGAGAGCCGCGATGTCCGACACCTACCCGATCGCACCCGGCTACCAGGTCAACGTCCGTCGCGGTCCGAGCACCGACAGCGAACTCGTGAAGGTCCTCCCGCAGGACTCCCGGATCCCGATCCGCTGCCAGACCTACGGCGAGACCGTCTCCGGCCCCTGCGGCACCTCGAACATCTGGGACAACATCGGCCCCGGCCAGTACGTCGCCGACGCGTATGTGAAGACGGGCAGCAGCGGCTTCGTGGCGGACCGCTGCTCGGGCTGAGACCGGGTCGGGAACGGGACGGACCGTAATAATCGAGCCATGAGCGGCGAGCACACGGCAGCGGACGGCCCCCGTCCCGAGCCGATCCGGTTCTTCGGCACGACCTGGCTGCACCACGACGGCGGCTACGCACTGCGGCGCGCGGGCGTGGGCCTCGGAGCCCTGCTCGCAGCGGCGGCGGGCGCGTTCGTCCTGCGCTTCGGCTACGAAGGGCTGACGATCGCGAAGGTCGGCAGCGTGGTCAACGTACTGGTCGTGGCCGGCTTCGCGATCTGCACCGCGCTCGCCTTCCGCCGCACCTGGGACGGCTTCGTCCGCCGCCGGGAACCCGCGGCGGACGAAGGGGCCGAGCGGTCGATGCAGAACCTCCTGCTGATCGGTTTCGTGGGCACGCTGCTCGCCTACGCCGTCCGCTGCCTGATCGAGGCACCGGGGGAGCAACTGCACCGCAGGGAGTACGAGGAGGCCTGTGCCCGCCATGACCGCCGCAAGCGGAAGGGGCGGCGCAAGCACCCCTGAACCTCGTGTAGAGTTCTCCGAGTTGCCACGGCGTCCGTGAGGAAGCCGGGGCGGCACCTCAAGCCTCTTGGCTGCACTCACTGC
>NZ_JABBXF010000046.1 GCF_013030945.1 Streptomyces morookaense | reverse complement strand
CCAACGGGAACTGGATGCTACGGCTTCGCCCACAGCATGGACTTCCACGCTGATGGGTGAAGGTCGGGCCGAGCGGCGTGGGGCCGGGTTCCTCGGCACCGATCCCGTCGTGGGGCTCCACGAACTTCGATACGACGTTGGCGGTTACGCCGGACGTCACTCGCTGTCGGACTCCAGGGAGGGGCCTTGACGGCGGCCGTCATAACCAAGCCGGCCCGCTCTTGATCCACCGCAGCCGGACCCGCTCCTAGCCGTTCAGGCTCCCAACGCCTGTGGCTCGTCCCGATGTTGATGTCGGCGCAGCTGCTGGATCTTGTGGGCTTCATCGGCGCTGGGCAGGCACCTGCCGCAGACCTTCGAGCTCGGAGGCGATGCTGTGATCCATGTCGCCGATCAGATGGCCGTGGCCTGCTTCGGCTTTTCGAGGATGCTTGTGATGAGTTCTTCGGTTTGCGGCAGCATATCGACGTCGAGGCGTCGGTTGACGGCCTGGAGGGCGTCGATGGCGTGGAAGATGCCTGCGCGGTTGCCGGCTTGGTGTTCCACGGTGATCCAGTCCTGGTAGAGGAGTTCGGCGGTGTCGTCGGCGTCGAGGCCGGTGGCGATGGCGCGGCGTGCGGCGTCGAGGTCGGGGTGGTGTGCTTCGCGGTGCCACGTTGCGACGGTGTGGGCGGTGTCGGTGATCCGGGAGGTGATCTGCTGGACCTGGCAGGTGGCCCAGGCGTGGGTTCCCCCGGACAGCGGGCGGCCGCGTACCAGGGCGAGGGCTGCTTCGAGATCGGCGATGCCCGTCGTCGGGCCTTTGCGGAGGCCGGATTCGGTGAGTTGCCGGAACTGGTCCCAGTCGCAGCGGACGGATGTGCTGAGGCGGTAGCCGGTGTTGCGGTCGCGGGGGAGGTGGGGATTTCCGTCCGCGTCGGTGCCGAGGCGTTTGCGGAGTTCGGAAATGCGGACTTGGAGGGTGTTCTTCGACCAGGGGGATGCTGGGTCCATGGCGTTGCAGAGTTCGTCTGCGCTGCGGCCGGGCTTGAAGTAGATCAGTGCGGCGAGCGAGGCGAGTTTGGGTCCGTGGCCGGAGGATTCGATCCCGGTGACGGTCACAGGACCGAGTACTGAAGGTGGCGCCGCAGCATTCGATGACCGGTTACGCGAGGTCGAAGTTCGACATCTGGGCCAAGCACGGACACTGCACCACCCGCCAGGCCGTACTCGCCCGCGATGGCAAGGGAGTTGTCGACAAGCCGGGAAGCTGTCAGCCTGCCAAGGGATCGTGGTACAGCCCCTACGACGGCACCACCATCACCACCGTCTCCCAGGCCACCATCGACCATCTTGTTCCCCTGGCGGCGGCGTGGAGAGCCGGGGCCGACAAGTGCACAGCTGACCAGCGGAGGGACTTCGGCAACGACTTGAAGGACCCGCAGCTGATCATCGCCTCCGAGCCCTCCAACAGCGCCAAGGGCGACTCCGGCCCCGACAGGTGGAAGCCGCAGAACAAGGCGTTCTGGTGCACGTACGCCGAGGACTACACGCACGTGAAGGCGAAGTGGAAGCTTACCACCACGACGGCTGAGAAGAAGGCCCTCGGGAACATGCTCGACACCTGCAGCTGACCGGCGCCGACGTGGCACCCTCTCGAAGTAGTAACGCACGGGCGGTCCATTCAACGGGCACCCCATTCCAGACCCGACCCCGCGCAGATGCCCCGGCTGGAGGAGATCTGCTCCAACCTGCTCGACCGGTTCCAGGAAGCCAAGGAACAGGGGTGGCAAGGCGAGGTCGCGGCGATCGAGGCCAGCATCGCCGCCGCCGAGCAGAAGCTCGCCACCATGCGCGACCTCGCGGCTCGGCACAGGACCGTCCACCTCGGCATGCCCGACTTCCGCACCAGCGCCGGCCGACTCACAGAGACCCAGGACGGCGACTGAGTGCCATCCGACCGCGGCCTCTTCGCGCCCGGCCGACCAGTGGTCTCAGACACGGGGCTGCGAGACCTCGATGACTTCCGCAATGCCAACGGCAGGTCGGGCCTCGTGCATGGTGATCACGTCACCGGGCTTCAGATGCTGCCACTGCTCGGGCTGCAGGGGAGCCAGGCGAACATCGGCTGTCTCTCCCGGACCGAGCTGCGTCGCGAACTCCACCCAGAGCCGCGCGATGTTCAGATCCTGCTGTCCGGCTGCGGTGCGGTGACCGATGTCCCACTGAGGCCTGAGCCGGCCGTCGCCTGAGAAGGCGCTCTGGCGTCCGCCCTCCTCCGCACCCAGCAGGGTCAGGGTCGCACGGATCGTGCCGTGCTGGACCTCCCAGCCCCGCCACTCGCACCAACGGCGGCTGCGCTCGAGCATCATCTGCCGAGCAGCCTCAGAGAGCATCTCCCAGAAGGTGACGGAAGCCGGGTGGACATCCGCGATCTCGATGAGGACATCGAGCGCCATCTCCCATTCCTGGCGCTCGATGTCCTCGCGAACATCTCCGACCGTCTGGCCGTTCTCTGCCACCGCGCCTGCGGGCAGGAGATCGGTGGCTCGCCGCAGGAGTGTGAACGCGTCATCCATGTGCTGGATTGTCGCCCGGTCTCGGGCGCCTTGTCACAGGTGACTACGTAAGACGCAGCGGCGCGACACGCCCGGACACTCCGAAGCTCCGAAACGTCTGACCGCGGGTGTTCACGAGTGGCGTGGGCCTGCAGCGTCGCGAGTGTGTCGGAGATCACTCCCCATCTGCTTGTTGATCGTTTCCCGAACCGTGCTTGCGGGAGGCTCGGAGTTCTAAGCCCCGGGCGAGCCTTCCCACGCCGTGCTGGGTAAGGCTGTGTCAGCGCTGGCGCCTGCTGGACGGCAGGGGGCGACCTGGAACCAGGCGACGGCCAGTGCGGACGGTAGGAACCCGGGGCCATGCGCCGGGTCGACAGGCGTTGAAGCGTGGTCCGACGCACGTCCGGCAGGCGACAGTTCAGCCGGGCGTCGAGTGCGGCCCAGTTCCCCAGTCAGCGACGCTTCCAGAAGCGGCTCAGGGGCCGCTCAAGTCTGCCGGATGCTTGAGTCGCGCCGGGGTTCCAGGCGCGTCATCCTGGTAAACGAGTGGTGGCGCTCCAGCCGATCCGGTCAGCCTGCGCCGTAGAGCGGATGAGGGCTCAACATACGCTGCGGTGAGCCCGGACCCCCCGATCAGGCCATCACGTCTGACGATTACTAAGCAGCTTTGGTGAAGTCTGCTGCTGATCCCTGGATGCGATCGCATTCTGCCCGCCCCTCCTTCAGAGGCGACACTTGAGTAGAACATGTCTATTTGATCGTCTCGGTTACGGTTGTGCTGATCCAGCTGTCTGATGAAGTGTGGTTGTCATGCCGAAGAGCCTCCCCTGGCTGTCGCGCCTTGCGTGGACAGAGTTCCTGGCGCCCTGGTTCTTCCCGATCAGCCTTGACGGCACCAGGGAACACAAGCGGTGGGATCCCAGACGCCTCCTGCTGCTCGTCGGCAGCCCCGTGGCTGTGCTCTGGGCCCTTGCCCCGAACAACAGCGCCACATGGTGGACCCGATTCCTGACCGCCCTCGCCGGTGTGGTCGGCATGACCGTTCTCATGCTCGCGTTCGTCGGATACCGCAGACTCGCCGCACCACCCACGGCCCCGAATGACTCCGAGGAGCACAGCTCATCCTGAGCGGGGATCGCCCTCCAGACGGGCACGGAGAGGTGCACCACCATTCCCTCTCCGTACGGCCTCGCCGAGGACCTGGGGACCAAAAAGGATCAGCACTCGACTTCGTCGTAGCCGCTTAGGTCCCAAATTGGGAGCTGACAGAGACGACAGACCCCGCGGCCAGCTACGACTGTGAGGATGATCAGGTACCGCTTCGGGCGGCGGCCTGACCCGAGCTACGACTGGCATCGATGCCTTGGCGTTGGTCTGCCGGCCACTGTCCGCCCTGCGACAACAGGGCCTCCTGGACTGCTTGCTGGCGTAGACACCCTTCGAGCTACCAAGAGGCCCTGCTTTCATGCCAGGCATCTGCCGGAGTCATCCGACCGAGACTCCCGCTCGACCGGCACCGCTCGAGATCGGAAGGCCAAGCCACTGAGTATTGCCAAGCGCTGTTTGCCCCGATCGTGCCAGGATGCTCGGCATGTCTGCTCGTGCACTGAGCTTCGGCGCGATCGCGGAAGCCTACGAAAGGTTCCGGCCGGGGTATCCCGAAGAGCTCTTCGACTTGGTGATGACGTACGCGGGCCGACCGGTTCGGACGGCCCTGGAGATCGGTGCGGGGACAGGCAAAGCAACCCGCCTGTTCGCTGAGCACGGGGTCACGGTCACGGCGACGGAGCCCGACGCCGCCATGCTCGCTGAGCTGAACAAGACCGTGTCCGAGAACGTGACGACCGTGCGGGTCGCGTTCGAGGACTTGCGGCCAGGTGAAACCTATGGGTTGGTCTATGCGGCGGCAGCCCTGCATTGGACACGCCCGGAGGATCGGTGGTCACGAGTGGCCGCGCTGCTGGAGCCGGAGGGTGTGTTCGCCTCGTTCGGTGGCCCGGTTCAGGTGGCTGACCCAACTGTCGAGGATTCTGTGCGCGCGGCACGGGCGCCGTTCCTGGAAACCGATGAGGTTCCGTCTCCCGACGGGACTGCTCCGGATGGCGACAGCAGGCGTACGACGCGATCACGCGGGTCCTGCCCGAGACAGTCGAGATCGCCGCCGACATCATTGTTCATCTCGCGCGTCGGCGACCCGAGTAGGGGCGACGGTCCTCCTTGGGGACCACGGCGAGCCCCACCCGACGGCCTGCGCCGAGACGGCCATGTACGCCGCCTTCTCATGCCCGGCACCCACCGCGATCACCCGATACTGAGACTCCCGCTCGAGCGACACCGCTCGAGACCGGAACAACAACAGCCACTGACGGTGGAAGGCAGGGATGTCACGGCTCACCGCACCACGAGCTGAGCCAGGACTTCCACCTCCCCCGGCTTCTGCCTGGCCGCATCCCCTTGAGCCATCACCATCGGCCCACCAGGTGTGATCTTCACTTGTCGCCTGGTGACCGCTATCTGGCTTGATCTGGGCGGCAGTTGTCGTTTGGGATCTTTGGCGATCACCTTCTGCGATCTTGTGCGGGCTCCCCTACGGTGTGGGCGGGGTTCTGGCTGCTCTGGGGCCGGATCCCAGATGCTGCCAAGGACGATCGCAAGGGCTGGCAATGACGTCACTGTTCGGCCTGCTGGACGAGGAAGAGACCGCTGCTCGGGGAGAGCTGACGGGCTTGCGCGAGAAGATGGCAGCCCTGAGCGAGAAGGTTTTGCAGGTGGAGGAGCGCCTGGCTCATCTGGCGATCACTCGCGCGACGCTCGCTTCCCTGGGGGCCACTGGCGCTGAAGGCAGTGCCAGTGACCCGCGCCCGGGGCCTTCAGACGGCAGCCCCACCGGTGACGAGACCGGGCACGACGCCAGCGGGCCGGGGTCCGACGAGGCCGCCGGCTCTGCGGATGAGGATTCGGGGTCAGCGCCCCAGGAGTTGTCGCTGGAAGTGGCCCGTGAGCGGATTCTGGCTCTGCTCGCGCAGAGGGGCAGGTCGGTGAAGTTGCAGCACCTGGTGTCGGCGATCGGCGAGAAGCGGGTGGAGACGACGCGCTCGCGGCTGAAGGCCATGGCGAAGCAGGGGCTGGTGGTCGAGGACCCTGTGGCCTGGTTCGCGCTCAAGCCTCCCGTTGCCGCTGAAACTCCGGAGGAGGCCCGGGTGGTCTGACGAGGCGTCCGCCGGGTGCGGCTTCGGCCCGCTGCGGCGGATGAGGCTGGCACCGCCGAGATCTGACCTCGGCGGTGCCGGTTGCTTGAGTCCCTACCAAGGTGGCTCTCGCATGTCCTGACACTAGTGGAGATCATCCCGGTGTTGGGTGCGGAGCCGCGAAATCGTCATGCCCGGTCGCAGCCGTGCGATTCCGGGCACGAATCGAGGCTCATTGTTTGCTTCTCCGAGCACGAACGGGCCCGTCCGGCCACAACGGCAAACCGGTGAAGGCGGCCAGCCGGGCGACGGTCGCCACGTCCGGCCAGGATTTCCCGGCGAGCAGATCAGCGATGGCCTGCCGGTTGACTCCGGAGCCGACAGCCACCGCACGCAGGCTCAGCCCCCGGTCCCGCATCGCCCGCGCGAGACGGCGGGCGATCTGGCGCACGGTTTCGGCCCCGGCATCCGGGCTGGGCGCCTCGGGCCAGGCTTCCGGATCATCGGTCATCTCCCGCGGGGGGTGTGCGCGGGCGCGTCCGCCGACCATGCGCGCACCGTCCTCTCTGTCGAAGTCGATCAATCTCCGGACGGCTGCTTGTCCAGCCGCTATTCGTGGACCGTGATCCTTGATCCACAGACTTCTGCGAAGATCGCCCGCTACCGGCCGCGCATGGCCCCGCCCGTCTGGGAGGAGGTCGCGCCGCTGGTGAGATCGGTGGTGGCCGCCACGGTGAGCGCGGTTCCCTACGAAGTGGAACGACTGCTGCACGTCACCGCGTCCCTGGCCGTCTGGGCCGTCAAGGCCGGACATCCTCTGGATCCGGATGCCTGGCTGCGGAACGAGGTCATCGACGCGTACGTGCTCTCGCGCGCTGCCGGTCTGGAGCCGTCGTCGGTGCGGACCTACCGCACGTGGCTGCTGCGGGTGCGGGACGCGCTGGCCTGGAGCGAGCGCGGCGAGGCCGCCCCGGCACGTCTGCACGCCGAGCCCGCGTCCCATCCTCCCTATGAGCGGGCCGACCTGTCGGGCCTGAAGCACTGGGCGGAGCATCTGCGCGGCCAGCAACGCAGCGACGCTCAGGCGCTGTTGGGTCTCGGGGCAGGATACGGGCTCCAGCCCCGAGAGGTCGCCGCCACCCTCGGGAGTCATCTTCAGCGCCGCGGTGACGCAGACGGTCCGTTGGTGCACACCGGCGTCACGCGCGAGTATCCGCTGGCCGCCCGGTCCGGCTGGGAGGAGATCCTCGAGGAGCTGGCCTGGCAAGCCGGGCGGGGTTACCTGTTCCGTCCTGGCCGCACGGTCGGGTACGCCAAGAACCTGATCGGCTCCTGGTCGCTCGTGCACCAGCCCCCGGAGGGTCTGCCGCGAGTGTCGGTGGGGCGGCTGCGGGCCACGTGGATCGTGCAACTGATGGCCACCGGGCTCGGCCACGATCTGATCGCCAAGGCCGCGGGTCTCGCCTCGGCCGCCTCGCTGGCCCGCTACCAGCATCACGTGCCGCCCCTCGACGACGACACCGCAGCCCGGCTTCTGCGGGGCGCCAGGCCGTGACCGTCCCCCGTTCCTGGCGGGACAGTAAGAAGATCAGGCATGCCGGCCCCGTCCGGTCACCGACGCACCCTCCGAGATACCCGATTCCAAGGTCGGCCAGCTCGATGCACTCCTGCACGACAGCGGAGTGCTCGGCCTCATCGATGCCGAACTGGCCGGCCGTCCCGGGCCGGAGGGGCTGCCGGTGCGGACGGTGCTGGTGGGCCTGCTGCTGTCCCTGCACTACCACCAGAGCGCGACACTGGCCGATGCCTGCCGGGTCCTGCTCGACGAGCTCCGCCCCACCGCACGGGGCTGGCTCGGCGTCGCGGAGGGGGACCGGCGCGACTCGCACTTCCGGATCGCGTTCTCCCGCCGCGTCTACCGCGCCTTGGACCGGCTGACCAGCGCGCTCGACCCGCACCGGTGCGACCGGCGCCGCCATCTGCCCGCCGACGAAGCCGCCGAGCACGCCGCGGCCTGGGAGGACGAGGACGCGGAGCACCTCCGGCGACGCCAGCTTCTGCAGGAGATCAGCGATCGGCTGGTCCTGGTCACTGTCCGCCTGGCCCGCAAGCGCGGCCTGTTCAAGGGCTGGAAGGGCGACATCGGCATCGACACCACGCCGGTCCCCGCCTGGCACGACGAGCCACAGACCCACAAGGGCCTGGCCTCCATCGAGATCACGGCCGGATGGCACTACTGCGCGGGCTCCACCGAGGGAATCTTCGGTCACAGCGCGACCCTGCTCGTCGCCGGCAGCCGTCGCCATCCAGCAGGCCATCCACGCGCGGGCCATCGGATCACCGAGCATCCTCAACTCGCCCTGGGGCTGGTGCTGGACAGTCCTGGCAAACGCCTCGGCCCCAACGCTATCCACGCTCTGGGGGCCCTGGCCCCGTTCGGTTTTCCGGCCGGGGTTCTGGCCGTCGACCGCGCCTACACCGACCAGACCACCCCTCACTTCGCCGAGCCTGCCCGCCGCCTGGGCTACCGTCTCGTCCTCGACTACAAACGAGCACAACGCGGTGTCCAGGGCAGCGCGCCCTCCGGAGCCCTCCTGGTCGACGGCTCCCTCGCCTGCCCTGCCATGCCGACCCGCTTCGCGCACGCCACCACGGGCCTGGACGACGGCGCTGTCCGCGACATGGACGCTCAGCTCGCCGAGCTCATCGCCCAGCGTCAGCCTTTCTTCCTCAAAACCAAGCAGGCCGCCGACGCACGCGGCACCATCCGGCTTCAGTGCCCCGCAGCCGGGCCCTCGCCCTCGGTCAACTGCCCCCGCTTCCAGTACGTCCACGGCACCGCCAGCGCACAGCCGAAGACCGTGGACCTCACCAACATCCGGGCAACTTCCGCTCACACGGCGGCCAAACCCACCGTTCCGATCCCCACAGCCGAGCGTCTGCGTCCCCCTCCGGAGGATGAACTGCCGCGGATCTGCCGGAAGCCGACCATCACCCTCCACCCAGGCGGCCTCGGCCCGCACGACAAATTCCGGCAGGACTTCCACTACCTCGGCCCGGCCTGGCACGACGCCTACAAACCCATCCGGGCCAACAACGAAGGGCTCAACGGGCGCGCCAAGAGCCACCGCGTCGACATCGGCAACCCCAGGAAACGCCTCGCCCACGGACGCGTCGCCCAGACCATCCTCGTCGCCCTGATGATCTGCACTCTCAACCTGCAGATCCTCCACGACTGGCACCTGACCACCGGCACCACACCCACACCGGAAACCGCCAGCAGCGACCCCGGCAACGGCAACCCCGCCATGACGACCGCACCCGCCAACACCGGGATCCCGCCACCGTGATGAGCACCACACCGCACGATCAACGAAGAGCACCCCGCACGACCGCAGCGGTCCACCCGCCCAGCGGCGACACCGGCATGCCCTCCGCACCCGGAATCACCCCCGAACTCGCCTCACAGCCAGCCCAGCCACCACCCACCAGAGCCGCCGAGTTCGCAAACCACCTCGAACAAACCCCAGAAACGCCAAGATCCCGCCCGATCAATCAGATCAGACGGGATCTCGTCAACTCTCCCCGAGCTAACTCGAGAACAGTCGGACCGCTACCCTCAGGGACTCAAACTGCGCTCGGCCCTGTCGGACGGTCAGCTGGGCTGGTTCGGATAGGACCAGCTCGTCCTCCCTCAGCCTCATGCTCAACGCCGTGGTGCTCTGGACGGCCGCCGCCGTCGCCGAGCTGTGCGCCCAGGACCACGAGATCCGGGACGAGGACGTCGCCCGGCTCTCGCCGCTCAAGCACAAAACCTCAACGCCCTGGGCCGCTACTGGCGGGTCTTCTAGCTCGCGGGGACGCGCATGGCATCCCGCACCTGGGCAGTGGTCTTCGCGAGCGCTTCAAGGCCGACGGGGGAGGGGGCGTCGGGGATGGTCACGGTTACTACGGTGCTGTGGTCGGACCAGTCGCACACCGGTATCGATACCGCCTGTGTCTGGCCGGGCCGGGTGTAGGCGAACTCCTCGCAGCTGACGGCCTCTTGGACGCCGGGAGGCGTGAAGTCCTTGGCCGGCGTGGTGACCTCCACGCCCGGGTTCTCGTTCATCCCCCGGAACATGCTCCGCATGGCGGTCTTGGGGTCGTCGATGGTGCCGTACATGCCCGCGGCCTGGAGCGTTCCGGAAGCGCCGGAGGCATCCGTGTACTGACCGCCCGCCCCGTGCATGTTGTGCTCGTTCGGACCCTCATGCTCGGAGCTGAGCCCGTCCTCCATGGTGTGAGTCATGTCGTTGTCCAGCGTGTACCGGCCTCCCAGCAGGGTGCGCGGCACCGTCAGCTTGTAGCGCTGCGCGGCGGGGGAGGCCGGAGCGCCGGAGGTGCTGTTATCCGAGTGTCCGGAGGCGCCGGCTGCCGCATGAGAACCTCCGTCACTGTGGCTGTGGTTCACGGTGGAGTTCACGTACCGCCCCAGGGCCCCCAGGACAACGACCGTCACCCCGCAGACCATCAGTATCTTCGAGCCACGACCGCGCTGGGGCTGTGCCGGAGGCGGCCCCCACCCCTGTTGCGGGTAGGCCTGTTGCGGGTATCCCCACGGCTGCTGCTGCGGCGCATAGGGCGGGGCCGGGGGCCGCGGCGGCTGCTCGGGCGGCGGCATGGTCATCTTTCGGATTCCCCCTCATGCAGGACGGTCAGGCTCACGCCAACCCGTGGCGTGATCATGTAAATACCGTACGCCAGTACGACGCCGACGGGGTGAACGTGCGCACTCATCCCGTCCGAGTGGACGGGTGCCCGGGGGAAGGGCTTTGCGGTCCCGTGTCCGTCGTTCGAACAATATCGAACAGGCTGAGGTATTGCCTCAGCCGTCATGGCTGAATCTGATTTCCCGTTCCCCGACGAGCTGCGCGCAGCGCAGCGCGAACTGCACCAGGTCCGCGCCGAACTGACCGCCCTGCTCAGACAGCTTCCGTGGTCGGTGGAGGCGCACGACGGCTACACGCGGCCGGAAGGCCACTGGTACCCCGTCCAGCACCCGCCCACGTCCAGCTGGACCGAGGAGCAGCAGCAGACCGTCAGCGCGCTGCGCGAGCGCGAGCGGAACCTGGCGGCCGACATCGTGTGCCACCCCCACTGGGCCGCATACGCCAGCACGGGGAGGACGGTCGCGGCCCGCTCGGCGCTCAAGCACATCGACGACGAGGACAGCGCCGCCAGCAGCGAGGAACGCGCGGACAGCGGGCACGGCTTCTCCACGGCCGCGTAGCAGGACCGGCTGCGGTGGAGGAGCACGGCGAGCACGGCCTGAGTGGCGACAGCCAGGTCCCGGAGCAGGCGCCGGGCCCGCCCGTGTGGATCAGACTGCCGGACGGACAGGAAATCGTCGGCCGACTCAAAGGACGCTGGCAGAGCGCCGACGGCCGCTGGTGGTACGACGTAACGCTGCCGCTGTGGTCGCGCACCAGTTCATCGCGGGACGCGATCTGTGCGAGCCCTCCGACGTCCATTTCACTGTCCCGTCCACCCACGTCGAGCCACTGGAGGGCACCTCCTACCGAGGCGTGCCCATCCGCCGGCACCTCAAAGCAATCGCCCGCGCCCGGACCGGCCGCAGCCACCCTGCCCCACCGCCGACACCGCAACCGGCTGCACCGGCCTCCGGCGCCAGCCAAGCGCCCGACGCCCCCGCAGCAGACACCGACCGCTGGAAGATCCAGCAGATGCGCCGCGCCTACGACTCCACCGGCCCGCGCCGCACCGTCGTCCACCACCAGGACTGTTGGATGGAGCGGGGGCCGGCGGACCTCACCACCGAGCAAGCCGTCGAGGCCCTGCGCAGGCCAGGCGCCGAACCGTGCGAGGCGTGCGGAGCCGGACGGCTGCAGACCTGACGCGACAGGAGGGACGGTGCTTCGCCCGTCGAACTCGCGGCGCATCCAGGCTGGAACAGGCATGTCCCGAGTGAAGGCGGTCCTCCTCCGCCAGCGCCTCATCCACGCAGCTGGGCCGGCGCGTGCTGGGGCGGCACGAGCGGCACGTCCCGGTTGCCGAGCGGGGTGTGGGACGGGTAGCGGGTGCAGTCGGCGTGCGCGGCAACCTGGAGTCGGTCACCGGGGTAGGCCTCCAGCCTGACGGTGATGTCGGTGCGGGGAGGCGTGAGGGTCAGCCGCAGGCGCTGACGGGAGTGCTCGTAGGCGGTGACGGTCCAGCCCCGCTGAGTCAGGGCGTGGCGCGCCCGCTCCAGAGCGGACTCGGCCTGAGCGGGAGAGACACCCTTGAGCGCCCAGGTGTCGTAGATCATGACCGTGTGCGGCTCGCTCGGCGGGCTGTCGCTGAGCTGGTCGCCCCAGTGGCGCAGGCCCCGGCGGTAGCAGCTGGAGCCGTCGGCATCCAGGCCACGGCCAGGCCAGGTCGTGTCCAGTTCGGCCCGGGGCAGGCCGAGTACGTCGTAGACCACCTGCGTGCGGCTGTCGACCTGCCGAGCTGTCGCGGCCGGGTCCGCCACAGGGTAAGGGGCACCGGCCCAGAGCCGTGCGCACCACCAGGCACCCGCCACCATGCCCGAGACCAGCCCCGCGACCGACACGGCAATGGCTATCCGACGCAAGGGGTGCTGTCGTTCTGTCATGTGCGTATCCTGCTGCCCGCAGCAGGATACGCACATGAGTACGCATACTCAGCCGCTGCCTCGCGGGCGGAAGGAAATGAGGGAACTTCACCCATGCCGCGCGCGGCGGCCCGACGGGGCGTTTCCCGCTCACGCGCCGGGGTGTTCGTCCACTCCTCGTCCCAGACCACGGTCCAGCGGCCGTTGCCGCCGCGGCGCAGGACCCGCGTGACGCCGACCCCTCCTCGCGTAGTCCGGCCGCCAACCGGATCGCCTCGTCGTCGCCGAGCACCAGGTTGCTGGTGACCGGGCGGTTGCCGTCCAGAAAGCTGTAGAGCCAACGGCGCCCGAAACCCGGGTCCTTCGTGTTCATCAAGACCTCCGTGAGTGTGGTGTCCGACCGGAGAGCCGGCACACCATCCATCGTCTGCGGAGGGCTTTTCAGAGTGTTACTGAGCCTGAACTCGTGGTGTCGTAGTGGCTGACAGGTCTTGATCCCTGCGATAGGTCAGAAGCATGCGGTACGCGCAGGGTGTTGGCGAGCGCCTTGGCGAAGGGGTCCGCCGCGGCGTTCAACGCTGCGTCGTGGACGAACTCCGCCAGCGTCACGCCGCGCTCCGCTGCGGCGCGTACGACCTGCCCGCGTTCCTGCGGCCCGAAGCCGACGGACAGCTCCTCGTCGGGATCCATGCACCGACAGTAGCAGCGCCCCGCCGCACAAGGGGAGTTGTCCGCACCCGGGCTACCGGATCGGGGGACCGCTCTCCCACGCGATGCGCAGGTCGATCTCGTGATCGTCCGGGCACGACTGCCCGTCGACGGGGCAGAACGTCTTCGGATCCGCCCACCAGCCCGGCCACATCGCCTCGGCCTGCTCCACGCACATCGTGCACAGCATCTCGGTGTTCACACCGACGGCCTCCCCTTCCGCCCCGCAGAACGCCGTGCGCCAGGACAGGGCGCGGCAGCACACCAGGTGCATGATCTCGTCGGGGTTGGTGTCCAGCTTCATGTACGGCTCGGTCCGCGTACCCGTGGCGGTGGCGTGCTGGTCTGGGAGAGAAGACGACATCCGCCAGACGATATGCCAGCAAGCCGGACATCTGCGAACCGATTCCCCTTCGGGCGGTCGGACCGGCGGCGGGCCGAGTTCACCAGTGGCGTCGTCGTGCGCTTCGCCGCACCTGCTCAGGGTTTGGCCGATGACTCCGGCACTCCGCTGTGGGGCTGATCCGTCCAGGCCGTTCGGCGGCGGATGATCGCGCTCTTGGCTGTCTCCATGGCGGGGCCGAACTCACCGCTCATCGGGGCAGGCAGACAGAGACTCTCGCCGGTCATCAGGTCCAGCCGGATCCGGTAGAGAGGGCCTGCCTTGCGGCCGAAGAGCTCGTCGATTCCGCTGTCCACGTCGATGTACTTGATGTCACCCCAGGCGATGAACCGCCGCCGCAGAGGGGTCCTGATGCGTATGCCGCCGGCCTCGATGTACGTGCGCCCGGCGAAGAAGTAGCACCCGGTGAGGGAGAGCGCCGCGGTCAGGAAGAGCCCGGTGGACACGAAGCCCAGCCCCCTGCCGCGCGGCGACTCATGGAAGCGCCGGGCGAACTCCTCCCAGCCCATGCCGGCCGTGATGAAGCACGGGAAGGCCACACCGGTGAGGAGAAAAACGGCGGCGGTCAGCCAGAACCACCGACGGGGCACGGCATGAAAATCGATCCTTTGCACGCCTCTACCCTACGTTTCGGGTAAATCGTGACACCGCGGCCACATGTCGCTAAAGGCGCATGGCGCGGGACAGCGGCGCGGCTCGGCCGGGGGAGGTGTCCGCGCCGTGCGGCATGGCGGCCGGGAGCTGACGGGCTTGGGCGAGGTGTTCACCCGCCGGTCACCGAGCGGGCCTGAGACTTCCCGGTCCTCGGCGGCACGCTGCGCGAGCGGTGGGCCGCTATCGCCCCAGGCCGGGCCGGGCACGTCGCCGCAGTCGGTTTCGACGCGGAGAGCGGGCAGCTGACGCTGTGTCCGGAGTCGGCGGCCTGGGCGGCCGAGGCCCGCCTGGAGCAGGCCCGCATCATCCGCGACGCGAACCACGCCGCGGGCAGGCCGGCCGTCCGCGCGCTCCGCATCCTGGCCTCCGGTCCCGCTCGCCGCGCTCGAGCCCGGCGAGTGGCCCCGCGAGACGGCTGCCGACACCATCGTGACCGCAGTCCTTGGAGGCGGCCTGTTACCTTGATCTGCTCATGATCGATGTGGTGGAGGTATGACGTGCGGAAGGCAGCGCGGATCACGGGTATGGCCTTTGCGGCCATGATGCTGGCAGCGGGATGCGCCAGCGGCTCGCACGACGGCGGAGCCAAGGCGGGCGGCACGAGCGCCGATGCGAGCGCCAAGCCCTCGGCGAGCAGCACCTCCGCTAGCAGTGCCAGCCGTGCACCGTACGGTATGTGGTATCACCAGGAGGGTAGTGAGATCTTCCGGGTGAGCTTCTTCTACGACCATGTCATAGCCGACTCACCGAAGGGTGTATGCAGTGGCCAGGGGAAGGCTTCCGGCCCCACCACCACTTTCGCCCTCAAGTGCCCTACCAGTGACAATCCTCGCGCCAAGGGCGCCGCGACCCTCGAAGACGACGGCAAGGCCCTGACCGTGCGTTGGGACGGCGGCATCACCGAGACGTACGGCAGGAACCTCAAGGTCGAAACACCGAAGATCGATATACCCGAGATCAAGGTCTCGCTGCCGCCGACAGGCTGATGCGCCCGGCGCCGTAGCGCGGCCGAGAGCTCGCCCGAGGTGATGCTCAGGCCGCAGGGCCCGGGTGACCCCGGTGACGCCGCGGACACCGGGCTCGTTGATCAGCACGGTGCGGAGCCGCCCGTGGGTACGCGGCCACGCACCCCTTGCCGGTCTCCGTCCACTGCATATGGGGGCAGGGACGGAGCCGACGAGGCCGGGACCAGCGGCCCGGGTCACCAGGGTGAGGTCGAAAGCATCCAAAGTGCGGCGGAGCGGGACGCCGAGCGCAGGCAGTCCGCCGTGACCTCCTGGACGCGGTGGCCAGCGTGCACACTCCTGCCGCAGGACGGTACGTGCAGGCACCGGACCGATGCGCCGATGCCGGCCGGGAGCCCGCGCTCTTCCTCGCCGGCGGCATCACCGACTGCCCGGACTGGCAGACGCGGGCGGCCGTGCAGCTGTGCGCCGCCGGGGTGCCGGCGACCGTCTTCAACCCGCGGCAAGCCGTCTTCCCCGAGGGGGACCCGGCGACCGCCGCCCGGGAGCAGACCGCCTGGGAGTACGAGCACCTGGCCCGAGCCGACGTGATCTTGTTCTGGTTCTGCGCGGAGAGCATCCAGCCGATCGCCCTGTACGAACTCGGCGCCCACGCCGCGCGCGGCGCCACGATCGCGGTCGGCGCGCACCCCGACTACGCCAGCCACTTGGACATCGTCGAACAGCTCCGGCACGCACGCCCCGACGTTGAGGTCCATGCCTCCCTGACCACAACGGTGCGGGCTGCGGCCGCGGCCCTCGCCACGCACTCCGGAGTCCTGTCCGGGGGCTGAGCCGGGGGAGGGCGTCCGGCATGGGCACAGACTTCGACGAAGGCCCGGACCACACCGAGCGCGTTGTTGTCGCCCTCGCGTGGTCTCCCGGTACGCCGGCCTGCTGCACCCACTGCGTTCTGCCCGAGCCGTTGAAGACGGATGGCCTCGGAAAACGCAGATGACGTTGTTGGGTTTACCGCCGTACGGTGTTCGCCATGGTTGCACCGACTGTTGGGCTGGGGCGCGCGGTACGGGGGGTGAAGGTGTACTCCCGGCAGACGCTCAGCGCGTGCGTGCCGACGTACGGACGGGTGGAACTGGACTTCGAGCCGGTACCCGAGGGCGCGATGTCGACCTGCGAGTTCGCCTGCACCGCGCACCCGGAACCGGCCCCCGAATTCCAACAGGCCCTCGCGCAGGGTGTGCTGCGAGAGCTGGCGGCCGAGGATACCCAGGACCCGGAAGCCCGCCGAGGCGCCCCGGTGAATGCGCGCGTCATCGTACGAGCCCTGTCCTGGCACTGGACCGAATCCTGCGAGAACGTGTTCATCCGCCTGGGAGCCCTCGCCGTACGGGAGGCGCTGCAATGCGCGGCGGAAGACCGGGAGCCGCAGCTGATCGAGACACGCGTCAGGCTGTTCTTCTGAGCGGCGGCGAGCTGCCCAGTGTCGACACCTGCTGGTCGAAGCGGCCGTACAGCGGCACGGCGTCCAGCGGGTCGGCCTTCCGCGCGGGGCAAGTCCCGCAGGACGGCCTTCATGGTCACCCGGCGCTGGGCTGGTTGCCCTGGCCGAAGCGCGGAGCATCGGCGGGAGACAGGTTAGCGCGGAGGCGAACCCACCTCACGGGGTGCCGCCATTTCCCGCGGTCGGCCGCGGCGTCGGCGCTGACCTCAGCGACCAGCTCGGGCGTGGCCAGGGCAACGGCCAGCGGCTCCCGGTTCCCCCGCGATGCGGTGAAGCGCCGCCCTGTCCAGGGATGCGCGGGCGGGCCCGGCTCGAGGACCTCGCATCCGGCGCTGCGACCGCCTTGGCCGAACTGCTGGACGACCGGGTGCGGGTGCTGGGCCCCGACCACCCCGACACCCTCAACACCCGCCACAACCTTGCCCGGTGGCGGGGGAAGGCAGGGGATTCAGCTGTTCAGCAATCGCCACCGATTCCTGAACAAGATCAGTAAGTGGCCGTTGCGGACCTACCGCGGCCCGGAACGCGTCCGAGAAACGATGTCAAAAATCGGCGGTGCTCAAGACAACCGGCACCGTCAACGTAACGGTGGGCCGAACCACACAGGCCAGGGGCTACTTCGTTGTTTTTTCGACGAGTTCCACCGGAACCCCAAGGACCACCGAGTTGAGCACCGCGACCTTGTTCCGCTCGAACACCCGGCTGCACGAGGCCGCGCTGACGGTCTGCGGCCGCCGTAAGGACAAGACGAAGGCCTGCGCCCCTGCCTCCGCAAGGCCGACGCCGCCCTGCACCTGGCCGCCGGAACCGCCCTGAACACCGCGCTCCTGCCGCAGATCGCGGACATCATCTGAGGCTCCGTCAACGACGAGGCATGCGGCGACTGCTGGGACAAGGCCACGGGACTGCTGCTCCAGCTGCGCCCGTGAAAGTCGAACGGGCGTCCAGGAAGCGTTTTCGGCCTCTCAGTCCTTTCCGGGGCCGCTGACCTGCGAGGATTCCAGGTAGCCCCCAGATGAACCGGTTGGGGCCGGCCGCCATTTGACGGTGCCCGGTCCCGACTCTTGAGCGGCCCGCCATCAAGCGGGCCCGGATAGGAAATACCGTGCAACCACCTCACTTCTCTGTGACCGTCTGGTGGGTTGTCGCCATCGCGGTGACCGTCTTCTTCCTGGTCTTCATGGTCACGCTGATGCCGACGCCCAAGGGCAAGAGGTCGGTGTGCGTCGTGCCTGTGGCAGGAGCGGCTTATGTTGTGGCGGACGCCGTGGCTCCGGGCGGGTCGTTGGACACCTCACTGCCCGCGTATGCCGTCGGCCTGTTCGCGATACCCATGATGTTCGTCGGGCACCGGAAGAGGGTGCGGTGGGCGGCACTGGACGGTGAACGCAACGGCGAGATGCCCGGGAACAGGAAGTTCGGCGCGCTGATGGCCGTGCAGGTGGTTGTTGTCGTCCTGACTGCCTATGCGCTGGGCTTCTGGCTCATCATGTGACTGCGTCGCGGGCCCATGGCGGAAACTCCAGTTCAAAGAAAGGGCGGAGGGAACAGCCGCCGCTCAGTTTGCCCCGCTGCCACGGCGAAGGCCACGGTGCCCTGTCCGGCGCCCGCTACCCGGCGACGGGCCGGTATCACTGGGCAAGTCCGCAGCTGATGGGCGAGCAGAGCCGCAGCAGCTCGTTGCGGTGCTGCTTGCTCAACACCTGAAGACGCCGGTCGCCGTCGACCCCCAGTGCCTTGAGGATCTTGGCCCCGCCCGCTGGGCTAGTGCCCGGCAGTGCCTCCACCAGGCGACGCAGCCGCGTCATGGCCACGACGCGGTCCTGGCGGGCGAGGACGGCGTCAATCTTCACCCGGCCCGACTTCAGGTCGCTCAGCAACTGCGCGCGCTCCCGCCGGACCGCGCCGGCTTTCTCCAGCGCACGCCGTCGCTCCTCCGCCGACAGCGGCGGCGGCGCCACCGGCGGAGCAGGCCGACGTCTGCGCCGCACCCCGACGATCTCCTCCGGGGCGGGCGCGGTGAGCTGCCCGATCCGGGTCGGCATCGCCAGCAGACGGCTCGTCAGCGCGTGGTGCGCCGCCCACAAAGTGCGGAAGGTGCAAGGCAGGTACGGATGCCGGGCAGGCTCGCCGAACCGCGGCCGCCCGGGCCCGGTGGTGATCCACAATGCCGTGACTTCCCCGCCTTCCAGCTCGGAGGTCAGCCGTGAGTGCCTGTCCAGCCACCGTCTGGCTGTGCGCACGGCCAGGTCATCGAGCGGGTACGGCTTTCCCCCGAGCACGACGGTCGGGATGTCGGCCTCGAGGTCCAGGTCCGTCACGAGGACGGCGGCGAGCTGCGATACGGGACGGCCGGTGGAGAAACGCATCGCGGCCAGGGCGCTCGTCCGTTCCCACACCGCGGTGGTCGTGGCCGGCGGCCGAGTGTCCGCCAGCTCGGTCACGATACGTCGGCTCTCCTCGACGGGGAGCCCCTTGCGGTCGGGCCACTCGACCGGCAGGCGCTGCGGCATGCGCAGATGCTGGGCGAAGGCATTGAACGTCGCGCGCCGAGCAGCCTGGGACGCCTCGGCCGCCTCGGGTCCTCCCGGCCGTCGGCGCTGCCGTGTGTATCCCTTCCCCGCGGCCTGCAGCCACACCTCGGCGTAGTCCAGGTCGATCAGGTCACCCGCCTGGATCCGCTCCTCGGGCAGTTCCAGTACCTCGGTGAGGAACTTCAGGAAATCGTTCAGGTAGCAGGCGCGCTGGTTGTAGGTGTCCGCCGGTCCGGGCGCCAGCTTCTTCAGCAGTGCCGCGATCTCTATGCGAGCCGGTCGGGTCGGCGCGTCCATGGCGCCACAGCCTACGGCCCGGCCTGGCGGTCGCCGGAACTCGCGGTGCGTGGCCCCGATGCCCACCCCGGGAAGTATCCGCCGCACCCCCCGGCTGAAAAGCGAGCTGCGGCCGCGGAAGCCGCCGGCATCGACCTGATCGAAGACGCCGCCGAACACCTCCCGGACCTCGCCGAGGCCGCCGCCAAGGCCGACGCCCGAAAGAAGGCCGCGGCCCCCTACGTCGATCGGGCCTGCGCCGAACTCTTCCGCCACCAAGGGTGGAAGCTGGACCAGCTCGGCGAGGCGACGAATAGGCACCCGGAGAACATCCGCAAGCGCATCAAGGCCTTGACCAAGTGACGGGAGCCGCCACACAGCGGCAAACCGGCGTGCCTCGTACGAGGGATCGGGCAGGAGTGGCGCGGCGCCGAGCGGACCCGCCGTTCGTACGCTCGTCGCATGGACGCGCCCAACCCGTTCGGCGAGTACCGCTGGACCCTGGCAGACCCTGACCAGGACCTGCTGGCGCAGCTGCCGCTCGCCGACCTGGTGCAGGGAGCGGTCAACGGCACGGTCGAGGAAGCCGATGCCCTTTTCGGGCAACAGCTCTTCGACGAGCTCGACCGCCGCGGCGACGAGACATGGTGGCAAGCCGTGCTGCTGTGCATGGAGTTCCTCGCCCGCAACCCCGTCAACGGCACCCACGGGCCTGCGGGAGCCGCCGCGCTGCGGCAGGCAGACAGCACCGCATCGTCGCCGGAGGCGCGGCTTGTGCTGCAGGCCGTGGCCGAGCACCGTACCGGCGGCGCCATCGCGGCCGCCCCGGTGTGGCAGGCCGCATCCCGGGCGCAGCGGGATGCGGCCGGGCGACGGTTGTTCGTCCTGACCTGCGGCACCGCCCACTCGGGAAGCGCGTTTCTGACGCCCACTCAGCTCATGGAACTCAGCCACAAACTCGTGGCAGAGGCCTGAATGCGCGCAGGAGTCCGCCTGGCCGATCTGCCCCGTGAGGAAAGCCGCCCGTACGTCAAGTGCCCCGCCTGCGGCCTGATCGGCGAACCAGGCTCCGTCGAGTGCCACCTCACCGCCGACCGTAGGCACGTGGACTGGGCCGAGCCGATGAAGGTGAGCTGCAGCTCCTGCTACACCTACTCCCTCATCACCCGCTCCGACATCGTGGACCGCGACGGTGAACACACCTGCTCCCGGTGCGGAGACCGAACCGCCTGCCCCGCCGGCGCCGACCGGGTCAGCTGCTGGGGCTGCGGCCTCTTCGCCCCCGGCCCGGCCTCCACCGGCGCTCGTGCCGCCTACCGACACGACGTCGAGCAGGCCGCCGCCCAGTGGGCCGCCGCCCGGATCCGCGCCGCCAAGGATGATGCGCGTGCCCGTGGAGCCCTGCGCCCAACTGGGCCTCCTGACCCTCCGTCTACTCCTCGTCCTCGACGTCGCCGATCGCGACCCGCAGGGCGTGCATGCTTTCGAGGACCTCGATGACGGACATCTCCGCACGGTCCACGTCCCGCCGGATGCCCGCGGTGTTGCCGCGCTCGGCACTCAGGTGGGCGCTGAGCATGTCCGCAGCCGCCACCACGCCCGCGGGACGGTAGCCGCTCCGCCCATGCGCCCCACCCCCGTGGCCGCGGCTGGCCCTGAACGCGGTTCACCCCCGTAGCAGAAGGGGCCTCACTCCAAGGTCGCCGGACCCGCACCTCTGATCAACGCCCTGCTCGCCGACGCGGAGATCGAAGCCGTCCGCCTGCCGTGAGTCGGCCGGAAGTGCCGGTTTGTGGCCTCGTCACGACCGTGACGAGGCCACAAACCGGTCGGCTGGCTGTCATACCGCCCCCACGCACCGGCCGTTCGCGGGGGCCGATGACACCTGGGCCGGCCGCCCAGGAGACAATTGGGGAGATCATGACGGAAACCGAGGCGCGAGGCATGCGATGAAGAAGACGATCCCCGCTTTCATCCTCTGCGCCACCCTGGCATTGACCGCCACGGGCTGCGACAGCCTGGAAGGCGGCCGGGCGACGCCGGCCGAACTCGCCGGGTCCTGGACCGGTCCCGGTGCAGCACAGCTCACCCTTCGCGAGGACGGCTCGCTCAGCGCGGTGAACTTCCCCACCGACTTCTCGGTTACGGACGACCGCCCTCTCGAACCGAGGTTTACCGGCAACGGCCAGTGGAGCCTGGAGAAGAAGCCCGTGTCCGGATTCGACCAGCAGATCGATATCACGCTCGGCGAGGTATTCGGTTCCAAGCAGGGCACGTACATGCGGATCGACGGCAAGGGAGGCCGGGACGGCATCTACCTCCCCATCAGCGAGGACTCCGCGGCCAAGTTCCGGTTCAAAAGGTCCGCCCCCTGACCCCTCTGAGCCGCAGGAACCAACGCCGACCTGGTGATATCCAGGAAGCACCCCGCAGCTTGTCATACTTTGTGCATGGAAATGCAGGCCATGGAGGACGCGCGGCGTTGGCTCGCCGAGCGAGGCGTTGTCGAGACCGGTGGCGGGTGGGGCAACGCCGAAGCGTCGGACCGGCTGCTCACCGCCAACGAGGTCGCGCACTCCTGGGCCGGCGAGGTGTTCGCCGACGAGGACCTGGACGTCGCCGAGCAGCTGCAGCTGGCCTTCGGGCTGCTGGACCTCCTCGACGACTACTGGGTGACGTGCGAGATCCGGTTCGCCGACCAAGGCCCGCAGGGCCCCCCTGCCCGCCGACGCGCTGTGGGACGGCTATCGCCAACGACTCGAAGCGGAGCGGGACGCCCAGGCCGTCACCTACTCACTCTGGACCGACTGGTTCGAGGACCACGACACCGCCGGAACGGCCTTCGCCGAGGTGCTCGGCAACGACATCGACCACATCGTGGCACAGGGAGCGGAAGCCCCACTCCGCCGCGCCGGCCGCGTGCTGGCCTGCTCGGGCCCCGTGTGCCCTGGCCCGTGAAGCAGAAGACGTACGACACCGCCGCGCAGCTCCCCGCACTGCACGGACCGCTGTTCAAGGGCCTGCTGGCCGGCTACCACGATGTCTACGGCGACCTCGAACCGACGGCCGCGCTGACCCTCCTCACCCGGCTGCAGCTCCCGGCGGACACCTCGCATCTCGCAGAACTCCGGTCAGTACTCACCGCAGGGCACGGCAACCATTACCGCAGCCCCCACGCGTGGGACGACGCTGCACGGACCCCGACACACTGAATCACGGCCCACCCCGGCCGAGGAGTCGCCAGGGTGCCGGTCATGAGCGCAGTTGGAGCAGCAGTCCCGTGGCCTTGTCCCAGCAGTCGCCGCATGCCTCGTCGTTGACGGAGCCGCAGATGATGTCCGCGATCTGCGGCAGGAGAGCCGTGTTCAGGGCGGGGGCCCGCGGCCAGGTGCAGGGCGGCGTCGGCCTTGCGCAGACAGGAGGCGCAGGCGGCCGTCTTGCCCTCGCGGGGGCCGCAGACCGTCAGCGCGGCCTCGCGCAGCCGGGTGTTCGAGCGGGACAGGGTCGCGGTGCTCACCTGGAGGTTCTCCTTGACGGCCCGGGCCTCCACCGGGATGCGGAGGCCTTCACCTTGTAAGGCGGGCGAGGGTGCGGATGTGCGACACCCCCGGGCATACGAGATGCGGGTGAGACGCATGAGGCAAGTGGGTCAGTACCGCGGCGTCCTACGAGCAGCTCGGCGCCCCACACGGGTTCGGCCAAGGTGAGCGAGATGCCCGCCATGATCATGGCGGGCATCTCGCTCACCTTGGCCGAACCCGCACCTCGCTCCACGAGGCACTCGACACCACCACCCCGGGCGGCCGCCTGGTCTTCCACGTCTTCGCCGCCCTCGCCGAGTTCATCCGCGAACTCCTCGTCCAGGGCACCAACGAAGGACTCGACGCCGCCCGCGCCCGCGGCGCCCGACTCGGCCGCCCGCCGGCCATGACCGAGGAGCAGATCCGGCACGCACGGGACCTGCTCACCCGCCCGGAGAACACCGTCACCTCGATCGCCAAGTTCCTCGGCGTCAGCCGGAACACGATCTACAAGTACGTACCCGAGCTGAAGGGCGGACGGATCGCGCTCGCCGCCGCCACGGCCGCACCAGGACTTCCCAGGCCCGCGCAACCGGCCGAGTAGCGCATCGCCGCAGGTCAGCCATATCCGTTGTTTTTGCGGCCGATGATCCGGCTACCCATCGTGAGGACGGTCGCCGCCGGGTGCAGCGCCTACGGCAGGGGGAGGGCGCGGCCCTTGGAAGCGTCCCAGCCGGTGCAGTGCGTCGTTTCCCGGTCGTCCAGTCGGGGGTGCCCGGTCCGCATGCTCACGCTTGCGCCTGCGTGTGCCCGGTGCACGGGCGGATTTTCTTGATCGCCTCGCGACTCGTCTCGTAGCCGCAGGTCAGGCAGCGGATGGGGTACCGCTTGCTGATCCCGCCGCGCAGGGGTGCCCCAGGGTCTCCCATCCGGCGGCGGCGAAGCGCTGCGTTGCGTCCTGTTCGGTATCGGTCAGACGGTACTGGGGCGGGTGTCCAAGGGCGAGCACACAACGCCGTGCCCGCACCGTCAACTTGCACGACCGAGCCCGCCGGGGACGCCCGCAGTGTCACGTTGTCAGGTGCGTCGGTAACTGTCCACCATGCCGCCCCAGCCGCCCTTGGGCCCCTCGAAGTCGAGTACGAGTGCTGAGCCGTCGAGGTCCACCGTCAGGTGGCCGAGGCCGCGCAGTCCGTCCTGGCCGCCGAAGCTGTCGTCGCCGCCCTCGCAGGTGTAGGTGATGGTCGCGGACTCCTGACCGTCTCTTTCGCCGGGCACGAAGGTGCCTGTGCACGAGAGCTTGGGGCCCTTGGCCGTGGCCCGGCCGTTCGCGATGGTGAGCGTGTCCAGGCCTCTGGAGCAGCCGACCCACCGGGCCAGCAGCAGCTCGTCCGCCTGCCGGCCGAGAGCGTGCCGGGCACAACACCTTGGGCAGTCCCTAACGGAGTGGCAGCAGCCAGTGGGCGTCGTCCCGGTAAGCCGTCGGGGAGCAGGTGAATTCCAGGGCGGTCGATCCCGGCACCACGTTGGCGTACATCGTCACCGTCACCGTCTGGTGGGGTGCGAGGCTGTCTGGGAACCAGGGGTGGGTGCGGTCCCATTCCGGGCTCATGGGTCCGTGGGGAGGGTTGCCGCTCGGCAGGAGCTTCTCATCGTCGTGGATGCCGTTCCAGGCCAGGTCAACGGGTTTCTTCTGCGCGTTGACGTACGTCACTGTGAACGCGTAGGTCTCCTCGCCCTTCCTCAGGTCGCAGTCGCCGGGCAGGTTGGGCACGTGGCGGGCCTGGCCCACCGTCACCGTCAGGCCGTCCCGGTAGCGCGCCGTCTCGTCCGGGCCCAGCGGGGCCTCGTACACGCCGCCCCGCGAAGCCAGTTCCTGGCGCGGGTCGCTGTCGTAAGCGTGGGACAGCCCGTAGATGAACCACGCCGTAAAGCCGAGGCTCACCACTGCCACGGTCGCGCCCACAATGAGGCCGATGAGCGCCGGGAGGCGTTCATCCGTCTCCCCGCGCTTCACCCTTCCCCGCCCGATCACGCCGTAGACCGTCGCAGCCAGGCCGAGCACGATGGCCAGGGGAATGCCCCAGAGCGTGCTGGCAATCATCACGCCCAGCAAGGCCAGCACCAGCGCCGTCATTCCATCGCCATTGGGCGACTTGGGCATCAGGGCGGGAAGGTCGGCGGGGGGCTTGGTCTTCATGCCGTGATCACATCGCGCGGCAGCACCTGCCCGGGAGCGCCCGCTCGCTCAGACGGGATGAGTACGCGTACTCATCCCGTCATTGTCGTACTGGCGTACGGTATTTGCGTGATCACGCCAACGGTTCGCGTGAGCCTGACCGTCCCGTACGAGGGGGAACCCGAGATATGACCATGCCGCCGCCCGAGCAGCCACCGCGGCCGGTCCCGCCGTATGCGCCGCCGCAGCCGTGGGGGTACCCGCAACAGGGGTACCCGCAGCAGCATGCAGGGTGGGCGCCGCCTCCGCCGCAGCCCCCGCGCGGGCGTGGCGCGAAAATCCTGATCGGCTGCACGGTGACGGTCGTTGTCCTGGGGACCCTGGGCCGCTACGTGAACTCCATGAACCACAGCGACGAAAGCTCAAGCTCCCATGCGGCGGCCGGCGCCTCCGACCGCTCGGATGGCAGCACCTCCAGCACTCCGGCTTCCCCTGCCGCGCAGCGCTACAAGCTCACGGTGCCGCACACTCTGATCGACGGCCAGTACACCCTGGACAAGGACATGACCCAGACCATGGAAGACGGGATCAGCTCCGAGCGTGACGGCGCGAACGAACACAACATGCACGGTGCAGGGGGCCAGTACACGGACGCCTCCGGCGCTTCCGGAACGCTCCAGGCCGCGGGCCTGTACGGCACCATCGACGACCCCAAGCGAGCCATGCGGAGCATGTTCCGGGGAATGAACGAGAACCCGGGCGTGGAGGTCACCACGCCCGCCGAGGACCTCACGCCTCCCGGCGTTCAAGAAGCCGTCGCCTGCGAGGAGTTCGCCTACACCCGGCCCGGCCAGACACAGGCGGTTTCTGTACCCGTGTGCGGCTGGTCCGACCACAGCACCGTAGTAACCGTGTCCATCCCCGACGCCCCCTCACCCGTCAGCCTCGATGCGCTCGCGAAGACCACCGCCAAGGTGCGCGACGAGATGCGCGTCCCCGCGGTCTAAGCGGTTTGGTCGAAGTCGAGTGCTGACCCTTTGGGCTGCCAAGGCACCTGCCTGGGGAGGTGCGGCAGGATCAGCACCGCACTTCGCCGAGGCCGCTTATCCCTGGCCGGGCAGTGGCCGTCGCGCCATCGTGACGGTCTGGAGGAGCAGTTGCGCGAAGATGTGGGCCGTTTCCGCGTGCGGTGCGGGGTTCGGCAGCGGGCCCTCGGCCGGCGGCACCGGTGGCAGGCGGACCACCGTCGGGGACACGGGCGTGGGCGGCAGGGGACGTGTGCTGTCGACGGTGTGCATGTCGGCGATGAGGCAGGTGACCTCGCCGTCGCAGTCGCGGCCGATCCAGACCGGATACGAGCCGTCGCCTGCGCCGCTGGGGAAGGCGATCGCGTTGGCGCCGGATACGGGGTCGTGGAACTGTGGGCAGGTGACCTCGTCACCGATGGACTCAGCAAGATCCATCGCGGCGTCGGGGTCAGCGGCCAGGGCGTCGCGCGCGGCGAGGTCCAGGAAGGCGGCGGTGCCGGAGTCGACGCCGAATCCGTAGTACTCGCCCTCGCCGAGCAGGCGGATCTCCTGACCGGGGAGGAGCGCCTGCTCCCAGGCAATTGTGGGCCGTCGGTCCCCGATGCGCAGCATCGCCGCCGTGATCTCCTCCCAGGCCAGCTCCTCACCGTGCCACTCGCCCCGTCGCTCCACCTTGCCCAGCACCAAGGGGTACGTGCCCGGCGGCACCATCGCCGTGAAGGGCTCGTCGTCCGCCGAGAGCGAGGTCGGATCGGCCACGATGACCCGGCCCGTGGGCAGCCGCAGGATCCCCGCCCCCTCGGGCTCGACGACCGTCACCGGGCCGTCGTAGGACTCGAAGCGGCTGCCGGGGACGAACAGCGCCTCCAACTCCCCCGGGGCCAGCGGCGCAGGCGCACTCCACAGCGGGGAGCCGTCGGGCGAACCCGCCGCCTCCGGCACAGGGGCGGGCACCAGCGTGATGGGGCCGGGCAGGCCCAGCAGGCCGGCGTCGGCGTAGCGGGTCCAGCCACCGAAGTCCGCAAGGAGGAGCGTACGGTGCTCCTCGGGTATGTGCGCGATCGTCTCGAACATGCCGTGGTGCTCCAGGCGCCGCCGGGCACGCCCGTCCGGCTTGATGTTGAGGGTGAAGTGCACAGCCGGTTCGGGACGTTCGGCCTCGTCGGGCCCGCGGTACAGCCACTGGCGGTGGCGCCGCAGATGCAACAGGCCGCGCCGCAGCTCCACGTAGTCGTACTCCCGTTGGCGCCTGCCGTGCACGTCGAACAGGAGCAGGCCCACATATCCGGCACGGCCGGTGATCCGCAGCTCGGCCAGCGGTCGGCCAGCCACGCGCAGCAGGACGGCGTACGGATCTCCGGCCACGTGGCGTCGCAGGGCCTCCTCCTCGGTCATCGGGCCGATGATCGCGCGGCTGCGGGCGCACCACCCCTCGCCGTACATGACCTCTACCGCACTCGCACTCATGTCACAACCGTCCATTTTCGTTCACTTTCGGCGGCTGAACCCTAGAGGCAGCCTCTGACAGCCCGCCTCCGCAGACCAGCCCGGCCCGCCCGATGTGCCCTGAGCGGTCTCGGTGAAGTGCGGTGCTGATCCTGCCGCGCCACCCAGGCCGGCGCCTTGGCAGCCCGAAGGATCAGCACTCGATTTCGATCAACCCGCTTAGAAAGCCCTGCTCAGGGAACATCGTTGGGCTGCAGGGATGTCCCGGTGGCTCGTTTAGGGTGGTGATCCGGCCGTGAGGCTGGATGAGTGCATGTCAGATCTGGGTGGGAAGGGCGGGGTGGCGATGCGAGCGCATCGGCCGGCATCAGCAATCGTGGGGGCCGGAGCAGTCCTGACGCTGCTCACCGGATGCAACGGTGTCACCCAGAGTGCGCCCAAGGCGTCGAGCACGGCGGCAGCCTCCAAGGGCAAGGCTCAGACGCTGGCTGTGCAGACGACGGGGCATGCGGCGACCTGGACCGACCGCGACAAGCACGCCCACACGATCACGGTCACCCCCAAGAGCCTGGTCCGTGCCGCCGCATCGGACCTGGACCACGTCCGGCTGGACGACGACGATCTCAAGGGCAAAACGCCGTACTACCTCACCGTCACCTACACCAACACCAGCAAGGACACGCTGGCCCAGCCCAGCATGTCCACGAACCTGGCGCTGGTCTCAGCCGGCGGCACGCGCGCCAAGAGCGTCATGGTCATGAACAACCCGACCCTGGGGACTGCCGGCCAGGAGCTGCCGTGCACCAACGGCGACCCTGACACACTTCCCGCCGGCGGCACGGCCGAGGCGTGCACCGTGCTCATGCTCGACCCCAAGCTGACGCCCGCAACGGTCGCCTACGCCGACGACAGCAGCGACACCGTCCTGTGGAACGTCGGCGACGGCAACAGCAGCAATAGCGGCCTGCTGCCACCGGGCACCACGGTCGATGCCTTCGCCGAGGACCTCGACAAGCACCAAGTCCCCATCAAGGTCACCCCCAAGAGCATCCGCCAGGGCAGCCTCGACGACCTGAGCAACGTCAAGCTGGACGACCGCGACCGCAACACCGTCCCCTACTACGTCACCGTCGAATACCGCAACATGGGGCAGTCCAAGCTGCTGCCGGTACTCCAGGACAACCTCACCCTGCAGACCGCCGGCGGACACGAAATCCCGAAGATGACCCTGCTGTTCGGAGAGCCCGGCGTCGAACCGTGTCCCGGGCCCGCCCTGCGCACACGGCTCGAACCCGGCGGCACCCTGACCCAGTGCACCATCCACATGATCCCCAAGGGCGACCGCCCCGCCACCATCAGCTACCAGGGCAGCGGAACGGGCGACGAAGAGCACACCTGGCGCGCCGTCGGCAACACGAACCCGTAAGTGCTACCAGTCGACCGTTCCATCGCCGGGGAGCATCGGTGCATGGACTGGCTCGATGTGACCGCGGTCGTTGTGGTGCAGCATTGCCTGAGCGACGCAGTGGAGCCATGCGGCCAGGCTCGGCCAACCGACGAAGCAGGCGGAGTCGTCGTGGGCCGCCAGCCCGAGGTGGTTGTGCCACTGGCCGGGTCCGGCGTCGATGAAGTGGTCGTCGCCGTCGCTGCCGGCGAACGGGACCCAGAGTGTTCCCCACCATGGGTCGTCTTGCTGATCTGGGTCATCGGCGTCCCAGATGCTCATCCGCATGTTGCGGATCTCGACGATCGTCTCCGTGGAGTACAGGGGGCCGCACGGTAGGACTCCGGTATAGGCATCGTCCCCGTCGTGGCACAGCAACGACTCGCGCAGATCGGCGGGAAGTGTGAATCCCAACTCGGTCTCCGCCTCCTTGATGGCCTCGGGCGATGCGGGCGGACGGAGCTCGGCCAGGCTCGATGGTGCGTTCTTCGCCAGCCAGGCGTCGATGACGTTCCAGGACTCGGTCACCGAAGCAATCACCGGGCTGATGCCGTTACGCGGGGGTTCGATCACATGGGCCGTAGCCTCCCAGAACGCTGTGACACAGCCAGCGTCCATGGGCCGTCTGTGCCGACCCCTCGTGCCAAAGGGCCAAGTGGTGGTTCCTCGATCCGGGTAGTCAGCCGGGACCGGGCCGGCGCCAGCACGCCTACGCCACCGAGGGCACGAGCTGGGCGCCGGAGCAACAGCCAGGACTGATGGTCGGCTCGGCACAGCTTGACCTGTCCACCCGTGCGGCTGAAGGACGTACGATCACCGGCAAGGCGGGGTCGTAGCACAGAGGTAATGCGCCGCGATGTCCTCTCGGAGGACGCCGGTTCGAATCCGGCCGCCCCGCCCCTTCCCGGCACGACGCCCACCCCTCCGCCACAGCGCAGTCACGCGAAGCCGAAGGCTGCGGCGCTCCGCGCCGCAAGGCCCAGCTCCGGTGCTGAATTGCTACCGGTACGCCCGGCCTATGTGCTAGTTGGTCGCCGCGCGTTCAGCGGACAGGAGCGAGACAGAGCGTGTGACCCGTCGCGCTGTACTCGGGGTAGGCGATGTACGGGATCTCCGGGCCGTCCGCCGTGCAGGTCTCGTCCGGGCTGGTGAGTTCCTGTGACACCCGGTACTGGCCGGGAGACGAGCCGCAGACGACCGCCTCGAGGTCCTGGCGGGGCCAGGCGGCATTGTTGCGAACGCAGTTGCCGACGGACAGCTTGGGCGGCTTCGAGTCGTCGGCCAGCAAGCCGATCACGATCAGCAGCGGCACGGCCAGGAGGACCAGGGCGAACGGGAGGGTGACCACCAAAGCCGCCGGGCGCAGGAGCACCCGCTTGCCAGGGTCCAGCGGTGGTCGCCAGCCCGCGGAGGGCGGGCCGAGGCGACGGAACGCACGACGCGGCCCCAGCACATTGGCCAGGACGGTGAACGGAGTGATCACCATGGAGAGCGGGCCCCACCACCCCTGCGCGAGGGTGTCGGCGGTCATCCGGCGGTGCAGCGATGTTCCGCACGGGCGGCAGAACGTTCCCGATCGCCTCAGGAAGCGCATGAGGACGACCATTCCCTGATGTCCCCGCACCGTGGCGCCGACGGCCGGCATGCCGCCGCATATCTCGCACTGCAGCGCTGCGCCGAAGGGCGGATGCTGCCCCCAGGCCGGAGCTGCTGGGTAGGCGCTGCCCTGGGGGTACGGCTGCCCGTAGGACTGGCCGGCGTATGGGGGTGGCGGGGTGGTCATGGAACGTCCCTGGGTGATCGGCAGTACTGCCTGTGTACCCTAACCGTGGCGGTGGTGGTGGCCAGGCCGCCTAGATGATTGATTCCAAGGTCAGTTGCCGTTCCGTGCATGACGACGCTTCCTGACGTGCTGTTCGTAGCAGCGGGTGCAGTAGCCCTTTGCCCGGTGTGGTCGGCCGCAGCCGGGCACAGTGCAGGCCGTCCGACCGTAGGTCTGCGGCCCTGGGGTGGTGCGGCCGGTGCGGTACTGCTGGTAGTAGTGCCGGGGGCACAACCCCTTCGCCTTGATCTTGGTGTTCGGGCAGTCGTCGACTTCGCATCTCCCGGGAGGTTGATGGCTGGTTGTCGCGGCTGGCCGAAGCGGGCTCGTGCCGCTGTCTGCGGTGCTGGGCTGTTCGCGCTCCAGGGGCTTGGCCTTCTTTGTGGAGAGGGCCTGCGCCACGGCTTTGTCGAACTGCGGGTCCTGCGCTCGGAGTCGGCAAACCCGTCCGCGGTTGACCCCCGTCTGCCGGTATGCCTTGTCGAGTGAGTTGCCGGAGCGGAGCGCTTCCAGGATGGCCCGTTTCACGTGCTCGGCGACTCGGAGGGCTTCGTCGGCTCGGCGGGCACGTTCCTCCGGGCCGACGCCCTTCTGGCGTTTCCGCCAGTCGGCGCCGTAGTGAGTGATGCATAAACCACGTGCGCTCTGGGGTTTGTCGCATCGCGGCGTGCTGCAAAGAGGGGCGGCGCGCTTCGGTTTCGGTGTGGCCAGGGCCGTGACCACGGCAGTGTTGAACTGCGCGTCGTCCATGCGCAGCCGGCGGACCGTCCGGTCGGTGACGCCCACCTCCCGGTACGCCAGGGCGATATGGCCGGCCCTTCAGCTTGGAGATATGCGAGGAGGGATAGTGCAGGTCAGTCGACCGGGGAGACTCGGATGAGGTTGCCGTCAGGGTCCGTAATCACGAACGTGCGGCCGAAGACAGCATCATGCGGCTCCTGCACAACGTGGACCCCCTTCGAGGCCCACCTCGTGAAGATCTCGTCAATCGCCTGCGATGGCCCCGGCACCATGAGTCCGATCTCTGTCGTACGAGGGAGGCTCGGGACCGCGTGCTCGCTGTAGCCCGTCCACAGTGCGAACAGGACACCGGGGGCAGCTTCGAAGGCTACGTAGTGGGGACTGGTGAAGGTCGGTTCGATCTCGAACAGGTCGCTGTAGAAGGCGGTGGCGGCCTCGGCGTCGCGGACGCCGATCAGGAACAGGTTCGGTGCGGGCATGGAGTGCTCCTCAACTCGTTGATTTCTCGGTCCAGCACCCAGTGGATCACCCAATCGCGACGGAACCTGTCACCTTTTCTGAGAACATGGGTAAGCATGAAGGCTTCAAGGCTCCTGCATCTCCTGCTGCTCCTGCAGACCCGTCAGCGGCTCACTACCACGGAGCTCGCCGCGCGTCTTGAGGTGTCCCGGCGGACTGTGCTGCGGGACGTCGAGGCGCTATCGACAGCGGGCGTGCCCGTCTATGCCGAACGTGGGCGGAACGGCGGGATCGTCCTGCTCCCCAGTGCACGGCTCAGCGCATCCCATCTGGAACCACCGGAACTGGAGGCCCTTTCCGTGGCCGGCTTGGACAGCGCACTACGTGAGCGAATGGGCCTCACTGCGGCGTGGGAGTCGGCCGAGCGCAAGATCGCCGCCCGCCAGGCTGTAGCACCTGAGTCGCCGAGCCCGCTGCGGCTGGCTGACCTTGTGCTTGTCGACAGCACCGCGTGGTTTGCTGCCCCCGAGGCAGCGGTCGAAGTATCGGATCTGGCCGCGACCCTGCGACACCGGCGACGCCTTCGAATCCTGTACCGGCGCAGCGCCGAGAGGCAGGCTTCGACACGGGTGGTCGACCCGTACGGGATCGTGGCGAAATCAGGTCGTTGGTATCTCGTCGCCGATGACCAGGGCGACAGCCGGCTGCTCGCTCTGGAACGACTGTCGGCCTTCGAACAGTTAGACGCGCCAGCCGTGCTCCAACCAGGCGAAACCCTCCGCACCAGATGGGCCGTGTTGAAGAAACGCACTGAGGAGCAAGATCGCGTGAGCGTGACCATCCGCCTGCCGGAAAAGGGTCTGGACCTGGCGCGGCGCATCCTCGGCACCCGCATCCACCATGTCTCCGACGCGGAAAATGGCTCGTGCGTCGTCGTCGTGCGCTACCCCGACATCGAGTCGGTGCGTCAGCTTCTTCAGTTCGGCGACCACATCGAGGTGCTCGCCCCTGAGACGGCCCGCGCACGCATCAGTCAGCTCGCCAGGGACCTGGCTGACAGACACTCAACCCCCGCATCGTGATTGCCGATCAGGTCCCCTGTTCTCAATCGATGTGCCCGGTCAGTACAGCTAGTGCTGCGCCGCGGAAGTTCGTGGAGGGGCGTTGATCAGGCGGCCTTGAGCGGGGTGCCTTCGTAGGTCCATCGGTAGGGCTTGGCGGTCTCGTTGTGCCCGATGACGTATGCCTCCAGCTTCCCGATCAGGTCGTCGCGGTTGGCGAAGTTGCCGTGCCGCACGGCCCGGCGGGTCAGGGCGGAGACGAACAGCTCGGCCTGGTTGAGCCAGGAGGCGTGCGGCGGCGTCCAGCGGACGTGCCAGCGCGGACCGCTACGCCGAGCAGGACGACGCCGATGGAGTGCAGGTGCGCCAGGACGATCAGCAGGCGTACCGCCCGCAGGGGCCCGGACCGCACCGTGGCCGGGAGGCCGGCCACTGACTGCACCCGATGCCGCGCACCCGATGCGGTGGTGCGCACCGGCGATGCCCAGCATCCACGTGGACTCCACGGGGTAGGAGTGCCCGACATCGTGCGGGAGTGCGCGGCATCGCCAGCGACAATGCCGCGCATCTGGGTTTCCCTTTGACCACGGCCCGTGCCAAGGAGAAACGCGCCGTCCCATCGCATCGGTGCGCACTCACTCCCACGGTGGGGTGAGCGCGCGGGCCGCGTCCTGTATGCCCCGCACCTGGTGGGGGCGTTATCCGCAGGCTCGGTCCTTCAAGGTGGAGAGGCTGACGTCAGAAGCTGCACACGACCAGGCCAGCGGTGCCTCCGCCGATCACTCCGAGGATGCCTCCGGGGATCGCGCCGACGCCGGCACCCAGGCCACCCGTGACCGCTCCGGCGATGCCGGTGCCGATGGTCCACTGGCCCACGCATTTCGTCCAGTCTCGGGACTTCTTGAAGTCGTCGAACTCCTTGTCCGAGCAGGTGTGCCCGTTGGCCTTGGCGCAGTCCTTGCGCAGATCCCCGTCGGAGCGCATGGGTCGCATGGCCGAGCGGGTGGTAACGGGGAAGGTACCGGGCCCCATGGTGACGGTGGGGAGTGTCTCACTTCCCTCGAGGGTCTCGCCGGTGGCGCCTTCGATGGTCTGGGTGAGGGTGCTGCCGTCGGCGGACAGCTCGAGCTTGTAGGCGTGCCGGGTGCCGTGGGTGTCGGTCACGGTGCCCGGGTGCATCCGCATGACGGGGCGGCCCTGGGCGTCGGCGACCACGGCGCTGTCCGCGGTGGTGGTGAGGTGGGTTCCGGCCGGGAGGCTGAGCTTCGCGCTGGTGGTGGTGGCCAGGGTCTGCGCGGCGGGCTCGCGTGCCGGACTGGTATTGCCGGTGGGCGGGGTGGCGCTGGTGCTGATCGCGTACATGGTGGAGCCCGCCTGCGAGTCGACGACGGGAACGGTCACCGTTGCGTCGGTGGTCCAGGGCTGACTGCCGGTGTTGAAGGTCCAGGTGCCGGTTACCTTCTTGCCGACGGCTGCGAAGTCGACCCAGGCGTAGTGCTTGTCCGGGACGGTGGCGACGATGCCGTTGACGGTGGTCGAGTCGGAGGTGTAGGTGACGCCTGCCGTCAGCTGGGCGGAGACCATGGCCTGAAGGGGTACGGAGACGCCGACGCTCGTGCCGATGGAGGAGCTGAGGGTCTGTGACCAGCCGGAGTGGTAAATGACGGTGAAGAGCTGGCTGGCCCTGTCTCCGGTGCCGTTGTACCAGACCGAGGAGGCCTTGACGCGGGGCAGTGCTTGGGGCTCACCCTCGGACTTCTCGGTCCATGAGCAGGTGGAGGTGTCTCTGGCGCACAGGGCCGCGTAGTAGTCGGTGGCCAGGGCGCGGGCCTCGGTGGCCTTGGACGCGGGAAGTTTCCATTCCTGGGTGGGGGCGCCGTTGCAGGTGTTGGGCTGGGCGAGGATGCCCCACAGGTGCAGGCCGCCACGGTTGTCCATGCAGTACTCGGTGCCGGCGGCGTCGTCGCGGCGGGCGATGGCGAAGGTGTCGGGCTTGCCGTCGATGGGGCGGAAGTGCCATTGCTCGCCGTCCTTGCCGCAGGACTGCTGGGTGGCGGGCTGGGTGGCGTATATGCACTTGCCGGAGGAAGTGTTGGCGATGTTGAACTCGCCTGGTTTGTCGAGTTTGATCAGGCGCCAGTTGGTGTAGTTGGTGCCATCGGGGGTGACGGATATCTGGTTCGTGTCGTAGTTGCCGGTGGCGTTGAGGGTGCCGTTGGGGTTGGTGAAGGTGTAGTCGTCGGTTGCGGCGCTTGCCGGGGCGGCGGACAGGGCGGCCGCTAAGAGGCTCAGGGCGATGGCCGGTGCGGCGAGGGCTTTCGCGGCTCTTCTTGTGGTTCTGGTCATGACCGCCTTCTGTGCTGACTCTGTGTTATTTGTGGATCTCCTGTGCGCCCGATGAGCGTAGGGCGGCGGAATGGATTCCTGCTGAAATCCGCCATAGTGACCTAGGTCACTTCAACCTGTGGGTAGACCACCGTCCGGGCGGCGGCAGTGCCCGGGCCTGCGGGCAGAGACCAGAGTTTTCTCCCCTCTCCACTGGATGGGACGAACCGGGCTGCGAGGGCCAAACCCGTCTGAAGGAGCGGCCGCGATGACCACGCACCGACCACCGGCAGGCGCCGACATGTCGACCCCGGGGCCGTTGTCTCATCCGCTCGCCAGGGCTTGGCTCGCCACCAGTTCCCGGTACAGGGGGGACCGGTCCAGGAGTTCGCGGTGGGTGCCGGAGGCGGTCGCTGTGCCGTCGGCGATCATCACGATGTGATGCGCGTGCTGCACGGTCGAGAGCCGATGGGCAACGATGACCACCGTGCGGTCGGCTGCAAGCCGGTCCATGACCGCGCGCAGACGCTTTTCGTTGATGCTGTCCAACTGCGAGGTGGGCTCGTCGAAAAGAATGATCTCGGCGTCCGAGAGCAGGGCGCGCGCCAGGGCCATGCGCTGGCGTTGGCCCCCGGACAGGTCGTTGTCGCGGCCCAGGACGGTTTCCAGCCCGTGCGGCAGGGCCTGGATGTCTTCCAGGAGCCCTACGGTCTCCAGCACGGCGGTCAGTGAGGAGTCGTCGAACGGCTGGTGCCGGCCAAGCTGGAGGTTGTGGCGGACGGTGCCTTCCAGAAGACCGAACTGCTGGTCCACGTAGGCGATGCGGTGCCGTAGTTCATCAAGGGTCCACTCCCGGACGTCCCGTCCGAGTACGCGGATGGTGCCTTCGGTGGGGTGCATGAACCGCACGATGAGGGCGAGGCTGGTGCTTTTTCCCGCGCCCGACGGCCCGACCAGCGCCGTCAGGCCGGTGCGCGGAACGGTGAACGACAGGTGGTGCAGGACGGGTTCGCCGGCATAGGCGAAGGCGACCTTGTCGAAGACGATTGCCGCCTCGTCCTGCCTCTGCACGGCTGCCGCGGTCACCGCGCCGTCGCCCTCCTGGGGCAGGGCGAGCACATCATTGAGCCGGGCGCGGGCGGCCAGGCCGGCCTGCAGGCGTCCCATCCCGGTGGCGATGACCAAGGCGGGCTGGACGAGTTGCAGCAAGTACAGCAGGAACGCGGCGAAGTCGGGAGTGGTCAGCTGTGTGCCGGCGAGCCGGAAGCCACCGCTGGTGATCACCGATACGAGGGCCACCTGCTGTCCCAGGCCCATGACGGGGGCGATCAAGGACTCGAGCCTGGCAGCGCGCAGCGAGGTGGCTTGCACAGCGGCCGCTTCATCGCCGAGGCGGTCCGCCGCGTGCTGTTCCGATCGATGTGCCTTGATGGTGGTCAGGGCGGACAGGTGGGCGGTGAACTGCTGGGCGAGGACGCCGACGGCCTCCTGCTGGTCGGCGGTGCTGCGTCTGACCCCTTTGAGGACGAACGCGACGGCGATGCCGGCCACGACGAAGGACCCGGCGGTGACCAGGACCAGAATCCAGTCGAGTGTCGCCATCACCAGGAGCGTGAAGGCCACCGTGAGGGCGGCCAGCGGCAGTTGCACCACTCCGGTGTCGACGACCGCGCGCAGCAGCATGGCATCGGAGGTGATCCTGGCCACCAGGTCTCCCGTCCCCAAGGACCGCACGGTACTCACCGGAAGGCGCAGGGCATGGGCCATGACGCGCTGCCGGATCCGGAAGAGCATGTCTTCGCCCAGTCGGGCCAGCAGGTAGCCGGATGCTGCTGAGCCGGCCGTGCTTCCCAGTGCGGCGCCGCCCACCAGGACCGCCGGGGCGGTGATCGAACCGCCCCGGGAGTAGGAGCTGATGACCTCCTTCACGAGCAGCGGCGCGGCCAGGCCGGCCGCGGTCGCCACGAGAGCGAGGATCACTGCTGCGGCGAATTTCCGCCGCGCCCTGCGTCCTCGGAGAAGGTCCTGGCCGATGCGAAGGTGCTGCACAGTCGGATCAGTCCTCACGTGCCGGTCCGGTCAGCGGGCGTGCGGGCGGCGGGAGTTCGCGGGTCGCGCAGCGGTGTGCGGGCTGTGGCCGGCCGGTGACGGCCGTCACCGGTGTGCCCGGTGCGGGACGCTGAGGGTGGGCGTGTAGTAGCCGGGCGGATCGGGCTCGCCGACCGGCTGTCCGTCGGCCTCCACCCACGCGTGGGCGCGGAAGGGAGCGGTTCGTACCCCGGTGCACCAAGTGGGCCAGGTACCACCGAGCCTGCACAGCAGTGCGGTGGCCAGGGACCGTTGCAGGCAGCCCTGCCCGGCGCAGAGCGTGCTGACAGCGACGACATCGTCGCGGGCGGCCTGTGCCTGTCGTGTGTGTGCCGGTGCGGCGCCCATGCGGGCGATGAGCAGGACGGTGCGGATGCGTGCGGGCGGCAGCATGGCCAGCAGCCGGGCAGCAGCGACGGCGAGGTGCGCGGCGAGGCGGCGGCGCAAGGCAGGCGCGGCGCGCTTTCCCAGGGCGACGGGCGTGCTCATCGCTTGGTCAGCTTTGCCGTGTGCAGGGCGGTGAGCAGCGCGGTCACATCGGCCTGGGCCTGCTGCCCGCTGATGCCGTACTGCTCGCTCAGTTCACGGGCGGCGTGTTCGTGGGAGGCGCCGTTGAGCATCAGCTGCAGCACTCGCGCTCCGGTGGGGTTGAGCTGGAAATAGCGGCCGCGGCGCTGGTCGAGCAGCACGGTGCCGTGTTCGGTTTCAGTGGCGGTGACATGGGGGTGCAAGCTGAAGGTCACAGGATTCCTTCGAGGTCGTCGGCGGCCGGTGCGGTTCCTGGGGATCGCTCCTGGGCGGCGCGGGAGCGCAGCCAGACTTCGCACGCCAGGGTCGGTTCCAGGTCCCTGAGTGGCACGACGGTGGGGTGGGAGGTGCGCAGCACGTTCCGTACGGCCGCGTCGTCGACCAGACCGAGCCGGGCCAGCCGCGAGCCCTCGAAGAGGCTCAGCAGTGTGCGGCGGTGGCGGCGAAGGCCGTCATAGGTGTCCTCGTCGTAGGCGCCCTTGGTGGTTCGTTGCAGCATCGTGTCGGGGACCAGACCGCGCATGGCGTGGGCGAGCAGAGGCTTGTAGCGGTCGGGGGTGCCGCGTTCGTGCGGCCGCACTGCCAGTGCGGCCTCGATCACGCGGTCGTCGAGGTAGGGCGCAGCGAAGCGGATGCCGTGGGCGGCCATGAGCCGTTCGGCGTAGTGGACCGCGGCTCCCGCCAGATGGATCCTGTCCAGGGTCTCGTGTGTGCCTCGCCCGGGGGCCAGGGGCTCCGGGTGCTCCCCCGCCGTGCGCAGCAGCAGCTCGCGTGCCGCGTCGGCCGCCTTGGGCGTGGCCCAGGGGGGTATGCGGAGCATGGGTGTCCAGCCGGTCTGCGGAGCGAACGGCGAGGCGGGCGGGGCGTCGAGGCGGTTCGCGCAGTGGGCGAGCCAGGACGGGAAGTCGCGGGAATCGGCCAGCGCCCGCCAAGTGGCGCCCAAAGGCCATCTGGTCATCGCCCGGCGGCCCCGGACCGCGCGCACGGCCAGCCGGGGGTGTGAGCGCACCAGCGAATGCAGGTGGCTCGCGGGCGGGACGAAGATCTCGTCCCCGCCGTGGCCGCACAGATGCAGACGCGATCCGCGGTCCGCGGCCTGCCGGCACACGTCGGCGAACCGGGCCCCGGAGCGTACCCAGTGCGGAGGTCCGGCGGGGACGGTCATCCCTTCGCCGGTGTCGAGCCCGGCGAACATGGTGGGGGCCTGCTCGTACTCCAGCAGGAGGTGTTCCGCGTCGGGCAGTTGATCGGTCAGGCGCCGGGCCCACAGCGCGTCGTCACCGCCGCGGTCGAGCTGCGGGGTGCGGATGGTGGTCAGCGATGCGGCCTTGTCCGCGGCCAAGTGGGCCACGGCGCCCGAGTCCATGCCGCCCGACAGGTCGGTGCTGGCCGCGCCCGCGTCCTTCACCCTGTAGTGCACGGCATCCACCAGCGCGTCCCGCACGGCCGGGGCTCCGTCTTCCAGCGACCGGTCGGCGGCGGGTGGTGTCCACCATCGGGTGGTACGGGCGCGGCCTTCGGCATCGAGGACGAGGCAGTGGCCGGGGGTCACCTGGTGCACCTTGCGCCATACGGGCCGTTCGTTCAGCAGGTAGGACGCCGTAGGCGCGAGCAGGCGCAAGGCCAGCAGCTCGTCGTCGATGTCCGCTCCGATCAGCCTGGCGAGCGTATCGGGCCGGTCCGCTGCGACGGTGACGCCGTCGAGGCGGCTGTGGAAGACACGGCGCACGCCGGACGCCGTGCCCTGCACCCGCACCTTCCCGCCGGCCGAGGCGGCGAGATGAGCGCTGCCGCGCACCGTCCGGGCCAGGGCATCCACGGCGGACAGGTCCGGGCGTTGCCGTACGACCCGGTCGAGGTGGTCGGCGTCGGCCGGGCTGTGCCCGGCCAGCGCCACCCGTGCCCGTCCCGCGGCGGCGACGGTCAGTCCGCCGACCGGCCAGCGGCCGACTATCCACGGTCTGCCCGACGCGTGGCTGACCAGCTGTACGCCGGGCGCGTCGCACAACCGTCGCGCGGCGGCCTGGCTGCCGTCACTGTCGGGGAAGACTACGAACGAGACGTCGGTGGGCACGCGCATCCTCAGTCGTAGTAGCCGTAGGACTCACTGTGCTGGTGGCCGCTGCCCAGGGTGAGGTCGGCGAACCCGCCGACCTCCACCAACTGCGGCGTCTCGTACGCCTCGTTCTGTTCGCTGTCCCGCCGCTCCATTGGCGAAACTCCTTTCGAATCCATGGTTGCCCGTCCGGACTTTGAGTGCCGGTTGTGGCGACGTTCGAGACGAGATTTTCATGGCCACTACTGGGGAAACCCGTACATCCTCCCGCCGCTTTTCCCGCTAACTGCCGTGTAGCTTCAAGGGGTTGGGGGGCCGATGCCAGGGCGTGGTGCGTCACACGGACACCAGGCACCACAGCGCCCGCACAGCGCCGCAGGCGCGGACTTCACCGGAACAGTCCCGCTCACCGAGGAGACTCACGTGACCATCACGCCGACATCGCAGCGCACCCGACTCCTCATCAGGCAAGCCCGTGCAACAGCTCAGACACCGCTGGAACACCTGGACCAGCAACACTGGAACGAGACCGCGGTCACCTTCCAGCACCAGCTCAAAGCCTGCCGGGTCGCAGGGGCCTGCACGGAACTGCTGGAACGCCTCGGCTACCCGCAGCGGGCTGCGGCCCAACTTGTTCCCGTCCTCCACCACTTCGAGGCACTGGTCTACCGCACCGACGGCGACCTGGAGGAACACCAGCGCGGCGGAGCCGGCCCGAAAGGCGGCGGCCGGGAAGGGATCGACGCCATCCTGGCCGCCTACGGCCTGTCCCACGACACAGCCATCGATACCGAACTCGACACTCTCGTCCGGTACGCACAGACCGAGACCCGCATCATGCAGGGCCGTCTGCCGCTGACCGCCGAGCTCATCCGCGAGACCTGCTACAGCCGCTCGGCACACATCCGCCTGCTGCTGCGCTTCGCACTGCGTCTGGCAGACCTGTCAGTCGACGAGGAGTTCATGAGCCTGGCCCGGCACGTCTTCGCGCGGGACGAAGTCGTCGCGGACTGCGTCGGCTACGAACAGGACGTCCGTGACGACTCCTTCAACACCCTCCGGCTGCACGCTCACCTCCACGGACCACACAAGGCCGCAGACGCCCAGCGTGCTCTCGCCGCACACATCCTGCACGAACTCCACACCGGCCTCGCCCGCGCGAACCGCCCCGCCCTGGTGCGCTTCGGCAACGCCTTCCTGCCCCGCCCGGCCACCATCGGCGCCCGCCACCATACCCCCGACTCCCGAATGTCACTCGCCCGCCGCCTCGCACCACTCACAGCACTCCGGCGCCACACCTGCCGACAAGCCGGCCGTACCGCCCGACTCACCATGGTCGCCGTCCCCGACCCACGCACCGATACGCGTTTCCAGTGACGCACTTCAATCAGGACGGGCGCGGTTCCGGGCGCAGCAAGCGGTGCCCTCCAAGCGGTGCGCACACTGACTGAGGGGTCTGCTGCACGATCGGGTGACATCTGAACTGGCTTGCCCTGTAGGGCAGGTGGAAAGGATGTCGCTGTGTCCAAGCCTTCTGATCGTTTCAGAATGCGGTGCGTAGTCGTCTCAAGCAGATGATGGTGCAGGCGAGTTGAAGAAGCCCTTGGTGGAGGTCGGCGCGTATCTCGTAGCGGATGCGCAGGCGTTTGAACTGGTGCAGCCAGGCGAAGGCGCGCTCTACCACCCAGCGGGTCTTGCCGAGACCTGAGCCGTGTGCGATGCCGCGGCGAGCGATCTTCGGGGTGATACCGCGCTTGCGGATCAGGCGGCGGTATTTGTCGAAGTCGTAGCCGCGGTCGGCGAACAGGCGCTGGGGGTGGTGGCGGGGACGGCCTCGCCTGCCGCGGATGCGGGGCACGGCGTCCAGCAGGGGCATGAGCTGGGTGACGTCGTGCCGGTTCCCGGCGGTCAACGTGACGGAGAGCGGGGTGCCGTGCCGGTCGACGATCACATGGTGCTTGGAGCCGGGCCGGCCTCGGTCGACCGGCGAGGGGCCGGTGTGAGCCCCCCTTTGAGCGCCCTGACGTGGGAGCCGTCGATCGAGCAGTCGTCCATGTCGAGGAGCCCGGCTCTGCGGAGCTCGGTCAGGAGGGCTTCGTGGAGCCGGGGCCAGACTCCTGCCTCGGTCCAGTCCCGCAGCCGCCGCCAGCAGGTCACCCCGCTGCAGCCGATCCGTTCGGCAGGCACGTCCGCCCAGGTCACGCCTTTGCGCGGTATGTACATGATGCCGGCCAGGGCGACCCGGTCATCCACCGGCTTCCGGCCGGGGAACCGGTGCCGCCGCGGCGGCTGGGCCGGGAGCAGCGGCGCTATCCGCTCCCACAGGTCGTCGGGTACAAGAGCGTCAGCCATTCGGCAGACCTTGCCGGACGACTCCCTCAACTCCCAGCCGCCACACCGAACTCATTTTGAAACGATCAGTTAGCTTGTTCCTTAACACCGGGTGGTCACTCTCTGTATTGAGGGTTGTGATCGCTGCCGTCTGTTTCGGTCGCGTTCGATCAGCGTCTCGGATCGCTTGACGGATTACCCACGTCGGTCGCCGACCTGGTCGGCGACCACAACATCTCCACCGAGGTCACCGGCCTGATCGCGGACCTGGCCGACTCCGCGGTCCGCATGAAGGCGCAGGCTGAACGGTGCGCCGAGCAGTGCGGCATCGTCAAGGAGGCCGCCAAGCTCGCGGCCGCGATGGTCGCCCGCGTCTTACCGCGAGGACATCGCCGCCGAGGAAGACGCCGGCCTCAAGCACGCGTCGGCCGCTGTCCACCGCGACTAAGGTCTGTCCGATGGGTCGAGTGATGGACCCGTCGGACAGCACAAGACCGGCTCATGAGACTCCGGTTCAGCACCCCGACGTGTAGACCGCCGAGGGGTCATCGCCCTCGTCAGTGCCCTGGTAGAGCCACTCGAATGCGACGACGTCTTCGTTGCAGTCGGAGTCCGGTACATCGAGATCCACGGCGTCGTCGGTGATCAGCGCATCACCGTCGTTGACTGAGCCGCTGGTGTTGGGCACGCATACGATTTCCGTGGCATTGGCCACCGTGCAAGTTCCCACCGGTGTACCTGTGCCGCGGTCCAGCAGCGGGGAGCTGTTGGACACCATGGTCATCGTCGCGTCGTGGGACGTCGTCACGGTGAACTGCATGTCCTTGCTGTAGGTGCACCCAGCCGTGGAGGAGTCCCCCGGGTCACACGCGAGGGTTGGGTAGAACTCGGTTGTGCTGCCCGGCTGGACCTCCTCGTTGAGGGTGAACCCCCAGTCGCCTGGGTTGTCCGCGAAAGCGGCCCCTCGGGAGAACAGCAGCCCGGCGATACTCGTTGCTGCTACTACGGCGATCCTGGCCCTTGTCGTCATCAGCGTCCGAGGCATGACGACCCCTTTCTCCAGCACGGCCACATATGCCGTTGCTAGAGCCAGAGGAGCACCATTCGTCAACGCACAACACCGGTCAAGCACGCATTTCACCCGTATGGGCCTCCTTGTGGGCACCTGCGAACCACTCGCCCCACGCAGCCGAAACAACCAGAGCCTTCACTGGTCATGTGGTCACTCTTTGGTGTGATTGCAGGGTATGAGGGCGGCCTTCCTCGTGATCCTGAACTCTGCGACGAGATACAGGAGTTCACAAGGAAGGCCGTGGGATGAGTGTGCTGCAGCAGCCCGGTGGACGGGATGCGTTCGCAGAGCTGTCACGCTTTCGGACGGCCTTCTACGGGTGTCTGTCCGCGCGGGCGGATGCGTTCTTCGAGCTGGCCGACACGCTGCTATGCGCGGACGGGCCGACGCGGACGCCGGTGGAGCTGTCGCTGCTTGCCGAGCATCAGCGCGGTTATGGCTCTCTGTACGGGGCCTTGAACCACGGCCGGCTCGACGCTGATGCCTTACGTGACCTGCTGATATCCCTGCCGCTTCTGCGGTTCGACGGGCGGATCGTGCTCACGGTCGACGTCTCCCCATGGCTGCGCTCGGACGCCGCCTGCTCGCCGGATCGGCTGTTCTGCCTGGTCCACGGCCGCAACGGCCGCTCATCGGACCACGTGGGGCTGGCCGTACTCATTCGTCGCCGCGCTCACCCCGGACCGCACGTCCTGGACACAAGTCCTGGACGCGGTCCGGCTGGGGCCCACCGATGTCCATCCCCTCCACACTCGGAGGGGATGGACAGAACTCCTTCAACTCGTTCTGGCTGTTCCGGCGGGAAGGCGCCGGGGTGCAAGAGGCGGTCGACTCCATGGCTGCTATGGCTGTGGAACGGCTCCGCCGGTTCATCTCCGCGCGGGAGGAGATCCTTAAGGGACCCTTGGGCGAGCGTGAGGACGTGCGCGATTACCTGTGGACGTTGGCAGTGCACGTAGGTGGGCACCAGGAGTACATGCGGACGTCCAGCCGGTACCTGGGAGTGGCGATCGGGCCAGGGGCCATCACGCTCACGGAGATCACCGGGAAGTTCACTCCGGATGAGTAGATGGACTCTTCGGGTCCAGCTTACGGTCTCGGGGGAATTTGAGTTTCAGTCGTGCTGATCTGCTGGCTCGGCTGGTGGGGGATTGGCGAGCGGTGTCGCGGATGAGGACAGGTTCGGGCACGGCATTCGTGCGGCCCTGCTCACGTCACTGCCCGACGGTGATCGTCACGTCCGCCGAGGCCGTAAAGCGATGGACAGCCCTGCGGTGCTGGGGTGAACATCTCCGCGATGAATCACGAACCTCTCTCCGTCTCCAAACGCGTCCGTTTCGTCGAGCTCAGCGCGAAGGCTCTGCGGGCGCTTGCCGACGGTGACCTCGCCGGCGGCAGCGCCGAGGCCGGGGTCGAATCGCTGACACGCACGACATGGTCCGCAACCTCAAAGCCGCTGAAAGCGCTGGGCGTCTGACCAGCAAACTCACAACCTACCTTCGGCCGGGCGTTCTTGTGGTCGACGAAGTGGGATACCAGCCCCTCGAGCGAGCCGAAGCAAACCTGGTCTTCCAGGTGATCTCCAAGCGCTACGGAAAGGGCTCGATTATCCTGACCTCGAACAAAACCTTCAGTGAATGGGGCCAGGTCTTCGGCGACGAGGTCCTGGCCACCGCCATCCTCGATCGCCTCCTTCACCACTGCGAAGTCGTCCCGATCAACGGCAACAGCTACCGCCTCAAGAACCGACTCCAGGCCATCGAACGAGACACCGACGTGGCCTGACCTTGCTTTTGACCTGATGCGGACGACCTTTCAGGCCAGCTGATCCACGGAGTACACCGTGCACGGGTGACCGAACAGCACGTCCTTGCGCAGAGGGGTGAAGCCGAGCCGCTCCGCCACCCGCACCGAGGCGGTGTTCCCGTGACCGATCATGGCGATGAAGTGGTCCGCGTCCAAGGTCGCGAAACCCCATTCCAGACATGCACCGGCCGCTTCGGTCGCATAGCCGTGGCCCCATGCCTCGGCCTTCAGAATCCAGCCGAGTTCCACTTCGCCGAGGATCTCCCAGTAGTTCAGCCCGACCCGGCCGATGAACTCACCGCTGGACTTCAGCTCGACGGCGAACAGCCCGTGACCGCGCTCCGTCCACTGCTGCTTGTCCGAGGCCAGCCGTTCCAACGCCTGTTGATGCGAATAGGTGCTGACGAACCGGTTCACCCGCTTATCCCCATGGAGCGCGACGAGCGCATCGACGTCCTCAGCCCGCAGACGCCGCAGCAAGAGCCGTTCAGTCTCAATCACCTGACCGAGCCTATCCGCCCGACCACCGGCGCACTCTGAAATACGAACGCCCCAGGGTCGCTGGACCGTCGTCACGACAAGGAAGAGAACACCTACTGAGACTGGTGCACTTACCTCCGTACTTGATGGCGCACTCGGACGAGTACGGGGACACCTGTCCGCCCGCCAGGTCCGCGACGGGCTCGCCGCCCTGTGCGACCAGGCCGCGGAGAAGGGCTGGCCGCCGCTGGCCTGGTCCCGCGAGGCCGGCTATCTGCTCGGCGCCGAACGCGATGTCCTGGAGACCTACGAGCGGGCCGTGGTGGGCGAGAAGCTGACCGAGTTCCGCCGGTTCATCACCGGCACCGTCGCCCCGCACGCCGCCGCCCACCCGAACGACAAGTGGGTGCGGCACATCGTCGCCCAGCTCAACTCCATCGAGTCCACCCTCGACCTCATCGCCAGCTCCTGAACTCCTCCCTTCCCCTCCCCGCGGGGGCCGCCCAGCGCCGCCGGGCTGCCCCCGCCGCAGGTCACCGACGGGATCGCCGCCGCTACCCCTCGGACACCACCGACACCGAATGGGCGCTGATCGAGCCCCTCCTCCCGCCGCCAGCCTGCGAGACGCCCACCGGCGGACGGTCGGAGAAGCACCCCCGCCGGGAGATCGTCGACGCGATCCGCTACGTCCTGGACACCGGCTGCAAATGGCGAGCCCGCCTGCGGACTTCCCGCCCTGGCGGACGGTCTGGGGGTTCATGGCGAGGTGGGCCGCACGCGGGATCGTCGGGCAGATCCGCGACGCCCTCGCTGGCCGGATCCGCCGCGAGATGGGCAAGGGCCCCAGGGCCGTGGCCACCATCATCGACTCGCAGTCGGTGAAGGCTGCGGAGACCGTCAGCCGGGCCACCCGGGGCTACGATCCGGGGAAAAAGATCAACGGGAGGAAACGGCATCTCGTGGTGGACACCCGGGGGCTGCCGCTGCTGGTCATGGTCACCCCCGCCGATCTGCACGACTCCGCCGCGGCCAAGGAAGTCCTCTTCCGGCTCCGGATAATGCACCCGGAAATCACCATCGTCTGGGCCGACTCCGCATACGCCGGGAAGCTCGTCGCCTGGGCGAAGCAACACCTCCGCCTCACCATGAAGACCGTCTCCCGGCCCAAGGACGCCTCCGGCTTCGTGATCCTGCCCCGCCGTTGGGTTGCCGAAAGGTCGCTGGCCTGGATGATGCACGCCCGCCGGCACGCGCGGGACTACGAACGCCTCGTCCAGCACTCCGAGACCCTGATCACCTGGGCCGCGATCACCCTCATGACCAGGCGCCTGGCCCGGAAAGGCGTCACCCCGAGCTGGCCGAGGAAACCGGCACCGGCCGACGGCTGACCACCCCTCACTCCTCCTCTTCCTCCGCGTCGCCGATGGCGAAGCGAAGGAAGGCGCCGAACAAGTCCGCTGCGGCGGCAATCCGATCCATCAGGCCCTCGAACGCATCCTGCCGACGAGCAGAAACTACGCTGCGACCTGCGGCCACTGCGTGATCTTCTGGCTTCGCACGCCGATACCAACGGTGTCCGCAACCGCGTCGACTGACCCCACCGGCAAGATCACCGTCTACGCCTGGAGGACCCATGACCGACTTGCGACAGGCCCACGATGCCACTCGCGCGATCGCCGCTGCGGCCCTGGGCCGCGACCCCGGCCCCATGGCCACCGCTGAGAGCAGCTCCCACCATGTTTACGTCGGCTCGGACGTCGTCGTGAAGATCATTGATGCCGCCGACCACTCCCGGCTGAACCGGGAGATCGCACTCGCACCCCACCTGCCCACCGGCCTCACGGCCCCTCTGCTCGACAGCGGGCTCTACCAGCTGGGGACGCGCGACGTTCGCTACGCCTGCTACACCCGCATACCGGGGACGGCTCCCGGCATGGGCATGCCCGGCGTGGACAGCGTGACAGCACGCTCCTTGGCGGAGGAAGCAGTCCAATGGCTCGACCGGCTGCACAACTGGATGCCTGCGGGCCCCACCGAACAGACACTGCGAGAACCCCTCGACCACGGCGGGTTCACCAGCCAGGCTGCACTCTTCGCTGAGATCGACAGGCTCGCCGTCCTCGACCGGCACGAATCCATACCTCGCCGTCTGCTCGACGGTCTGATGGCGATCGCGAAGCGCGCGCCGCTGCACGCACAAGCAGCCGTCCCGGTTCACGCGGACTGCCACTGGGACAACTGGCTCGTGCAGGATCTGAGCGTGACGGCCCTGCTGGACTTCGAGTGGGCCCGCTTTGGCGAACCGGCCGACGACTGGTTCTTCCTGACCCGGTTCAGCGGCCCGCACACGGAGACCGTTCTCGACGTCATCGCCCATGCGACGACGACCTCTCTGGAAACCCTCCGGGCAGATTGCGAGGTTCGCGAAGCGACCTACCTCGCCTCCGACCTCTGTGTCGCGCTCGAAAACCCCGATGCCTTCCAGCAGCTGGCTACGGACAGGCTCCGGGCACTTGAGGAACTCATAGTCGGGCGCTACTGGTGGCGCCACACACTGTGATGCCAGTAGCGGGGAGCACCGAACGTCCGCTCTCAATCGTGGGGCAGCCCGCAAATCTGCTCGACGCTTACCGGGCGCTCGCTGCTGATGCTCACGCCTTCAGCAGCACCGCGCGCAACCGTGAATGCCCGCACCAACACTGGCTGACGCACGACGGATTAGAAACACGCAGTCAGCGATTCGAAGGCACTGAGGGAGCGGGCAAAGGGGTCAGCATCGTCATTGACGGCGTACGGTTCCAGCCCTGGGGCTCTTCTCGTACTGCGTCGATTTGGTTGGCACCTACGACTGTAGAGAGAAGAGCCCCTCCACTACGAGGAGTTGGGTGATGCGGGCGTCCTGCGCCAAGCCGGAGTGAACAGCCCCGGTCCCTCCTCGTCCAGCCAGCCCCGCTCGACCAGCCGTTTCAGCTTCGAACGCGTACTTTCAATCTTCCCGGTCTGTACGGGAAGCCCGATCCTCGGCACGATCTGCTTCGCCCGTACCGGCCCCGGGGCGTCCGAGATGACCTCCACGATGTCCTGGTACACCCGAGGCAGCACGCTTACGTCCATGCCGGTTGCCACTTCGGCACGGCCAGCACGCCTATCACCCGCCGTTCCGCACCCGCGTACGGCGACGGCTCGCGAGCCTCGTTCGCCACCCCGAGCTCCTCCTCCGGCGCCCCTGCTGCGTCCGCCGACATCTCGGCCATCACCTCGGCGACCGCCTCCCGGGCAACCTGCAATCGCTCCAGGCCCGCCCGGGCCTCCTCCAACAGTCCGGTCAACTCAGCGAGCGCGCCCTCAAGCTCCTCCACCCGCACCCGGGCAGCCGCCTCCCGGGCCTCCAACTCCTCGAACAGCGAGCCCATCCGCCACCTCTCCTCCACCGCCACGGTAGAGATGAGCAGCCCCGAACACATCCCTATGAGCGTTCCGCCGACTCAACGATTCCCTTGAGAGGATCCGCACCCTTGCAGGAACGCGGTGGTGAAGCGGCGAGCGTTCGGCGGGAAGAGCGGTAGGAGGTCTCACTCCCGGTCTCCGGGCGGCGTAGCTGATGGGTCCCGGTCCGGTGCTGCCGTGCGTAGCAGGTGCCAGGTGGCTGCTCCGGTCAGCCCGTCGACGGGCTGACGGCCCTTCTGCTGCACCGCCATGACGGCCTGTCGGGTGTGCGCGCCGTACCAGCCGTCGACCTCGCCGGGGCCCAGCTGGTACCCGAGGCGCTTGAGCAGGCACTGGGCCTCGGCTACCTCCGAGCCGCGGGATCCCATGTCGAGGGCGGCGTCGCGGGTGTCGCTGATCCCCGCGTACCAGAGGGCGCCGTCGTGCCGGAAGCGGCAGGTGTACGGCGCCACGTCACCGATCCGGAAGGTGACCCAGTCGGTGCGTCGGTGGGTGGTGTTGTCGGTCACCCGTACCCGGTAGGTGCCTTGCTGGTCGGTGCTGGAGCAGGGCCAGAACCATTTCAGCGATCCGTCGCCGTTGGCGGTCTCCTTGGTGATGACACCCGGTGGTGTTTTGCCGTCGGGGCCGATGATCTCGTCGGTGTAGTCGCCGCCTGGGGTGAAGCCGCTGGAGCGGTTGGTCAGCACCTGACCGGTCCGGGTGCACGAGCCGGTGATGCGGAAGTGGAGCGGTGTGGGTCTGTTCTCCGGCCAGCTGACCGCCACCCCGGCGGCCAGCACCGCACCCGATGCGGCGATCGCCACCGTGCGGTTCCGCCAGGCCGGGGCCGCCGGCCGCAGCCGGGGACGCAGCCCCACGGCGCGCAGTGCGGCGAGCCCCGCCGCGTCCACCCGCTGCGCCCACCGGTCGGCTCGGCTGGCGGTGAGGGTGCCAACACCCTCGGCCTGGTGGTGCGCGACGATGACGCCGATGATCCGTCTGTGTGCCCAGACCGCCGCGCCGGACATGCCCTGCCAGGGCATCCGCCGGGGGTCCGCGGCCGGTTCCGGTTGTTGGACGCGCAGTTCCAGGACGCCCTCGCGCTGCCCGGTGAGCAGGGCGACGGTGCCCATCGCGTGGAAGGAGTCCCGGTACGGGCCCCTGGGGCTCTGGCGGACCTTGAACAGCGGGAAGCCGAGGGCACTGCACGCCAGGCCCGCGTCGCGTTTGCGTACCGCACCGAAGGCGGCGGGGCACAGGCGCCCGGCCGCCTCGGGTGTTTCGCGCAGCACGAGGAGGGCGACGTCGATCTCCTCGCCGGACCAGGCGACATCGGTGTCCGCGGCCCACCGGAGGGTTCCCCCCTCCTCGGAGCGGACCCGGACCCGGCGGGCCGCCGCCACGACATGGGCGGCGGTGAGGAACATGCCGGGGCGCACGAGATACCCGGAACCGCGCCGGTCGCCGCCGTCCTCGCGGGTGACGATCACTTCCACGGCCTGCTTCCACTGCAGGCCCCTCATCGGCCAGGGCATGGGTGGCTCCTCGCGGTGCGAAGGCGAATGCGGGGCGGGCCGCCTGCCGTGCGCCGCGCGGTGCTCAGCGCTCGCCGGGCAGTCCCGCGCCGGAGATCAACGGCGACTGGCCGGGCCGGTCGGTGCTGCGGGGAACCAGCTCGAGCGTGATCCGCTGGGTGGTGTTCGAGGACCTCTTTGCCTCGGCGCCCAACTCCACGACCCAGAACCGGACTTTCGCTCCGGGTGCGGCTTCCTTGTCCACCGCGACGGTCAGTTCGAGTTCGACGCGGCCCACCTCGAACCGGAGGTCCGTGTCCTGTCCGGCGTGCATTGCCTCGGTCAGTTCCGTACGCAGTTGTCCGATCAACTCCGCAAGCGCGATCGACATGGTCGACCCCCTTATTCGGTTGCGCATTATGACAGTCGATAAGGGAGGAGGTCCCTGCAACTTCCCGTAATTCGCTCGGTCTTGGGGACGGGCCGAGGCGAGGCGGTCCGCCTCGCCGGAGAGGGCGGTTTGCCGTGTGCCGCGCCGCCTCGCCTCCAGGCGCCCGATGGCGTATTGATCTACCACTCGACGCCGACTCGCAGGGCCCCCAGGTTTTGTGGTCCACGATTCCGGTGGAGGGGAGATCGGCGTGCTGTTGGATCACCTTCACCGCGTGGATGGTTGTGGGGCCGTAGATACCGTCCATGGCGAGAAGTGGGAAGTAGCTGGTTTCGTGTTGGTCAGGCACTGCGCTTCGAGCACCCGCCCGTCGTTGTAGGTCTTTCCTGGCTTCACTGGTTCGTCGCCGGAGTAGAAGTTGCAGGTGGAGTAGGGGGTGACTGCCGCAGCGGGTATGGGGGCCGGTGCGGCGGCCGACGACGGTGTATCGGCGACTCCACCGAGGAGAAGCAGCAGGGCGCGTCGGTGTGAGGTCTTGATCCGACTCCTCGGGCACGAGTGGTGATGAGCCGTGCGTAGGGCATGGCGGCTCCGACAGGGAGGTGGCCGGTGCCGGGGCCGAAAGCACGGTTGGCCTTCGGCCCCGGCACCGATCGCTCACTTGTGGCAGTCGATGTCGTTCCACCACCAGAGGTCGAGAGCGCCCCAGGTGTCGGGACCGATGATGCCGTCGGTGCTGAGGCCGGCGCACCCCTGGAAGGCGATGGTGGCACTCTCGGTCTTCGGGCCGAATTTGCCGTCGGCGGTGACGTGCCGGTCCAGGACGCTGTTGAGCTCGCACTGGGCCTTCTCCACGGCGGGCCCGGTGGCACCGACCGAGATCTGGGGCTCGTCAGAGCTCTTGCAGTGGAAGTGCTGGGCCTGGGCCGGGGCGGCGGTGGCGGCCGGGGCGGCGGCGATCAGTCCGCCACCGATCAGGGCCGCGCCGGTGAGCACCGCGGCGCGGGAGAGCAACGACACGCTTACCTCCGGTAGAAGACGATCGGCGCCCGAGCGAAACATGCGTCGGGCCCGGATGCGGGAAGTGATCCCGATGGCCTGCGCCGTCCCCCGTGAGCTGTCCGGCGAGGCAGGTCTCAGGTTCCGAGCCGACGCGTTGTTGCGCACCCCCGTTCAGCAGCGTGCAACAAAACCCCCGAGCACGCGGGGACCCGCGGAATTGGCCGAGGGCCCAAGGCTCGGTCGGCGTCCCCAACGGCCCAGCGGAACGCCACAGGGAGCTGACCGGCTGCCGACTGGGCTCTCAAGAATGGCCAGGCCGGGGGGTGATGCGCGGTTTCCTTATCAGTCGCGACAGGGTGGGGCGTAAGGGAGTTCGGGTACGTAGTCGGGCCATCGCTCCCGGGTGAGCAGGCCGGCGGTGCTGGTGCAGATCCGCTGGATTGCCTGGCCGGGTTCCAGGGGGGTGAGCCCGATCATGCCGTCGGGGCCTGCGGTGGCCAGGAGTTGTCCGTCCGGGCGGTAGGCGGCCGTCTCGATGCTGTCGGTGTGTCCGGCGGTAAGTGCCTTGCCCCACGGGGCCGGACGGGCCGGGTCGGTCATGTTCCACAGCAGGACGCTCCGGTCGTCGCCGGCGGCGGCCAGAGTGCGGCCGTCCGGGCTGAAGCCCACCCAGGTCACTGCGGTGGTGTGGCCGGTCAGCGGTTTACCGAGCTCTGTGGCGCGGGTGGGGGTGGAGATGTTCCATACACGCACGTCGTGGCCCATGCCGGCGGTGGCCAGGAGCTTTCCGTCGGGGCTGAACGCGCCCCACTGGGTGCCGCCGGTGTCGCTAGTGCGGATGTCCGGCAGCGCCCTCGGATGCGCCGGGTCGCGGAGGTCCCACAGACGTACCTTGTCGTCCTCGCTGGTGCTGGCCAGGGTGTGACCGTCCGGGCTGACGCCCGCCCAGTGGACGAGGCTGATATGGCCGGTCAGCGGCGGGCCGAGGGCGGCGGGGCGCGTGGGATCGGTGACGTTCCACAGCCGCAGGCTGTGCTCCGGGCCTCCGGTGACCAGCACGCGCCCGCCTGCGGCGAAAGCCAGCACACCGACCGGGTCGGCGGCACCGGTGCGGACCGCGCCGTCCGGCCGCGGGCGGTTCACATCGGCGACGTCCCACAGCCGTACGGTGCCGTCACCGGCGGCGCTCGCCAGCAGGCGGCCGTCCGGGCGGAACAGAACCCGGAGGACGGCGTGCTCGTCCGGCAGCCGGCTCAACTGCCTGGCGCGCGCGGGATCGCGGACGTCCCACAGCCGTACCGTCCCGTCACCGGCGCCGGCCAGCGTCCGGTTGTCGGGGCTGAAAGCGATGCTGGTGAGGTGGCCGAGGTGGCCGGCCAGAACGGTGCGCGGGAGATGCCACAGGCGCACGGTGTAGTCGTCGCTCACACTGGCCAGCGACGCCCCGTCCGGGCTGAATGCCAACCAGTTGATGAACCCTGCGTGGCCGACGAGCGGTTGTCCGAGGGCGGCCGGATGCAAAGGGTCGGAGACGTCCCAGAAGCGGATGGTGTGGTCTGCGCCTCCGGTGGCCAGAGTCCGCCCGTCCGGTGAGAAGGCCACCGCGAGCAGGGTGCCGCTGTGGCCGGTCAACGGCTCGCCCAGCGCCTTCGCCTGTGCGGGGTCGGAGACGTCCCACAACCGCACCTTCTGGTCGTTGCCCACGCTGGCCATGAGCCGGCTGTCGGGGCGGAACGCGACCGCGTAGACGACGTCGGGGTTGTCCAGCGGCTGTCGCCACAAATCCGGGTGTGTCCGGTCGGTGATGTTCCAGAGACGGATCGTGTGATCGTGACTGGGGGCCGCCACGGTCCGGCCGTCGGGGCTGACGGCGGCCGAGGAGACGGGGTCGCCCGCCCCGGTGAGTGGCCGGCCCAGCGCCTGTGCGTGTGCGGGGTCGGAGACGTCCCACAGCCGCACGGTGCGGTCCTGGCTCGCGGTGGCCAGAGTGCGTCCGTCACGGCTGTACGACACGGAGAACACGAAGTCGGTGTGTCCGGTCAGCGGTCTGCCGAGGGCCCTCGGGTACAGCGGGTCACGGACGTCCCACAGTCGCGCCGTGCGGTCGCGGCTCGCGCTGGCCAAGGTCCGGCCGTCCGGCGAGAACTGCAGCCAGTACACCCAGTCGGTGTGGCCGGTCAGAGGCCTGCCCAGCGGGACGGGACGCCCGGGGTCGGCCAGGTTCCACAACCGGATCGTGCCGTCACCGGCACCCGTGGCGAGGATGTGGCCGTCCGGCGAGAACGCCACTGCGTACACAGCCTGGGTGTGTCCGGACAAGAGAGCGGACAGTGCGCTGTTCTGGGTGTCCAAGAGACCTGCGGTGGCTGCGGGGTCCGAGCGCATTCGGTGAGCCGCCACATACATGCGGGCCGCCAGCGACGGATCGGTCGCATTGAGCTGGCCCGCCTCGGCCACCATCTGCTCGGCCACCGCCCGGTCGCGGTCGGCGCGCGCCAATCCGCGCTGCTGGTACGCGATGACGGCGGCCGTCGACGCGAGCAGCAGCAGCGCGGACAGCGCGGCCAGCAGCACCCTGATACGCCGGGTGGTGCGGGCCGCCGCCCGTCGTTCCTGCTCGCGGGCGGCAATGCTGGCATCGAGGAACGAACACTCGACCGGGATGAGGTCCGCGCGGTACCCGGTGAAGCACTCCTCGGCCGCGGCCAGTCGTGTGCCGCGGTACAGGGCCCCGGGGTCCCGGTCGAGAGCGTTCCAGGTGCGGGCGGCTTCGGTGAGCTGACGGTGGGCACGCAGGCGGTCGCGGGCGTCGTCGATCCAGGACTGGAGTCGCGGCCAAGCGGTGATCAGAGCTTCGTGGGCCAGGTGCACCATGTCGCCGTCGAGTGTGATCAGCCGTGCGCGGGCCAGTTGTTCCAGCACCGAGGCCGCGTCCGGGGGCTGGTCGGTGGTGTTCTGCGCCTGCAGTTCGGCACGGTCGGCGGGACGGCTGGTGTCCTGGGCGCCTTCGCCGGGGGTGATCAGTCGCAGCAGGATCCGCCGGGCGGCCTCGGCCTGCTCCGGGGTGAGCCGGGTGTACGTCTCCTCGGCGGTGCGGGTGAGGGCACCGTGGACACCGCCTGCCGCCTGGTAGGCGGCCAGGGTGAGGGTGCGGCCCTTGCGACGGCGCCAGGTTTCCAGCAGGGCGTGGGACATCAGCGGCAGCCCGCCGGGTTCCTCGGCGACGTCTTCGACGATCTGCGCGGTCAAGGCGCGCTCGACGATCAGGCCGGCGGCTGCGGCCGGCTTGACGATTGCTTCGCGGAGTTCGGCCGGCCCCATGGGGTCGAGGAGGAAGGTGGCGTCCCTGAGCGCGGTGGCGAGAGGACGGTGCTCGGCGCAGCGGCCGAAGAAGTCCGCCCGTACCGCTATCACCACCCGCAGTCTGCTGTCCGGTCTCACCGCGGTCATCAGCAGGTCGAGGAAAGCCGCCCGCTCGGCCGGATCTGCGCACAGCGTGAACAGCTCCTCGAACTGGTCCACTATGACGACCGTGTCACCGGGGCCTTCACCTGACGTCATCGCGTCGGCATGGGTGGTCAGCGGGCGCGGCCCGGGGGTGAGGATGCGGATGGCCGCCAGCAGACACCCCGGGGAAGCTTGGCTCCGGAGGGTGGGGATGAGTCCCGCGCGCAGCAAGGAGGACTTGCCGCTGCCGGAGGCTCCCACCACCGCGACCATACGGTGGGTGCGCACGCGCTCGGCGAGTTGCATCACGAGTTGGTCGCGCCCGAAGAACAGATCCCGGTCACCGGGTTCGAAGCGGGCCAGGCCCCGGTAGGGGGCGTCCGCATCGTCGGCATCCGCCGGCTCGCCGGCCACTTCCCGGGCCACCGCGTGCCAGCGCTGCTCCCATTCCCCGGCGTCTGCGCCGCATGCCCGCACGTAGGCCAATACCACGGCCAGGGACGGAAATTGGTCACCTGCGGCCGCTCTCGACAAGGTGGCGACCGAGTACTCGGTGCGCTGCGCCATGAGCCGGTAGGTCGGCCCTCCCGCCTCCTGGCGCAGCTTGCGCAACTCGAACGCGAAGCGTTGCACGGGGCCGGCCCCCGGATCCAGCGGACCCTCACGACGTCCCATCCCAACCCCCAAGGGTCAGCACGCTTTTGGACGGACACCTTGGCACCGTCATGCACCGGTCGCATATCCGGACAGCATTTTTTCGGCCAGCCGACTCCCACGACCGGCTGCCGGGAGGTTTGTTGCACGGCATGGCCCGGGGGTGCGCAACAACGAGCGGGCCCACGACGCTGTGACGGCGGTCAGCACTCCGACGGTGCACACGGACCGCGGAGAAAGGCGGTGGACCGGCGGCGACGGGGGTGTCGCCGGCCCACCCGGCGAGGGCACGGTCGGGCCGTATCCGTTGCGCTTCGGGCCCGCTGTGCCGCTCACCATCACCCCCGCAATTGCCGGACGAGGGAAGGATCTGCGCAGATGGCATGGAAACCGAGAAATCCCCGACAGCCTCAGGAAGCGTCTTGCAGTGCTCGACGCGGAAGGCGGGCGGCGCGCGGTGCACTGACCGCGGCAACTGCCGTCGCCGCCGCCCTGCTTACCGTCCCGGATTCGGCATCGGCGACGGCGACGTTCGCTACGCCGACCGCACAGACCGGCCTCGACGGCCCTGCCCGCCAAGCGCATGGCACCGATCGGGCCCCAGGACTGCCATCGCGGCAGGCTGCAGGTACCCCTGTGCGCGGCCTCGACGTCAGCGCCTACCAGGAAACCGTGGACTGGTCCTCCGTCGCCGCCGACGGAGCCTCCTTCGCCTACATCAAGGCCACCGAGGGCACCTCGTACACCAGCTCCCGGTTCTCCGCGCAATACGCCGGAGCAGCAGAGGCCGGCCTGATCCGCGGCGCCTACCATTTCGCCAGGCCGGACACATCCTCCGGCCGCACCCAAGCCGACTACTTCATCGACCACGGAGGCGCCTGGCAGCCCGACGGCAGGACCCTCCCCGGTGTCCTGGACATCGAGGCGACGCCGGGCCTGCCGACCTGCTACGGGGTCAGTCCGGGTGCGACAGTGCGCTGGATCGCCTCGTTCGACAACGAATACCGGCGCCGCACCGGCCGCCACCCGGTGATCAACACCAACACGTCGTGGTGGTCGCAGTGCACCGGCAACTCCTCCGCCTTCGCCGCCACCAACCTGATCTGGATCGGCAGCTGGACCGGTACTCCACACCCCCTGCCCAGCGGCTGGTCCACGTACGCCTTCTGGCAGACGTCCGACTCGGGGGCGTTTCCCGGTGATCAGGACGTTTTCAACGGCACCGAGCAGGACCTGCGGAACCTCGCCGCCAACGGCACCTACACGCCCCCACCGCCCCCAGCGGCCGACGCGTGGCCGGTCGTCCAGCAGGGGTACAAGGGCCGCCAGGTGACCACCATCCAGTACCTGCTCAAAGCCCATGGCGCGGCGCTGTCGGTCGACGGCTCCTTCGGTGCCGCCACGCATGACGCCGTGGTCGCCTTCCAAGCCCGCAACCAGCTCACACCCGACGGCATCGTCGGGCCCCACACCTGGCAAGCCCTCATCACCACCGTTGGGCAAGGCGCCCGCGGTCCGGCTGTCAGCGCGGTGCAGGCCGAACTGAAAGCCCATGGCGCGGCGCTGTCGGTCGACGGCTCCTTCGGTGCCGCCACGCATGACGCCGTGGTCGCCTTCCAGACCCGCAACCAGCTCACCCCCGACGGCATCGTCGGCCCCAACACCTGGCTGGCGCTGGTCAACTGACCGGGTCCGGCTGCATGCGGTGGCAACGGGGGTGCGCAACAACGATGGAAATACGGCGACGGCGTGTGCTGCAGGCTTTGTCCATGCCCCATCGGCGTCTTCACCCGCCGAGTGGTCTCGGGCCCGGTCGCTGTCCGAACGTTGTTGTCCGGTGCGGCTCGTCCCACCCCCGGGCAACCCGTTGCCACCACAGTCCTGACTGCCCGCATTGATCGAAAATGGGAGCGAACTCATGAAGTTCTCCACTTTGAGCAGCTCGGCGGCTGCCGCCGTCATCCTTGGCCTCGGGGGGCTGGCCGGACCGGCATCCGTAGGCGAGGTCGCCCACGCGGGTTGACTGCCCTCGGGGCATGTGGGGCTCAGGCTGAAGTTCCGGCGGGGCGGATCCTTCGTCCTGAAGACCAAGGCGGTGCGGGTCAGCCGCCTGGCCGACCTGGCCGGCGTCGAAGACCAGGTGCTCGACCTGTACCGGCGGGGAAAGTGGCGGCGGGAGTGGGTGCTGGTCATGGAAGTGGCATCGGCGGGCCGGTGATCGTGGTCATCGCCAAGGAGTCCGGTGCGCACTCGGTGGTGAACCTGGGCGCCGACGCGGTCGTCGGGGAGTTCGATCTCGGCCGCGTGCGCGGCAGCCTCGGCATCGGCTCCGAGAGCGGCCTGGGAGCCAGGTTCACCACCCGGGAGCCGAGCACGGTCCTGTGGCGCGGGATGTACGTCAGCGGTGGCCTGATCGGATCGGCGCGGCTGAAACAGCGCGGCGAGGCGGAACCCGAGGCCCGCTGGGGCCTACGCCCGCCGCACGAGCTGGACACCTCGGAGCTGTACCTCACGGAACCGATGGACTTCAGCGAGATTCCGACGGCTCCCGGAGAACCGACGGCGGACTGAACCATCGTTTCTGGGCCTACTGGGCCTAAGAGATCGTCTCAACTGGCTTGATCACTAGGCTGGCGGCCGTGATGGCGATGGTGGAGCGGCTGGTGCCGGACGGGTTGTGGGAGTTGTTCCAGCGGGTGGTTCCGGCGGCGCCGGTGCGGCCGCAGGGTGGTGGACGGCGCCGGTACGGGGGCCGGCAGGTGTTGGCTGCCATCGTGTTCGTGGCCACGACCGGCTGCACGTGGCGGCAACTGCCGCCGGGCTTTGGCCCGTCCGGGCCGACCGCGCACCGCCGCTTCACCGAGTGGAGCCGGGCCCGCGTGTGGGGCAAGCTCCATCGTCTGGTCCTGGACGAGCTCGGCGCACGCGGCGGGCTGGCCTGGTCGCGGTGCGCGATCGACTCGGTGAACATGCGGGCCCTCAAAGGGGGGACCTGACGGGTTCGAATCCCGTAGATCGCGGCAAGAAGGGATCAAAGATCCACTTGAGCACGGAGTAGACCGGTCTGCCCCTCTTCATCGGGATCTCGGCTGCGAACACCCACGACAGTCAGGGTCTGGAGCCTATGGTGCGGGGCATCCCGCCCATCCGCTCCCGCCGTGGGCCGCGCCGCCGTCGACCGGCCAAGCTGCACGGCGACAAGGGTTACGATTCCGACCGGCTGCGCACGTGGCTCCGCTCCAGCAACATCACACCGCGTATCGCGCGCCGGGGCATCGAATCCTCCCAGCGCCTTGGCCGTCACCGTTGGACCGTGGAGCGCACCGTAGCGTGGCTGTCCGGATGCCGCCGTCTGCACCGTCGCTACGAGCGGAAGGCCGAACACTTCCTGGCGTTCGCCGGCATCGCCGCCGTCCTGATCTGCTACCGCAGGCTGACAGCCTGACCGGCAAGCCCCTCCGAGCTGGGATGATCCATGCCGTAACCGAATGCCCCCGATAGAGGGGGGTGCCCGCCGCATAGACGGCACACACCAGCGAGGAACGCCATGACCGACTACCTGGCCGCCGCCATGGCGATGCTCGGCCCAGCCCAGAACCGCTACGCCGACCCCGTCGCCTGGGACCGGCTCCACGCAGAACTCGACATCCGGCTGCCGACCGACTACCAGACCCTCGTGGACGCCTACGCTCCCATCCAGCTTAACGGCCACCTGTACCTGCACCACCCCGCGACCGAACGCTGGAACCTGGGCCAGGGCATACGGGACACGGTCCGCGCCTGGTCCGAGGTGTCGTGGGACGACCTCGACCCGGACGAGGACCCCCGCCTGCTGTGCGGACTCACGGAGCTGAGCTTTGGCACCCGCAACGGACTGTGGCCGATCGCCAGCACCGACCGAGGCGAGACAATCTTCCTCGTCGCTGCGAGCGCCACGGCCCCGTGGCTCCTGGTCGAAGACGGTGAAGGCGGCTGGGCACGCTACGACATGAGCTTCGCCGAATGGCTCTACCGCTACCTCATCGGCGAAGACATGGCCGGCCCCAACACGGCCGCCTTCTACCCCGGCCCGGTACAGCTGCGCCGGCTTCCAATGACCGTTGGCGAACGCCCAGAGCCGTGGAGCGGGCCAGACCGCGGCATGTAACCCTGCCGCCACGGCAGTCGCAGCACCCACCAAGTTGCCTGGAGAGCCAAACGAGACGATCTCTAAATGGTCTGGGTGAAGTGGGCTGCGGGGGGGGGGTAGGCGTTCTGCGGGAGGGACGCCATGCCGAAGTACCTCCATGTCAAATGCAACCCGGTCAACGTCCGCGCCGCGGTTCACCGTTTCGAGAAGGGCGGCCTGGCCGCGCTGCCGGACGCAGCCCGGCCGGGCCGCCCGGCGAAGATCCTGGGCCCGGACGATCGTGCTGCGCTGGCCGAGATGCTGGACGCCTCTGACGAGGTGGGGATCACCTGGATCGTCCCCGCGCTGCGCGACTGGCTGGGTGCACAGCGCGGCGTGGAGATCTCCGCGTACTGGTTGTGGGAGTTGCTGCGTCGCGACGGCTTCCGCTGGAAACGCAGTCGCAACAGCGTTCGGCACCAGGCCGACCCCCGTCCTCCAGCAGACTGCCTGGGCCCAGCTGGAGGACTTGCGGCCTTGCGACAGGACACCGACACCGGGAAGCGTGACCTGATCTTCCTGGACGAGTCCGGGTTCGCCCCGACCATGCCCACCGGCGAGAACCGGGCAGCGGGCGGTGGTGCCCCGGGAGGACACCAGAACCGGCGGGTCAACGTGCTCGGCGCCCAGATCGCTGGCACCGCCCCGGACCTGCTCTGGCAGCGCGCCTGTGGAAAGTTCGATGGGACCGTGCTGCTGGATTTCGTCTGCATGTGGATCGCCGGGCTGCGCGGCAGAGTCGGTGCCCTGGAGCTGTCCGCCGACGGCCTCGGCATCGAGGCGATACCGGCTTGTGAGCGTGCCCCGCCGTGCACGGTGGTGCTGGACAACGCCTCCGCACACACGTCCAGAGTATTCAAAGGCCAGCGGGGCCAGCTGGTGAAGATCGGGGTGGAGCTGTCCTATCTCCCGCCGCACAGCCCGGAGTTGAACGACATCGAGCTGGTATGGCGCCAAGCGAAGTACCAGGACTATCCGTAACGTGCCCAGACCAGCACTGACGCGATCGGCGAGGCCGTCGACCGGGCGATGCTGCGGCAACGCGACCGGATCCGGAGAACAGCACCGCACTTCACCCAAGCCGCCTAGGTCTCACTCTGCCGCAATCACGGTCGGGTGCAGCCAGGATCCACACCCATCGGCGACCGTGGACGGCCCGGTGTTCGTGTCCCGGTCAACGCGCCAGCTGCCAAACCACAGCCGGCTGCCTCTCATCGCGTGGCTCGGCAAACGTCGCGAGCGACCGTCACCGCGGTGTGGGGCGTCGCCGCCATTCCCTCGCAAACGCCAAGGTGACCAGTGCAGGCCCGCATCAACCCAACTGACTACCGTCACCTACTTGGTAGCAGGTCAGTATCAGCCCCACCGGATCCATAATCCTCAGCGGCGCATGAGCAGGACGGCATCTGCCTCACGACGTGCCAGACGTCCCGCCTCACGCACTTGCGCTTCCGTCATGCCGCGCGCAAGCTGAATGGCCTCATGGATCCCGTCAGCGTTACCGCGGTCGAGCATGGTCAGGAACCATCGCACTGCCTGAACAGGATCTGCATCCACACCTGTGCCGTCGCGATACCAGCATCCTGCCACGTACATTGCGGGAGCATGGCCGGATTCCGCCGCTGACACGTACCAGGACAAAGCCTCCTCGTCATGGCCTTGCGCCGACAGCTTGTCGCCAAGCAACGCACAGGCTTCTGGGATCCCGCGCTCCGACGCACACCTCAGCCATCGCATGAACTCGCGGACGTTTCGACCAACGCCATGACCGTTATAGTAATTGATGGCAAGGTTGTATGCAGCGTACCCGTCACCACTGTTGGCCGCCTCAAGGGAAAGTTGATTTGCCTTAACTGGATCCCTATGGACGGCGACACCGCTGTTGAGCATAAAACCGAGTCCGCGTTTCCCCTCGACTACGCCGGCTTCTGCCGCCTCACCGAAAAGGCGTGCAGCACGAGCAGGATCGGATCCTGTGTCGAGAAGTACTCCGCCGAGCAAAGCCTTCGCCTCGGCATCCCCGCACTTCAGCAGCTCTTCCAGTCGAGAGGCGAGGCCGACAAGTTTTTCCCTCATTCCAGGAGCGCCACGGCGTTTCGCATGCATATACCAGTTGCCCGCAGCTACAGCATCCCCACAGGCCAACGCACCGTCTCCTCGCTCGACCAGTACGGCCAGCGGAACACCTGCCGGGTAGGCCCGCCAGTCGCGGGTCTCGTCAGTCGATGCGACTCTCCATCTCAAGCGACCCGTACTGCATCCCTTCGGCCTATGAACACCTCGAGCCGGGTACCGAAGCGCCCGGTCTCGGGTTCAGATAGCACGGGAGACAGTTCGGCGGCATCGTGAGTCGGGGACGGCAGGCCAGCGCGGGCCCCGACAGGGTGACGGCTGCCGCAGGGACGAATGACTACAGGGATCCATCATCTTCAGCACCGCACAAGCAGGCTCGGATCCCGTAGGTCAGGGTAGACCGGATCAACGGCATGTTGGCTTCGCTCACACCAGACCAACTGTGAGTACATGCAAGAATCACGCTCATGATTCCCGAGGTGAGCACGAAAAGCATCAGTCCACGACCAGCCTACGCTGAATCTCAATCAGCCTGACACAGTTGTCGTTCTGCCGCTCCGTATCCGGCGTCACCCTTGGAATCCGCTCACTGTTGAGCACAGCCTCGTATGACGCCGACATCACCTCAAGAGTGTCCGCCGCACTCATTTCACCACCCAGACAGTCGACGTAAGTTGAGATGGCCATCACCAGGGACGTCAGCCCAAGTGCACTGTCACGGTCGGGCAGCAAGTGAAGGGCATCGAAAAATTCCTCCGACCCGACCCCCTCTTCATCCTCTCCTTCAAGCAGTCCTTGACAGCGAAGCAATGTCTGCCGAATGAACGAAACCGTCTCTTGCGCAAAGAGCGCCTCGAAGGATGGACGGAAGGAGTCGAGCGCGACGGAGATTGCTTCGAGAGAAATCGATCGTCGCCGCTCGACGGAAAGAGCCGAAAGGGACTCTTCCCACCCCTCCGACTCATAGTCCCAGAGCAGCAATTCAAACCTCCTCAACCAGGAGGGGCAACTCCCGAGAGTCGCCCCTCCACCTCGTCAGTCAGTCTAGACCGATCGCAACGCAGTCACGGCCATCATCGGCCCCACGGCGGGACCCTGGATTGATCAAAAAGTTGAACGTGAGGAAAGTCTGCCGCACGCCCGGCACAGTTCTGGCGCCTCTCGTCGCACGCGGGCCTGGAAGCAGCGATGGCGCCCCGGCCTTCGAGAGTCCCATCCTCTATGGCATTCATGAGTATCTGTTCGGCATCGGTCTGCAGTCCTGGAACAACATATTCTGCGCCATTGATCCGCTCATATCCCAGTTGATCCGCCAACTTACGCATTGCGGGAGTTGTCCCGTTATTGCTGACGGAATAGACTAGCCTGCCACCAAGCTCTGCCGTGGCCACTGTAATTCCTTGATCGGCCCTCTTGTTCCCGGAGGTGGGAGGGTTCTGCGGATTCCGGATTCCCGCATCATGAATGGCCGAAGCGTCTGCCAACAGTTGTTGCGGCGAACGACTTGTAGCACTGCACGCCGGCCCGGAGACCAGGTTCGGCGCTGGAGCCGAATCACAAGCAGCGGCTTGTGGGGAGCCGCCAGTGGCTGGGAGCGGTACGCATGTACCTCCCCCAGAGCCACCCGGACCGCAGTACACCGTTCCGGTGTCCGGGTCGAGCAGGTTGCCGTTGGCGGTGCATTGGTAGCCGAGCATGCCGCCGACGCAGCCGCCCGTACCCACAGGGTCGTTGGACGAGCCGAGCCCGCCCGAGGGGGTGCCCAGGCCGGCAGAGCCGTTCGCGGTGGGCGCGTGCGCGACCGGGGTGAGGGGCGTGGCCTGGACGGTGATTGGTCCGGCATCCGACGGGCCGGTGCCCGGGCCCTTGGTGCCTGACTGCTGGGTGACCCCCGAGCCGGAAGGCTGTCCGGTCGGCGCCTTGCCGGGGTTCTGCTTCAAGCCGGACTTGGCGGTCGGCGGCGGCGGGGCTTCGCTGTGTGTGTTGCAGCTCGAGTAGCCGGCGGCCAGGCCGAATTCGTCGGCCAGCCAGCTCACACCCTCGCTGACGCTCTCGCTGACCGTGGTGTAGATGACACCGTCTTCGGGAACGGATGCTCCGTCGCTGAAGAAGGTGACACCAGCGACAACCACTCCACCGACCAGAGCGCCTGTGATGTCCGAGGCGCTCCAGCTGTCGTCCCCGCCGTCGCTCGACGCGGTGGACGGGACGTCGGAGTTCCAGCTGTCATCTGAATTCCAGTAGCTCGTACTACCGCCGGGGTCGTTGACCGGTGGGGACGAATTGGAGTCCGAACCGGTATCGCTTGACGAGGAGTCGGCACCGGAGCCGGTGTCGTCTCCCGAGTCGTCATTTCCGTAGTAGTAGTTGCTACCGGAGTTGTCGTCCGAGCCGGATCCGGAGTAAACGGGGGACCAGTCGGACTCCGGGTCCGAAGCGGAGGAGACGTAGGGGAGGGCGATGGGGTGATGTGTGCCGCAGGCGCTGTTGCCGCTGGGGTCGGTGTTGCCCAACGGATCGGCGTTGCCGTAGGCGTATGGGTTGCCGGCGACCGACGGGGTCGGTTCCTGGAGGGTGGCGTCGCGGCTGGTGAAGTTGCCTGTCGACGGGTCGTACCAACGGCTGGCGGTGGCGACCCGCTTGGTGTTCGGGTCGGTCCAGCCGCCCTGGTGGCCCAGGTGGTGCTGGGTACCCGAGGAGGCCGTGTTCTGGCCGAAGGGGTCGTAGGCGGTGGAGCCGGCCAGAGCAGTACCGGTGGCGGTGAACGTGGCGGTCAGGTCGCCGTGTTGGTTGGTGAAGGCGAGCGCCGCGCCGGAGCTGCCGCCGACGCTGAGGAGTTGGCCGTTCGGGGTGCGGCCGTAGGTTTCGGTGCCGTCCGAGACGATGGTGTTGTCGGTGCCGTTGTAGGTGAAGGTGTTGCTGCCGGCGGTGGCCAGTCGGCCGAGGGCGTCGTGAGTGTAGGACGTCGTGCCGTCGGTGGTGAGCTGGTCGAAGGCGTCGTAGGAGAGGTTCTCCGTGGTGCCGCCGCCGCTCTTCGAGGCGAGCGTGCCCCGGGACGAGTAGGTGTAGGTCGTGGTGGATGACCCGGCCGTCGTGGCGGTGAGCTGGTCGCGGGCGTTGTAGGTGGCGTTGGTGGTGGTGGATCCGGTGGTGGTGCTGGTGCGGTTGCCGGCGCCGTCGTAGCCGTAACTGGTCGTGGTGGACCCGTTGTTGGAGGAGGTCAGGCGCCCGGCCTGGTCATAGGTATAGGTGTTGGCCGAGGCCCCTGCCGTGCCCGTCGTCGTCTGCGCTGTGATGCGGCCGTTGGCGTCGTAGCCGTAGGTGATGGCCGCTTCGCTGGCGCCGCCGGCGGCGGTGAGGGTCTGTCCGGTCAGCCGGTGCTGGCTGTCGTAGGTGAAGCTCTGGTTGGCGGCGCCGGTACCTCCGTAGGCGATGCCGGTGACCTGCCCGAGGTTGTTGCGGCTGTAGGTGAGGGTGTTGCCGGTGAGGGGGTCGGCGACGGTAGCCAGGGCTCCGGCAGGGTCGTAGGTGAAGGTGGCGGTGCCGGTCTTGTCGGTGCGGGATGCCACCTGACCGTTGGCGTTGTAGCTGTAGCTCGCACTGCCGGAAGGACCGGTTGCGGAAAGGATTTTGCCGCGGTCGTCGTAGGTGTAGGTGTTGGTGCCGTTGGGGGCGCTGCTCGAGGTGAGTCGGCCGTCGGCGTCATATCCGAAAGCGCGGCTGGTGGTGGGTGTTTCGGCGCCGCTGCCGTTCTGGCCGGTCAGGTGCCCGTCGGCGTCATAGGTGTTGGTCTGGGTGACGCCTCCGGGACGCGTGATGGTGACCGCATGGCCGTTGGCGTCGTAGGCGGTCGTGGTTGTGCGGTCGGAAGCGTTGGGGAAGGCGGGCGTGCTCGGCTCGATGAGCGATTCAGGCAGGCCGAGAGTGTTGTAGGTGGTGACGATGGCGTTGTTGTTGCCATCGGTGTAGCGGGTGCGCCGTCCTGCGGCGTCGTAACCGAAGCTGGTGGTGATGGTCGAGGTCGATGAGACCGGCTCGGTCTGCTGCACCAGGTTGCCGACGGCGTCGTAGGAGAAGGTGTTGGTCGTTCCCGCCGCGTTGGTGGCCGAGGTCTTGTCGCCCACCGGGTCGTAACCGTACGACGCGGTGGCCGTCGTCTTGCCGGTGCTGTCCAAGGTGGCCGCTGCGGTCAGGCGACCGGCCAGGTCATAGGTGCTGGTGGTGGCGGTGCTGTCCGGCAGCGTGGTCTTGGTGACCCTGCCGTCTAGGTCGTATGTGCTGTTGGTGGTGTGGGTCAGCGGGTCGGTGGTGGTGAGCCGATCGCCGGCCGCGTCGTAGGTGGAGGTGGCCTTCTGCCCGCCCGGCAGGGTGACGGAGGTGCGGTTGCCCGCGCCGTCGTATCCATAGGTGAGGGTGTCGGTCGTCGTTGAGGGCTGTCGGACGACCTGGCTGATGGTCAGGGGGCGGCCGAGGTCGTCGTAGGTGCCCTGGGTGATGGCGCCGGTCGGGTCGGTGATGGACAGCACTTCACCGTCGGTGTCATATGTGTTGTGCGTGGTCGGCGAGGTGCCGCCGACGGCGGGTCTGACCGTCTGGGCCAGGTTGCCGAACTGGTCGTAGGTGTACTTGGTGACGTTGCCCAGGGCATCGGTGGCCACAGTGGGACGGCCTGCCACGTCGTAGGCGAGGGTGGCTGTCGGAGTGGTCGATGTGGTGGAGCCGGGCGCGGTGTAAGCGGGCTGGGAGGTAGCGACCTGTTCAGAGTCCGCGTCGTAGGTGTAGGTGGTGATGGTGCCGTCGGGGTTGTCGACGGAGGTCTCGTCGCCGAAGGTGTCGTAGCCGTTCAGCGTGATGGGGTGGACCTGCTGCGGTGCCCCACCGTTGGTCTCGGCGTTGATGACGGGGGCGGTGACCTGGGTGAGTCGCCCGGCGGGGTCGTACGCGTAACTGGTGGTGTACGCCGCCGCGTTGGCGCCCGAGACGTTCCCGCGTGGGTCGATCGTGGCGGTCGGCAGGCCGCGCTTGTCGTAGGTCCAGGTGGTGACCAGGTTGGCCGAGCCGTTGTGGACGGTTTGCGAGGTGCGGTCTCCGAGGGCGTCGTAGGCGTAGTCGGTCTGCTCGGTGGTTCCGCCGCCGGTCTTGGACGTGGAGGTGAGGTTGCCGTCCGCGTCGTAGCTGTAGGAAGTGATGCGATTCAGGCCGTACGGGTCGAAGGTGGCCTTGGTGGTGCGGCCTGCAGGGTCGACGGTGTAGTCGGTCTCGATGCCTGCGTTGGTGTCCTGGCTCTCCGTCAGGTTGCCTGCGCCGTCGTGGGCGTAGGCATGCAGCACCTTGGTGCTGGTGGAGCCGTCCGGGTTGTGGAAGTTGCTGAGGTAGCTCTCGATGAGCTGGTGGTTCCAGTTGTAGTAGTAACCCGTGGTCCGGCCCATGGCGTCGGTGTCCGAAGCGAGCAGACCCGCAGGGTCGTAGGCGCGGGAGTCGACCACGAGCGACGTCGGCGAGGAGGGGTTGACGGGGTCGCCGGTGAAGTTGGTGAGCGTGGTGGTGAGGAGCTCGCCGGTCGGCGAGTAGGCGTAGGCGTACGAGGTGCCGTTGGGGTTGGTCTGTGCGGTGCGGTCGCCATAGGCGTCGTAGCCGTACGAGGTGGTGCGGTTGGCCGGGTCGGTGGCGGAGGCGAGTTGGCCGTAGGAGTTGTAGGTCCAGCTACTGGTCCGGGTGGCGTCCTTGCCCGTGGTGTCGGCCACGGCCTGAGAGGTGGTCTTGCCGTCCGCGTCGTAGACGTAGGTGGTCTGCGGGGTGTGGACGGTGCCGGTGACGGCATCGGTGGTGGCCGGGCCAGTGCGGGTGGCCAGACGGTCCTGGGCGTCGTAGGAGTAGCTGGTGGTGACGCCCGACGGGTAGGTGTCGGAGACCTGGGTCTGGGTCAGGCGACGGCCGAGCTGGTCGTAGGTGTAGGTGGTCTTCAGCCCCGACGGCGTGGTGGTCTGTGCGAGGTCGCCGGCGCTGTCGTAGGCGTAGGCCGTGGTGTTGCCGTTGGGGTCCTTGCTGGTGGCGAGCAGACCGGGCGGTTCGGCGCCGCCGCCGATCGCGGACTCGGTACCAGATGTGTAGGTGTTGGTGGTGGTGTTGCCGTCCGGGTCCTTCGAGGTGAGGACGTCGCCGGTAACCGAGTAGGTGAAGCTTGTGGCGTACGTCGTGTCGGTCGGGCCGGAGGAGCGGCCGTCGGCGACGGCGGTGGCCTCGTCGTTGCGGGGATCGGTGACCGCGTAGGTGCCGGACGCCGGGTAGGTGTTGTAGCTGGTGGTGGTGTCGTTGTGGATGTCGCTGTTGGTGGTGGACAGGACATCACCACGGGCGTTGTGAGTCGTGGTGGTGAAGTCGCCGTCAGGGTCGGTGGTGGTGGAGAGGAAGCCACCGGTGTCGTAGCTGTAGGAAGTGGTGAAGCCGAGGGCGTTGCTCGCCGAGATGAGACGGCCGCTGTTGCCGGGGTCGTAGCGGTACGTCAGGGTCTTGCCGGTCGGATCGGTCACATTCGCCGCGGTGACCGGGGTGGCGCCGGAGGAGGAGCCGCGGGCCGAGTAGTGGGCGGCCACTGTGGCGGTGCTGAGTGCCTGGTTGAAGGTGGCGGCCTCGGCGATGGAGCCGTTGAAGTAGCCGTTGATGTTCGTGGCCGAGTGTGCAGGCCAGCCGCCCGTGTATCCCGCACCGATGGTGACGGTGGTCTGGGTGCTGAAGTCGAGTTGGCTGTTGCCGGTGCGGGTGTCGACCTGCTTGCCGTCCAGGTTGAGCGTTTGCTTGCCGCTGGTGTTGGCGGTCAGGACGACCTGGTGCCAGTTGCCGTCGGTAACAGCGGTGGAGGACTGCATCGGCGAGAGGCTGTCGTCCCACCACTGACCGTACAGATGGCCGTCGGTCCCGACGTACAGCGCGGGGGTCCAGTCGGGGCTGGGCGTGGTGCCGATGGCGCCGCACTGGTAGCTGAAGAGCGTGCCGCCGCCTGTGGTGGTCTTGAACCACAGTTCAAGGGAGATGTTGGCGGTGACCTTGCCCTTGTAGATTGTGGTGCTCGGCAGCGATATGTAGGAGTTGGTGCCGTTGAACGAGGCCGAGGTCTCCGGTCCACCGGGGAACAGGCCGGCGGCGCCCAGAGTGACGTTGATGTAGGTGGCCGGGCCGCTGGACCACCAGTTGGAGGCAGTCGTACCAGGCACCTCGTTGGCCGCTTGGGTGCCTGAGGTGTCGCCGAGGCGCCAGTAGTTGGGGGCGTTCGATGAGATGACGGCATTGCGGTAGTAGGCACCCGAGCCTGCGGTGGACGGCGTGCCCAGCTTCCAGGTGCCGCCGTTGCCGTCGAGGATCTGGCCGGCGCGATCCTTGACCGGGTCGTAAGAAGCCTGCAGACGGGTCTTGCCCGACGGAGCGGTGATTCCGGTCAGTTCCGTGGCCGCATGCGTGCCGGCCGCGTACTGCTGGGCGACGGCGGGTGCGCCGAGGGCGTGGGTGTAGAAGGCGACCTCGGCGATCTGCCCAGTGAAGTAATTGGTGTAGGCCGTGTTGCTGGAGGTGCTGTAGTGGGGCTCGTCCGGCCAGGCACCGCCGGTGAACCCAGCGCCGATCACGTCCACGGGCTGGCTGGAGATCCCCACCTGTCCGCTCATGGAGCCGACAAGGGAACCGTCGAGGTACAGCGACTGAGTGGTGCCGGCGGCGGAGAGGACGGTGTAGTGCCACTGGCCGTCGGCGACCGACGCGGTGGTGGCGATCGGGTTGACGTGGCCGTTCCACAGCTCGCCGTAGAGCTTGCCGGAGGTGCCGACGTACAGGGCAGGCGTGTAGTTGGGCGTGGTGGTCTTGGTGAGCGGGTCTTGCTGGTAGGAGAAGAGCACACCCGAGCCGGTGGTCTTGAACCACAGCCCCACCGCCGTATAGGAGGCCGAGGTCAACAGGCCGTTGGGCAGCGAAACGTATCCGCTGGAGCCGTTGAACGAGGCGGCGGTGGTTGGCGAACCGGGCAGCGGGCCGGTGTTGCCGAGCGTGACACCGGTGGAGGTGTAGGTGCCGTTGTCGTTGCCTTCGTTGATGGCGACTTCACTGGCCGCCGTGGCACCGGACGACTCGGCCAGTCGCCAGTAGGAGGAGGGATTGGCGTCGATCACTGCGGAGCGGTAGTGCGAGCCGGAGTTGGCGCCGGAAGTGTAGGTGTAGGTGGTGCAGGCGGTCGGGGAGGTGGGCGGGCAGACCCCGGTCAGCTGGTCACCGCTATAGGAGTAGCTCCAGGTCTCGGGGGTGCCGCTGGTGGTGGCCGGGTCGGTGGCCACCTGGGAGACGTGCGCGCCGGTCCAGGTGAAGTGCAACGCGTGGTTGCCAGCGTTGTTGGTGACAGCGGCGAGAGTGCCGTTGCCGTTGTACGCCAGGGTCTCCGAGCGCCCTTCCCGGTCGGTGATCTTCGTCAGTTTCCAGGCGCTGCCGACCTGTTGGCCGAAGGTGTAGATGGTGCCCGACTTGTCGGTGAGGGTGTAGCCACCTCCAGTGACGGTGGCAAAGGTGGCATAGGTGCCCTGCGGCGGGCTGAAGGTACTGCCGTCGGCGTTGAGCCCGAAGCGGGCCTCGTGACCGTCGGCCATGGTGACCACGACCGCCCCGGTGCCGTCGCTGTCGGCGGCGGCGGCCATGTCGTACGGGGTGGACCAGCCAGCGCCGAACAGGGTGGTGGTGCGCGGGTCGAGGGAGTTGTAGGCGCGGTTGATAGCCAGCTTGGGGCCGACGACGGAGACGTTCGCGTCCGTGGCTGAGCTGGTGTAGTCACCGACCTGCGGGTCGAAGTTCCGTCCGCTCGCGGTCTTCGCCGCCGCGCCGAGATGGGAGGTGATCAGCGGTTGCGGGACGGTCGTGGAGAAGTACGACGGATTGCTCCACGCACTGGAGGCGATCGTGTCGCTGTTGGACACCACCCAGTAGTACGGCTGGTTCCAGGCCAGCTTCCCGGACGGGACCACCCACTGCGTCGCGCTGATCGCGCCGGAGTCGGCGAGCAGAGCCGGTGAACCGCTGCTGGGGTTGGAGTAGACCTGGAAGTCGTAGGTCAGGCCCTTGCCCGGATAGCTGTCCGGGTCGTGGCCGCTCGCGAACAGCTGGGGTGTCAGCGAGCCGACGACCGCGTTGGACGGCGGTGCAGTGGAGTCGATCTGCGGTGGCGTGTCGGCGGAGGTGATCTCCACGCAGCTGGTGGGGACGTTGTAGGTGGAGTAGAACGAGGTGGACCCGTTCAGATACATGTCCCAGCACACGTAGTACTGGCCCGGGGTGATCGACCCGATCGCACCGGTCATCGTTACCGTGGAATTCGGGTTCACCGTGGACGGGACCGGGGTCCGGGGCGCGTTCGCGCCCTGGATCTGGGTCCACGCGGTGGTGTAGACCTCCGTGGACAGCGTCATGTTCGACGGCGTCCACGCCGTGGTGCCCCGGTTGGTGACCTGGACCTGCATCGAGCCGTTGGTGGTTGCCGTGGGCTGGGTGTAGGCCTGTGACGAAGGAATGGAGTAGTCGGCGCCGTAGGGGCTGTAGGTGACCGACAGGTACGGCGGGTAGGAGGAGTTGACGGAGGCGAGCTGCTTCCACGCCGCCACCTGCGAGGTGTCCGCGGTCAGTGCCAGGCCCAGGTTGTTCCCGCCGTGCGCCCAGCCCTCGATCAGCTTCACCCCGGCCGCCGACGGGTTGTCGCCCAGGTCGATACCCTGCCAGGACGCACCGCTACAGCTCGAACCGCCGTAGAAGCTGCTGGTGCCGATCGTCGAACCGTAGGAGAGACCTGGGTAGTTGGCGATCGACCCGACGCTCCAGGAGCTGGTGATCGGCGAGACGTTGACGGCCTGCGGGGTGCACCCGCCGGACCAGACATCGTCCACATACAGCGAGGCCTGCTCGATGTAGTCGTTCTGGAACGTCGAGCCCACCGAGCCGAACGACAAGTAGCTGTTGGCGCTGTGCGCGCCTCCGTCGTAGGAGCCGACCTTCAGTACCGAGTCGGTGGAGAAGTTGGTGTTGTACGGGGTCTCGACGTACGTGCTGGAGGTGGCGTTCGTGTTGCTGGTGGTCGGGTCGACCTTGACCGGGAACGCCCGAGAGGAGTCGTGGAGCCAGTCGGCATCCAGCGACACGCGGAGCGCCGGGCCTCCATCCACCGTGGTGAGGCTGTACGCCACACCGGTGGAGATGGCGCCCTCACCAGAGACCTTGTCGCGCTTGGCATCCTCCATGAACCCGTGCGGGATGGTCTCCTTCACCTTCCCGGAGCCATCCGTGAACACGAGGCTTCCATCGGCAGCCAACGACGGCCTCAGGCCGGTGAGATGAAGGGGAAACACCCAGGTGGTCGGCGCAGAGGCATCGTGAAGGACCAGGGTTTCCTTCACACCTGAGGCAGTCACGGCATAGCTCAGATCCGACGAGGAGGCGATGCCGGCGTAGGTGATGGAGTTCTCCGCAGGCTTGCCGGCCACCCGGGCCGCGCCCTGCAACCCGTAGCTGACCTGCTCCCCCGAAGTCGGCCCGTACGAGACCAGAGACGAATCGTTTCCGTCGGCAGCAAAGCTTGCCGGCTGCGAGTCGGCGCTCTCCCGCCACCGGCCATCCGAACCGCGCGTGAGCTTGGTGTCGATGTCGGCCCAGCTGCCGTCGGCCTGTCGGTAATGCACCGGACGGCTGTAGACCCGTGCGGTCAGCGTGCCATCGGCGTTCTGGAACACCGAGGTGCTCGCGGTCCGCTGCTTGACGACCTCCACACCGCTGGTCGCCGGCCCCGGAAGGTCGGGATCACCACCCCCCTCGCCACTGGACGCATCGGCGGTATCGACCGCGGCTTTCGCCTGTCTGCGCTGATGCGCCTTCAACATTGCCTGGCGCGCCGACGCAGGTGGCATCACACGCCGCGTGCTCACCTGCGTCTTGGAGGTGTAGGACTGCCGTGAGGCCGCCGCCGGCCCGTGGGGCGTGGCCGTCGGCAGCGCACCTCGAACCGCGGTGGCCGGGCTACTGGACGCCTGGTTGCCGCGCTTCGAGCGGGTCGTCGACACCCCGACCTGGTGGTGCAACCCGGCCGCTGATCCCGACCGCTGCTGCGGCAACTCCGCAGCCCCGGCCGACACCGCGTCGGCCATGGCCAACGGCACCATCGACTGCGCGGGCGCTGGCGCTGTCGCCAGCATGACCAGCAGCACCCCGCTCACAGCTGCCGCGAGCCAACGCACCTGACGCTGCCACGCCCGGCCAGCACCTGCTGCCATGGCCGTCACCGCCCGCGCCATGGCGACACGGAAACGCACAGTCCAACGGCCCATGGCCGACCCCCGCACAGTCAGACGCCTCCCGGATGGAGACACAAGCGGAGGGAGTTGTATCGATCATTCGACCGCCCTGCAACAGTTCAGCGACAGCACGGGACTTCGACTTGAGATGATCACGCCCCTTTTATCGCGCCTTGCCCGGTAGGCGCTTTACCGAATCTTGCGAAAACCGCGATGTATTCAAAGGCAAGGCGAAAGACATCATTTAAAGAGAAAGGGGCGCGCTTCGGCGTGACGATCTGCATCACATCTCTTTCGGGGTCGTGTGATACAACCTGGGGCGGCTCCGTGTGTCTCCACTCATGTGCAGCGCAACTGCAGTCCAGGCCGAAAACCCCTTCCCCAGATGGGTCGTGAAACCATCTGACGGGCCCGTTAACTTACGTTCATGAGGAGCCAGATGAAGCGACGAATACGGCCTGGCCACCGACTGAGATCGGCAACGGCTTTGCTGCTAGGCATACTTGTCCTCTTGGTCATGCCACAGGATGTGTCCGCGGCTCATGCTGCGGTGATTCGTCAAGCCGAATGGCCCCTGGACAAACGGCACCTGAACGCCGATGCGATATGGCACATCACCGAAGGGCGAGGGGTCACGGTCGCCGTCATCGACAGCGGCGTCCAAGCCGACCATCCCGACCTCGCCGGGCAGGTAGTGCCCGGTGCCGGGTTCCTCGGGGACTCACATGACCGCGGCCAAGCCGATGTTTCCGGCGACTCGCACGGCACCGCCATCGCCGGCATCATCGCCGGCACCGGGGCCGCCAACGGCGGCTCCGGCATGATCGGCCTCGCCCCCAAAGCCAGGATCCTGCCCGTCCGGGTCACCGTCCACGCAACCGTCGAACCCACGGCACTCGCGCAGGGCATCACATATGCCGCCGACCACCACGCGCAGGTCATCAACGTTTCCCTCGGCATGCCCACCCCCGACCCGGTGCTCCGGCGCGCCATCGACTACGCGATCGGCAAGGATGCGGTCATCGTCGCCTCCGCGGGCAACAACGGTCGGAACGGGGACCCCACCCTCTACCCCGCCGCCTTTCCCGGTGTCGTCGACGTCACCGGCATCAACCCCGCAGGCCGCTTCTGGCCGGTGAGCGAATCGGGCCCCCGGACCACACTGGCCGCCCCGGCCACCGGCATCTACTCCACCAACAACCGTGGTCAATACGTCGATGCGGAAGGCACCAGCTACGCCGCAGCGTACGTATCTGCCGCAGCGGCACTCGTCCGCTCGGCCGCCCCCCACCTGACCGCCGGGCAAACCATCCGCCGCCTGATCACCACCGCAGATCCACACGGCCATCGCGATGACAACGGTCACGATGACCAGTACGGCTATGGCACCCTCAACGCCCTGGCCGCGCTCCACTCCACCGCGCCGCCGGGGAGCACGGCCAACCCCCTGCTGTCAGCCAACCCCCTTGGCTTTCACTCAAGTTGGCACCCCGCCATTTTTCTCGCCGTCACCGGAGGAGTCCTCGTAGCCGGTGCCGCCGCAGCCGTTCGCCTGCTTCGTCGGCGCCGGACTGCACCCCGGATCGGCAACGCATCGACCCGCACTGCCAGCAAGGGCGACGCGCGGGCAAAGAGACAAGGCAGCAAGAGCCAGGCAAGGAAAAGGCCTGCGAAACAAAAGGGCTAGTCCGGCCCGTCGTCCCCGTTCGCCCTCAGTACATCTCTCGTCGCAGTCCCGGAGGACCCATGCCCCTAGCCCTTGCCAGACTTCGTTCCCATCGACGTGCGTGGATCGCGGTCCTCATCTGCGCGGCTGTCATTGCCGGCCTTGTCATCTGGATCGCAGGCTCCGGTGATGACACTCCGCGCATTAAGGCCAACAACATCTCCCGCAACTTCCGCGCCTGCCTGCTCACTGACACATCCGACGCCGCTGCAACCGCCCCCCTATGGTCCGGAATGCAGGACGCTGCCCGCACAACACCAGTAAACGCTCAGCGCATTGTGGCTCCCACCACCACGACGCCTGACCTCGTCCCATACGTCAACAGCCTGGTATCACGCAAGTGCGGCCTGATCATCGCTGCCGGGATCAACCTCCACGACGCGGTCGCCACCGCGGCTCAGCACAACCCTCATCAGCAGTTCCTCTACACGGGAAACCCGACCCCCATCCACGCGGCCAATGTCACCCCACTCCTTCCCCCCACTCGAGAGGCTGTCAGCTCTGCAGTTCAGTCAGCGGCACAGAAAGCGCATTCATCTGACGCCTAGGGCCTGTCTGATGGGTCGGTGACGAGCCGAGAGGAGAACTCGTCGGGTCTGTCCAATCAACGGCCCTGTCTCACATTCGGTGGTGACGAAGGGTGTCGCTATCCGAGGAGAATGCGGTGGCGAAGAAGGGTGAAGCCGGCTCGTCCGTGCATCTGACGTGCGATCCGCTTGGTCTTGGTGTTGACGCCCTCGGTGGGGCCATTGCTGTATGGGAGTGTGAACGCGGCGATCACGGCGTCGTGGTCTCGCTCCAGACCCCGGGTGAAGGCGTGCAGGTGTGGCAGGTCGGCCGCGCGGACCTGGACAATCCAGCGTGTGTGGGCATCGGCGTTTCCCGCGTGAGGCTTCAGGAGCTGGGCGAAGGTCCGGATGCTGGAGGATAGTTGGGTCATCTCGGGGCAGGCGGCGGTGAGCTTGGCCAGGAGGTCGTGGTGTTCGGCCTTGAGGTTGTCGGGCCTGGTGAGCATCATCCGGGCGAGTCTGCGTGCGGAGATGTGGCTGCGGTCGGCGTCCGCGCGGCCCTGATTGATGTACTTGTGCAGGAGGTTGAGGCAGCCCGTGAAGCCGAGGGCCTTGATCTCTTCGAAGAGGTGCTTGACGGGGACGGCGGGGTCTTCGGCCCGGCGTTTGCGCAGGTGTTCGCGGTAGGGATCGACAAGGCTGGCGCGGTACTTGGGGACGCGGAGCACGCGCTCGGGCCGGTCGGCTCGCGCATAGCGTTTGACGATGTTCAGGGCCAGTTGCAGACGGCGGGCGCATTCGAGCAGGCTCACGCCCTGGTCGAGCAGGCCGTGGACCTGGTGCCAGCGTTCCAGGGTGCTCTGTGCGCGGGGCCCTTCGTACAGGGGTGCGTCCAGGACGGTGGCCCAGCAGCTGCTGTGGGCTTTGACCTCGCTCAGGGCTGCTTCGCACAGGTTGTGCCAGACATGCCACCTGTCGGCGACCTGTATCGCGCCGGGCAGGGCTCGGCGGATGGCCTCGGCGTAGGTCGCCGAGCCGTCACGGCACACGACCTCGACACCCGGATGCTCGCGCAGCCACACTTGAAGGGTTCCGGTCGTGCGGTCGGGCAGGACATCGATCCGCTCGTGGGTCTCGGCGTCGATCACCACGGTGGCATAGCGGTGCCGCCGGCGCAGAGCGAAGTCGTCGACGCCGATCACGCGGGGCACCCGCCGTGTGGGCAGCGGGATGCGCAGCAGGGTGCGTAGGGCTGTGTGACGCGAGAGGCCCATCGCGAGTTTCGCCAGCAGGCGTGATCCCGCGCGGCCTGCTAACTCTTTGACCACTGCCTTGACTTGGCTGGTCAGACGGGCCGTGCGGCGCTGGTATCGCTCCAGGACTCCGGGCACCTGCTCGCGGAAGGTGTGGTGGCAGCCGGGTGTGGGACACACCAGACGCCGCACCCGCACGCGGACGACCACCCGGCGGCCGTCGACCGGAACGTCGGCCACCGTTCGCCAGTGATAGCCGTGCACGCGTCCGGACGATGCCCCGCACACCGGGCAGACCGCGGTGTCCCGTGGGGTGCGTGCCCGCACCACGATCCGCTCGCCTTCGTCGGCCACATCCTCGATGACCAGCGGGGACAGCCCCGAGAACACCATCTGCACAAGCTCGTTGACATCCTTCACGTAGACGTCAACGTCCTCTCACGACTCTCCGTCACCACCGAATGTGAGACAGGGCCGTCTATTGGACACTCCCGCTCGGCACGGCCCCGCCGGGGACCGTTGCCGTTGGTGCGGCCTTCAGATGTGAAACTCGGGAGGGAATCCGGTCCAGCGCAGTTCTGCGGGCAGGTGTCGCATGTCGTTGTAGAAGAGCATCGCGGAGGGGCGGCTGGGTGCGTAACGGATGACTGTCAAGGCCGCGTTGCAGTGGTTGAGGCCCATCCAGCGCCATTCCGGAGCATTGTGAGCGGCCCGGATGAGCCAGCCGATGAGGAAGTTGTGGGTGACGATGAGTTCATGGCGAGGCTCGTCTCCCTGCACCGGGCCCGTGAACCGGGCGAGGGCCTCGCGGGCCAGTGCTGGTCCGCGCTCGCGCTCCTCCGAGGGGAGCTGAGCGAGATGCTGCAGCAGGGCGTCGGCAGCATCCGGCGGCAGTTCTTCCCTGTGCGGTAGGTAGGGGACGTAGTCCCCGGCCGGCTCGGAACGGTGAAGGGGAACATCGTCGAGCTGTTCGCTGATCAACCGGGCGGTCTGCTCCGCCCGGGTCAGCGGACCGTGGTGGATTACCGACAGCGGGACGCCCCGCAGCCGTTCACCGAGGAGAACGGCCTGGCGACGGCCGTTGTCGGTCAGACCGTTCTCATCCGGCGTGGCCTCGCCGTGCCGGGCCAGGTAGAGATATCGAGTGGCTGTTCTGGTCATAGGCTGGGACCCCTGTCACGTCATGATCCTGCGCATTGCCCCGATGGACGCGACAGGGATCCACTTGGTTGCGCCGGTGGCTGCTATGCCGACTCGCCCTTCCTCTTCGCCTTGGTGCGGGCCAGTCGGTAGGACTCGGTCCCGGTCTCGATGATGGTGCCGTTGAAGGTGAGGCGGTCGACGATGGCTGCGCAGAGGCGGGGGTCGGTGAAGGTCTTGGTCCAGCCTCCGAACGATTCGTTCGAGGCGATCGCGACGCTGTTTTTCTCTTCCCGCTCGGTGAGAACCTGGAAGAGCATCTCGGCCCCACGCCGGTCGAGTTCGAGATAGCCCAGTTCATCGATGCACAAAAGGTCCACACGCCCGTAGCGGGCGATGGTCTTGGTCAGCTGCTTGTCGTCGGCGGCTTCGACGAGCTCGTTGACGAGCTTGGCCGCGAGCACGTAGCGGACACGGAAGCCGGCCATCGCGGCGGCGGTGCCGGGCCGGCTGGAACCGCTGCGTGGGAAGCTGTCGAAGCTGGCCGACCGTGGATGGCTGCGCAAATTGCCCAACGGTACCTTCACCACCCGGCCATAGTTCTCCCGCCTGGGGGTCGTAACCAGGCGGTCCCCGGCGCGAGTTGATGATGTATGCCTACAACACCTCGGCCGAGGACCACAGTGAGCTTGTCTACCAGTGCCGACTGTCGCTGTCCACGCGGACCCTCACCTTCCTGACCGGGCTGCTGGGTGCCCATCTGAAGAAGATCCGCTCCCGGTGGCGCAAGCTGCCGGCCGGGCGGATCGCGGTGATCGTGCTGGCCGCACTGCGTCATGACCAGCGCCTGGCCGACCTCGCCCGCGGCAATCAGGTCTCGCGCACCACGGTGGACCGGTGGCTGAAGGGGATGATCGAACTGCTCGCCGCGCGGGCCCCGCGTCTGGAGCGCGTCCTGGCGAAAATCGCCCGGGAGGGTGGCAGCGTCGTCCTGCTCGACGGCTCGCTGATACCCACCCAGCGCCGCACCGGCCTGCCCATGAAACGCCGCTGGTCGACCAAGCACAAACGCCACGGGCTGCTGGTCATCGCCCTGACCGACATCAAGGGGCGGCTGCTGTGGACCTCCACCGCCCGCCCGGCACGGTTCGGAGATCACCGCCTGCCACCACGACGGCCTGGTCAGCCGGCTCCGCAAGGCGGGCCTCGCGGCGATCGCCGACCTCGGCTTCGTCGGCCTGGACGACGAAACCGGCGACCCGGCGGTCATCACCGGCTACAAGAAGCCCAAGGGCAAGAAGCTCCCGTCCGCGAAGAAGCTGGTCAACCAGCTGATCGCGGCGGAACGGGCAGTGTGTGAGCACGCGTTCGCGCCCTTGAAGAACTGGCGCGTGCTGGCCAGGCTCCGCCTCGACGTGAAGTGGGCCACCCGGCTCGTCCGCGCGCTGATGCTCCTCACCCAGCACGAGAACGCCCGCTGACCGACGACCTTCACGCCAGACAGCCGCCAACGACCAGCACGAGCACGGCATCATCCGCCTACGCCACCCTCGTGACCTGCGCATTCAGGATGAACACAACTCACTGATCTCGTTCTGTCCGCCTGCGGGGCGGAGTGACGTTGCGTACCGCAAGGCCGGGCGGCGCGCCGGCCGCGCCCTATCGCGGCGCTCTGTGGGCGCCAAGGTGGTTATGCGCCTTGTTGGGCGATGGGGTGCGGTGTAGAAGCTCGCGCCCTGATTTTAAGTCAAGACTTGGTATTGCCCCGCCCCCAAGGTGGCCTGCATGGGCCGTCATCCCGTTTCGCCGAGAGTGATCCTCCAAGTACGCACGGCAGCAGTGCGGTTGCCCGCAGTGCAACTGAGCCGGGGCGGGTGCGGCGACCATCCCGCTCGGCGACACGTGGCCCCCCTATGCCGATATGCCTGTTTTGACGGCGTGGCGGAGGATGACGCAGATGCATATGCACGTCTTTGCGCCCATCTACGGACCCCACCTAGCTTCATGATCGTCAACGCGAGTCGATCGGATGCCGCCAGACCTATCCCTGGAGGCATCCGATGTCACGATCTGGAGTAACTTGTGCGTACTGTCCGGAGATCTCCCGCCCGCTCCGTCGTATCGGCGGTGTCTGTCGCCACGGCCGTGACGGTCCTTGTCGGCGCTGCCTCGCCGGCTTTCGCCGACGGGACCCCGGCTGGCGAGGCCTCGCACGCGGCCTCGGTTGTGGAGAAGGCCACCGGCACCAAAGACCTTGCCCCCTCGGTGAGTTCCCCCGAGGCTGCCGCCACGGCTACCACAGACACCGGGTCGGGCGGCAGCGTCACCGTGACCGCCCCGCACGCGTCCACGCAGGACGTCAAGGCCACTGCTGCCGACGGCAGCTCCCTCGGCCTCAGGCTCGCGGGCGCCAAGGGCGTGACGGGCGTCAAGGCGGGCGCGGGCACCGTTGTCTACTCCGACGTGGTGAAGTCCACCGACCTGGCCGTCCAGCCGACCATCGACGGCGGGGCCCGGACCCTGGTGACGCTCAAGGACGCGTCCGCTTCCCAGGACCAGCGATTCAGCCTCAACCTGCCGCAGGGCACCCGTCTGATACCCGACGGTGACGGCGGCTTCGGCATCGTGAAGCCCGCCGGCGAGAACACCGCCATGGTGGTGGGATCCATTACGGCCCCCTGGGCCAAGGACGCCAACGGCAAGCCGGTAGCCACCAGCTACAAGCTCGACGGTGACCAGCTCGTCCAGCACGTCGAGACGAACAAGGACACGGCGTTCCCGGTCGTGGCCGACCCCAAGATCACCTGGGGCAACGTGACCGGCACCGCGTATTTCACCAAGGGCGAGACGAAGGCAGTCGCGCAGAACGGCGCACTCGCCGCCATGGGCACCTGGGCGCTGCCCCCGGGGCTGAACATCTACGTCACCGCGCACGCCGCTGCCATCACCACCACGGCGGTGAAGGCGCGCGACAACGGCAACTGCCTGAAGATCAAGTTTGCGGCGGGTCTCTTCGTCCCCGGCGAGTACTCCGGTGGATGCAACTAACAGGGCGCCGTACTGCCGCCAACCCGTCGCAGCACCCTGGCACCTGGCGGGTTGGACGGAGGCCGGCCGGGGAGAACGGAGCGGGTACGCTTCGTAACCCGGAGATTTTCCTTCCGGTGAAGGCCTTGGCCGGCCCGTTCACCCCAGGCCGGAGGAAGTTCCCGGACCAGATCAACTGCCGGACGACGTGCTCGACGACAGCACGGGGTTAGGAGCCATCACCTATGTGGCCCGTATACAGCGGAGCAGCGGCGTTAGTCCTCTCCGTCATCGCCATGTTCCTTGTCGGACGCCCGATCGACCCGGCATGGCGTGACAAAGCCGCACTCGTCGCCGGTGTCGTGGTGGCGATCGTGGTGGGCGTGATCGGACTCGGCGCGGGGGCGGAGCCGCCACTTGCCTGGTCCGCCGCGGTCCTGTGGGGAGCCAGCATCCTGCAAGGAACGCACCTGGCCCGCTCAGCCCGCGCAGGCCGCACATCCGCCAGCCGGTAACCCGCACTGCTGAAGTCATGTGCGCCGACGAGTGTGTGTTCAGCAGAGCGGCGGAGCAAGGGCATCGAGGAGCCCACGCAGGGCCAGCCGCAGCTTCTCAACGTCCGGTCCCGCCCGTGTCTGCTCGAAGATAGGAACAGCCTGGTTGATCAGGCTGCCCAGACGCCCGGCTGGCGGCTCGCGCAACGCGGCCCGCAGCCGGGCCCCGGAGAGAGCACCCAACGCCAGGCCTTCGGTGAAGACCCGGTCATCCCACGTCGGCACCCAGGCGCCGGAGGTGTACTCCTCCAGGAAGCCCTCAATGAGAGACTCTGTCGGGGATCTTGGGATTCGCGGGCGGGACGGCGTGGTCGTCGGGCAGGCTCGTCTTGGTTTCCAAGGTCGTTCGTCTGCATGAGGTGAGTCGGTGTCGTTGCGTCCGCGTTCCGGTGCACAAGTCTCGCCCCTGACCGCTCGGGTAGCGCGGGCCAGCAATCCCGCAGGGACGACCGCGATGTGGGTACGTGACCGACTGGACGGCTTATGGCGGGACGAGGACTTCGCCACTTGGTACCCACGCGACGGGCGTCCCGGGCTGTCCCCGGCCCAACTCGCCACCGTGAGCGTGCTGCAGTTCCTGCTGAACCTCTCGGACCGGCAAGCCGCCGAGGCGGTGCGCTGCCGCATCGACTTCAAGTCGCCTGCGCGCTGGAGCTGGACGACCCGGGCTTCCACCACAGTGTGTTATCGGACTTCCGTGAGCGGCTGGCCGAGGCTGGCCGCGCGGATGCCCTGTTCGATATCGCGCTGGCCCGGCTGAAGGACGCGGGCCTGGGCAAGGCCCGCGGCCGGCAGCGTACTGATTCCACCTACCTGCTCGCCTCGGTGCGTGAGCTGACCCGCCTGGAGCTCGTGTTGGAGGCGGTCCGTGCCGCGCTGGAGGAGACCGCCCGCGATGCCCCGGAGCTGCTGGATGGTCTGGTGACCGAGGACTGGGCACTACGCTAGGGGCGATAGGCTCGCCTGGTCAGCCAGCCCAGCCATCCCGCCGCCCGGCTGAAGCAGGCCGGCGCCGACGCTGCCGAACTCCTGGACTGTGCCCGCCCTGCGGGCCGGAGCAGCGGAGTCGCGATGGAGGCACTGCGTCAGATCATGGTGCAGAACTTCCTCGTCGACGCCCGCGGGCAGCTGCGGCCGCGCACCGAGAAGAAGGACGGCCTGCCGTCCGCCCGGGTGCGGATCGAGTCGCCGTACGACCTGCAGCCCCGCTGGACGCGCCGCAGCCACCGGTGATGGACCGGCTATCTCGCCCACGTCACCGAAACGTGCGACGACAAGGGCGTCAACGTCATCACAGATGCGGCCACCACGTCCCGACGGCAGACAGCACCGCTGTGCCCGGCATCCACGCCCGGCTCAAGCGGCGCCGCCTGCTGCCCGCCACGCACCTGGTCGACAGCGGCTACACCTCCGTCGCGCTATTCGACACCGCCGCCCGCACCCACCGCATCCGCATGGTCGGCCCGCTCCCTCCCAGCCCCGCCTGGCGCAGTCAGGAACCCGGCTTCACCCGCGAGGACTTCACCATCGACTTCGACCGCCGCACCGTTACCTGCCCGAAGGGGAAGATCAGCGGCAACTGGCCGGAACTCCCGGCGGTGGCCTCCTACACCGTCGTCCGCTTCAACCCGGCACACTGCAACCCCTGCCCCGTCCGGGCGACCTGTACCAGCGGCAAAGCGCCGCGAACCGTGAACTTCCTGCCCCGCCGCCTCCACGAACTCCAGACCCGAAACCGCGCCAGCCAGCAGGACTCGACATGGCGCCAGCTCTACGCCTCCCGCTTCGGCGTCGAGGGCACCATGAACGAACTCGTCAACGACCACCAGATGCGCCGCTGCCGCTACCGCGACACAGCAAAAGCCCACGTCCAGCACGTGCTGACGGCCATCGCCGTCAATATCGAACGCCTCAGCGCCCACGAACCCACCGACACCACTTACCGGCCCCGCCCGCCGACCGCGTTCCAGCAGTACCTCGACGCCCACGGACTACCCCGACCCCGCTGGTGGCGCCAAGGACAGTGACCTTCGAAAATCAAGCTCCCCGACAGAATCACTCAGTGAAGGCCCGGCAGATGCCGGGCCTTCACGTGAGAGTAGCGGGGACAGGATTTGAACCTGCGACCTCTGGGTTATGAGCCTAGCGAGCTACCGAGTTGCTCCACCCCGCGTCGGTACGGTGAGCAGTACGGCATCGTCACGACGGGCGCGAACCACTTCTCGATCGCAGCTGCGCAGACCCCCGGGCTACTGGGGAACTACCGCGCCAGATGAGGGCGTTCCAGGCTGAAGGAGCAGAGTGAACACCACCCGCGTAATCATCGCCGCCCGGACAACCTGCCGTCGCGGTACGAGGCGGTTCCGACCGTGCTGTGCATCGGGTCGGCGAGCTGGGTCAGTGCGTGCACGGCGGCGTCCATGCGGTCCGGGCTGTCCATGCCGGCGACCCATCGGACCATCTGCTGTTCGAGGGTCGGCCACTGCCCGACGTGGTGCACGCGCCCCTGCTCGTACAGCTGGGCAATCGGCTCTGCCCTCAAGCGTTTGCCCTGCTTCGCGGTGACTGAGAGGACTGCTGGCATCAACATGCCTTCGGTTCGGCCCTCCCGCTGGAGCTCCTGCCATGCCTGCTGCACCACCTGGCGCGACATGTCTCCGCCGAAGTTCGACTCGATCACGATGGCGTCTGCGCGCAGCTCAATCGCCAGCAGGCACGTTTCTGCACCCCACGTTTCCGCGCCGAGGTTCCCCGAGCGGTCGTCGAGGACGTACAGGTGACCGTCGCGGTCGCGGGCCGCCGCGATGATGCCGCACTCGTCCCCGACTGCGGACTCCCCGCCGGCCGGGTCGACCGCGACGACGATGCGCGCGAGGTCGATGCCGCGGAACTGGGCGGCGCTGATGCGGTGGTTGGTGATCCAGTCCCACTGCCACACGCCGCCTTCCATCGGGCGCGGCTGCTGCATGTACAGCGACCACCACACCCGTTCGCCGACGCTGCGCCGGATCTCCTCCAGCGCGGGCTCGTCGTACCGTTCCGGCCACAGCGCCGTCCCGACCGGCCTGCCGAGGGCGTCGTTCTCGCTGAGGGCGAGGGCAGGCAGGTCGATGTGCGTCCACCGCTCGGCCTCCTCGGCCAAGATCCGGCCTGCGAGGTCGTCCTCGTCCCACCGGGTCTGGATGACGATCACCGACCCGCCGGGCTCGATACGGGTCAGCAGAACCGCCTGCCACCATTCCCACAGCCGACGACGCATCGTGGGTGACGCGGCCTCCGCGGCATCCTTGATCGGGTCGTCCACCACCGCCAGATGGGCGCCCTTGCCGGTCAAGCCGCCGCCAACACCGGCCGCGACGAAGCCGCCCTCGGTGTCGGTGAGGTCGAAGCGGTTCGCCGCCGAGGAACCCGGCCGCAGCGAGATGCCCAGCTGCGGCCCGTGGGTCAGGATCGCGTCGCGGATCCACCGGCCGTGGTCGTCGGCCAGGTCCGACGAGTACGAGGCGATCATCACCCGGTGTTCCGGGCGGCGGCGCAGGAACCACAGCGGCGCCCACCGGGCCGCGCGGCGGGACTTGCCGTGCCGCGGGGGCATGGTGAGCAGCAGCTTCGTCGGCTGCCCCGCCACGACCCGCTCGAACGCGGCGTCGATCAGGTCGAGGTGCCGGGCCTGCATCTCCCGGCCCTCGGTCAGAACCGCCGCCATCGCGCCGGGGGAGCGGTCCATGGCCATCTCCCGCTCGACGGCCACCAGACGGGCCCCGAAGCTCGGCAGAGGAGGCGGCGGCGATCTCGCGGCGACGCTGAGGGGTAAGCGTGCGATACGCGTGAAGGACCGCCTCCTCGTCAGCCCTCGCCACGGTCGGCCGGCGCCCCACCGGCCAGGGAAATCAGCCGCTCCAGCTCCTCCATGCTGGCGGACTCCGCCCGCACGGCCCCGCCGTCCGGCCCGGACAGCTCCGTGCGCACGGGACGGTTCAGGCCGGGCAACTGGGTCTCGCGCTCGATGATGCGCACCGCCCGGTCGTTGGCCTGGAAGTCCCCGCGTACGGCCTGCCGGTACATGGGGAAGAACAGCTTCTCCAGGCGGGCCAGCATCAGACGCCGCAGCTCGTCAGTGCTCTCATCGAGCGCGGCGGCCCGCTCCATCAGGGCCTTCGAGACGTCCTTGCACGCCAGCTCGATCAGCCGCTTGTCGGTCGGCGGCTCCGGCTTCCTGCGGTACTTGTCGATGCCGTACCCCTGCGGGTAGGCGACACCGTCCGAGTTGATGGATGGGTCGGCGGCGAGCTTCCTGCCGATGGTCAGCCAGTCAACGCCAGCGATCTTCAGGTCGACCGCGTCGGCACGGCGCTGGGTGATGGCGGCCCGGGTGGCGCGGTTGGGGCGACCCATGAACAGACTCCCTGGCCCCGCGCCCTCCTTCTATGATCCCGTAACGGACCCGGAATCCGGCCTGGCAGGCGGGATGTACCGCTTGCTGCCGTAGCGTGCCGAACGGAGCCGCTGAAGCTCCCGCTGCGCCCGTGCTGCCGTGCTCCTGCCCATGTCCCCGGAGATCGTCGGACCGACGTGAGGCCCAGCGCGTTGAGGGGGCCGGACCCAGTGGGCGGGACCGGCCCCTCGGAGTTGCCTTGTTCCCGCGCAGTCTCGCGCCGGCCTTCGATTGGATCGGTAGCCGCTGTCGGAGGCCCAGGGGCGTCCGAGCAAGGCGTCGAGATGACCGACCGCCTTCCGCAGCTCGCGGGCACTACCAGGCGGCACGGTTTGTATCACGGCGTCAAGAAGCTCCGGTGCTCGCTCAGAACAGTGCTTGGTCCTCGCCGCTGGTGTCCGCGATGACTGGCCGAGGCTGGGCGGGAAGCCCGTCCAGGCGGTCGGGGCCGGCCGCGGCGGCCACGGCAGGGGCCGTTTCGGCCAGCCAGGTGCGAAACCGATCGGCGGCTTCGCGGTAGGGGACTTGCGCCAGGACACGGTGCTCGCCGGACGGGCAGAAGTCGACGGAGACGGTGAGCAGGCAGGAACGCGGCGCCCGCTGGCTGCCTGTCCAGGACACACGCAGCACACCGCAGGGTTCGCGCCCGCGGGAGGCGCGGTGGGTCGGGCGCAGCGTTCGGCAGGCTATGTGGGCGGTCCATGCGGCGAGGTGCGGCAGGGGCAGGGTGGTGCGGGCGCGGCAGCCGGGGCAACGATGCCAGTGGCGCAGCCAGTTGTCGGCGTCGGTGTGGAAGAGGCGGGTGTAGTGGCCGGCCACGCGGATGTCGTTGCTGTACAAGTGGTCGGGCCGTTCCTGTGTGTTGCAGGACTGGCAGACAGGGGCCCGGGCGTAGCCGTGTTCGTGGCAATGGTCGAGGGCGGTGGCGGGCGCAGTGCGGCAGACGGCGCACGCCCACCCCGCCACCCTGCGGGAGGTACCGGGCTTCCTGCTGAGCACCGAGTACAGCTGACCTTCCAGCTCGCCGTTGTACCGGCGCAGCGAGGCGGTGTGGTCCTCCGGGCTCGTCGCTGGCCGGCCGTTGGCGTCCCGGGCCTGCCGGGGGCGGGAGGGCGGCCCGGTGACGGCTGTGCTCGCCTGGCGGGTCCGCGTGGTGTGCAGCCACTGCGTTTCGGCGTGCTCGGCCGCATCCAGCAGCCTGACCACAGCACGCGGCAACCACCACGTCCGCTGCGCCCCGTCGCGGGTGCGCTCCACGAGTATCTGCCGCCAGTCGATCCCCGCCAGATGGTACGCCCGGCCGTCTTCACGCCGTGCTGTGCGCTCGGGGCCGCCCAGCTCCTGCAGCTCCCGAGTGATGCGCTGGCGCCAGCGCAGCAGCGTCTCCTCGTGGAACTCCTGCCGCTGTGCCCCGCGAAACGGACCGATGCGGACCAAGTCCTGCCGGTCCATCCCCACCGCGTTCAACTCCGCGGCTGCCCGGCGCACCTCAGCCTCCGGAACCCCCCACTGACCGCCGCCAGCCCTCACCGTCGCCACCACATGGCCGCCGAGCAGGACGTACCCCAACCGGGCACGGGCAGGAGAGCAGGTGAACGCCCCAGCAGTCGTCGGCACAGCACCATCGGCCGTCAAATCGACCCACAAAGCGTCCGCGACGCCCAGGGCGATCAGTCCGTCCGTGCAACTGGGCATGACGCGCTGTGACATACCGACAGGCTAACAACGGCTAACAGAATGAGTTGATCTGTCTGAGGGTGATGAGACAGCAGGCCGGGCGGAGGAAGGCTTCGTGGATGTCGGCTCGTCGTTGCCAGCGGATGCGGAGGCGTTTGAAGCTGTGGAGCCAGGCGAAGGTGCGCTCAACTACCCATCTGTAGGTACCCAGTCCGGTGCCGTGGCGGGTGCCACGTCTGGCGATGGCGGGCACGATCCCCCGGGCCCGCACATGGTCGCGGTAGATGTCGTGGTCGTAGCCCCGGTCGGCGAAGAGCGAGTCCGGCTTGCGGTGGGGGCGTCCCACACGTCCCCGCACGGGCGGGATGGCGTCGAGCAGGGGCAGGAGCTGGGTGACATGGTTGCGGTTGCCGCCGATGAGGATGACCGCGAGCGGGGTGCCGCGGCCGTCGGTGATCAGGTGGTGCTTGGAGCCGGCCCGGCCCCGGTCGACCGGCGACGGGCCCGTCGCGATCCCCCTTTTAGCGCCCTGACGTGGCTCGAGTCGATGACCGCGCGCGACCAGTCCAGCTTCGCCGCGGCGTTCAGCTCGGCCAGCAGCACTTCGTGCAGCTGCTGCCACACTCCGGCTTCGTTCCAGTCCCGCAGCCGCCGCCAGCAGGTCATGCCCGAGCCGAAGCCCAGCACACCGGGCAGGTACTCCCACTGGATCCCGGTGTGCAGCACGTACAGGATCCCGCACAGAACCTGCCGGTCCGGCAGCGGCCTGCGGCCTGGATGCCGGAACCGGCGTTCCCTGCGCGGCAGCAGCGGCTCGATCTGCTCCCACAGCTCATCCGACACGATCCACGGTGATGCCCCACGCGCCGAACAACGCTCAACTCACCCGCCAGACACGGCTACCAGCACCAACACGCGTCATTCTGTTAGCCGTTGTTAGGGCCCGTAGAAGAACAACCTGTGCGCTCGCGTCGCGCTGACCTGGGGTGTCAAGTCCCTGAACCCGCAGGTTAATTCTCTGCAGGCCCTTAGGAGCACTTCTCTCGTTTTCCGTCAACTCCCCGATGGCGACGCCTGTGAAAGCCTTGTACAGCGACTAGGTCGGGCCGTCGGTGTCTGCGGGCCGTATGGACTGCACCGGGCGACCGACGCCGCGGATGAACAGGTCGTCCCAACGGGCGGGGTCCTCAGTCTCCCGGGCGGCGATGCGCTCGCCGAGCTCGGCGGCGGCCGGGCTGTCGGGGATCGAGGGCAGGCGGGCGGCGATGTTGGTCAGGCCGTCGTTGATGCGGACGGACTGCACGCCGTCGGGGCAGGCGAGGAACTCGCTCCAGGTAGCCAGGGCCGTCTCGGTGTTGCCGCGCTTGAGCTGGACCTGGCCGAGATCGGCGAGCACGATTGCCCGGGCCCTCACGGACCGGGGCGTGCAGCGGATCAGCGGTCCGTCGGCGCTGCTGATCCCCTGACCTCGGCCTCGGCCTCGGCCGTGTCCAGTGACCGGCGGCCGTACCGGGCGGCCAGATCGACGACGTACGCGACGTCGTCCCGGGTCGCGGCGGGGTTGACGGTGCACATGCGGAGCACCGTGGCCCCGTGCACCCGGGATGTGAGGAGCAGTGCCCCGCCCTCCGTGCACACCGCCCGGCTGACGTGCTCCTGTGCGGCGTCGGCATCCCAGCCGGGCGGTGCGTCGGCCGGCTCGTAGCGGAAGGTGAGCACGGCGAGGCTCGGCGCCGTGACCAGCCTCAGCTCGGGGTGGGCCGTGACCAGGGCCGCCGCATGCTCGGCCAGGTCCATGCCGTGCTCGATCGCCTGCCGGAACGCCCGCGCGCCGAAGGCCTTCAGGGACAGCCACAGCTTCAACGCGCGCAGCCCGCGGCTCTGTTGGGGGCCGTGGTCGGAGAGGTTCACCTCGGTGCCGCGGGGCGCGGTGGGGGAGAGGTAGCCGGTGTCCAGCGCGTGGCGCTCCAGGTCGAAGGTGGCGCGCAGCAGTTCGGGGCGGCGCAGCAGGACGCATCCGATCTCGTAGGGCTGGAAGAGCCACTTGTGCGGGTCGATGGTGAGGGAGTCGGCGCGCCGCAGGGCGGAACGCAGCGCGCGGCCCCGGGACGTGGCGGCCGCCGCCGCGCCGTGGGCACCGTCGACGTGCAGCCAGAGCCCTTCGCGTGCGCAGAGGTCCGCGAGGGCGTCGAGGGGGTCCACGGCGCCGGTCCCGGTGGTGCCGAGCGTGCCGACGACGGCGAACGGCCGCAGCCCGGCGGCCCGGTCGCGGGTGACGCGGCGCGCGACCTCCGCCGGGTCGAGGCGCAGGTCGCGGTCGGCCGGTACGACGGAGAGCCGGGTGCGGGGCAGGCCCAGGAGATGGGCGGCGCGGGCGACGGACGGGTGGGCCTGACCGGAACAGTAGAGGCGGGCGCCGGAGGTGTCGTCGCCGAGGTGGTGGTCGCGGGCGACGGCCAGGGCGGTCAGGTTGGCGACGGAGCCGCCGCTGACGAAGAGGCCGCCGGTCTCCCGGGGAAGGCCGAGGAGGGTCTTGAGCCAGTCCAGGGTGGTGAGTTCGAGCTGGGTGGGCCCGGCGCCGACCAGCCACGCCCCCGGCACCGAGAGATAGGCGGAGGCGAGGGCGTCGGCGAGCACGGCGGGGAAGTTGCCGGTGGAGGGGGTGAAGGCGAAGCTGCGCGGGTGGTCGAGGCGGGTCGCCTCGCCGAGGGCGTCGCGCGTGACCCGGTCGAGGACGGCGCGCAGGTCGTCGGTGCCGTCCTCGGGCAGCGGTTCGTCCAGCGCGGCGCGGAGGGCGGCGGGGGAGGGGACGTGGAACGGCGGCTGCTCGGGCGGTGCGGTGAACCGCCGGATGACGAGCTCGAGTGCGTGCCGGCCCGCCTCGCGCATCGGCTCCTCGGCGAGCCGCAGCAGGGGTGGACGGGCGTCCGGCCGCTCGCGGAAGGCGGCGAGCCAGGCCTCTGTGCCGGGACCGGGGCGGGGCCGGGGTTCGAGGGCGGCCACGGGGTGCCCGAACTGGAGCAGGGCCAGTTCCTGGCCGGCGGTCACCGGGCCCGGGCGGGCGACGGCCCAGTACAGGGCCTCGTCGTCGCGGAGTTCGGCGAGGTCGCACGCCGCGGGCAGCGGGCCGGTCGCTGTCCGTTCGTGGCGGCGGTAGCGCCCGGTGGCGGGGAGGCCGTGCAGCACGGTGTCGCCGGCGGCATGGACGACGAGCTGGCTCGGGCGCGGGGAGTCCGGCGGCAGCGTCCCGGGCACGGACGGCGGCAGGGCGGGCAGCAGGAAGGAGAGGATGTGCAGCCCGAGCGACGGCAGCAGCCCGGCCGCGCGCTCGGCGGCCTGGACCAGGGAGACCACTGTCTGGAAGCGGGGGTTGACCTCGATGGCGAGGAGCCGCCCGTCCTCCTCGACGAGGTCGAGGCCGAACATGCCCCGGAAGCCGCGGCCGCGCAGTACCTCGCCCACCCGCCGCGCTGCCCGGCGGGCCTGCGCGTACAGCCCGTCCGGCAGATCGGCGGGGTGTACGAGCTGGTTGCCGCAGTGGGTGCCCCAGGAGGCGGCGAGTTCGGGCAGGCCGACCAGCTGGTGGGAGACGGCCGAGACCACGGTGCGGTCCGGCCCGGCGCACGCGGTCACGGTCAGCGAGATGCCGGGGGCCCGACGGCTCAGCCGGACCGGCTCGTCCGGCCAGGCGGCGAGGCAACGGGCCAGCTCCTCCGGGGAGTCGACGGGAACGGTGCCGCGGCCGATCAGGTTGTTCTCCCGGCGCTGGGCCACGGCCCTGGGCCACCGGTCGTCCCAGTACGCCCTCGCCGCTGCCCGCCCGGCCGCCGGGACGACCACGGACGGCGGCACGGCCACCCCCGCCTCCGCGAACAGCTCCAGCACCCGGATCTTGTCCGCCGCCCAGGCGGTCACGCCCGGGTCCGGCGCGAGCAGCCGGTAGCCGTGAGTCCGCGCCCAGGTACGGGCGTTGGGGCCGTGCTCGGGCGCGAACGAGACACAGACGCGGCGCGAGCCCGGGACGCCTGCAGGCTCCAGCGGGCCGCCGGGCGGCGGTACGGGCAACGGCACGGGCAACGGCTGGAACGCGGAGACCGGTTCATGGCGGAGCCAGACCGGTGCCGGGCCGAACGACGCGCTGACGAACGGGCAGTGGTCCAGCCAGACGGCCTCGTCGAGCAGACCGTCCAGCAGTTGCCGGCCCGTCCGGGCGTCTACGCCCTCGATGCTGCTGAGGGTCTCTTCGGAGGCGGTCATGCCGCACCCCTGGCGAGCTCCTCCACGCGGTGGTGCAGGCGTTCCAGGTACGGCTCGCTCTCCGGTTTCATCAGGACGCTGCGCAGGATGTGCGCGTGATCGAGGTCGGCCACCACGTCCTTGTGGCGGTCGGCGAATGCCTGCGCGCCGACGCGGGCGACGCTGAGGAACACCGGATGCTCCTTGGCCTCCATGCCTCTGCGCATCACCTCCTGCGACGCCCGGTCCACCCGGGACAGCGCGGCGGGCTCCGTGTGCGGGTGGTACGTCACGATGTCGAGCTCGGGCGGCTGGTAGAGGTCCAGGTGGGGTGAGCCGTCGAGCAGGCCGGCCCACCGCACGGCGGCCCGGCGCCCGGCGGCGAGGACAGCGCCCAGCCCCTGCCGCGTGAGCGGCAGCAGCCGGAGGGTGAGCCACAGCGCGGCCGCGGCGGCCCCGGAACGCGAGCACTCCAGGCTGATCTCGCCCAAGTGCGGCCGGGCGGACGTGAAATAGGTGTACGGGGAGTCGTGCCGGTAGAACCGCGTGACCGCCGGATCGGCGAACAGCACCGCGCCGCAGCCGTAGGGCTGGAGACCGTGCTTGTGCGGGTCGATCACCACCGAGTCGCACTGCGCCATGGCCCGCAGCGCCTGCCCCGTGCTCTCCTCCGTGAGCGGGTCGCCGGCGAGCAGCGCGAAGAAGCCGCCGTACGCGGCGTCCACGTGGACCCGGGCGCCGTACTGCCGCGCCAGCGGCACGATGCGGTGCACGGGGTCGACCGCGCCCAGTGCCGTCGTCCCCGTCGTGGCGACGACCGTGCCGACGTCCCCGGTGGCCAACAGCCGTTCCAGCGCGGGGACATCCATCCGCCCCCGGTCGTCCACCGCCACCTCGTGCACCCGCATGCCCAGCAGATGGCACATCCGGGCATGCGTGTAGTGCCCTTCGGCACTGACCGCGACGGACAGCCCGGGCCGGCTCTCCCGGGCGACGAACAGCGCTTCCAGATTGGCCAGCGTCCCACTGCTGGTGAGATGCCCCAGATGCGTCTCCAGACCGGCCATCGCGGCGAGTTGCCCCACCGCCTCCTCCTCCATCACGGACGTGGCCGGACCGCCGTCCAGGGCATGGTTGTTGGAGTTCACGAGCATCGCGGCGAGATACCCGGCGACGGCGACCGGATGCGGGGGCTTGAGCATCTGCCCCGCGTAGCAGGGATGGAAGAACGGGTAACTGCCGTGCAGCCGGCCGGTCAGTTCGTCGAACGCGGCAGCACAGGCCTCCGCGTCGACCGCCATGGCCGGATGGGCCGCGTACTCCTCGTACGACCGCGTCCACGCCTCGAACGCCCCGACCCCGCGGTCCAGCCACTGCCTCAGTTCCATGCCCGCCCCCCGGCGCCACGGCCCACCCGACGGGGCCACCGTAGCCGGGCCGCCCCGCCGCGCACGGGCACCGGTCGCCGTCTCACCCGAACCGGGGAGGGGCGTACGGGCCCTCCCTCCCCGGCCGTTCGGGTCAGCGGAGGACGACGCGGTGGGCGGGCGAGACGTCCGGCCGGAGGCCCTCGTAGCCCAGGTCGGCGATGATGGGGCCGAGGATCTTGCCGAAGGCCTCGAACGATTCGGGAGACTCCCACACGTCGGTGACCCGCCAACGGCCGCCGACGGGACCGGCGATGTGGGCGAGCAGCCCGGGCACGGGCAGATCGGCCGGCGAGGCGAAGCCCCGGCCCTCGGTGAGGCGGTCGATGCAGGTGTCGTACAACTCCTGGGCGGCAGCGGTGTCTTCCATGTCGAAGGTGACGATGATGGCCATGGTCGGGTGCTCCTGTCCGTTCCCCGCCGGATCCGGCGGACGCCGACCCACGGTCTCCCCGCCCCGACCGCGGCGGCAATGGCGCGCGGGGCGGCTCGTCGGAGCGCCGGGAGCGGAAGCGCGTGCGGGACCTAGCGGTGCGGGTCCCGCACGCCCCCTCGGGTCGGAGCCTGCCGGATATTGTTTTGGTCCATGCGTTCCATAACGTGCTACGGTGATGATCATGGGTCGACCGCGACAGTTCGATGAGCAGCAGGCGGTGGCGGCGGCGTGCGGCGCCTTCTGGGTGAAGGGGTACGAGGCCACCTCCACACAGGATCTCTGCGAGGCCACCGGCCTCGGCCGGAGCAGCATCTACAACACCTTCACCTCGAAGGACCACCTCTTCCGGCGCGCCCTGGCGTACTACGCCGACACCATGACGGCGCGTCAGCTCGCCTTGCTCGGCGAGGAGGGGCGCAGCGCCGTGGAGCGGATCCGCGCCCTGTTCGAGGTGGTCGTCGACGGGGAGATGGAGAACCGCCGCCTGGGCCGCGGCTCCGGCTGCTTCACCGTGAACACCGTCACCGGTCCGGCCGCGGACGATCCCGGCGTCGCCGAGATCCTGGCCAAGGATCTGGAGCGGCGTCTCGGTGCATTCCGTGCCGTGATCGAGGAGGGCAAGCGGGACGGATCCGTCCGTTCGCCGCGCGACCCGGCCGGACTGGCCTGGTATCTGAGCTCGGTGATCGCCGGGATGCGGGTCGCCGCCCAATCCGGTGCCGACCGCGCCGCGCTGGAGCAGATCGCCGCCGCCGGGATCGACGCACTCGGTCGCTGACCTGCTCAGTCGCTGACGTTCGCCCGCCGTCTGCCCGTAATCGCCGCGGGCCGGCTTTTTCGCATCCGTTTTTTGGTCTGGTCAGTACAGAACCAGGGGGGGTTCTTTCGCATGCCCAAGTCCGTCCATCTCATGGCGCTCGGCATCTTCGCCATGGTCACCAGCGAGTTCCTGGTCGGCGGCCTCATGCCGCAGATCGCCGACGACCTCCATGTCGGCATCGCCCAAGTCGGCTACCTCATCACGGCGTTCGCCCTCGCCATGGCCCTCGGCGGACCCTTCGCCACGGTCGCCGTCCTCAGACTCCGGCCCAAGACCGCGCTGATGACGCTTTTCGCGGTCTTCCTCGCCGGCAACGTCCTGGCCGCTGCCGCCACCGGCTACGGCGTCATGCTCGCCGCCCGCCTCGTCACCGGCACGGCCTCCGCCGCGTTCTTCGGTGTCTCGCTCTCCGTCGTCGCCCAGATCACCTCGCCGGAGGTGCGCGGCCGTGCCATCGGCGTCGCCATGCAGGGCCTCATGGTCGGCACCCTCCTCGGGCTGCCGCTCTCCACGCTCGTCGGCCAGCAGTGGGGCTGGCGCGCGGGCTTCGTCGCCGTCGGCGCCATCACCGTCCTCGCCGCCGTCGCCACGGCCGTCGCCGTGCCGTCCCTCGAACACGCCGACGGAGCAGGCGACTTCCGCGACGAGCTCACCGTCTTCCGCAACGGCAGGCTCTGGCTCGTCCTGTGCACCTCGATGCTCGTGATCGGCGCCACCTTCGCCGCGTTCTCCTACTTCACGCCGATCCTCACCGAGGTCACCGGCTTCTCCCGCGGCACCGTCCCGCTGCTCCTCCTCGGCTACGGCGCCGCAACGGTCGTCGGCAACACGGTCGTCGCCCGTCTCGCGGACTCCCACACCATCCGGGTGCTCGTGACGGGCCTCGCCCTCAACGCGGTGTTCCTCACGGCCTTCGCACTGCTCGCGGACCTCAAGGCGCCAGCCGTCGCCGCCATGACGGGCATCGGGCTCGTCGGGGTCACCCTCAACCCGGCGATGATCAGCCGGGTGCAGCGGACGGCGAACGCGCGCCCGCTGGTCAACACCGTCCACTCGTCCTTCATCACGCTCGGCGTGGTGATCGGCTCCGGACTCGGCGGTGCCGCCACCGACAGCTACGGGCTCAGGGCACCGCTGTGGCTGGGCGCGGGCACGGCGGTGCTCGGGCTGCTCACGCTGATACCGGACGTGGTGCGGGTGGCGCGGGTGAGGGTGCCGAAGGCCGCCTGAGCAAGGCCCGGGCGCGGCTGCCCCGGCGAGTCCGTGTCATCGCCCGGGCGGTCGTGGCCGGCAGGGCGGTTCGGCCCTCCGGGACGGGCCGTCCGGGCACTGGTCCGGCCGGCGACCTCCGCAGTGCACTGGGGGCATCGGACCTGAACACCACGCCGGTGACCGGCCGTCGGCGCGCCGGGCCTCAGGAGTCCGGACGGCGCACGAGCCGTCGAGGCGAGAAGGGAAGCCCACCGTGTTCGTCATCAGACTCCGTCGTCACGCACTGGCCGTCGCGCTCCCGGCACTGCTCCTGGCAGCAGCGGCCCCCGCGCACGCGCAACCCCCGAGGGCCGCCTCCGGGCGCCTGCCCGAGCGCACGGGAAATTCCGCTTCGGCGGTCGACCGCGTTGCCGACTTCTACGGCGCGTACATCGATGTTCTCAACGGGCGGGGACGCAGTCACCTGGCCGATGAACTGCGCGAGTTCTACCTCACGGACGATTTTCGCGCACGCCTGGGAACCTGGGAGAAGGAACACGGCGGCGACGGCGTGCTGCGGGCACAGGGCCTGCCGACGTCCTGGGCGGTCGCCTACAACGACAGCGGCATGGGGCACGTCTGGACCCGCGTCACCCTCACCTGGACCGGGAACGGCCACTCCACGCACACCGTCCTCGCGGTGCAGTCGGACCAGAGCTCTCTGCGCATCTCGGACATCCACGAGGACACGTAGCCGTGTCCCCGTGGACGCCGGGCGCGGGCGTCAGCCGTTCAGTGCGGCGACACCGGCCTGGGCGAACTTCTCGTCGAGGTCGCCGCTGGGCGCGCCGGCCACGCCGACGGCCGCGACCGGGGCGCCCTTGGCCTGGACCGGGGCGCCGCCCGGCAGGAAGAGGGTGCCCGGGATGTCCTTGAGGTTCGGGGTCTGCGAGAGACGGCCCATCAGGGCCGACGTCGGCGCGTTCCAGGAGACGGCGGTGAAGGCCTTCTTCTCGGCGGACGCGTACGACTGCGGGCCCGCCCCGTCGCCGCGCAGGGTGACGAGGGTGTTGCCGTTGCGGTCGACGACGGCGACGGAGACCTTCTGGCCCTCCTTCGCCGCGGCGTCCAGGCTCGCCTGCGCGGCCTTGACGGCGGCGGCGATCGTCAGGTGGGTGTCCCGGGTCAGGTTCCGGTCGGCGGCGTCGGCCTTGGCCGCCGGCCTGTCCGCGGCCGCCGGGGCGGCGGCGTTCGCGGCGGCCGCGCCGGCGGCGCCGGCCGCGAGGACGGCGGCGGAAATGGCGACGATCTTCGTGGTGCTGCGCTTCTTGGTGTCGGTCATGATCCGATCCTCCGGCCGGTTCCCCTCGCGGGGCTTCGGCCTGCGGGCTGCTCCTGCCGTGCCCGACGGGTGACGTGCCTGTCATCCGATCGGTTGATGCGAGGATGGCCGCACCGGTTGAGGATGGGTGCGTATGCGCAGGTGAGGAGAGTTTCGATGCGGCAGGCAACGCCGTCGGCACGGGAGGCCGCGGTCCCCGCCGGGGCGGCGTCCGAAGGCCCGGACGGTCCCGGCGCTCCCGGTCCCGGTCCTGGTCGCGGTCACGAGGAGGCCGCGGGGTCCGGGGAGCGGCTCCTCGCGCTCGTCATGCACGCCGCGTTCTTCCTCCTGCTCGCCGCCTCGCTGTCCCGGTTCCTCGTCCGGCACCCCGGCAACCCCCACACCCCGTGGGTCATCGGGCTCTCCGCCGTCCTGGCCCTGCTGTACCTGCTCGGCCCGGCACCGCTCGCCCGGCCCGCGCCGCGCCGGCTCGCCCGGCTGGGCGCGGTCGTCGCCGTCTGGATGGTGCTGGTGGTGCTCGCGCCGAGCTTCGCCTGGTGCGCGGTGCCGCTGTTCTTCACGGGCCTGCGCACCCTGCCCCCGCGCGCGGCGCTCGCCCTCGTCGCCATGCTGACCGCCTTCGTGGTCGCCGCCCAGCTGAAGCTGTCGAAGGGCGGCTTCGACCCGAACCTGGTCCTCGCCCCGCCCGCCGTCGCCGCCATCGCCGCCGCCGTCTTCGTCCACATGCAGCGCCAGGCCGAGCGGCAGCGCCAGTTGATCGACGACCTCCTCCGCACCCGGCGCCACCTGGCCGCCACCGAGCGCCGCGAAGGCACCCTCGCCGAACGGCAGCGGCTGTCCATGGAGATCCACGACACCCTCGCGCAGGGCCTGTCCAGCCAGCAGATGCTGCTCCAGGCGGCCGACCGGGTCTGGACGGCGGAGCCCGACACCGCCCACCACCACGTCCGCACCGCCGCCTCCATCGCCGCGCACAACCTCGCCGAGGCACGCCGCCTCGTCCACGACCTCGCCCCGGCCGACCTCGCCGACGGCGGCAGCCTGGAGCAGGCCCTGCGCGCGCTCGCGGCCCGCGCCGCGCAGGAGTCCGGCGGACTCGCCGTCCGCTGCATCGTCGAGGGCACCCCGGCCGTCCCCCTGCCCGGCCGGACGGCCTCCGCGCTGCTGCGCATCGCCCAGGGCGCGCTGGCCAACGTCCGCGAGCACGCCGGCGCCGGGGCCGCCACGCTCACCCTCACCTTCCTCGGCGACCAGCTGGTCCTGGACATCGCCGACGACGGCCGTGGCTTCGACGTCCCGGCCGCCACCGTGCCGGCCCGCGGCGCGCGCGGGCACGGGCTGCCGGCCATGCAGGCCCGGGCCCGGCAGCTCGGCGGCACCCTGACCGTCGAGTCCGCGCCCGGCGAGGGCACCGTCGTCTCCGCCGCGATCCCCCTGGAATCCCCCTCATGACCGACGCCCCCGTCCGCATCCTGCTCTGCGACGACCACGCCGTCGTCCGCGCCGGACTGCTCGCCCTCCTCGCCAGCGAACCCGGCATCGAGGTGGTGGGCGAGGCCGGCAACGGCGAGGAAGCGGTGGCCGCGGCCGCGAAGCTCCGGCCCGACGTGGTGCTCATGGACCTCCAACTCGGGCCCGGCATCGACGGGGTCGAGGCCACGCGGCGCATCGCCGCGACCGGCGTCCACGTCCTGGTCCTCACCACGTACGACACCGACGCCGACATCACGCGCGCGATCGCCGCGGGCGCCACCGGCTACCTGCTGAAGGCCGAGCGCCCCGAGGAGCTCTTCGCCGCGATCCACTCCGCGGCCCAGGGCCGGACCACCCTCTCGCCGCCCGTCGCCAGCCGCGTCATGCACCACATGCGCGGCGCGGCCCGCCCCGCCCTGACCGCCCGCGAACTCGACATCCTCGCCCAGCTCGCCCAGGGCCTCGGCAACCGCGACATCGCCCGCGCGCTGTTCATCAGCCAGGCCACCGTGAAGACCCACCTGGGCCGGATCTACGACAAACTCGGCGTCGACACCAGGGCGGGGGCCGTTGCGGTGGCCAAGGAACAGCGCCTGCTGCCGTGACCCGCGGTCACCCGGCGGCGACGGTCTTCCTGCGCGCGCGGTACGCGGCCGCCTTGACCCTGTTGCCGCAGGACTCCATGCCGCACCACTGGCGCCGGCCGCCGCGCGAGCGGTCGATGTAGACGCGGGTGCACTCGGGGTTGCCGCACTCCTTGAACAGGGGGACGTCCGGGCCGCTCAGCAGTTCCACCGCGTGCCGGGCGACGGTGGACAGCGCCTCGCGCTGCGTGGCCGCCGTCCAGCGGCCGGCGTGCGTCAACTGCGGTGCCGCGGGAGGCCGGCGGGCCGCCTCGTTGAGCACGGCCAGCGCCTCGTCGTCGAAGTCCGTGCCGAGGCGCCGCGCCGTGATCAGCTGATAGACGGCCTCGCGCACGGCCGTCGCCCGCCGCACGTCGGCCTGCCGGGCGGGCGAGACGGAGTCGACGATGCCGGACTCCACGTACCACGCGTCCAGACGGTCCGGTGTCGCGAACATCTCGAATCGCGCCGTGCGGCGTGCCCGGAGCGTCGCCGCGAAGTCCAGGGCCGGATGGCCGCACATGAAGACGTGATCCAGATTCACGTCACCATCTTGACGGGTGACTACAAGGGCCGCAAGGGCCGCCGGCCGGGCCCGTCGGTGCCTCGGGCGTGGGCGGGGGCGACACGTCGGCGGCTCACGCGTGCGGTGCCCCCGTCTCGGTCAGCTCGCCGTCGGCGACCCGCAGCCACCGGTCGACGCCGATCCGTTCGAGGAAGCGCTCGTCGTGGCTGACCACCACGAACGCGCCGCGGTAGCAGGCGAGGGCGCTCTCCAGCTGGCCCACCCCGACCAGGTCGAGATTGTTGGTCGGCTCGTCCAACAGCAGCAGCTGCGGGGCCGGTTCGGCGCACAGGACGCAGGCCAGAGTGGCGCGCAGGCGTTCGCCGCCGGAGAGCACGCGCACGGGCAGGTGCGCCCGCGGGCCGCGGAACAGGAAGCGCGCGAGCAGGTTCATCCGCTCCGCCTCCGGCCGGTGCGGGGCGAACGTCGCGAAGTTCTCGGCCACGGTGCGGTCGGGGTCGAGCAGGTCCAGGCGCTGCGACAGGGAGGCGATCCGCCCCTCGGCACGCTTGACGGACCCGCCGTCCAGGGCCAGTTCACCGTTGATGAGCCGCAACAGGGTGGTCTTGCCCGCCCCGTTGGGGCCGGTGAGCGCGATGCGCTCGGGCCCTCGGATGGTGAGGTCGACGCCGTCCCCCGCGAACAGGTTCCGCTCGCCGTGGCGGACCTGCATGCGCTCGCCCAGGACGACGGTGCGCCCGGCGGGGACGTCGGTGTCGGGCAGCTCCAGGACGAGCCGCTGGTCGTCGCGCAGGGCGCGGCCCGCCTCGTCGAGCCGGGCCTGCGCGTCCTGGACCCGGGTGGCGTGCATCTGGCCCGCGCGGCCGGCGGATTCCTGGGCGCCGCGCTTCATGGTGCCGGCGAAGATGCGGGGCAGGCCGGCGTTCTTGAGGTTGCGGGCGGCGTTGCTCGCGCGGCGCTCGGCGCGTTCGCGGGCCTGCTGCATCTCGCGCTTCTCCCGCTTCAGTTCCTGCTCGGCGTTGCGCACGTTCTTCTCCGCAACCTCCCGCTCGGCCCGTACGGCCTCCTCGTACTGCGTGAAGTTGCCTCCGTACAGCCGCAGTTCCCCGCGGTCGAGTTCGGCGATGCGCTCCATGCGGTCCAGCAGGACCCGGTCGTGGCTGACGACCAGCAGGCTGCCGTTCCAGTCCGAGAGCACGTCGTAGAGCTTGTGACGGGCTGCCAGGTCGAGGTTGTTGGTCGGTTCGTCCAGCAGCAGCACGTCGGGGCGCTTGAGCAACTGCGCCGCCAGGCCGAGGCTGACGATCTGGCCGCCGCTGAGCGTGCCGAGGGTCCGATCGAGGGCGAGGTGGCCGAGGCCGAGCCGGTCGAGCTGGGCGCGGGTGCGCTCCTCGATGTCCCAGTCGTCGCCGATGGCCGTGAAGTGCTCCTCGCTCACGTCGCCGGACTCGACGGCGTCGATGGCGCGGATCACGGCGTCGACGCCCAGGACCTCGGCCACCGTCGGCTCGCCGGTCAGGGGGAGGGTCTGCGGAAGGTAGCCGACCGTGCCGTCGACGGTCAACGAGCCTGCGGTGGCACGTAGTTCACCGGCGATCAGCTTCAGCAGGGTGCTCTTGCCGGAGCCGTTGGGCGCCACCAGGCCTGTCCGGCCGGCGCCTACGGTGAAGGACAGGCCCTCGAAGACCGGGGTGTCGTCGGGCCAGGAGAAGGACAGCTGGGAGCAGATGACGGAAGCGTCGGACATGGGACGACCTCGTGAGGAAAGAGAGGCAGAAGGGAACTGCCGGTGAGACAGGGGAAAAGGGAACGACAAGACGGCCACGACGGCGGCACCGCCAAGGGGCGTGCCTGCCGGTGGTCGATCACATCCGGGTATCACCCGGAGATGTCGTCGTCACCCGCCATGTCTGGTCTCCTTCACGAAAGATCGTTTACGGTGCTCACCGTATCAGGACCCTTGCGGCCGTCCGCAAGTCTTTTTCCGCTGCCGTACCACCCCGGTCAGAGCACCAAGTCCCACGCCATGCAGGCGAGGAGACGACCGGCCCCGGAATCGCCGGCGTCCCGCTCCGGGTCCCTCGGCGAGGCCGACTTCACCTCGACCATGTCCTCGTAGGCGATCCGCTCGGGCAGCGCGCCGAACCGCGCATGGCGTGCTGCCGAGTCGCTGTCCTGTGCGGTGCTGCTGTGGTTCTGCATCGTCGGTCTCCTTGTTCGATGGCCCGTCAGAGGCGGTCGGCGTCGATGACGGCCCGGGCGAACTCCGCGGGTGCCTCCTGGGGCAGGTTGTGGCCGATACCTTTCAGGGTCCGGTGGTCGTATGGGCCCGCGAACCTGTCCCGGTACGCGGATCCGCCGCCCGGTACCGTGAACGGGTCCCGCTCCGCGTCGAGCGTCACCGTCGGCACGGTGACGACCGGCCGGGCGGCGAGCTGCTTCTCGTACGGCTCGTAGCGCCGTTCCCCCTCGGCGAGGCTCAGCCGCCAGCGGTAGTTGTGGATGACGATGGCGGCGTGGTCCGGATTCTCGAAGGCCGCGGCCGTGCGCTCGAAGGTGGCGTCGTCGAAGTCCCACGTCGGGGAGACGGTGTCCCAGACGAGCCGTGTCAGGTCGTGCCGTTTGGTCCTGTCCTCCATGGCGAGCCGGCCCCGCTCCGTGGCGAAGTAGTACTGGTACCACCACGCGTGCTCGGCCGCCGGTGCCAGCGGCCGGAGGTTCGCCTCCCGGTCGGTGACGAGATAACCGCCCACCGACACCAGGGCCTTGCAGCGCTCGGGCCACAGCGCCGCGACGATGGTGGCGGTCCGGGCGCCCCAGTCGAATCCGGCGAGCACGGCCTGTTCCAGTCCCAGCGCGTCCATCAGGGCGATGACGTCCAGGGCGATGGCCGACTGCTGTCCGTTCCTGAAGGTCCGGGGGGATACGAAGCGCGTCGTGCCGTGGCCGCGCAGATAGGGGACGATCACCCGGCGGCCCTCCGCCGCCAGGAGGGGTGCGACCTCGGCGAAGCTGTGGATGTCGTACGGCCAGCCGTGCAGGCAGATGACGGGCGGACCGTGCCTCGGCCCCACCTCCGCGTAGCCGATCTCCAGCAGACCGGCCCTGATCTTCTTGAGCGGGGGGAACACGCCGTGCCCGCGGGAACGGGCCGCGGCATGCGCCGGTACCGGTCCCCCTGCCAGTGTCACGGCGACCGCGCCGCCGGCCCCCAGACCGAGTGCCTTGCCGAGCGTACGCCTCTTGATCACGTCAATCCCTCCGTGCCTCGCAGGAGACCGCGGTATGCGTGCCAGGCGACTGTGACACAGCATCCGTCACCGGTCAAACAGGTGACGTGAGTCAACTCTTCGCACGCCACGGGCGCTTGACCGCAGCCGGGTTCCGCCGTGCATGATGAAGCCGCATCCGCAGCACCCCTCCCGACGAAAGAGAACTCCGGCATGGCCGTCGTGCACAGGACCACCCTCACGCCCACCAAGGACGAACTGCTCGCCTCCTGGCTGCCCACCCGGCCGTGGTACCGCCCGGGCACCGGCGCACCGCAGTTGGAAGCGGCGGGCGGCTTCCGGCTGGACGACCCGGAGGACGAGGTCGGCATCGAGTTCAGAGTGGTGACCGACACCGCAGGCGCGGAGCCGGTCGCCTACCTGGTGCCGCTCACCTACCGCGGCGCCCCGCTGGAGGGCGCGGAGGACGCCCTCGTCGGCACGATGGACCACGGTGTGCTGGGCAGGCGCTGGGCCTACGACGGCTGCCACGACCCCGTGCTCGTCGCCGAGTTGCTCGCCCTCGTCGAGGGCCGCAGCCGGCCGCAGGACCAGAGCATCAGCAACACCCCCGACCCCGACGTCGCCTCCGCGTACACGGGCGACGCCCCGGTCCCGGCGGACTTCACCACCGTCACCGAGCTCCGGGACGCCACCGAACTCACCTCCGCCGCCCACGGCATGACCCTGCGCCTGCACCGCGTCCTGCGCCCCGGCGCGGACACCCTCCCGCAGGACGCCACCGGACACGTCACGTCCTGGTGGCGGCTTCCGGACGGCACCACCCGGACCCGCGGCCTCTTCGCCGTCCTGAGCACACCCACGAGGTGACGCACGTCACCGGCGCTCATGTCACAGTCCCGGGCCTGCGCGGAGTCCGAACGGTGAACCGGGCCCCCTGGGGGGCCGCAGGCACGAGGAGGGACGCGGCATGGAAACCGTGACGGTACGACGTGTCATCGCAGCACCGATCGCCGACGTATTCGACTGGTGCACCGTCAGCACCAACTACACCCGCACCCCGTTCGTCCTCAGGGCGCGCCTGGCCCGGCCGGGCGCGGGCGCGCCCTACGGAGTGGGCGCCGTCCGGCTGCACACGTGGCTGATCGGCTGGTTCCGCGAGCGGATCACCGCCTACCACCCGCCGTACGACTTCGACTACGTCGTCGACCGCAGCTTCCCGCCGGCCCGGCACGAGCTCGGCCGCATGACCTTCACCGAGGTCGCCGAGGGCACACTCGTCGTGTGGACGACCACGTCCGAGGTCCGGCTGCCGTTCGGCGCGGCCATCACGCGTGTGCTCGTCAAGCCCGTCATCTCCCACGTCTTCGGCACGATCCTCGACGCCGCCGACCGGGAACTCACCGGGCGCCGGCCCGCCGGCCGGCCAGGGCGGTGAGAGCGGCGTCGAGCCCGTCGGCCCGGGGCCGGTTGCAGGGGAGCCGGGCGAGGACGTGGGCCATGCCGCAGGTGTCGGTGAGGGCCGAGAAGACCAGGCCGCCCGCGATCCCCGCGGACAGCACACGGGCCTTCGGCCACCGGCGACCGGCGAGCAGTCCGCACAGGACGAGGGACCCGGCGGCGAGCCGGACCTGGCGCTCCATGGCCCAGACGGCACGGGCACCTTCGGCGCGGTGCACGTCGTAACCGCGCGCGGCCCAGGCGGCGGTGCCGCCGGAGAGAGCGGTGGCGGCGACCCCGTGCGCGGCGAGGCGCCTGCAGGCCTGGGCGGAACGGTCGCCGCCGGCACAGACGACGAGGAGGCTGCCGCGCAGGGCGGCGTGCTTCAACGCGCCCAGGGCGCGGTCGAGTTGGGCGAGGGGGACGTTGTGGGCCCCGGGCAGATGGCCGGAGGCGTACTCGCCGGGAGTGCGCACGTCGATGACGGTCAGCTCGTGCAGGCGGGCGCGAGCCTGCTCCGGCGTGAGGGCGGCGCTGGTGGTCACGGGTCTCCCCTTCCCTTGCCTTCCCTGTTCCTTCCCTGGACTGCCCCACGGGCAGGGTATCGGTCAGGTCAGCGCATCGACGAGCATGAACGCCGCGACGGCCAGCAGGACGAGGGCGAAGGCGCGCCGCAACCGGGTGCCGGAGACCTTGGCGGACAGGCGCTTCCCGTCCCAGGCGGCCAGGACCGCCGCCCCGGCGAACGGACCGATCACCGCCCAGTCGAGCCCGGCGGACGCGGTGCCGCGCAGGGCCAGGGAGGCCAGCGAGTTGGTCGTGATGACCAGGAGGCTGGTCCCGACGGCGGCCTGCATCTCGAACGCCATGACGGTGACCAGCGTCGGTACGACGAGGAAGCCGCCGCCCACGCCGAGCAGCCCGGTCAGGGCGCCGAGCCCCGCCCCGGCCAGGCCCGCCCTGGCCGGCCGCACCGGCTCCTCGTCCCGTGGTGCCTCCGTGCCGGCGGGACGCAGCATCCTGACGGCCGCGAGCGCGGCGACGGCGGCGAAGGCACCGGTCAGCACCGGTTGCGGCAGCCGGCCCGCGGCCGCCCCGGCGGCGGCCGCGGGCACCAGCCCGGCCGCAGCGAACAACGCGCCCGCCTTCCAGCGGACGTTGCCGGCCCGGGAGTGGGCGTACAGGGCGGTCGCCGAGGTGGCGGTGACGATCAGCAGGCTGGCGGTGGTGGCCGCGCCGGGCGCGAAGCCGAGCAGGTAGATCAGCGCAGGAACGGCCAGCACACTGCCGCCCCCGCCCAGAGCCCCGAGCGCCAGACCGACCACGGCACCGGCGGCCAGGGCGAGGATCAGGGCGCTCATATGCGGGTGCCGTCGGGGCCGGCGAGGACGAGCCCCGCCCCGGCGGCGGCAGCGAAGTCGTCGTCGACGGCGACCACTTCGCGGCCGACGGCGTCGAGCAGGGAGGCGGCGATCGCCGCGCGCATGCCGGCGGAGCAGTGCACCCACACCACCCCCTCCGGCACCTCGGCGAGGCGGTCGCGCAGTTGGTGGAGCGGGATGTGCACTGCTCCGGCGACGAAACCGGCGCCGCGTTCGGACGTGCGCCGCACGTCCAGGACCACCACGTCGTCACGGTGCCGGCGCGCCTCGGCGAGGTCGGCGAAGCGGGCGCGCGGGAAGGAGCAGAGACGTTCCTGCTCGTGGACCCACGTGTGGGGGTCTCCCGTGGCGGCGGCCGCCGGGCGGTCGATGCCCACCCGGACCAGCTCCCGCTGCGCCGCGGCGATCTGTTCCGGGGACTCCGCGAGCAGGGTGACGGGCTTGCCCCAAGGGATCAGCCAGGCCAGGTAGGTGGCGAGCTTGCCGTCGCCCTCGAAGTTGAACGATCCGGCGACATGGCCGGCGGCGAACGCCGCACGGTGGCGCAGGTCGACCACCCATTCACCGGCGGCGAGCCGGGCCGCGATCGCGGCGGCGTCCGCGGGCCGAGGAGGGGTGAGGTCGACCGGGGCGGGACCTGCGGCGTTCAGCGGTCCCATATGGGCGTAGTAGGCGGGCACGTCGTCGAGCCCGGCCAGCAACTCGGCGACGAACGCGTCCGCTTCCATGGTGAGCGCGCTGTTCCTCCGGCGCTCCGCACCGATCGTCGTCGCGCCTCCCTGAGCCGGTGCGCCGGAGCAGAAACTGCCGAAGCCGTGCGTGGGCAGCACCTGCACGGCGTCGTCCAGCTCCCGCGCCAGGCGGCGGGCGGAGTCGTGCTGGGCGCGGGCCAGTTCCCGGGTCAGGCGCGGCTCGACCAGGTCGGGCCGTCCCACCGTGCCGATCAGCAGCGAACCGCCGGTGAACGCCACCGAGGCCTGCCCGTTCTCCTCCAGGACGTAGGAGAGGTGGTGCGGGGTGTGCCCCGGGGTGGCGACCGCGCGCAGGGCCAGGCCCTCGTCCACGGGCACGGTGTCGCCGTCCGCGACCGGCACCCGCTCGAAGGAGACGGCCGCCCCGGCCGGCACCAGGTGGCGCGCACCGCTGAGACGCGCCAACTCCAGGCCGCCGGAGACGTAGTCGTTGTGCAGATGGGTCTCCAGCACGGCGACGAGGCGCACCCCGCGCCGGGCGGCCGCCGCGAGGACCTGGTCGACGTCCCTCGGCGGATCCACCGCCACCGCGGCACGGGCTCCGCCGGCCAGGTAGCTGCGGTTGCCCAGTCCCTCGAACTCCAGGGTGTCGACGAAGAACACGGCCATGACTCCTTCCGGTTCCGGCATGCCCGGGGGGCAGGTGTGCCCGCCACGCATGGGCCTGCCCCGTACGTATTGTGTACGAGCCGAACAGGCCCTCCGGAGACGGGTACCCGGCCGACGGGGCTGGACAGCGGGCGGGCCGGGCGGGGACCATCTGCCGGTCGTGCACGGCTACAGGGCCGCCGATCCGGGCAAGGTTGTCATGTAGCGTTCACGCCGGGTTCACCCACCCCGCCATCGGAGAGTACGGAGCACTCACATGTCAGCTTCCCCACGCCGCCGTTGGCCGGCAGCCGGGGCGTTCAGAGCGGCTGCTGCCGCCGCCGCGGCCGCCGCGCTGGCCTTCGCCGGTCCCGCGGCGTCGCCCGCGTCCGCACACGACACGCACGCGAACGGCCCGAAGCGGCCGGGCCATGTATGGACGATCATCCTGGAGAACAAGTCCTACGAGGCCACGTTCACCGGACTGAACCAGAACAGCTACCTGTGGAAGACCCTGCCCAGCTACGGTGAGTTGCTCCGGCAGTACTACGGCACCGGCCACTACAGCCTGGACAACTACATCAGTGCCGTCTCCGGCCAGTCCCCGGCCCCGGACAACATGGACGACTGCCCGCAGTACAAGGACGTCACCCCGGGCACGCCGGCCGCCGACGGGCAGACCCTCGCCTCGCACGGCTGCGTCTACCCGAAGCGGGTCAAGACCCTCTTCAACCAGCTCGACGACCACCACGTCCCGTGGAAGGTCTACGCCCAGGACATGGGCAACGACGAGAAGCGCGAACTGCCCTACCAGTGCGGCATTCCCGGCAACCCGGCCGGATCCGGCGTCCCCGACCCCGGCGGGGCGACGCCGAAGGACCAGTACGTGCCCAAGCACAACCCGGCCGTCTGGTTCCACTCCGTCATCGACAACCCGGAGGACTGCGCCCGCGTCGTCCCGCTGGACGGCAGGCCCGCGCAGGCCGGGCACCGGGCCCTGACCGGACTGGCACAGGACCTGAAGAAGGAGTCCACCACTCCGCGCTTCAACTGGATCACGCCCAACAACTGTTCCGACGCCCACGACGCCACCTGCAAGGGCGACAACCTCTCCGGCGACCCGAAGAACCACCAGGGCGGCCTCTACGCCGCGGACAGGTTCCTGGAGAAGGTCGTCCCGCAGATCATGGCCTCACCGGCCTTCCAGCACGACGGCATGATCCAGATCATCTTCGACGAGGCGGTCCCGCCCTACAAGATGTACGGCGACTCCATCGGCGACTACACCGGCAACGCCGACCCGAAGCTCAACACGCCCACCGACACCGCCCAGTCGATCGTGGCCTGCTGCAACGAGCTGCCCGGGCCCAACACCGCCCAGCCCGGCCACCAGCTGTACGGCCAGGACACCACGCCCGGCGGCGGCATCACCGGCTCGGTCGTCATCTCCCGCTTCGTCAAGCCCGGTTCGATCAGCGACCAGCCGTACAACCACTACAGCTGGCTGCGCAGCATGGAGGACCTCTTCGGCATCCGCCACGGCGGCACCGACGGGCACGGCCACCTCGGCTACGCCGCCGCCGACGGACTGCGGCCCTTCGGCGCCGACGTCTACAACAACCCCTCCGGCCGCGCCCTGCCGCCCGCGCCCTCGGGCAGCATCGTCTACCCGGCCGTCGCGAGGGCCGGCGAACCGGAGCACCCGATCGTGAACCCGTCCCCGGCCGGGAGCGCTGCGAAGCGATGAACGTCCCGCGCCGCACGGCGCCGAGCCGGGCGGGCTTCGGCCTGCCCGGCCTCCGCCGCCTCACCCGTACCGTCTCGCGCCTCGCTCTGGCGGCGGCCGTCCTCACCGCCGCGGCCGGCTGCGGCGGCAGTCACGCCTCGTCCTCCGCCCGGTCCGCCGACGACAGTTCCCGCACCGTCCGCGACCTGGGCGCCGTCCCGATCCCCCCGCCCCCGACCGCCCAGGCCACCCCCACCGCCGACGAGAAGCACCTGCAACTGGTCGCCGTGGGATCGCCCGTACGCGCCGAACTCCCCGAAGCCACCGCGGTGGTACGGGCCTCCGGCCCCACGGAGGACCTGCCCGCCCCCACCCCCGGCAGCAAGCCTCCCGAGAGCGTCACCGGCACCCTCACCGTCACACTCGACCAGGCCACGGCGCCGCTCACCGTGCAGGCCGGGGACTTCACCTCCCGCGACGAGGACGGCAAGGACATCACCCTGACCCCGTCCGGAGCGGGCACCGCCACCGCGACCCCCGGCCACCCGGCCACTCTTGCGCTCAACGGCACCTTCGCGGCGGGCGCCGCGCAGTTGACGTGGCGTCATGACGGAAAGACCGTGGCCGTCTGGGACTTCAGCATCGAACTCGACTGAGGGCTCGGTCGGCTCGGGCTGCGCAGTGACGGTCAGACGGTTTCCAGGAAGGCGCGCACCGCAGCGGCGAAGGCGTCCGGGGCCGTGACGGGCAGCAGGTGGTCGGCGTCCAGCTCGGCCGTGGTGGTGCCCGGGCGGCGGTCGGCCATGGCGCGGACCTGCTCGGGCGGGATGACGCCCGTGGTGCCGTGGATCAGCAGCGCGGGACAGGTGCTCGCCGTCCAGTCGGCCCAGTGGTCGCCGTGGACCTGCTCCTCCGAGCGGTACATGTCCTGCGGGTGGAACGGCAGCCTCCAGCTGCCGTCCGCGTTCCGGCGCAGCCGGTCCGCGAAGTACGGTGCGGCCTGGCCGAGTCCGGCGACGAGCTCGTCGCGGGTGGGGGCGTCGTAGGGGAGGGCGAGCAGGAAGCCGAGCGGGTTCGTGCCGTCGAGGCCCAGTGCGACGGGGCCTTCGGCGTTGACGAGAGCGGTGACGCGCCCGGGGTGGCGGGCCGCGAACTGGTAGGCGTTGACGGCGCCGAGGGAGTGGCCGAGCAGGGCGACGCGGTCCAGGCCCAGGTGGTCCAGCAGCGCCCGGAGGTCGGCGAGGTAGCCCTCGCGCGAGTAGTCGTCCGCACGCCCGGATTCGCCGTGGCCGCGCTGGTCGGGGGCGATCACCCGCCACTCGGGGCCCAGCGCCCCGGCGAGCCGGGTGAAGGCGGCGCCTTCGTAGAGGTGTCCGTGGAGTGCGACCAGCGGGCGGCCGGTTCCGCCGAAGTCGAGGTAGGACAACCTGCGGCCGTCGACGGTCAGTTCGCCGCGGGTGGCGGTGGCGGTCATGGTCGCGTCGTTCATCACGGTTCCCCCTTGGTGCAGTTGACGGCATGACCGTACCAAGGGGATGAACACTTGTACAAGACGAGCGTCTAAGACGGTTGTATAGGGAAGAGTGCCCGCGCATTGCCGTCGAGGATCTGTGCCGCCTGGCCGGGCGGGAGTCCGGAGTTCTCCACATAGGCGACGGCGGTGCGGAAGAGGTCTCCCGCCTCGTAGGGGAAGTCGGTGCCCAGCACGATCCGGTCGGCACCGAGGGACGCCACCGCGGCCCACAGCGCCGGGCCGTGCCCGTGGCCGACGCTGTCGTACCAGAGGCGGCGCGCGGTCGCGCTGGGCTTCTCCGGGAGGCCGGTGGCGCGCCACTCCTCGTACTGGTTGTCCACGCGTTGCAGCAGCATGGGCAGCGCCCCGCCCAGATGCGTGGTGACGATCTTCATGCGGGGGAACCGGGCGGGGATCGCGGCGCGGATCAGGTGCATGACCGCCACCGTGTCCTCGACGGGCGCGCCGACGGACCAGGTCATGCGGTAGTCCGTGATCAGCGGGCTGCCCGCGCCGCACCCCGCGGGGTGGACGAGGAGCACGGCGCCGCGCCGGTCGAGCTCGGCGAAAACGGGCTCGAACGCGGGGTCGGCGAGGGAGCGGCCCAGCACCGAGGTCGTCATGCAGGCCCCGTGCATGCCCAACTCGTCCAGGGCCCGGGCCAGTTCCGTCAGTGCCTGGTCGGTGTGCGGGAGGGGGAGGGAGGCGAGGGCCAGGAACCGGTGCGGCCGGCGCGCCACGGTCTCGGCGTACAGGTCGTTCACGAACCGTGCCGCATGCACGGCATGGCCCGCGTCGGCGAAATGGGGCGACTGGGGAGGGGCGGAGAGCACCTGATGCGTCACGCCCGCCGAGTCCATCAGCTCGCAGCGCGCCGCCAGTTCCTCTTCGCCGGCCCCCGCCCCCATGCCGCGCTGGAATGCGGTGTCGGTCTTGCCGAACCTGTCGAGCAGGTCGAGATACTCGTCGGTCCACAGGTGCGCGTGCACGTCGATGCGCATGGGCCGGCGTCCTCAACCGGCCGTGCCGACGAGGGCGCCGTTGGTCTTGTCGTCGAGCACACCGGTCACGGTTGCCTCCTCCGACGTCGGAATCGCCTGTGGGAGGGAGCAGCCCGGCCACGCCGGACGCATGCGCCCCCACCGTCACCAGGCTGGGCCGCCGCGGCGAAGGTCGCAAGCGCACACGTGCCGATGCGCCCCGGCGGGGGGCTCAGCCCCCTGCCGGGGCATCCTCGATGTCGGAGATGAGCTTGGTGCTCAGATCGCTCTGCACGGCCAGCCGGGTGTGCCCGGCGTCCGGGCCGGTGCCCCAGGTGAGCGTGACCGTGGTGAACAGGTGCCCGGCGCCGGAGTCGTGGTAGCGGACCTCCCAGCGCGTGGGCACGTCCTGGGCGCGCAGGACACCGTCGGCATGGTTGGCCTCCTCCCACGCGGCGAGCCGCTGCCGGAGGTCCTCCGTCAGGTAGTGGGCGCGCAACTCGTCGGACAGGTCGTCGGTTCCGTCGTCGACGGCGTCGATGTACGCCCCGTAGAAGTCGGCCACCCGGTCCACCGCGGAATCCGGGCTTCCGCTGCGGACCGGGCTGCCCTGTGCCGCGTTCGCGTCGTCGTCCGGCATGAAATCCCCCCTGGAGCAATGTGGTTCAGGTCCTGCTCTTGACGACATACTTCCCTGTTCCGGAGGAACTAGTCCTGTACGTCAGCTCCCCTTACCATCCGGGACAAGACGCCCACCAGCCTCTCCCATTCCATCCCGCCCCATTCCGTCCCTCCCGCCCATCCCCAAACCCGGTCATGATTGCTTCACTTGGTCCTCACCGCCAACGAACGGAGCACCCGTGGCCACCGCCCCCTTCGACCTGAACAGACGCACCGCCCTCGTCACCGGTGCCGCCGGCGGTATTGGCCGCGCCATCGCCCTGCGCCTCGCCGAGGCCGGGGCGCATGTCCGCGCACTCGATGTCGACGCCGACGCGGTGCGCGACGTCGCCGCGCTCACCGGCGGCGAGGCACTCGTCGCGGACCTGTCCGACCTCGGCCGCCTGGACACGCTGGACCTGCGCGCCGACATCGTCGTCAACAACGCCGGACTGCAACACGTCCGCCCCGTCGAGGACTTCGACCCCGAGCGCTTCTCGCTCATGCTGCGCGTCATGCTGGAGGCGCCGTTCCGCATCATCCGCGCCGCGCTGCCGGGCATGTACGCCCAGGGCTGGGGCCGGATCGTCAACATCTCCTCCGTGCACGGACTGCGTGCCTCCGCGTACAAGAGCGCCTACGTCGCGGCCAAGCACGGCCTGGAGGGCCTGTCCAAGGTCGTCGCCCTGGAGGGCGGCCCGCGCGGGGTGACCTCCAACTGCGTCAACCCCGGCTATGTACGCACCCCGCTCGTCGACGGCCAGATCGCCGCACAGGCCCGCGTCCACGGCATCGGCGAGGCCGAAGTCCTCGACGCCGTGATGCTGGAGGGGACGGCGGTCAAACGGCTCGTGGAGCCCGAAGAGGTCGCCGAGGCAGTGCTGTTCCTGTGCGGCCCGCACTCCGCCGCCATGACCGGCTCGTCCCTGGTCATCGACGGGGGCCACACGGCGCGGTGACCTCGCGCAGCGTGACGGCGGCGCCCCCCCCAGGAAGTCCCGTACCAGACCGGTGCAGTTGGCCTCCGGCACCGCCAGGGCTCGTCTTCAAACTCGCGCCGTCGGGCCGGGACCTACCCGCGGAGGCCGAGCTGACCGACGTTGACCAGCTCGGCGCGCGGTGCTGGACGGCGGCGGTCCGCCGGCCGAGCTGCCCCTTGGTCGACGTGGCCGCCGATCCGGCGGGCGGACCGAACTGCACCGGGCAGCCAGGGTCGGTTCGTACTTCCGGGGTGTACGGAGTCGTCGTTGAAGATTGAAAGTGACGTCTGAATACCGCCGGACCCGCAGGGCGTTCCGGTCTTGGATTGAGCGTGTCCAAGACCGGAACAAGGAGTTTTACGGAGATGACGATGGACGGTGCGACGGCGCTCGACGGCAAGGTGGCGCTGGTGACCGGCGGCAGCCGGGGGATCGGGGCGGCGGTTGCGCTGCGGCTGGCCGAGGACGGCGCAGACGTGGCGCTGACCTACCAGGGCTCGGCCGAGTTGGCCGAGGATGTGGTCGCCAGGATTACCGCGATGGGGCGGAGCGGCTGGGCCGTCCGCGCGGACAGCGCAGACCCGGAGGCGGTGTGCGGCGCGGTGGCGGCGGTCGCCGAGCGGTTCACGCGGCTGGACATCCTGGTGAACAATGCGGGTGTCGGCGCCGTCGGACCAATCGAGGCGGTGACATGCGACCAGATCGACCGGGTGCTGGCGGTGAATGTTCGCGCGCCCTACCTCTATGCCCAGGCGGCGCTGCAGTACATGGTCGAGGGCGGACGGATCGTGAGCATCGGCAGCTGCATCGCCCAGCGCGTGGCCTTCCCCGGAAGCACGCTCTACGCGACCAGCAAGGCCGCTCTGATCGGCTTCACCAAGGGCATGGCCCGGGAGCTCGGCCCGCATGGAGTCACCGTCAATCTGGTCCACCCGGGCCCGATCGACACCGACATGAACCCGGGCGACGGCGATTCCGCCGACTTCCAGCGCGGCTTCACTGCGCTCGGCCGCTATGGCACGTCCGTGGAGGTCGCGGATGCCGTCTCGTACCTGGCCGGCGAGAGCGCCCGGTACGTCACAGGCGCGGAGCTGGCGGTGGACGGTGGCTTCGCAGTCTGAGCCCGCACTGCCGCCGGAGCCCGAAAAGGGGGCTCAGCGACCAGGCTTCGGCCGCTCGCGCGGCGGGCTGACCAGCAAGCTCCACCGGGCGGTCGACGGACTCGGCCGCCCGCTCGGCCTGGTCCTGACCGGCGGCAACGTCAACGACTGCACGCGGTTCACCGCTGTGATGGGCGCCATCCGGGTGCCCCGGTCGGGTCCGGGACGGCCCCGGACCCGACGGCTGCTACTCGATCGGCAACGACACCCTCTGGGGCGTCAACCGTCGCAAGAAGGGCGCCAACAACACCTTGGCCGCGCTCCGGTCGATCCGCGCGGCCCGCCCGGACGGCGCCCCGATCTACGGCATCCTCGACAACCTGTCCGCCCCCAAGGGCGAGACGATCCGGCGCTGGGCGAAGAAGAACCGCGTCGAGCTCTGCTTCCCCCGACCTACGCGTCCTGGGCCAACCCGATCGAGGCCCACTTCGGACCGCTCCGGCAGTTCACCGTCGCGAACTCGAACCACCGCAACCACACCGTCCAGACCAGGGCCCTGCACGCCTGCCTGCGCTG
>NZ_JABBXF010000045.1 GCF_013030945.1 Streptomyces morookaense | reverse complement strand
GCCACGAGGCGAGGCGCGCGGCGAGCGTGCGGTCGCCGGCCAGCCGGGCCGCCACGGTGCGGATCTCCTCGTCGCGGGCGGCGGCGCGGGCGCGCAGCGCGTGCCGCTCCTCGTCCGCCGCGCGCTCGTCGTGCATGGCCGGGTTCGGCGGCACCAGAAAGACGCCCGCCTCCTGCGCGGACGGCTCCGGGGCGGGGGCCAGCAGGGCGGCGGCCGTGCCGACGGCCACCGTGGAGCGGGGCAACAGCGAGGCCTCGGCGAGGACTTCGCGGGCGCGGGCGTGCGAGTCGGCGTCGGTGATGACCACACCGTCGACGAGCTCGGGGCGGGCGGCCAGCACGGCGGCGTGGTCCGCCGGGTCGACGGCCTGGGCGAGGTAGCGCCAGCCGGGCAGCGCGGGGATGCCGTGTTCGCCGAGGTACTCGACGGTGGCCAGCACGTCCGGGCCGGGCGGCAGCAGGCCGCCGTCGCCGAGCGCGCCGAGGATCCGGGAGTCGTCGGCGGCGGCCGTGCGCAGGTCGAACAGCTGCCGCTCGGCGGAGGCGACGTTCTCCTCGAGGAGGGCGTGGACGGCGTCGGCGTTGCGGTCCAGCTCCTCGGCGGTGAGGGGGCCCGCGGCGGGGGCTGCGCCGAGGGCCGTGCCGGTGCGGGCGCCGGGTCGGCCGTCCGCATCCGAGCCCGCCTCGCGAGCCGTCGACGGGCCGGTGCCACTGCCCGCACGGTGGGCGGCGTCCGTGTCGGCGCCGCCCCCGCGCTGTCCCGGAACCTGGCCGGAGGCCATGGACTCGGACAGGCCCAGCAGCTCGGTCAGACGCTGCTCGGCGCCGAGGGACTCCGCCGCGCGGCGCTCCGCCTCGTACGCGGAGACGGCCGCCGTGGCGGCGTCCGCGGCGCGGGCCGCGGCCAGTTCGGCGCGGCTCTCGGCGGCCGCCGCCTCCTTCGCGTGCGCGGTGGCCTCGCGTGCCGCTTCGCGTGCGGCCTCGTACGCGGCGACGGCCGGCTTCTCGGCGTCGCTCGCGGCGAGCGCGGCGCGGGCGGGGTCGGCGTCGGGGCCCGAGGCGTCGATCCAGCCGGCGCGCACCGCCTCCTCCGTCTCCTGCTCGACCTCGGCGAGGCGCTGGCGCAGATGGCCGGCCTCGCTGCGGGCGCGCTGGGCGTCGGTGGCGGCGGCGGTGGCGTCCCGGTGGGCGGCCTCGCCGGCCTGCTGGAGGGCGGCGGACCGTTCCTCCTGCTCGTTGGCGAGCGCCTCGCCCTGCTCGGCTGCGGCGTTGAGGGCGCGCACGAGGTCGGCGGCGGCGCGGGAGCGGGCGGCCAGGGCGGGGGCGGCGTCCTTCTCCGCCTCGTGGATGGCGGCGGCCACCCGGGCCGAGCGGTCGGCGGCGGCGCGGTGGCGCAGCACCGTTTCGGCGGCCTGCCAGGCGGAGTGCAGGGTGCGGGCGTCGTTGAGTTCCCGGCGCTGGGCGGCGGCGGCCTTCTCGGCCGCGGCGAGGGCCAACGAGGCGTGCCGGTAGGCGAGTTCGGACGCGATCAGGGCGCTGCGGCCGCGCTCCGCCTCGGCGTCGGTGACGGCATGCCCGGCGGCGGCGACCTGCTCGGCCAGCTCGGCGGCGCGGCCGCGCTCCTGGGCGCCGCGCGCGGAGAGGCGGCGGGCGAGGGAGCGGGTGCGGCGCTCGGCACCGGCGTGCACGCCGCGCGCCTCGTCGCGCCGGGCGCCGGCCTCGGCGATGCGCGAGAGCAGGTCCAGCGAACCGGCCGTGAAGTCCCGCTCGGCGGTCAGTTCGGCGCGGCGGCCGAGCTTGTGCGCGAAGCCGTGCACGAGGTCGGCGAGGCCGTCGGTGTCGCGGGTGTCGGTGACGGCGCGCAGCAGCAGGTCGGTGAAGTCCGAGTCGTTCTTGACGGCGAAGAGGCCGGCGGCCTCGCCCTCGTCCGCGTTCATCTCCCGCTGGTAGCGGAAGAGTTCGGGGTCCAGGCCGAGCTCGCCCAGGTGCTCGTTCCAGCGCTCGTGGATCTCCTCCCACACCACGTCCAGGTGCGGGTAGGCCTTGCCGGCCTCGGTGAGGGCGTCGCGGAAGCCCTTCATCGTGCGGCGGCGGCCGCGGGCGCCCGAGGCGCCGTCGGCGTGCGGGCGCATGGCGGTGGACTCGGCGACCGGCAGCGAGTCGAGGCCGAGGCCGGGGCCCGGGCGGAACGAGTACCAGGCCTCGGCGAACTTGCGCGGGTCGTTGGAGACCTGGCGGCCGCGCCACTCGCTGACCTTGCCGACGACGATGCTCTCGCCGGTGAGGACGTGCTGCCACTCCAGGGCGACGTGGCCGCAGTCGTCGGCGAGCAGGAACTTGCGCAGCACGCCGGAGCTGGCGCCGCCCAGGGTGTTGCGGTGGCCCGGCAGCATGACCGAGAAGATCAGCTTGAGCAGGACGGACTTGCCGCCGCCGTTCTCCAGGAAGAGCACGCCCGCGGGCGCCGGGCGGCGCGGCGGGCCGACGGGCTCCTCCTCGAAGAACTCCGCCTGCGCGGGAGCGGGGTTCGGCACCGGAGCCCCGACCCCGCGCAGGTCCAGCACGGTGTCGGCGTAGCGCGCACCGGCGGGCCCGATGGAGTAGAGGCGGACCCGGGACAGCTCGTACATGGCGGCGGACTCTCGTTGGATGCGGGGACGTTGGATCAGGCGGAGTGGCTGTGCTGGTTTTCAAAGAAAGGCAGGCCGGCGTCGGCGACCAGATCGAGGGCGTCGGCCTCGTCCGGCGGCAGGAGCGTGGCACTGCCGTCGGCGACGGGCACGATGCCCAGCTCCAGCAGTTCGGCCATGGCCGCGCTGCCCGCTATGTCGCGCACCTGGAGCTGGTAGCGGGCGGTGGTGCGGTAGGTGCCGCCGGCGTCGTCGCCGGTGCGCTGGAGGAAGCCGGAGTCGACGAGGAAGGTGACCGCCTTGGCGATGATGCCGGTGGTCGAACCGGCCAGGCGGCGGGCGTCCTTGGTGGCACCGGTCGCGCTGCGCCGCGCGTAGACCCGCCAGGCGGCCTCCAGGCCGGGGGCGTCGGTGCTGGGGTCGGTGTTCTCCCCCTGCTCGGCGGCCCGCTCCTCCAGGCGGCGGCAGGCCTGGCGGACGAACGCGTCCACGCCGTTGACGCTGACGCGGCCGATGTAGCCGTCGTCCGCGAGGTCCTCGGGGCGGGGGAAGGCCATGGCGGCCACGGCGAGATGGGCCAGGCCGTGCAGGAAGCGGTCGCCGGAGTCGACCGTCGCGCGGCGGGCGTAGTCGCCCATGCGGACGGCGAAGACGGAGTCCTCTGCGGCGGTGACGGCCATGCCGGCGCGGGTGGAGACCTCCAGCACGACGAGCCCGAGGCCTGCGGCCACGGCGTCGGAGAGACGGGCGAAGGCGGGGTCCTCGCGGTGGCGCCGGAGGAGTTCGGCGTACTCCGCGTCGCGGGCGGGCTGCAGCTTGGGCTGCAGCCCGTACGCGATGAGCCGCGCGGCGTCGGCGGCGTCGGCGGGGGTGACGTTCGCGGTGCCCGCACGCTCCGGCTCGGCGTCCGGCTGTGCCGGGATGTCGACGTCGTCGTACTCAGTCACGGTTGCTGCTCCTGCGGGCGATGCACGGGGTGCGGTGGGTCCGGCACCGCCGGACTGCTTCGTGGTGGTCGTTCGCCGTTGCGGCGGGGGTTCGGTGTCGGCCGGGCATGGCGGCGACTGCCCGTCGGAGGGCGGCCGGCCTGCGGCCGGTCCCGCACCGCCGGACCCCTTCGGTGCGGCCGTTCGCCGTTGCGGCGGGGGATTTGCGCCGGGCAACCGCCCCTCGGGCGGCGCAGGTTCCGGGGGAGCTCATGCCGCGTCCTTCCTGTCCGCCGCCATGCCCGCCGCGTCCAGCAGTGCCTTGCCGACGATGAGGTCGGCGCCGCCGAATTCCTCGTCGTCCAGCACCGTGCCGTCGTCGACGGCGAACAGCAGTTGCTGTTCGCCCTGGCGGTACGCCGTGCCGACCGCGGGACTCGCCGCGTGGACGGCCAGGAGGGCCACCAGGTACGGGAGTTCGGGGTCGCGGCGGCGGGCCTCGGCCAGGAGGCCCGAGAGGCGTCGGGGGGCGTCGGGCGGGAGGTCGAGGAGCTCCATGGCGGAGGCCAGTTGCTCCTCGCTGAAGCGGCTGTCGTCGGGGGTGGCGATCAGGTCCGGTTCGGGCATCTCCGCGCCGAGGTGCTCGCGCTCCAGCGGCGGCGTCAGGAGCACGTCCACCAGGTCGGTGAGACGCACCGCGGCGGGGGTGCGCAGGCCCGTGCCGCGGGCGAAGAAGGCGTCGGTGACGCGCGTCGCCTGTTCCACCGGCAGCGGCAGGACGGGCGCGACGAGCTGGCCGTACAGGTCGAGCCCGGCCCGCGCGGCGGGCGTGGCGAACGCCTGGCGGTCCTGTTCGGCGCGGAACAGCGGCCCGGCCTCCAGCAGCCGGGACTGCAGCTGGGTGTGCCGGCGGATGCAGTCCTTGACGATGTCGACGAGCTCGGCGGCACGCCGCTTGTGCTCGGGCTCCTCCGCTTCGTCCCTCGCCTTGCGGATGTTGGTGAGGATCGCGTTCTCGTGCCGGTAGCGGTCGGCGACGTGTTCGAGCGCTTCGGCGATCATGTCGGGGACGGTCTTCAGCCAGTCCACGGCGCGGACGTTGCGCCGGGTGGCGTCGAGCGTCTTGCGGAGGGTCTCCGCGTACTGCACGGTGCGGTACCGCGCCTGTTCGGCGGCGAGCTGGGCGTCGGCGAGGCGGCCCCGGCTGATGAGGACCTCCAGCTTCACCTCGGCGGCGATCTGGGCGCTGGTGACGTCCGTGTCGAGGGCGCCGACGAGGACGTTGACGGCCTCGTCGGTGGTGCGCAGGAAGACCGTGCCGCCGGGGCCCGGGACCTCCTCGATGAGCTTGAAGTCGTAGTCCCGCCGGACGTAGACGCCGTCCGCGCCGAAGGTGCCGTAGACGGCGCGGAAGCCGCGGTCGACGCTGCCGACGTTGATGAGGTTCTCCAGGACCCACCGGCTCACGCGCTCGTGCTCGGCGTGCGGGCGCCCGGGGGCCTGGGCCGCGACGCGCGGCAGCAGGCGGGCCACTATCTGCTCGTGGTCGGCGCCGGTGTCGAAGTCCATGTTGAGCGTGACGAGGTCGATGGCGGCGAGCGCCACCTCCGCCATGGCGTAGACGCCGTACTCGCCCGCGAGGTTGGCCTTGCGGGTGTCGAGGTCGTGCAGCGGCGCCGTGCACGCGAGCGCGCGCAGCCTGCGGGCCAGGCCCTCGTCGGCGGCCGGGCCCGGGGCAGGGCGCGACGGCCCGTTGAGCTGGGGCGGAACGGCCGCCGGGGCTGGAGAAGTCACGTCGCACAGCGTAGGCGGTCACCCTGACAACGGACGAAACGGCACCGTCGGATCAGCGGTCAGACGGCAAAGACGGACATGATGCCGATATTGCAAGCAAGCAGGATAAACGCCGTGGGCAGTTGCGCCTTGATGGGCCCGTACCGGTCCGTGAGCTCCAGCAGCGCGGCCGGGACCATGTTGTAGTTGGCGGCCATCGGCGTCACGAGCGTGCCGCAGAAGCCGGCCAGCATGCCGACGGCCATGACGCCGGGGGCGCTGCCGTGGGCCTGCTGGACGAGGACCGGCCAGCCGACCGCGGCGGTCATCACGGGGAAGGCTGCGAAGCCGTTGCCCATGACGACCGTGAAGAGGAACATCCCCACGCAGTAGACGACGACCGCCAGGAAGACGGAGCCGTCGGGCAGCACCGCCGTGGTGATCCGGCGGACCTGGTCGCCGACCCCGGCGACGGAGAAGATGGCGCCGAGCGTGGCGAGCAGCTGCGGCAGCAGCATGACCCAGCCGGCCGTCTCCAGGATCGACCGGCCCGCGTGCAGCGGGACGGATATCCGCTTCTCGCGCAGCATCACCATGGCGACGGCGAGGGCGACGACGGCGCCGATGCCCAGGCCCAGGATCGTCTCGCTGCCCTTCTCCAGCACCGGTTCGCCGCCCGCGTGCAGCCGTTTGACGCCCACGGCGCAGACCAGGGCGACGGCGGGGATGGTGAGTGCGGGCACGAAGAGGCGGTTGCCGAAGCGCGCCGCGTCGGCGGCCCGCTGCGCGGGCGTGGCCGTACGGGCCGTGCCGCGGCCGGTGAAGCCGAAGCCGGCGAGGCAGGCCATGACGAGGACGGCGGCGCCGAGCGGCTCGGCGGGGGCCTTCTTGTCCGTCACCCACGTGCTGTAGACGAACCCGGCGCCGAGCAGGCCCCAGAAGGCGGCCGTGCCGTGACGCCTGGGGTTGGTGCGGTCGGCGAGCATCTGGGCGGCCATGACCAGGAAGACGCCGCCGACGAGCCAGAAGAACCACTCCGCCCTGATCACTTGTCCGCCCCCTTCGCGGCCGGCCCTGCCACGCGCGCGTGCTCCAGCGTGCGGTCCAGGCGCAGCAGCCGCCAGCCGTGCACGAACAGGGCGCACAGCGCGGTCGGGACGGCCCACAGCGCGAGGTCCAGCGGTTCCAGGTGTGTGTGGTAAGTGGTGTTGACGAACCCGGTGATGAGCAGGATCGAACCGACGGCGAGGAAGACGTCCTCGCCGAAGAAGAGCCCGACGTTGTCGGCGCTCGCGGTGTAGGCGCGCACCTTCTCCCGGACGGCGTCCGGGAGTTGGCCGTGGCTGCGTTCGGCCGCGCCTTCGGCCATCGGCGCGGCGAGCGGGCGTACCGTCTGGGCCTGTCCGAAGACGCTGTTGAGCCCGAGGGCCGCGGTGAGCTGGCGGAGGAGGAGGTAGAGGGCGAGGAAGCGGCCGGTGGTAAGGCCGGCGAACCGGGCTATCAAGTGGCGTGCCTGTTCCTGGAGTCCGTGCCGTTCCAGGAGGCCGATGACGGGGAGGGTGATGGCGAAGATCGTCACCGAGCGGCTGGAGGCGAACCCGGTGCCGAAGGCGGCGAGCACCTCCCGGGGCGACAGTCCGCCGAGCAGTCCGGTGGTGATGCCCGCAACACCCACCACCAGCAAGGGGTTGCGCCTCGTGGCGAATCCGGCCACGACCACGAGGACGCCCAGAAGTACGAGCATGCGTCCTGCCTTCCGCATTCTCGGACCTCACTCGACGAGGTGAGGCGGTTGGCGAGGAGGCTAGGATATTGTTGAACAATCCTCAACAGGCAATGCTGAAACCGTCGTCGGGCTGAGACAGCTGGAGCGTCAGGAACAGCTGAAGCAGCCACTCCGCCGAGACCCGTGGGAGAGGCCATGGCCCTGTCCACCGCACAGCGTGTCGCCGCAGCACTGCGTGCCCGTATCGAGAGCGGCGATCTGCCGCCCGGCCACCGGCTGTCGGAGGAGGCCCTCGGCAGAGAGCACGAGGTCTCGCGCAACACCCTCCGCGAGGCCTTCCGGCTGCTCATCCACGACAGCCTGGTCGTGCACCTGCTCAACCGCGGTGTCTTCGTCAGGGTGTTGGAGCCCGCGGACGTCACCGACATCTACCGGATGCGCGCCGCCCTGGAGACCGCGGGCGTGCGGGCCGCGGCACACGCCCCCCGGACGCTGCACGATGCCGTCTCCGCCACGGTGACCGAGGCCGAGCGGGCCGCCGCCGCGGGCGAGTGGCAGCAGGTCGGCTCGGCGGACCTGCACTTCCACCGCGCGCTCGCCGCACTGGCGCAGAGCCCGCGCATCGACTCGGCCATGGACCGCCTGCTGGCCGAACTGCGGCTGGCCTTCCACGAGATGCCCTCGCCGCGCCGCTTCCACGAACCCTTCCTGGCCCGCAACCGCGCCCTCGCCAAGATGCTGGAGAGCGGCGAGCACGCCCGTGCCGAGGCCGAGTTGACCACCTATCTGGACGACGCCCGGGAGCTGATCCTGGGCGCCATGAAGGAGGCCCACGCATGACATCCGTGACCGCAGAAGCGACGGAGGCCGTCGTCCTCGACCTCAACGCCGACCTCGGCGAGGGCTTCGGCCGCTGGCGGCTCACCGACGACGACGCCCTGCTGTCCGTGGTCACCAGCGCCAACGTGGCCTGCGGGTTCCACGGCGGCGACCCCTCGACCATGCGCCGGGTGTGCGAGACGGCCGCCGAGCGCGGCGTCGGCATCGGCGCCCAGGTCTCCTACCGCGACCTGGCGGGCTTCGGGCGCCGGGCCATGGACGTGCCGCCGCGCGAGCTGGCCGACGAGATCGCCTACCAGATCGGCGCGTTGGAGATCTTCGCACGGGCCGCCGGCGCCCGGGTCTCGTACGTCAAACCGCACGGCGCGCTCTACAACCGCAGCGTGCACGACGCCGAGCAGGCCGCGGCCGTGGTCGAGGGCATACGGCTCGCGGGCGGGGCGCTGCCCGTGCTCGGGCTGCCCGGCTCCCGGCTGCACGAGGCGGCGCAGCAGGCCGGACTGCCGGTCGTCGCCGAGGCGTTCGCCGACCGCGCGTACACCGCGGCGGGCACGCTCGTCCCCCGTCATGAACCGGGTGCCGTGGTCACCGACGCCGACACGGTGGTGCGGCGCTCGCTCGGCCTCGCCCGCGACCGGGCGGTGACCGCGATCGGCGGCGAGCGGGTCCCCGTCCACGTCCGCTCGCTGTGCGTGCACGGCGACACCCCCGGGGCCGCCGCCCTCGCCCGCCGGGTGCGGGACGAACTGGAGGCCGCGGGCGTCCGGCTGAAGGCCTTCGCATGAGGGCCCTGCCCGCCGGGGACCACGGGCTGCTGGTCGAACTCGGCAGCACCGAGGAGGCCGAGGCGCTCCACGCCGAGCTGCTGCGCAGAGCCGCGGCCGGCGAACTGCCCGCCGTGCAGGAGATCGTGCCCGCCGACCGCACCGTGCTGATCGACGGCCTGGCCGAACCCGGCGCGTTCGCCGAGAACCTGGCCTCCTGGGACATACCCCCGCTGACCCGCGGCGCACAGCGGGCCGTCGAGGTCCCGGTCCGCTACGACGGCCCCGACCTGGCCGAGGTCGCCGAGCGGTGGGGCGTCACGCCGCGCGAGGCCGCCGCCGTCCACGCGGACACCGAATTCCGGGTGGCCTTCTGCGGGTTCGCCCCGGGGTTCGGCTACCTCAGCGGGCTGCCCGACCGCTACCACGTGCCGCGCCGGGCCACGCCCCGCACCAAGGTCCCCGCCGGTTCGGTGGCCCTCGCCGGGCGGTACACGAGCGTGTACCCGCGCTCCTCCCCCGGCGGGTGGCAGCTCATCGGCACCACCGACGTCACGCTGTGGGACGCGGCGCGCACCCCGGCGGCGCTGTTCTCCCCGGGCACCCGGGTCCGCTTCGTACCGGAGGGCCGCACATGACGGAACGGACGGTCGCGGTCGTCCGCGCCGGAGCGCTGACCACCGTGCAGGACCTGGGCCGCACCGGCCACGCCCACCTGGGGGTGCCCCGCTCCGGCGCCCTCGACCAGCCCGCCCACCGGCTGGCGAACCGCCTCGTCGGCAACCCCGGCGAAGCCGCGACCCTGGAGACGACCCTGACCGGCTGTGCCGTCCGCGTCGGCCGCGCGGTGACGGCGGCGGTGACGGGCGCACCGTGCGCGGTGACCGTGGACGGGCGTCCCGTCGCGTGGGGCGCGGCCGTTCGCGTCCCGGCCGGGGCCGTGCTGGAGGCGGGCCCGGCCGTCCACGGCGTACGCAGCTACCTGGCCTTCTCCGGGGGGCTGGCCGTCCCGCCCGTCCTGGACAGCCGCTCGACGGACGTGCTCTCCGGCCTGGGCCCCGCCCCGCTGGCCGACGGTGCCGTGCTGCCGCTCGGCGCCCCGCACGCCCCGCCGCCGGGTGCGGACGCGGTGCCGCACCCCGGGCCCGTACGGGAGTTGGTGCTGCCCGTGGTGCTCGGGCCGCGCGACGACTGGTTCACCGCCGGGGCGCTGCGGACCCTGGCGGCCGGCGGCTTCCGGGTCTCGTCCGCGGGCAACCGGATCGGCCTGCGCACGGAGGGCCCGTCGCTGGAGCGGGCGCAGGACGGCGAACTGCCCAGCGAGGGCATGGTCCTGGGCGCGGTCCAGGTGCCGCCCGACGGCCGCCCCGTGGTCTTCCTCGCCGACCATCCGACGACGGGCGGCTATCCCGTGGTGGGCGTCGTGCCCGGGGCCTTCCTGGCCGCCGCGGCGCAGGCCGTGCCCGGCACGCCCGTCCGCTTCGTCCTGCGAAGTCCGCGGTTCCGCCCGGCGGTTCAGGCGGGCGGGGTGCCGTAGCCGCCGCCTCCGGGCGTGCGGACCTCCAGGACGTCGCCGGCTGCGGCCTCCACCACGGCGCAGCCGGCCAGCCGCTCGACGGAACCGTCGGCGCGTTCGACGAGGTTGACGCCGAGGGCTCCGGGCTCCCCGCCGGCCATGCCGTACGGGGGCACGCGGCGGTGTCCGGTGAGCAGGGCGGCCGTCATGGGCTCCAGGAAGCGGATGCGGCGCACCACGCCGCAGCCGCCCGTCCACCGGCCGCCCCCGCCGCTGCCCCGGCGCACCGCGAAGCTCTCCACGCGCACGGGGTAACGCCATTCGAGGACCTCGGGGTCGGTCAGGCGCGAGTTGGTCATGTGGGTCTGCACGGCGTCCGCCCCGTCGAAGCCGTCCCCCGCGCCCGAGCCGCTCGCCACCGTCTCGTAGTACTGGGTGCGTTCGTTGCCGAAGGTGACGTTGTTCATGGTGCCGGAACCCTCGGCCTGGACACCGAGGGCCGCGTAGAGGGCGCCCGTGACGGCCTGCGAGGTCTCGACGTTGCCGGCGACGGTGGCCGCGGGGAATTCCGGCGCGAGCATGGACCCTTCGGGGATGCGGATGTCCAGAGGCTTGAGGCAGCCGCTGTTGAGCGGGATGTCCTCGGCGATCAGCGTGCGGAAGACGTACAGCACGGCCGCCTTGACCACGGAGCTGGGGGCGTTGGCGTTCCCGGGCTGCTGGGGCGAGGTGCCCGCGAAGTCGATGACGGCGCTGCGGGCGGCGCGGTCCACGCGGACGGCCACCCGGATGACGGCGCCGCTGTCGGTCTCGTAGCGGTGGGATCCGTCGTGCAGCCCGGCGACGATGCGGCGCACGGACTCCTCGGCGTTGTCCTGCACGTGGCCCATGTAGGCCCGGACGACGTCCTGCCCGAACTCCTCGGTCATGCGGCGCAGTTCGTGGATCCCCTTCTCGTTGGCGGCGATCTGGGCGCGCAGGTCGGCGAGGTTGACGTCGGGGGCGCGCGAGGGGTACGGGCCCGAGGCGAGCAGGTCGCGCGTCTCCTGCTCGCGCAGCCGGCCGTCGCGGACGAGGAGCCAGTTGTCGAAGAGGACGCCTTCTTCGTGGATCGTGCGGCTGAAGGCGGGCATGGAGCCGGGGGTGATGCCGCCGATCTCGGCGTGGTGGCCGCGCGAGGCGACCAGGAAGAGCAGTTCTCCCCCTTGCTCGTCGAAGACGGGCGTGACGACGGTGATGTCGGGCAGGTGCGTGCCGCCGTGGTACGGGTCGTTGACGGCGTACGCGTCCCCCGGCCGCATCCTGTCGCCGTTGCGCCGCAGCACCTCCTGGATGGACTCCCCCATCGAGCCGAGGTGCACGGGGATGTGCGGGGCGTTGGCGATCAGGTTGCCCCCGGCGTCGAAGAGTGCGCAGGAGAAGTCCAGCCGTTCCTTGATGTTGACGGAGTGGGCGGTGTTCTCCAGGCGCAGGCCCATCTGTTCGGCGATGGCCATGAAGAGGCTGTTGAAGACCTCCAGCATCACGGGGTCCACGTCCGTGCCGACGGCGGCCGTTCGGGGCCGGGGGCGGACGCGGGTGAGCAGCAGGTGGCCCTGCTCGCCCACCGCGGCCTGCCAGCCGGGGTCGACGACGGTGGTGGCGTCGGCCTCCGTGACGATCGCGGGGCCGGTGAGGGTGTCGCCGGGGCGCAGCGCGGTGCGCCGCCGGAGGCGGGTCTCCTGCCAGGCGCCGCCGGTGAACATCCGGACGGTCTCGTCCTGTTCCTCCGGTTGCTCCTCCGGCGGTGCGGCCACATGGCCGGAGGCCCCGCCGGATGCGCCGGCCGCCTCGACCGAGACGGCCTCGACGACGAGCGGCTTGTCCATGGTGAAGGCGTAGCGGGCGCGGTGGGCGCGGGCGAACTCCGCGCTCATCGCGGCGGCGGAGTCCAGGGCCACGGGCAGGGCGGAGTCGGTGCCCGCGTAGCGCAGGTGCACGCGGGCGGTGGTGGTGACGGTGTCCTCCGGGACGCCGTCGGCGAGGAGTTCGGCGCGGGTGCGCTGCGCGAGCCGGTCGCAGGCCTCGTGTACCTGCGGCATCGCCTGCTCGTCCAGGGTTGTCTCCAGGGCCTGTTCGCGCAGGGCGGTGGCGGCGGCGACACCGATGCCGTAGGCGGAGAGCACGCCCGCGAGGGGCGGCACGATCACGGTGCCGACGCCGAGCGCGTCGGCGACGGCGCAGGCGTGCTGGCCGCCCGCGCCGCCGAAGCTGGTGAGCGCGTAGCGGGTGATGTCGCGGCCGCGCTGCACGGAGATCTTCTTGACGGCGTTGGCCATGTTGAGGACGGCGATGTCCAGGAAGCCCGCCGCGACCTCCTCGGGGCCGCGCCGGTCGCCGGTCGCGTCGGTGATCTCCCGGGCGAGCTGCGCGAAGTGCGTACGGACCACGTCCGCGTCGATGGGCTGGTCGCCGCCCGGGCCGAACACGGCCGGGAAGCGGCCGGGCCGGATGCGGCCGAGCATCACGTTGGCGTCGGTGAGGGTGAGCGGGCCGCCGCGCCGGTAGCAGGCCGGGCCGGGGTCGGCGCCGGCGGAGTCCGGGCCGACACGGTAGCGCCGCCCGTCGAAATGCAGCAGCGATCCGCCGCCGGCCGCGACGGTGTGGATGTTCATCATCGGCGCGCGCATGCGCACCCCGGCGACCTCGGTGCCGAAGGCCCGCTCGAACTCGCCCGCGTAATGCGCGACATCGGTCGACGTGCCGCCCATGTCGAAGCCGATCACCCGCTCGTACCCGGCCTCGCCGGAGGTGCGGGCCATGCCGACCACGCCGCCCGCGGGGCCCGACAGCACGGCGTCCTTGCCGCGGAAGTGCCGCGCCTCGCGCAGCCCGCCGTTCGACTGCATGAACATCAGCCGGACGCCGGGCAGTTCGCGGGCCACGTCGTCGACGTAGCGGCGCAGGATCGGCGAGAGGTAGGCGTCGACGACGGTGGTGTCGCCGCGTGGCACGAGCTTCATCAGCGGGCTGACCTCGTGCGAGCAGCTCACCTGGGAGAACCCGGCCGCGCGGGCCGCCGCGGCGACCTGCTGCTCGTGCGCGGGGTACCGGTAGCCGTGGAGCAGGACGACGGCGGCGCTCGCGAAGCCGTCGCGGCGGGCCGCGCGCAGGGCGTCGGTGGCCGCGTCCAGGTCGAGCGGGCGGACCATCTCGCCGTGTGCGCCGACCCGTTCGGGGATCTCCACGACCCGGTCGTAGAGCGCCTCGGGCAGCACGATGCGGCGGTCGAACAGGCGCGGGCGGTTCTGATAGGCGATGCGCAGCGCGTCGCGGAAGCCCTCGGTGACGACCAGCACGGTGGGGGTGCCCTTGCGTTCCAGCAGGGCGTTGGTGGCGACGGTGGTGCCCATCTTGACGACCGCGATCCGGTCGGCGGGGACGGGGTCGTCCGGGCCCAGGCCCAGGGTCTGCCGGATGCCGGCGACGGCTGCGTCACGGTGGTGGGCGGGGTCGTGGGAGAGCAGTTTGCGGGTGACGAGCCGGCCGTCGGGGCGGCGGGCGACCACGTCCGTGAAGGTGCCACCGCGGTCGATCCAGAACTCCCAGCGTTCTGCCATGCAGCCATTGTGGGGCTGCGCCCCGTGAGGGGCGCCCCGTGA
>NZ_JABBXF010000044.1 GCF_013030945.1 Streptomyces morookaense | reverse complement strand
TGAAGGTGCCACCGCGGTCGATCCAGAACTCCCAGCGTTCTGCCATGCAGCCATTGTGGGGCTGCGCCCCGTGAGGGGCGCCCCGTGAGCGCGAGCAACCACGACGCGCCCGCAGTCGACGTGCTCGGGGCTGCGCCCCGGACCCCCGGGGTGGTGCGTCAACTGCCGGCCGGTGGGGGCTGGTCGCGCAGTTCCTCCCCCAGCGCCCCTTACGGGGCGCTGCACGCCGCCGGGCGGACCGCCCGTTCGGCCAGAACATCCGCGTAGTGCCGCAGCAGCAGATCCCCCACCACCGTCCAGGTGCGGCCCAGCACCGAGCGACGGCCGGCGAGTCCGTACTCCGCCCGGCGGCGGCGCCCCGACTCCAGGGTGAGCACCGCCTCGCGCAGCGCCTCCGCGTCGTGCGGGCGGACCAGGAGCCCGGTGCGCAGATGCTCGACCAGGTCCAGCGGGCCGCCCGCCGCGGGGGCCACCACGGGGACGCCGCTGGCCTGCGCCTCCTGGACCGTCTGGCAGAACGTCTCCTGCGGGCCTGGGTGCACGAAGACGTCGAGCGAGGCGAAGATGCGGGCGAGTTCGCGGCCGGTGCGGGTGCCGAGGAAGCGCGCCCCGGGCAGGGCGGCCCGCAGCCGGGCCGCGTGCGGGCCGTCGCCGACGACGACCACGCGCACGCCGGGCAGGGCGCAGACCGGGGCGAGCAACTCCACCCGTTTCTCGGGCGCGAGGCGGCCGACGTAGCCGACGATCAGCTCCCCGCCGGGGGCGAGGGCGCGCCGCAGCTCCAGGTCGCGGTGGGCGGGGTGGAAGCGCTCGGAGTCCACTCCGCGCGGCCACAGCCACACCCGCGGGACGCCGTGGCCGATCAGGTCGCGGGCGGCGGCGGTGGACGGGGCGAGGGTGCGGTCGGCGGCGCGGTGCACGGCCCTGATGCGGCGCCAGGCGACGCCTTCGCCGGTGCCCAGGTAGGTACGGGCGTAGCCGCCGAGGTCGGTCTGGTAGACGGCGACGGCCGGCACGCCGAGCCGGGCGGCGGCCGCCATGCCGCGCGCACCGAGCACGAAGGGGCTCGCGAGGTGGACGACGTCGGGGCGGTGCGCGGCCAGCGCGCCGGCCAGGCGACGGCCCGGCAGGGCGACCCGGACCTGCGGATAGCCGGGCAGCGGCAGCGAGGGCACCCGCACGACCGGGCAGGGCGCGCCGTCCGGGTCCCCGGCGGCGTGCCCGGCGCCCGCCGGGGTCACGACGAGCGGTTCGTGCCCGCGGCGCCGCAGGTGCCGGGCGGTCTGCCAGGCGCAGTGGGCGACGCCGTTGACGTCCGGCGGAAACGATTCGGTGACGATGGCGACCCGCATACGGCTGTTGTCGGCCCTGCGCGCGTGGTGCGGGCCACGTGGATCTTTCCGCCCGGCGAACGTCCTATGAGCGTTGGCCCGGGCCGGCCCGGATTCCACCCTCCCCATTCGGGTGAATTCAGGGGGAATTGGGTTAAAATAGGGACAGGTCCGACTTGACAGCGAAAGAAGGTGGCTGATGTGACCGCCCCTACGTCGCCCCGGATCGACCAGCACCCGGACATCATGGCGCTCCGCGCCCACTCCGAGGAGACGACGGCGACCCCCGCCGCCCAGGCCGTCGAGGCCCTGGCCGTTCTCTGTGGCATCTATCTGGCCGCTTCACCATGGATTGTGGGCTTCAACGCCGCACCCACGCTGACCATCACCAACCTGATCACCGGTGTCGCCTTTGCCTGTCTGGTAGGCATCGGTCCCGCGTACGAACGCACACACTCCATGAGCTGGGCCGCCCTGGGCATCGGCGCGTGGGCGATCATCGCCCCCTTCGTGGTGGCGGGCCATGCGTTCGTCACCCGTGCCGTCGTCAGCAACGTCATCGTCGGAGCCGTGGCCTTCCTGACGGCCCTGGCCCTGGCGGGCCTGGGCAGCGCGAGGCTGCGCCGCTGACCGCGCACCGCCCCCCGTAAGGGGCGCGGGGAACTGCGCGAGCAACCACGACGCGCCCGCAGTCAAAGTTCTCGGGGGGCGGGGCGAAGCCCCGGGACTTCGGCTGCGGGCGCGTCGTGCCCGGTCGCGCAGTTCCCCGCGCCCCTTACGGGGCGCCCCGTGTGCGGCCCCGGCTCCGGATCCGCCTCACCGGCCGGGGGCTCGGCCGCCCGGCCGGCCCGCTTGCGGAGTTGCACGTTCATGTCCCGGCGGATACGTCGGATCATCTCATCCATGTCATGCATGCGGTGAAGGTAGAGCCCCCGGTTCCGCAACGCCGCGCCCGCCCGGGGCTGTTCACCCGCGCGGATGAATACTCAGGTGATCTTCGGCTGCCGTGGCTTCGCGCGACGGGAAGTGGCAATGCTCCCCTCTCCCGACCGGCCCCCACCCCAAGAGGTACGAGGCATGACGTCCGTACGCGCAACCGCCGCCGAGCCGTTGCCGTCCCGCCCCGCCGAACTCGCCCCGCACGCACGGGACTCCGGGCCCGACGGCCCGCCGCGCGCCCCGCGGCCGCCGCACCGCGGGAGGGCCGCCGCATGAGCACGGCGAACGGCGCCCGCAGCGGCACGGGCGGGGAAGGCGGGCTGCCCGTCGCCTCGGCCGGCGAGAACCTGCGGCTGGCCCTCGTGTACTTCCTCCCCGACCACCTCAAGGGCGTCTTCCGCTGCCGTCCCCGGATGGCCCGGCTCATGGCCCGGCTGGACCCGGGGCGGCGGCGGCTGGAGGCGATGCGCGGGCTGCGCCGCAGGCACGGCCGCGGGCCCGTCGTGGTGCACGGCACCTGCGGCCCCACCCTGCTGGTGCTGGACGCCGAGGACGCCCGGCAGGTGCTCTCCGGGCCGGTGGACGTCTACGCGGTGGACACCTGGGAGAAGGTGAACGGCTTCGCGGCCGTGCAGCCCGATGCCCTCGTCGCCTCGCACGGCCGCCAGCGCACCGCCCGCCGCGCCTTCAACGACGCAGTGCTGGACGCCGGTTGCGACGTGCACCGGCTGGCGGGCCACTTCCTGCGGGTCGTGGGCGAGGAGGCCCGCAGGCTGCTGGGCCCCGAGGCGGAGGCCGGGCTGACGGCCGACGTGGTGCGCGAGCGCTTCGAGCGGATCGGGCGGCGCTGCTTCCTGGGCGAAGCGGCCGCCGACGACACGGAGTTCTCCCGCCTCCTGGGCGAACTCCTCGCCGAGGCCAACTGGATGGGCGCCCGGCGCTGGCGCACGGGCCGGGCCCGCAGGACCCGGCGGACGATGATGCAGCGCCAGTCGCGCTACCTGTGCGACGCCGACCCGCGCAGCCTGACCGGGCTGTTCCGCAGCGCGCCCCGCGGCCCCGAGACCGCGCCCGAGAGCCAGCTCACCCAGTGGTTCATGGCCCTGGCCGTGGTGCACAGCGCCGTCGTGCAGACCCTGGCCCTGCTCGCCACGCACCCGGAGCACCACAGCCGCGCCGCGGCCGAGGTCGCCGACGCCGACCGGCGGCACGGCCCGCGCACGGTGGCCGGCTTCCAGGCCATGCCCTACGTGCGCGCCTGCATCCAGGACGCGGCCCGGCTGTGGGCACCCGTGCCCAGCCTGCTGCGCCGCACCACGGCCGAGACCCGCTGGCGGACGGCGGTCGCGCCGGGCGGGATGAACGTCCTGGTGCCCGCCGCCTTCCACGCCCGCGACGACGAACGGCTCGACTACGCGCACCGGTTCGCGCCCGAGAAGTGGATGGACGGCACGGCCGAGCGGGACTGGGCCGTCAGCCCCTTCAGCCGAGGAGAGGCCCGGTGCAGCGGCATGGAACTGGGGCTGCTGCTGGCCACCGGCTTCGTCGCGGAGTTCCTGCGCGGCGGCGAACTGGCCGTCGCGGGCGTGCGGTTGACCCACCGCAAACCGCTGCCGCACACCTTCGACACCACCCGCCTGCGGATCGGCTACCGCGCCCACCGGTCCCCGGCCCGCACCGTCCCCCCGCCCGTCCTGGAGAGCGACCGATGACCCAGGCCCCCCGCCCGCGCCGCGAATGGCACGCCCTGCCCCTCCCCCTGGCGCTCCTGGAGCTGCGCCGGCAGCGCCGGTTGCTGCGCGCCCACAACCTGTACGACGCCCACGGCGGAGCACGGCCCCCGGAGCCGGCCCGCGAACTGCTGCCCCACCGCGGCTACGACGGGTCGGGCTCCTGCCCCTCCGACACCGCCATGGGCCGCGCGGGCACCCGCTTCGACCGCAACTGCGCGCTGCCGCAGGCCTTCCCCGAACCCGAGGACGACGGCCTGTTCTCGCCCAGCCCGCGCGAGGTGAGCCGGCGGCTCCTGGCCCGCACCACGGGCTTCCGCCCGGCCCCGACGCTCAACCTGCTGGCCGCGGCCTGGCTCCAGTTCCAGCAGCACGGCTGGTTCCATCACGGGGACCGGCCCGCCGCCCCGCCGCTGGACGTCCCCCTCGCCGCCGACGACGACTGGCCGCAGTGCCCGATGCTGCTGCGCCGCACCCTGCCCGACCCGGCAGGCCCCGCCGACGCCTCCCTGCCGCCCGCCTACGCGAACACGGTGACCCACTGGTGGGACGGCTCGCAGATCTACGGGTCGGACGAGGAGCAGTGCCGGGCGCTGCGCACCGGCGAGGGCGGCAGACTCGCCGTCGTGGACGGCAGACTGCCGGACGAGGAACGGGCGGGCCTGTCCGGCATCGACCGCACCGGCTTCAACGAGGACTACTGGGCCGGCCTGTCGCTGCTGCACACGCTCTTCGCCAAGGAGCACAACGCGGTCTGCGACCGGATCGCCTCGGCCCACCCCACCTGGGACGACGAGCGCCTCTTCCAGACGGCGCGGCTGGTCGTCACCGCCGTCATGGCCAAGATCCACACGGTGGAGTGGATGCCCGCCGCCGTCGACCGGCCGGTGACCCGGGCCGCGATGCACCTCGACTGGTACGGGGTGCTCCCCGCCCGGCTGCGCCGCCGCGTGCGGCGGTTCGGCCGGGGCGAGACGCTGTTCGGCATCCCGGGCTCGCCGACCCGGCACCACACGGCCCCGTACGCGATGACGGAGGAGGCCGTCGCCGCCCACCGGATGCACCCGATGATCCGGGACGAGTACGAGATCCGCTCGCACCTGACGGGCGACCTCGTGGAGCGCACGGACTTCGAACCGCTCCAGGCGCTCGCCACCCGCAAGGCCGTCGACCGCTGGGGCACGGCCGACCTGCTCTACTCCTTCGGCACCATGCACGCGGGCGACGTCGTCCTGCACAACCATCCCGACTGCCTGCGCGAGCTGGTGCGCGTCTCCGGGGAGCGCATCGACCTCGGCACGGTCGACGTGCTGCGCGACCGCGAGCGCGGCGTCCCCCGCTACACCGCCCTCCGCGCGGCGCTGCACCGGCCGCCGGTGCGCAGCTTCGACGAGCTCACGGGCGGGGACACCGTCCTGGCCGGTGAGCTGCGCGAGGTCTACGGCGGGCGGCTGGAGCGGGTCGACACCCTGGTCGGCCTGTACGCGGAACCCCGGCCGCGCGGCTTCGCGTTCAGCGACACGGCGTTCCGGATGCTCGCGCTGATGACGGCGCGGCGGCTGAAGAGCGACCGCTTCTTCACCGCCGACTACCGGCCGGAGGTCTACACGGCCGAGGGCCTGGAGTGGATCGACCGCACCTCGCTGGGCGATGTCCTGCTGCGCCACCATCCGGAGCTGGCGCCGGCCCTGGAGGGGGCACGCAATGTGTTCGCACCCTGGAGGCTGCTGTAACAGCGCCCCGCAAGGGGCGCTGGGGGAGGAACTGCGCGAGCAACCACGACGTGCCCGCACAGTTCCCCGCGCCCCTTGCGGGGCGCGACATACCGCCGTCTCAGCGGCTGGCGTACCAGCGGTCGCCGCGCAGCTCCGCCAGGCCGTGGCCCGCGAGGCCCTGCACGTGCTTGAGGATCGTGCGCGACTGATAGCCCACGGACGCGCACAGTTCGTCGACGGAGGCTCCCCCGTCCCCGCAGGCCTGCAGGCCGTCCCAGGTGCGGGCCTCGTGGCGGCCGAGGGCGGGGAGCACCCGCTGGGGCTCGGGCCGCGCCTCCGGCCGCGGGGCGTACGGGCGGGAGGCGGCGCCCATGGGGCGCGGGGTGCGGTTGACCCGGCGGTGCCGGCGGCCCTTCTGGCGTTTGCTCATGGCTGAGACCACTGCTCCGTCCTGCGTGCGAATCGTTCTTCTTCCACCGTGTTCCGTCGCGTCAACTCGACGCGTTGTCGGCCGGTTACGGCCGCCACCACCGAGTGTGCGCGACGTCACGCGCCGTCACGCAGCACCCACGCCGGAGGGCGTGACTCCGCCCCGGCCGCCGGACCGGCGGACCTGGCGCCGCCGGATGCCCGGCACCCCGCGTACGCTTGACCGTCACCGCCGACGTGCCCGTGCCGCTGCACGGACGCCCGTGCGCGCGTCCCCGGACGAGCGGGCGCGGGAGGCGGTGCCGGAGGTGGCCGACGACGGTGCCGGGACCCCGGCGGCGGAGCGGCAGCGGGTCTTCAGCCGACCCCGAGGATCATGGACGGTGTGACCGTGGAAACCGTACGAGTCGAGAGCGACGACGGGAGCGGCGTGTCCGCCGAGGCACGCGCGGCCTCGGCGAAGTGGCGCCGCCACGAGGCGGTCATGCTCTGCTTCGGCGTGCTGATCTGTGTCGCCGGCTATGCGTACACGGGCCTTTCGACCACCGGCCGCATCCCCGGCGGGCTCGCCGGATTCGCGGCCAGCATGGTGTGCCTGGCCCTGGTGCCGCACCTGGCGGTGCGCCGCTGGGCGCCGTACGCGGACCCGCTGATCCTGCCGCTGGCCGTGCTGCTGTCCGGGCTCGGGCTGGTGCTGCTCTACCGGCTGGACTACTCCTACAAGGAACGGTTCAACTCCGCCCCGACCGCCTCCGGCCAGCTGATGTGGACGGTCATCGGGGTGGCGGTCTGCGTCGCCGTGCTGGTGCTGCTGAAGGACCACCGCTGGCTGCAGCGCTACATCTACCTGATGATGGCGGTCGCCCTGGTGCTGCTGATGGCGCCGGCCTTCTTCCCCGGCGACACCTACGGCGCCAAGCGCTGGATCTTCCTGGGCCCGCTGTCCTTCCAGCCGGGCGAGTTCGTCAAGACCATGATCGCGGTCTTCTTCGCCGGCTATCTGGTCATCCACCGCGACGCGCTCGCGCTCACCGGCCGGAAGGTCCTCGGCATCCGGCTGCCCCCGGGCCGCCAGCTGGGGCCCATCCTGGCCGTGTGGCTGCTGAGCCTGTTCGTCCTGATCATCGAACGGGACCTGGGCACCTCGCTGATCTTCTTCGGCCTGTTCGTGGTGATGCTCTACGCGGCCACCGAGCGCGGCAGCTGGGTGATCGTCGGCGTGCTGATGGCGTCGGTCGGCGCGGTCGTCGTCGGCTCGATGGAGCCGCACGTCAAGGGCCGCATCCTGGCGTGGCAGCACCCCTTCGACGCGTACAAGCCGGGCAGCGGGGTCTCCACCCAGCTGGCGAACGCGCTGTTCGGCTTCGGCAGCGGCGGCGTCACGGGCACCGGCCTCGGCCAGGGCCACCCGGAGCTGATCGGCTTCGCGGGCCGCAGCGACTTCATCCTCACCACGGTGGGCGAGGAGCTCGGTCTGGCCGGGGTGATGGTGGTGCTCACCCTGTACGGGCTGATGGTCCAGCGCGGCCTGAGCGTGGCCCTGCGCTCGCGCGACCCGTTCGGCAAGCTGCTGGCGGTGGGCCTGGCGGGCGCGCTGGCCCTGCAGGTCTTCGTGGTGGCGGGCGGTGTGATGGGCCTGATCCCGCTGACGGGCAAGGCCCTGCCCTTCCTGGCGAAGAGCGGTTCGTCCCTGGTGGCCAACTGGCTGATGGTGGCGGTGCTGATCCGGATCAGCGACGGGGCGGGCCGCGGGAGGATCCGCCCCGGTCCCTGACCTGCACCCGCGGCGCGCCCGCTGCACGATGGAGCCATGCTCCTGGCCGACCTCGCCCGCGTCTCCGCGGCCGTCGCCGCGACCCGCTCCCGCTCGGAAAAGGTCCGCCTCCTGGCGGACCTTTTCCGTCGTGCCGCACCGGAGGACGCCCCGGTCGTCATCCCGTACCTGGCCGGCCGCCTCCCCCAGCGCCGCACCGGCGTCGGCTGGAGCACCCTCCGCACCGCCCCCGCCCCTGCCGCCGCCCCCGCCCTGACCGTCACCGAGGTGGACGCCGCCCTCACCGGCATCGCCGCCGTGGCCGGCCAGGGCGCACAGGCCGAACGCAAGCGCCGGGTGGACGCCCTGCTGGCCCGCGCCACGGCGGAGGAGCAGCACTTCCTGCTCCGTCTCATCGGCGGCGAGCTCCGCCAGGGCGCCCTGGACGCGCTGGCCGCCGAGGGCCTCGCGGCGGCAGCGGGCGCACCGCCGGAGGACGTCCGGCGTGCGGTGATGCTCGGCGGTTCGCTGGGCACCGTGGCCCGTGCCCTGCTGGCGCGGGGCCCCGCCGCCCTGGCGGAGTTCCGGCTGGAGGTGGGGCGCCCGGTGCTGCCGATGCTGGCGCAGAGCGCCGCGGACCTCGACGAGGCGCTGGACCGGGTGGGCCCGTGCGCGGTGGAGGAGAAGCTGGACGGCATCCGGGTGCAGGTGCACCGGGACGGCGACGAGATCCACGTCTACACCCGCACCCTGGACGAGATCACCGGCCGGCTGCCGGAACTGGCCGCGGCGGCACGGGCGCTGCCGGTGGCGTCCGCCGTGCTGGACGGCGAGGTGATCGCCCTGGACGGGACGGGCCGGCCGCGGCCGTTCCAGGAGGTCGCGGGCCGGGTGGGCACCCGGCAGCCGGTGGCCGGCACGGCCGTGCCCCTCTCGCCGGTCTTCTTCGACGCGCTGTCCGTGGACGGCCGCGACCTGCTCGCCCTGCCGACGCGCGAGCGGCACGCGGAGCTGGCGCGCGTGGTGCCCGTGCCGATGCGGGTGCGGCGGCTGGCGGTGGAGGACCCCGCGGACCCGGGGGCCCGGGCGGCGGCACGGGAGTTCGCGGCGGACGTGCTGCGGCGCGGCCACGAGGGCGTGCTGGTCAAGGCGCTGGAGGCACCGTACGCCGCGGGCCGGCGCGGGGCGTCCTGGGTGAAGGTCAAGCCCGTGCACACCCTGGACCTGGTGGTGCTCGCGGCCGAGTGGGGGCACGGGCGGCGGACGGGGAAGCTGTCCAATCTGCACCTGGGGGCGCGGCGGCCGGACGGCTCGTTCGCCATGCTCGGCAAGACCTTCAAGGGGATGACGGACGCCATCCTGGCCTGGCAGACCGAGCAGTTGCTGGGGCTGGCGGTGCAGGACGACGGCCATGTGGTGACCGTCCGGCCCGAACTGGTCGTGGAAATAGCCTTCGACGGCCTCCAGCGGTCCTCGCGCTACCCGGCGGGCGTGACACTGCGCTTCGCCCGGCTGATCCGCTACCGCGAGGACAAGGGGCCGGAGGATGCGGACACGGTGGAGACGGTATGGGCGCTTCGCGCCCCTTAAGGAGGCGCTGCCCATGGGGAGTTGACGTTGCGTCACCCGTTGCCGCGGAACAGCTCCATGAGGTCCTGGCGCCCGAAGACCTGCGCCGCCTCCACAGCGGAAGGCGTCCCGGCGGACGGGTCGGCGCCGTGTGCCAGCAGGATGCGCACGACCTCCTCCTCGCCCTTGAAGACCGCGCCCGCGAGAGGCGTCTGGCCGCGGTCGTTGGTCCTGTCGGGGTCGGCGCCGCGGTCCAGCAGCGCGGTGACGGCGTCGGGGTGCCCGTGGTAGGCGGCAAGCATGACGAGCGAATCGCCGCGGTCGTTGGTGAGGTTGACCGGGACGCCTGCGTCCACGTAGGCGGCGAGGGTGGCGGTGTCACCGTGCCGGGCCAGGTCGAAGACCTTGGCCGCGAGCTGGAGCACCTCGGGGTCGTGGGCGGGCTCGGTCGACTCGGGGGTGGGTCCGGTCATGGTGGGCGGTCCTCCGCTCGGGTTACCAACAGTTGCCGTGCTGACGCATTCTGTGAAGCTGGAGGAGCTCATGGTGACCGTCCCCCAGCACCCAGGAGATTCCCATGATCCTCTCCATCTCCGGCGTCGTCCTGCTCGGTGTCGTGGTGTTCCTGTTCTTCCGCAAGGACGGGCTCAAGGCTTCGCACCTGATCGTCTGCTCCTTGTTCGGCTTCTACCTCGCCAGCACCGGGATCGCCCCGAGCATCAAGGCCGGCGGCGCCAGCCTGGCGAGCCTGCTGGGCGGGATCAAGTTCTAGCGGCGCCCGTCAGGAGACCGACGTGGGCCGGCGAGGACTTCCGCGCACCGTGCACCGCAGCCCCCGGCTGCCGCAGGGCCGGGAGTTCGCACAGACGGTCGCCGAGAGTGCCCGGGACGTCTTCCACCCGCTGATCGTCATCACCCGCGGCCTGCAGGCGCTGGCCGTCTCCGGGCGGCGGCGGTGGGCGGAGACCCCTCGGGAGCGGCGCGGCTCGGCGGTGCTCCTGGCGGCCTCCTGCCTGGCCATCGTGGCGCTGGTGCCGTACGGGCCGCCGCTGGCCACGGTCTCGCTGCTGGCGGCCGGCGCCTGGGCCGGCCGCGCCCGGCGGACTCAGCGGACGCAGGACCCCGAGCCCGCCGAGGCGGCCCGGCTGCAGGCGCTCTACGAGGCCCTGGTGCCCTACCTGTCCGACCCGCAGGACCCGCGCCCGCTGTACGAGCACGGGGGCAGCTGGCGGAAGGCGTTCGACGAGTACGTCTTCGACGACCGGGGGCGGCTGGCCGCGCTCCAGCTGCGCTACCCGGGCTGGTTCACCGACGGCGAGAACGCCTCCCGCGCCCGGATCGAGCAGCTGCTGCGCCTCAAGGCCGGGCGGGACCGGGAGTACGGCTTCGACTGGGACGAGTCCGCCAACCGGCTGTGCCTCACCGTGCTGCCCCCGCTGCCGACGGACGTCCGCGCCCAGCGCTTCGTGACCGCCCCCGGCGAGACCGTGCTGGGCTTCACCGACCCCGAGGCGGTCCAGCGCACCCTGCCGGTGGCCGACGGCGACGAGCTGCACGACGCCTCGCCCGTGGTGTGGCGCACGGGCCCGCGCTCCGCCGAACCGCACCTGCTGGCGCTGGGCCGGCCGGGTGCGGGCGTCACGACCCTGCTGCGCTCGGTCCTGCTCCAGGCGCTCCCGCACGGCGACGCGGTGATCGTGGACGGCGGCGGCACCGGGGAGTACGCGGCGCTCGCCGGGCGCCACGGGGTGCTGGCCGTGGAATCCTCGCTCACCGGGGCCCTCGCCGTGCTGGAGTGGGCGGGGCACGAGACGGAGCGGCGCCTCATGGCCGTCAACTCGGCACGGCAGCAGGGGCATCCGGTGCCGGAGGACGCCCGCCGCCCGCTGTGGATCGTCGTGGACCGGCCCGTGGCGCTGAGCCGCCTCGCCGCCGCCCAGGGACGCCCCGACCCGCAGATGCTGCTGCAGGTGCCGCTGTTCAACGGCCGGGTCGCGAACGTCACCGTCGCGATCGGCGAACAGCTCGACGCCGAGGGGCTGCTGGACGCCCAGGTGCGCACCCAGGCCCTCGCCCGGGTGCTGCTCGGCGGGGTCACCTCCGAGCAGGTGCTCGCGGCGCTGGGCACCCCCGCCCGCTCCACGACCGTCGACGACGTGCCGCCGGGCCGGGGTTACGCGCGGCTGGGCTCCGGTCCCGTGCACCGCCTGCAGGTGCCGGCCACCCCGGACCCGTACGACGAGGACGCCGGCGAGGCCCAGCGGCAGGCCGTGCTGGACCTGCTGCCGGAGGCGGTTTTCCCGACGGTCCCGACGACCCCGGCGTACCCGGCGGCGGATCAGGCCACGTAGGTGCGCGGCGTCTCGGCCGCCGCGGTCGCCCCGCTGGCCACCAGGTGCGCGGCCTCGGCCAGCCGGGTGGCGGCCTCCTCGGCGACCGCCCCGTTGACGGTGAACGGCAGCCGTACATAGCCCTCGAAGGCACCGTCGACCCCGAACCGCGGCCCGGACGGCACCCGCACCCCGAGCCGCTCCCCCGCCTCGGCGATCCGTGAGCCGGAGAGTCCGCCGGTGCGCGCCCACAGGGTCAGGCCGCCGTGCGGGACGGTGTACTCCCAGTCGGGCAGGTGCCGTTGGAGCGCGTCGACGAGCGCGTCGCGGTTCTCGCGGGTCGTGGAGCGCCGTATGGCGATGGACTCCTCCCAGCCCTCGGTGTTGAGCAGCCAGGTGACGGCGAGCTGGTCGAGCACGGGGGTGGCCAGGTCGGCCCAGGCGCGGGCGGCGACGAGGCTGCGGATGATGTCGGGCGCGGCCCGCACCCAGCCGATGCGCAGGCCGGCCCAGAACGACTTGCTGGCCGAGCCGACGGTGATGACAGAGCTGCCCGCGGGGTCGAAGGCGCAGACGGGACGCGGCAGTTCCACGTCCTCGTCGAGCACCAGGTCCGACATGGTCTCGTCGGCGATCAGCACCGTGCCCGCGGCCCGCGCCGCCTCGACGAGCTCGCGGCGCTGCTCCTCGGGGGCGAGGGCACCGGTGGGGTTGTGGAAGTCGGCGATGACGTAGGCCATGCGCGGGGCGGCGTCCCGCAGCACCTGGCGCCAGGCCGCCAGGTCCCAGCCGGCGAGCCGGTCCGCCATGGCGACGGGCACCAGCCGCGCCCCGGCCTCGCGCATCAGCTGCAGGACATTGGCGTAGGAGGGCGACTCGACGGCGACCCGCTCGCCGCGCCCGGCCAGCAGCTTGCAGATGGCGGCGACGGCGCCCATGGCCCCGGTGGTGACCATGATCTGCTCGGGCATGGTGGGGATGCCGCGGGCGGTGTAGCGGTCGGCCAGGGCCTGGCGGAGCGCGGGCAGGCCCGCGGGATAGTCGCCGTGCGTGTGGGCGTAGGGCGGAAGTTCGCCGAGGGCGCCCTGGAAGGCGCGGGTCAGCCAGGGCTCGGGGGCGGTGAGGGCGGCGCAGCCGAGGTCGATCACCGAGCCGGCGGCCTCCGGCGGCAGCGGGTCCAGGCCGCGCGTGGGCAGCGGGTTCCCCGCGGGCACGGCGGTCCAGCTGCCCGCGCCGCGCCGGGACTCCAGGAACCCCTCGCCGCGCAGGGCCTCGTAGGCGGCGGCGACGGTGGTGCGGCTGACGGAGAGGGCGGCGGCCAGCTCCCGCTCGGCGGGCAGCCGGGCGGCCACGGGGACGCGGCCTTCGAAGACCAGCAGCCGGATGCCGTCCGCGAGCGACCGGTAGGCGGGCGCCCGGCGGCCGCCCAGCGGCGTCACGGTGCCGCCGCGGGAGTGCTGCGAGCCGAGGAGGCGCGCAAGTTGCGTCGCCCCCACCGAAGAAGTCCACTGACTCATCGTTCCGGTCCACCTTTCCGGGATTGGCCATGGATCTTGTCTTGACCCAGTCCACAGACTGTCACGCCACAGGCCACTTGCACCACTGCCGGGAGCTGCCCGGAACCACCGAGGAGGAGTCTTGTCCGCATCAGGGGGGTCGCACCTCGCCCGCCGTCTCGTCCAGCTCTACGGCGGGCTCACGCTGTACGGGATCAGCTGCGCGCTGCAGCTGCGGGCGGGACTGGGGCTGGCGCCGTGGGACGTGCTCAACCAGGGCATCGCACGGCATTCCGGGCTGTCGGTCGGCACGGCCACGATCCTCGTCGGGGTCGCGGTCCTGCTGCTGTGGATCCCGCTGCGGCAGCGGCCGGGACTGGGAACGGTCTCCAACGTGCTGCTGATCGGCCTGGTCATGGACGCCACGCTGAGCCTGGTGCCCGCGCCCGGGTCGCTGTGGGTGCGGGTGCCGCTGCTGCTGTTCTCGGTCGTCCTGTGCGCACTGGCGACAGGCCTCTACATCACACCCCGCTTCGGCCCGGGCCCGCGCGACGGGCTGATGACCGGGCTGCACCGCAGGACGGGACGCTCGGTGCGGCTGGTGCGCACGTGCATCGAGATCGTGGTGCTGGCGACGGGGTACCTGCTCGGGGGCACGGCCGGCGTGGGGACGGTGCTGTTCGCGGCGGCCATCGGCCCGCTCTCGCAGCTCTTCCTGCGGCTGTTCGCCCCGCGTCCGGAGGTGCGCGGCGAGCCCGTGGCATCCGGAACAGGGGCCCTGGTGCAGGCGCCGGAAATGCGAACCGGTAGTGTACGCCTTTGATTCACCGGACGGACCGTTACTGCGCGCTGAAGCATCAAAAGCGCAGGGTGACATCTATTGCCAGATGTGACAAACCGGGCGCCGGTGGGTACAAAAGGGGCGGCACGACGGGCGACGCATGTCCCTCAACGGGGAATCTTCACCGCCGACCGGACGTTGACCGGATGACGACGACAGCGACACCTGTCCTGTGGGCGACAAAGCCCGGGAGGCACGATTCATGAGTGAGCGAGCTCTCCGCGGCACGCGACTTGTGGTTACCAGCTACGAGACCGACCGCGGCATCGATCTGGCCCCGCGCCAGGCGGTGGAGTACGCATGCCCGAACGGCCATCGATTCGAGATGCCGTTCTCGGTGGAGGCGGAGATTCCGCCGGAGTGGGAGTGCAAGGCGTGCGGCGCCGTGGCACTCCTGGTGGACGGGGACGGTCCCGAGGAGAAGAAGGGGAAGCCCGCGCGTACGCACTGGGACATGCTCATGGAGCGGCGCACCCGCGAGGAGCTCGAGGAGGTGCTGGCCGAACGGCTGGCGGTCCTGCGCTCCGGCGCCATGAACATCGCGGTGCATCCGCGGGACACCCGCAAGTCCGCCTGACGGCGGCGGGGTACAGACCCGAACAGAGGGCCCGGGCCGCTGCGTTCGCAGCGGCCCGGGCCCTTTTGTGCATATGGAACCGAAGACTCAGCGCGGCAGCTGGGGGTCGCCGTGGCGCGGCGCCGGGGGCTCGTCGTCCCGGATGACCTCGCCCTGGACGACCTTGCCGTCCGGCTGATGCATACGTGCCTGCCGGAAGGCGTCGCCGAGCGAGCCCGGCGCCGGGGCCGTACGGCCCATCCGGCGCTCGAAGCCCTTGCGCAGCAGGTTGCGGGTCGGCGGGAAGAGGCACAGCAGCCCCGCCACGTCGGAGATCAGGCCGGGCACCATCAGCAGCAGCCCGCCCAGCATCGTCAGGGCGTTGCCGCCGCCCGCCCCATCCCGGCCGCCGACCTCGTCCCGGCCGGCGGCGGACGGCTCCTGGGGCTGCTGCATCGAGCGGGTCAGCCGCTGCCAGGCACGCCGCCCCGCGCGCTTGATCACGTACGCACCCGCCACCACGCCCGCGGCCAGCAGGGCGGCGACGGCGACCCCGCCCGCCGCCCCGGCCACGAGCGTCAGCAGCCAGATCTCCAGGACGGCCCAGACGGCCACTCCCAGCGGGACGAGCCTGCGGGCGCCGCCGCCCCGGGGCGGACGGCTTGCTCGGCTGCGGGCGGACTGCTGCTGTGCTCCGAACGTCATGCCTCAAGTGTGCCTGGACCGCGGCGGAACCCGGCCGCCGCACCCTGCGGCCGCAGCAGACCGCCCAGGAACCGGCCCACCGCCTGCGTGCCGGGGCTGGAGGCGACCCTGACGAACGCATCACGAGCCAGCTTGCCGACGGTGTTGGCCGGCATGAAGTAGTGCTGCATGTAGAGCGCCGTCTTCTGGTGTCTGGCGATCTCCGGGCGCAATTCCTGCTCCCACGCACCGAGGGCGACGGCGATGTCCCCGGGGTGCTCTGCCAGCTTGCGGGCGAGCAGTTCCCCGCCCGCGATGCCCATGCCCGAGCCCTGGCCCGAGTGGAGCGTCATGCACCACGCCGAGTCGCCGACGAGCACCACGCGTCCCTGGCTCCAGCGGTTGATGTGGATCTGGCTGACCTGGTCGAAGGCGGTGGACTCCGCGCCGTCCATCGCCGCCAGCATCGGCGGCACGATGCGCCCGCCGAACCCGGCGAAGGCGGCGCGCAGCGCATCGGCGGGCGGTTTGCGGACCTCGGCGGCGGGCCAGGGGGTGCGGTAGACGAAGAAGGCCACCGGCGGGTGATCCACGTAGCTGGTGATCCATGCGGCGCGGCCGGCATCGGTGGCGATCATGCAGTCGCCGTCCTTCAGCCCCGGAATGGACCGGTCCATCACACAGGCCGCGACGACGTGGCCGAAGTCCTTGCGGTAGAGGTCCTCGGGCCCGAACACCAGGGAACGGACGGTGGAATGGATGCCGTCGGCCCCGACGAGGAGGTCGGCGCTCTCCTCGCCACCATCGGCGAACACGGCCGTCACCCGGTTCCGGTCCTGGGTGATGCGCACCGGGCTCGTGCTGTAGCGGATCTCCACGCGGTCGCGCACCTGCTCGTACAACACCTGCTCCAGATCGCTGCGGAGCAGGGTGAGCAGCGGGGTGCCGCCCATGAACTTCGGGAAGGCCAGCCCGCGGGAGAGACGGCCCCGGTGGTCCACCTCGTACACGCGCCCGCGGGGATGGCGCCGGTCCGGTAACTCCCCGACGATGCCCAGGCGTTCGGCCGCCCGGTAGCCCGGGCCGTTGAAGCGGACGAAGTAGCCGCCGGTGCGGCGCCGGGGGGCGCGTTCGACGATCAGCGCGTCCCAGCCCGCCCGGTGCAGGGCGAGGGCGGTGGTGAGGCCCGAGATGCCGGAACCGACGATCAGAGCGCGGGGACGGTGTGAACTGTGAGACGAGGGGGGCGTCTGTGGCGTCATATCGGCGACCGTAACACCGCGCAATACCGGGTGACCAAGTTTGAAATTCAGTCATACAGGTCCCGGACGGCGGTTTTCGGCTACATTCCGGACCCATGGACGACGAGCGCGCCGAGCGCATTCTGGGGGCGGCCCGCGAGCTGCTGCTGCGCTGGGGCTACAAGCGGGTCACCGTCGACGACGTGGCCCGCCGGGCCCAGGTCGGCAAGGGCACCCTGTATCTGCACTGGAAGACCAAGGAGGAGCTCTTCACGACGCTCCTGCGGCGCGAGTTCGCGGCGATGCTCGGCGACGTGGCCGCCCGGATCGAGGAGGACCCGGCGGGCGTCCTCCCGCACCGGCTGCTGCGGTACGTGTACCTGGAGCGGCTCCGGCAGCCGATCGTGCGGGCGATCCACGCCGAGGACGACGAGGTGCTGGGCGCACTGCTCGCCACCGCCCCCACCGGGGTGCCGCTGGCGGAGGAGCTGCGGATCCGCACGACGCTCGCGGACATCGTCCGCGCGCAGAGCCGGCACGGCCTGCTGGTGGCCGCGGAGCGGCTGGAGGAGCAGGTGTATGCGATCGACTCCGTGCTGATCGGCTTCTTCTTCACGGCGGACACCGGCGCCCTGCCGCCGGAGCGGCAGGGGGATCTGCTCGGGGAGACGGTGCGGGCGGCGTTCGAGCCGCGGCGGTCCGCCGGCGCGGCAGCGGTGCGCGCCGCCGCGCGGGAGGTCCTGGACGTCCTGGGCGAAGCCCGGAAGGCCCTTTGCCCGTAACGGGGTTGCCGCGGGGTGGTTGCTGCCCGGTGGTCGGGTTGTGCCCACCCTCCCCCAGCTACCGCTGGGAGGTGCCCCCAGCCCGGCGGAACGATTGCCCACAACCCTGGGCGCCCCGTCAGGGGCGCGGGGAACTGCGCGATCGGCCACCGACAACCCGCAGCCGTCGAGCCGGGCGCAGCCTAGACCGCCTCGGCCTCCACGATCGACTGCCACGACGCAGTCGGAACGACCCGTACCACCCCGAACCCCGACTCCCGCAGGAGCGCAGCGAATTCGGCCTCGGTGCGCTCCTTCCCCCACAGCGTGGACAGCATGATGATGTCCGCCGCCTTGCCGTAGTGCGGCTCGTTCCCGGCAGGGAGCACCGCTTCCACCACCAGCAGCCGGCCGCCCGGCCGCATCACCTCGCGCAGGCCGCGCAGGATGCGCACGGAGTCCTCGTCGCTCCAGTCGTGGAGGATGTTCTTCAGCAGGTAGAGGTCCCCGCCCGCGGGCAGCTTCGAGAAGAAGTCGCCCGGCTCGATGCGCCAGCGGCCCGCGAGTTCGGGCACGTCGAGGATGTGCTCCCGGACCGTCTGCTCCTGGTCGAACAGCACGCCGGACAGGCCGGGGTTGTGCTGCAGCACGGCCCGCAGCAGTCCGCCGCGGCCGCCGCCGACGTCGATGACGGTGCCCTCGGCGGGGAACTCGTAGGCCTCGGTCACGATGTCGTCCAGCGGGCCGGAGAAGGAGGACATGCCCCGGTCGAAGAGCTTCTGCAGCTCCGGCTGCGTGGCCAGGTAGTCGAACAGCGGCATTCCGTAGGCCGCTTCGAAGGCCGGCACGCCGGTGCGCACGGCCTCCGGCATCCCGGCGACCGAGCGCTGGAAGAGCTCGTTGGTGAGCAGCAGCGTGCCGTCGTGCTGGGAGACGGGCGCGTCGGCACGCAGCAGCTCGGCGGCGGGGGTGAGCCCGAAGGCCCCCTTCTCGTCCTCGCTGAAGACCCCGCGGCTGGCGAGCAGCCGCAGCACCCGCCGCAGGGACGGCGCGTGGACGCCGGTGCGCCCGGCGATGTCCTCGGGGGTGAGCGGGCCGTCGGCCAGGCAGTCGGCGACGCCGAGTTCGACGGCGGTGCGCAGGGCGCCGGAGAAGATGTGGCCGAGCATGAGGTCGATCAGGACGGCGCCGGGGTCATCGGTCGGTGTGCTGGAGAACGTCGACGTGTAGAGCGGGTTGCTGGGCGAGGTGGTCAACGGTCGTCTCCCGTTCATCGGCTGATACTGGTTGACACTTGACCCAATGTGTCAGCCCGACGTCCCGGCTGTCACCGGTGGTCCCGCGGGGAATGGCGCACTCCGGCGTGTTCCTGCAGTTCATTGGCCGAAACACGACGGACGTCAACGCGCCGCACGGAACCGGGTTTTGGCCAGTCACCCCCGGACGACGACGAAGGGCGGGCACCGTCGCGGTGCCCGCCCCTCGTCGTCCTGCTGCCGCCGGTTCAGCCCCGGCCCAGCGCCTTCACGGCCTTGGCGGCCCGGGAGCCGATGCCCCAGGACGTCACCCGCCACAGCGCCTCCGCGACGATGTCGCGGCTCATCTTGCTGTCGCCCAGCTCCCGTTCGACGAAGGTGATGGGCACCTCCACCACGTGGAAGCCGGCCTTGACCGCGCGCCAGGCCAGGTCGACCTGGAAGCAGTAGCCCTGGGAGGCCACCTCCTCCATGCCGAGGCCCTCCAGCGTCTCGCGGCGGAAGGCGCGGTAACCGCCGGTGACGTCGCGCAGCGGCACGTCCAGGAGCAGCCGCGAGTAGGTGGAGCCGCCGCGGGAGAGGAACTCGCGGGACTTGGGCCAGTTGACGACCCGGCCGCCCGGCACCCAGCGCGAACCGAGCACCAGGTCGGCGCCCTTGAGGGCGGTGAGCAGCCGGGGCAGCTCCTCCGGCTGGTGCGAGCCGTCGGCGTCCATCTCCACCAGCACGCCGTAGCCGTTCTCCAGGCCCCAGCGGAAGCCCGCCAGGTAGGCGGCGCCGAGACCCTCCTTGCCCTTGCGGTGCAGCACCTTGACGTGGTCGTCGTCGGCCGCCAGCTCGTCGGCTATCTTCCCGGTGCCGTCCGGGCTGTTGTCGTCGGCGACGAGGACGTGCGCCTCCGGTACGGCCGACCGCACCCGGGCGACGATGGGCTCGATGTTCTCCGCCTCGTTGTAGGTCGGGATGATCACCAAGGTCGTGCCGAGCGGACCGTATCGCCGCTGACCACCGTCGTTCACTCTTGCCCCTTCTTGTCCAGTCGTCCTCGCCGGCCGATCAGGATCGCGGCCGCGCAGGACAGGAGGCCCACCATAGCGAGCGCCCATTCGGGCCCCGCACCCACGCGGTCCGCGACGGTCGTGCCGTCCCGCAGCGGGATGCGCGCGGTGATCACGTCCTGGGTGAACTCCTCGCTGCGCTGCAGCACCCGGCCGTCGGGAGCCACGACGGCGCTGATGCCGCTGGTCGCGGCGGTCACCACGGCCCGGCCGTGCTCGACGGCCCGCAGCCTGGACATCGCCAGCTGCTGCTCGGGCTGGCCGGTGCGGCCGTAGGTGGCGTTGTTGGTCTGCACGACGAGCGCCCGGGCGCCGGCCGTGACGGTGTCGTGCACGATCTCGTCGTAGGCGACCTCGAAGCAGATGACGTCGCCGAGCCGGGCCGGGCCGACCTGCAGCACGCCCGTGTGATCGCCGGGGTAGAAGTCGCGGGGCACGCGCTGGAGCCGGGTGATGACCTTGCTGAGCTCTGCCCGGAACGGCACGTACTCGCCGAACGGCACCGGGTGCTGCTTGGCGTACGAGGCCCCGGGGCCGGTCTGCGGGTCCCAGACGATGCCCTTGTTGTCGATGTAGCCCGGCTTGCCCGGGTGGTCGACGAGGGCGCCGACGAGGACGGGCACGCCGACCGAGCGCACGGCCGAGTCGATGCGGTCGTACGCCTCCTGGTACTGGAAGGGGTCCAGGTCCGAGGAGTTCTCCGGCCAGATGACCAGGTCGGGCTTCTTGACCTTCCCCGCCCTGATGTCATCGGCCAGCTGGAGCGTCGCCGAGACATGGTTGTCGAGGACCATCAGCGGGCGGCCGAGGAAGTCCATGCCGGGCTTCTCCACATTGCCCTGCACGATGGCGATGTCCACGGTGCCGTCGGCCTTCGTGGGCACCGGCACGGCGTACCCGGCGACGGAGACGGCCACCGCCAGGGCGACCGCCTCCACGGCGGGCAGCAGGGCACGCAGCCTCCGCCCCGCGCCGCGCGCCCGCCAGAGCGCGGCCGCGGCGTACGCCAGCAGCCCGCCCGCGAGGGCGACGGCGAAGCTCACCAGCGGCGCCCCGCCGAGCGCCGCCAGCGGCGTGAAGGGCGAACCGGTGTTGGCGAAGGCGAGCCGGCCCCACGGGAAGCCGCCGAACGGCACCCGGTCCCGGGCCCACTCCTGCGCGATCCACAGACAGGCACCCCACAGCGGCCAGCCGCGCAGCCGCGAGGTCAGCGCGAGCCCGGCGCCGAGCGCGACGACGAAGAGCGCCTCGACCAGTGACAGGCCCGTCACCGCGTCGTAGCCGACGACATGCAGCCAGCGCAGCAGGCAGAAGAAGAAGGGGAACGCGAAGGCGAAGCCCGTCCACGCCCCCTGGCGCACCGTGCGCCCCCGGGTGAGCAGCGCGAGCGCCGCGACGGCGACGACGGACAGCGGCCACACGTCGTACGGCGGGAAGGCCGCGGCCAGGGCGAGCCCGGCGGCGGCCGCCAGGGCGGTGCGGGGGGCCTCGCGGCGGGCCAGCCGGGCCAGGCGCACGGCCCGGCGGGGGCGTGCCGGGGCCGTGGTGTCCGGTGCCGGTGCGGCATCGGTCACCGCGGCTTCGGGGGAGATTTCGGGGCCCGCGGGCACGGTCGCGCCTTCCTGACAGCTTCGGGGTGCAGAAGCCGACCGTACCCGAAGCCGCTGAATGGGGGCCCGGCGTCCTTCGGGCCGGCCCGGGCATCCGCTGGCTGCGGCGGCCGAGAGCCGTTGTCTACTGAACGTCCGGGCCCCACCCGGGTCGCACCTGCCGGACGGGCGGAACCATCCCTCGCCACCGCACGCTGGACCTGGCTCCCAGTGGCGGGCTGCCTGACCGGCACCCCGCCCCATGGCCCAGCGGACGGTCGACGACTGCGCGGAGATCTGCCGGCCGGACGTCCTGTGGTGGACTCGGCAGAACCTACCGGCCGCAGGCCGCACCGTGTCAACACCCTCGCCACCTGCGTGGCTTCCTCAAATCAGCAGGTCAGTACGGCAGATGGGGCGCCGGCGCGACAGGCCGACGGCACGTCGTTCGGCGGTACGCGATGATCTCCGCATCACTCGTTCGGGCGCGGGGCGCCCCGTCAGGTCCGCGCCCCTACGGGGCGTGAAGGTCCGCTTAGACCCGTCCCTCGTGGACGACCCGCCCCCCGACCACCGTGCGCAAGCACACCGGCAGCGCAGCACCCGGCGTGAGGTCCGGCAGCCCCGGCGTGCCCGAGCGCGGGTCGGTGGACCAGTTGGCCACCCGGGTGTCCGGGACCTGCACCAGCAGGTCGCCCGCCGCCCACACCGCGTAGTCCGCGGGCGCACCCGGCACCAGCACGCCCGCGTCGTCGCGGCCGATCGCCCGCCAGCCGCCGCGGGTGTGCGCCGTGAAGGCGGCCCGGACCGAGACACGGTGCTCGGGCGTGCGGTGGAAGGCGGCGGCCCGGACGGTGCCCCACGGGTCGAGCGGGGTGACGGGGCTGTCGGAGCCCAGCGCCAGGGGCACCCCGGCGCGCAGCAGCGCGGCGTACGGGTTGAGCATGCGCGCCCGCTCGCGGCCCAGGCGCTGCGCGTACATGCCGTCCTCGCCGCCCCAGGCGGCGTCGAAGGCCGGCTGCACGGAGGCGGTGAGGGCGAACTCCGCGAAGGCGGCGATGTGTTCGGGGGTGAGCATCTCCGCGTGCTCGACCCGGTGCCGGGCGGCGCGGACGGCGGCGAGGCCGATCTTGTCGGCGGCGGCGCGCACGCCCTCGACGACGGCGGTGAGCGCGGCGTCGCCGATGGCGTGGAAGCCCGCCTGGATGCCGGCCTCGGTGCAGGCGGCGACGTGTGCGGCGACGGCCGCGGCGTCCAGGTTCGCGGTGCCGGTGCGGCCGGGCGCGTCGGTGTAGGGGGCGTGCAGGCAGGCGGTGTGCGAGCCGAGCGAGCCGTCGACGAAGAGGTCGCCGGCCGCGCCGTGCGCGCCGAGCTCGCGGATGCGCTCCGCGTCCGCTGCGGAGGCGAGGGCCTCGGCCCAGTAGCCGGTGACGCGCGGGCCCGGCTCCTCGGCCGCCAGCCGCAGCAGACCGGTGAAGTCCTCGGTGCCGGAGATCTGCGGCCCTGCGCACTCGTGGACGGAGCCGATGCCGAGCGAGGCCGCGTGGGCCAGCGCGGCGCGCTGCAGTTCCGTGCGCTGGGCGGCACCGATGCTGCCGAGCGCGGCGGCGCGCACGGCGTGGTGGTCGTCACCGGTGAGCGGTGCGCCGTCGCCGGCGGCGACCTGCGGGACGAGGTCGAGCAGGGCGGTGGTGACAACGGCGGAGTGGACGTCGGCGCGGGTCAGATAGAGGGGACGCCCGCCGGTCGCCTCGTCGAGCTCCCGGCGGGACGGGGGCCGCTGCTCGGGCCAGCGGCTGGCGTCCCACCCGTGCCCGAGCAGCACCCGGTCCGCGGGGCGCGCGGCGGCGTGCGCCCGCACCCGGTCGAGCGCCTCGCCGAGGGTGCGGGCGCCGGTGAGGTCGAGACCGGTGAGCGCGAGACCGGTGGCGGTGGTGTGCACGTGCGCATCGGTGAACGCGGGCGTGACGAGCGCGCCGTCGAGGTCGACGACCTCGTCCACCCCGTCGGCGAAGGAGTCCGCGGCCCCCTCGGAACCGACCCAGGCCACGCTGCCGCGCTCCACCACCATCGCCGTCGCGAACGGGTCGGCGGGACTGTGCACGGTGCCGTTGCGCAGCAGGACGGTACGGAGCGGTTCAGTGGACTGGCTCATGGGGGTCATTCTGCCCCGGGCCGGTCAGCCCACCCGCGGCGGCCGGGCCTCGTACGGGGTCGACAGGACGATGGTCGTCCGCGTGGAGACCCCGGCCAGCGAGCGGATGCGGGCCAGCAGGTGCTCCAGCTCCAGCGGCGTCGCCACCCGCACCTTGAGGATGTAGTTCTCGTCCCCGGCCACGCTGTGGCAGGCCTCGATCTCGGGGATCTCGGCCAGTCGGTCCGCGATGTCGTCGGGGGCACTGGGATCGAAGGGCTTCACCGAGATGAACGCGGTGAGCGGCAGCCCGACCGCCTCGGGGTCGACCACCGCCGCATAGCCCCGGATCACGCCGCGCTGTTCGAGACGCCGTACGCGCTGGTGCACCGCCGAGGTGGACAGGCCGGTGGCCTTGCCCAGGTCGGTGTAGCTCATCCGCCCGTCCTTGACGAGCAGTTCCACGATCTCTCTGTCCAACTCCTCCACGCGGATCAACCTACTGGGTCCGCGTGCGCCCGGCACAGTCGGCTGCACCTCTGGCGCACAAAGTATGTGATGAACGCCACAGGCATGCACCCGTGTCCTCCCGGCCGGAGCGATTACCGGCCTCGCCGCCAGGGAAGTGCTTGCTGTGGCCGAGACGGGGTCCGGCCGGACAGTCGAGGGGGAGAAAGACTATGCCCAGCCCGGAACGCACCGATCACGAGAGCGACGGCGGCCTGTACGAGGGCTACGAGATCACCGAGATGTTCCGGGTGGTCTGCCCGGCCTGCGCCCGGCCGATCGCGCTGCTCCCCGACGAGGAGGCGCTTCCCGAGCACGCCCTGTGCCCGTCCCCGTGGAACCCGTTCGGGCTCACGGTCTGCCCGGGCTCGGGCAGCAGCGCGGACGAGGCCGGCCCGGCGGACGACGCGGCGGAGGCCCAGGGGCTCGACACGGCGCTCCTGCTGACGCTGCCGGAGAGTCTGGACTGGCGCACCCAGCCGTTCTCCCACATCGGCGGCCCGGGCTCCCGGCCGTTGCGGGTCGCCCACTAGGCCAATTCCCGCGCCCCGAAGGGGCGCGGGGAACTGCGCGAGCAATCACGACGCGCCCGCAGCCGAACTACCCGGGGCTCCGCCCCGGACCTCTGGGGTGGTACATCAACTTCGGGCCGGTGGGGGCTGGTCGCGCGGTTTCCCGCGCCCCTGACGGGGCGCCGTAGTACCGGCAACTACCGGGACTCGGGCCCGGCCAGGTGCCGGGCCACCACCATCCGCTGGATCTGGTTGGTGCCCTCCACGATCTGCAAAACCTTCGCCTCCCGCATGTACCGCTCCGCCGGGAAGTCCGCCGTGTACCCGTAACCGCCCATCAGCTGCACCGCATCCGTGGTGACCTGCATCCCGGCGTCGGTGCAGAACAGCTTCGCCATGGCGGCCTGCTTGGAGAACGGCAGCCCCTGGTCCCGCAGCCGCGCCGCGGCCAGGTAGAGGGCGCGGCCCGCCTCGATCTGCGTGGCCATGTCGGCCAGCAGGAAGCGCAGGCCCTGGAAGTCGGCGAGCGGCCGCCCGAACTGCCGGCGCTCCTCGACGAAGGCCAGGGCCTCGTCCAGCGCCGCCTGGGCCACGCCGATCGCGCAGGCCGCGATGCCGAGCCGCCCCGAGTCGAGGGCGGAGAGGGCGATGGCGAAGCCCTGGCCCTCGTCGCCGATGCGGCGTGCGTCGGGTACGCGCACCCCGTCGAAGTGCAGCTGCGCCGTGGGCGATCCCTTCATCCCCATCTTGCGCTCGGGCGCCGCCGCGGTGAGGCCGGGGGCGTCGCCCGGCACGAGGAACGCCGTGATGCCGTGGGCGCCTTCGCCGCCGGTGCGGGCGAGCACGGTGTAGAAGTCCGCGACCCCGCCGTGGGTGATCCACGCCTTGGTGCCCTCGAGGATCCAGGTGTCGCCGTCGCGGGTGGCGCGGGTGCGCAGGGAGGCCGCGTCCGAGCCGGAGGACGGCTCCGAGAGGCAGTACGCGCCGAGCAGACCGCCGCCCAGCATGGCGGGCAGGTGCTCCGCCTGCTGCTCCTTGGTGCCGTACCCGGCGAGGGCGTGGCAGGCGAGCGTGTGCACGCTGACGCCGAGGCCCACGGTGAGCCGGGCGCCCGCGAGTTCCTCCAGGACCTGCAGGTAGACCTCGTACGGCTGCGCTCCGCCGCCGAACTCCTCGGCGTACGGCAGGGCGAGCAGCCCCGAGCGGGAAAGCAGCCGGAAGACCTCACGGGGGAAGTGCCCGGCGTCCTCCTCCTCGGCGGCACGGGGCCTGATCTCCCGCTGGACGAGCTCGCGTACGAGCGCGATCAGATCGCGGGCCTCCTCGGTGGGCAGCTGACGCTCCACCGGCTGTGGGCCGTGGTCGGTCATGGGGGCGCTCTCCTCCCTGTCAGGGCGCTGCGGCGGCCGGCGCGCAAGGGTGGCGGCGCCGTCACCGTGGGTGCCCAGTCGACGATCACGTTGCCGGGTCTCGGACTAGGCGTGACCTGCGGCTGTGGCGACTCGGAGTATGCCCGATCGGGGGCTCTGCGTCACGGGTTGACGGATCGTGACGGAGCCCCCTCGGGGGTCTCCCCCGTTTTGGTCCGAACCATTGACCCAACTGGTCTAGTCCTTCTACGGTTCCCCAACGCTTGATCTCCCCACCCCACCGAGGAGAACCCATGCACCGACCGTACGGACCCGCGGCCGCCCTCACCGCCGTCGCGGCCCTGCTCGTCACCGCCCTCAGCGCCGCTCCCGCCGGTGCCGACGACTCCGGTCCCGGCGACACGGGAGCCGGGCACAAGGTCGTCGGCTACTTCACCAACTGGGGCGTCTACGGCCGCAATTACCACGTCAAGAACATCGAGACGTCCGGCTCCGCGAACAAGCTCACCCACATCAACTACGCCTTCGGCAACGTCACGGGCGGCAAGTGCGCCATCGGCGACGCCTACGCCGACTACGACAAGGCCTACGACGCGGCGGGCAGCGTCGACGGCAAGGCCGACACCTGGGACGCCGGTGCGCTGCGCGGCAACTTCAACCAGCTGCGCAAGCTCAAACAGCTCCACCCGGGCCTGAAGATCCTGTGGTCCTTCGGCGGCTGGACCTGGTCCGGCGGCTTCGCCGACGCCGCCAAGGACCCGGCGGCCTTCGCCGACTCCTGTTACGGCCTCGTCAACGACCCGCGCTGGGCCGGGGTGTTCGACGGCATCGACATCGACTGGGAGTACCCCAACGCCTGCGGCCTGACCTGCGACGCCGGCGGGAGCGACGCCTTCCGCAACCTGATGGCCGCGCTGCGCGCCCGGTTCGGCGGCAGCAGCCTGGTGACCGCCGCCATCACCGCGGACGGCTCGCCGGGCGGCAAGCTGGAGGCCGCGGACTATGCGGGCGCCGCCCGCTACGTGGACTGGTACAACCCCATGACGTACGACTACTTCGGCGCCTGGGACGCCAAGGGCCCCACGGCCCCGCACTCGCCGCTCACCTCCTACGACGGCATCCCCAAGCCCGGCTTCCACTCCGACGCCGCCATCCAGAAGCTCAAGTCCCTGGGCGTACCGGCGAACAAGCTCCTGCTCGGCATCGGCTTCTACGGCCGCGGCTGGACCGGCGTCAATCGGTCCGCCCCCGGCGGCACCGCGACGGGCCCCGCCGCGGGCACCTACGAGCAGGGCATCGAGGACTACAAGGTCCTCAAGGCCAAGTGCCCCGCCAACGGCACGGTGGCCGGCACCGCCTACGCCTCCTGCGGCAGCGACTGGTGGAGCTACGACACCCCGTCGACGATCGCCGGGAAGATGGCCTACAAGGACCAACAGGGCCTGGGCGGAACGTTCTTCTGGGAGCTGAGCGGCGACACGGCGGACGGCGAACTGGTCCGGTCCATCACCTGACGCAGCGGACCGGTGCCCCCGGCGCCCTCACGGCCCGCTCCGTGCCGGCGCCGGGCACTCCGGTGCGTAGTCCTCGATCATCCGCAGTGTGTCGCCCAGCCACCGCACCAGCAGCGAGCACACCACCTCGCGCGGCAGCCCCTGGTGGTTCAGCCAGTCCAGGGTGACACCCTCGACGCCGGCGAGCCAGCCGATCAGTGCGGTGCGGGCGACGAGGGGGACGTCGCCGCGGCCCCAGGCGCCGCGGGCGATGGCCAGCACCAGCTGCTCGCGGACGCCGTCCCGCAGCGCGAGCACTTCGGCGTCGAAGCCGACGCCGCCCGTGACGATCGCCCGGTAGGCCGCCTGGTGGTGCTGGGCATAGCGCAAGTACCCGTCCACCGTGTGCTGCACGCGCTCGGCGGGCGGCAGGTCGTGGGTGGAGGCCGCGCGCACCACGAGCTCGGCGACGGAGTCCTCGATGATCGCCAGGTAGTAGCCGCGCTTGTTCTTGAAGTAGTAGTAGATCAGGCCCTTGGCGACACCCGCGTGCCGGGCGATGTCGTCCACCGACAGGGCGTCGTAGGACGTGTCGGCGAACAACTTCCGCCCGATGGCGATGAGTTCGGCACGCCGCGAACGGGAACGGCCCGTACCGCACTGTTGACTATTGTTCAAATTCGGTCCTAGTCTCCCAAGCACCGGACGTCCGCAGTATCGCAGAGAGCCCCACCACTCACTCCCTGCGGGAGGAAGCAGTGAGCGGATCCGACCGACGTCTGCCCGAGGGCCGAACTGCCTGGAGGAGGACCGCCGTTGTCGCCGTCCCCGCCCTGGCCGCGGTGGCGGCGATGGGCGTGGTGATGGCGCAGGGCGCCCTCGCCGCCTCGTTCGCGGTCTCGGGCACCAACTTCCAGGTCCTGTCCGGGAAGCTGACGAGCAAGGGCCTGGCCTCGTACGTCCAGACGGACCGGGCCGTGGACGGCAAGGGCCACCCGGTCGCCCTGCTGGGCATCGGGGACGCGACCCTGAGCGACATCTGCCAGTCGGCGTCCGTGGACACGCCGCTGGGCAAGGTCACCTTCCGGCTCACCGCGGGCGGCGACGCCGGGCAGGTGACGGCGGACAGCCTCGTCATCGACGGCGAGGACCTCGTCGGCGACGCCCGCTTCGGGACCGCGCAGATCGGCCGCGACGCGTCCACCCTGGACCGGGTGCCGGACGTGAAGGGCGAACCGGGCAAGTTCGGCCTCCAGGCCGGGGACATCACCGTGGTCGGGGTGCGCTCGCACGCCTGGTCGGCGACCGGCGGCAACTTCCGCCTCAAGGGCCTGCGGCTCGCGGTCGGCATGGACGGCAAGCAGTGCTTCTGAGGCCGGACGCCCGCGCCGCGTTCCGGTCCTGGCGGCGGACCCGGCCCTTCTGGGCCGGGCTGCTGCTGATGCTCGGCGGGACGGAACTGCTGGTGGTCCCGCTGTCGCCGCTGACCGTGCTGGTGAGCCTGGGGCTGGGCGGCCTGGCCGCGATCGGGATCGGCCTGGCGCTGATCGCCGCGGGCCAGTTCCTGTGGTGGCTGCCGTCGGCGCGGCACTACGTCAGCATCAACGCGCTGATCCTGTCGGTGCTTTCGTTCGCCGCGACGAACCTGGGCGGCTTCCTGGCCGGCATGCTGCTGGGCATCGCGGGCAGCGCGATGGGGTTCGGCTGGACGCCGCGCGCCTCCCGCGGGGGTTCCTCGGGGACACTCGCCGCCGCACTGCCGGTCGTGCTCCTGGCGGCGCTCGTCCCCGCGGGAGACGGCACGGACCGGATCCTCCGCGCGGCGGCGGAGCCCGCATCCGTCACCACATCGCGCTTCGCGCCACGGGGGTTCGCCTTCGCGGGGATCGACCGGGTGCCGACGGCCGACGGCCCGCTGAAGGTTCTGGTGCTGACGATGGGCGCCGCCTCGCTGACGGACTACCGCCTGAAGACGCGCGAACTCGGCCTGGCGGCCGGGAAACTGGACCTCAGCGGCCATGTGACCCTCTACCTCACGCGCTTCAGCGGCTGCCTGGAGGGCGTGCTGTGTGTGACGTTCTCCCCGGACGGACTGCCGGTGCCGCCCGTGATCCCGCCGTTCGTCTTCATGACGCGGGTGGTGGCGGAACAGGCGCTGGTGACGGCGGACATGATCGTGGCGGACGGACTGCGGCTGACGGTGTGAGGGTGACCGGGCCTACCCTGACCCCATGACCGTCACGCTCGACCTGGCCTTCTTCCGCCGGTTCCTCGACCGCGCCACCCGTGTCATCACCGCCGAATCCACCCGCCTCACCGAGCTCGACGCCGCCATCGGCGACGCCGACCACGGCGTCAACCTCAAGCGCGGCTTCACCTCCGCCGTGCAGGCCCTCGCAGCCGATCCGCCGGACAGCCCCGGTGCCCTGCTCACCGCGGCCGGTGTGCACCTCACCAACACCGTCGGCGGCGCCTCCGGACCGCTCTACGGAACGGTGCTGCGCCGCATGGGCAAGGTCCTCGGCGAGGACCCCGTCGTCGCGCCGGAGGCGCTCGCCCGGGCGCTGGCCGCGGCCGTGGCGAGCGTGCGGCGGCTCGGTGACTCCGCGCCCGGCGACAAGACCATGGTCGACGCCCTGCAGCCGGCCGTCGACGCCTACGCCGAGGCGCTCGACCGGGGTGCCGGCCCCGTGGCCGCGCTCGACGCCGCGGCCCAAGCGGCCCGCGACGGCGCCGAGGCGACCGTCCCGCTGCAGGCGCGGCGCGGACGCGCCAGCTACCTGGGCGAGCGCAGCATCGGCCACCTGGACCCGGGCGCCGCGTCCTCCGCCCTGCTGCTCACCGCGCTGTACGAGGCCACGGACCCGGAACTCTGTGCGGCGGAGATCCCCACCGCCGCGGAACCGCAGCAGGAACACGGACAGCAGCCGCCCGCAGGGCGCGTGGGCACCGTGCTCGTCTCGCACAGCCGCGACGTGGCCGCCGCGACGGCCGCCCTCGCCCGGGCCCTGGTGGGCACGGGCGACCCGGCCCCGGTGGCGACGGCCGGCGGGCTGCCCGACGGCTCCGTCGGCACCAGCGCCGAGCTGGTCCGGCAGGCGGTGCGCACCGCCGACGAGGGCGCGGGCGTGGTGGCCGTGTGCGACATGGGCAGCGCGGTCCTCACCGTCAAGGCCCTGCTGGCCGAGAGCGGCATCTCGGACGCCGGTGTGCGCATCGCGGACGCCCCCTTCGTCGAGGGCGCGGTGGCGGCCGTGGTCACCGCGTCGGCGGGCGGCGACCTCGCCGCCGTCCTCGCGGCGGCCGACGACGCCCGCACGTACCGCAAGATCTGACCGGTGGCCGGGGCGGACCGCCCGTGGAAGGCTGGACGGGTCGGTCCGTCCCTGTCCGCGGAGGTCTGCCCCGGTGCGCCCCCTGTCGCGCAGACTGCCCTTCGCGCTGGTCCTGGCCTATCTCACCGCCGTCGTCTGGCTGGACCTGGTGACCCGTGCGGCCCTGCGGCTGGACGTCTACGCCGCCCTGGCACCGGTGTTGGCGGCGGTGCTGTGCACGTACCGCCAGACGCTGTTCGTCGGCGCCGTCGACTTCGTCCTGATGGTGACCCGCCACGGGGTGATGCTGCCCTCCGAGGTGACCCTGGTCGACCGCGTCGGGGCGATCCTCGGCAACGTCCTCATGGTCGGCGCGGCCGTCGCCGTGGCCCGGCTGCGGCGGGACGAGGACGCGCTGCTCGACCGCGTGCGGGCCACCGGCGAGGCCGCCCAACGGGCCCTGCTGCGGCCGCTTCCGCTGCGCACGCACGGCGTGCTGGTGGACGGTTTCTACGTGTCCTCGCAGCGGGAGGCGCTGATCGGGGGCGACATCTACGAGGTCGTCGACACCCCGTACGGCACCCGGGTGCTCATCGGCGACGTCCGGGGCAAGGGGCTCGGCACCCTGGGCGCGGGGGCCGCCGTGCTCACCGCCTTCCGGGAGGCGGCGTACCACCGGCGGGACCTGGTCAGCGGCGTGGAGGCGATGGAGCAGGGACTCCAGCGCTACCACCGGTCGGCCGAGTACCAGACGAGGTCGCAGCCGGACGCCCGCATACCGCCGGAGGAGGTACGGATGCGGGCGTCGGAGGAGTTCGTGACGGCCCTGGTCCTCGGCGCGGAGGAGCCCGGGCCCGCCGGCGGGGACGACCGGATCCACCTGGTGCTCGTGGACTGCGGGCATCTGGCACCGTTCCTGCTCGGCCCGGACGGCGGCGTACGCGAACTGGAGGCGGCGGAGCCCGGCCTGCCGCTCGGCCTGGGGCACCTGGTGGCGGCGCCCCGCACCGCCCAGCGCGTCACGCTGCCGCCGACGGCCCGGCTGCTGGCCTGCACCGACGGGGTGACCGAGGCGCGGGCGCCGGACGGCGCGTTCTATCCGCTGACCGAGCGGCTCACCGCCTGGTCCGCGCTGCCGACCGCCGAACTGCTGGCCCGGCTGCAGAACGACCTCGTCGCGCACACCGGCGGGCGGCTGCAGGACGACGTGGCCGTGCTGGTGATGGAACGGGCGCCGACGAAGGTCAGCGGGTGACGAGTTCGAATGCGACGGCGGGGCGGCCGCCGAACCGCTCGGCGGTGCGGTTCATGGCGCTCTCCAGGAAGGACCGGCAGTAGCCCTCCGGATCGTCTGCGGTCAGCGCCTCGATATAGGTGCGGTGGCAGAGCAGGGACTGCACGGCGCGCTCGAACCCCGCGCTCGCGTCGACCGCGTGGGTCGGCCGCGGGGAGCCCGCGACGGCCACGTACCGGACCCCGTTCCACGGCTGGAGGCCCTGCTCCGCGAGGTCGGGGAAGATCCACCGGTTGCCCGCGTCGGCGACGGCGTCCAGGACGGCCCGGCCGACGTTGCGGTGGTCGGGGGTGTTCCAGGCGGTGCCGCCCCAGGTGTCGTGGTGGTTGAGGGTGAGGACGAGTTCGGGGCGGTGGCGCCGGACGGCGGCCGCGAAGTCCCGGCGCAGCGCGGTGCCGTACTCGATGATGCCGTCGGGGTGCCCGAGGAACTCCACGCTCCGTACCCCGACCGCCGCGGCGCTCGCCCGCTGTTCGCGCTCGCGCAGCGGGGCGGCCTCGGCGGGGGCGAGGGTGTCGATGCCCGCCTCGCCGGAGGAGGCCAGCACGTAGACGCAGGAGCGTCCGGCATCGGTCCAGGTGGCGACGGCGGCGGAGGCGCCGTACTCCAGGTCGTCGGGGTGGGCGACGATCGCCAGGGCACGCTGCCAGTCGGTGGGCATCTCCTGCAGTTGCTCCGCCATGCCGTTCGTCTCCTTCGCCGGGTTCGCATGTGCAGGGTATGCCGCACTTCTTCATGAGGCCGGGAACCGGCCGCGCATTCCGTCCGACTACCTGATCCGGGCCCGCTCCGGCGGGTCCGTGTGTACGTCGGACTTGTCGAACCCTGGAGAGTTTTCTGATGCGCGCTCGTGCGTGGAGCGGTGTGCTGGCCGCAGTGGCCCTGTCGGCGACGGCGTGCGGCGGCGGTGGCGGCGGCACGTCGGAGAAGAAGGACGACGCGGGCGCGTCCGCCGCGGCAGCCGGCTTCCCCGTCGCCGTGACCGACTGCATGGGCGCGAAGACCACCTTCGACGCGGCGCCGAAGCGCATCGTCACCAGCAACGCCTCCGGCCTGGAGCTGCTGATGTGGCTGGGCGCCGGCGACAAGGCCGTCGGCACGGGCTTCCCGCCCGGCAACGGCGCCATGCCGCAGCAGTACGCGGAGCAGGCGGCGAAGGTGCCGGTGCTCGGCAGGACGGTCATACCCAAGGAGAAGCTGCTGGGTTCGGGCGCGGACCTCTACCTCGACTCCTTCTCCTCCATGAAGAACATGGGGAAGACGGGCGACGCCCCCACGGCCGACGAGTTCAGGGCCGCGGGCATCAAGCACGTCTTCCTGAAGTCCTCGGCGTGCGCGGCCATGAGCAAGTCCCCGCGCACCGACCTGTCGGGGGTCGAGGCGGACATCGAGGAGCTCGGCAAGGTCACCGGCACCTCGGCGCGCGCCGCCGAACTCGTCGCGTCCATGCGGAAGAAGACGGGTGCGGTGCAGGACGCGCTCAAGGACGTGCCGCAGGACAAGCGGCCGACGTACTTCCTCTTCGACTACGACGCCGGCACCAAGCAGCCCATGGCCGTCTGCAACCGGCAGGTCGCCAACGCCGTGATCAGCCAGGCCGGCGCCCGCAACGTCTTCGACGGCTGCGACGGCGACTTCCAGCCCGTCGGCTGGGAGGACGTCGTGGCCAAGAATCCCGACTGGATCCAGCTCGCCGTGCGCAACCGCGGCAGCGAGGAGGCCAACCGCAAGGCCTTCGACGAGGCCGCCGAGTTCCTGAAGACCTTCCCCGCCACCAAGGACCTCAAGGCCGTGCAGGAGGGGCACTTCCTGCGCATCGCGTCCGAGCGCACCACGATCGGCGGGGTGCGCAGCGCGGACACCGTCCAGGAGATCGCGCACACCCTGTACCCGGAAAAGGTCAAGTAGGTGACGGCCGTGGCCCCGGCCGCCGTGGAGCGGCGCGAGCGGGGTGCGGGGGTACGGGCCGGCCGGGCCGGCATCGCGCTGGGCGCCGTCCTGCTGGTGGCGCTGACCGCCTCGGTGTGCCTGGGCTCGACCCGGGTGCCGCTCGGCGAGGTGTGGTCGGCGGTGGAACGCGGCCTCACCGGGCAGGCCCCGGCGCCGGGCACGCAGGACCTCATCGTGTGGCGGCTGCGGGTGCCGCGGGCCCTGCTGGCGGCCGTGGTGGGCGCGGGCCTCGGCCTGGTCGGCACGGCCGTCCAGGCCCTGGTCCGCAACCCGCTCGCGGACCCGTACCTGTTGGGCATCTCCAGCGGCGCATCGCTGGGCGCCGTCTCGGCGATCGTGCTGGGGGCGGGCGCGGGCGGCGCGCTCGGACTGGGCCTGTCCTCGGCCGCGTTCGCCGGGGCGCTCGCCTCCTTCGCGCTGGTGTGGGCGTTCGCCCGACGCGGGGGAGGCTTCCGGCCGCTTCGACTGGTGCTCGCGGGGGTGGGGATCGGCCAGTTCCTGTCCGGCTTCACCCACTATCTGGTGCTCCGGTCCGGCGACGAACAGCAGACGCACGGCGTGCTGTTCTGGCTGATGGGCTCCCTCGGCGGGGCCCAGTGGACGACGCTCGCCGCCCCGACGGCGGCCGTCCTGCTGGGACTTGCCGCCCTGCTGGCCCGCGCCCGCGCCCTCAACGCCCTGCTGATGGGCGACGAGACGGCGGCCAGCCTCGGCGTGGACGTCACCCGGCTGCGGCGCGAACTCTTCGTCGTCACCAGCATGCTGACGGGCGTGCTGGTGTCCGTCTCCGGGGCGATCGGCTTCGTGGGCCTGATGGTCCCGCACGCCTGCCGGATGGTGGTCGGCGGCGACCACCGCCGGCTGCTCCCGGTCTCGGCCCTCTTCGGCGCCGTCCTGCTGACGGTCGTCGACCTCATCGCCCGGACCGCCCTGCCCGACCAGGAGCTGCCGGTGGGCGTGGTCACCGCGCTGATCGGGGCGCCGACACTGCTGTATCTGCTGGACCGACGCCTGGAACGGGGCTGATCCGTATGAGGATCTCGGTGGAGGACCTGGAAGTGGCCCTGTCCGGGCGGACGGTGGTCTCCGGAGTGCACATCGTCGCCGAGGAGGGCGAGATCGCCGGCCTCATCGGCCCCAACGGCAGCGGCAAGTCGACGGTGCTGCGCACCGTCTACCGCCATCTGCGCCCGCAGGCCGGCCGGGTGCTGGTGGGCGGCACGGACGTACGCACCCTGACGGCCGTCGAGTCCGCCCGCCGGGTGGCGGCGCTGCCGCAGGAACGCGGGACGGACTTCGAACTGTCCGTCCACGAGGTCGTGGCCATGGGCCGCACCCCCTACAAGCGCGCCTTCTCCGGCGAGGACCGCACGGACACCGACACGGTGGCGGCGGCCCTGTCCCGCGTCGGCATGAGCGGCGCCGGCCGCCGCCGCTTCTCGGCCCTGTCGGGCGGCGAACGCCAACGCGTCCTGCTGGCCAGGGCCCTGGCCCAGGACCCGCAGGTCCTGGTCCTCGACGAGCCGACGAACCACCTGGACGTGCGCCACCAGGTGGAGCTCCTGACCCTGCTGCGCGACCAGCGCCGCACGACACTGCTCGCCCTGCACGACCTCAACGCGGCGGCGTCGGTCTGCGACCGGCTGCATGTGCTGCACAGGGGTGCGGTGGTGGCATCGGGGGCACCACGGGAGGTCCTGACCCCGGAACTCCTGGCGGAGGTGTTCGGGGTGCGGGCGGCAGTGGTGGAACATCCGCTGACGGGCGATCCGTTGATCGCGTTCGACCATCGGGGGGCGGTGGAGGCGGCAGCGGTGTAGGGGGCTCCCCTACACCGCCACGTAGTGACTCGGCCGCCCCTCCCGCCACACCAACCGCCCAACCGTCTCGGCCTCCACCCGCCGCATGAGCCGGGCCCCCGGACCGGTCCCCCGGACCACCACCGAATGCCACGGCGTGGCCCACACATCGACGGAGTCGAGCAACCGGATCCCGAACTTCCCCGACCCCGCCGGCTGCGGATGGATCGACAGGCGCACCGACCGCGGAAAGTGGTCGGCGATCAGGTCGCCCCACGCCCGGCTCCGGGCGATCACTTCGTACGCCCGCTCCCTGCACTCCCGTTGCAGCGCCGACCGGCTGCCCGCGTACCCCGCAGGCGTGTCCTCCACCAGGAACCGTGTGATGCCGCGGTACAACCGCGCGGTCTCCTCGTCCGTCCGCGTCTGCGCCCGCAGCGCGGCCGGCGAGGGCGCGTACGCCTCGGTCACCAGCCGCCGCTTCTCCGCGTGCGGCAGGTCGCCGTGGACCTGCCGGAGGTCGAAGGTCTCCAGGTGCCGCAGCCCTTCCCTCCGGATCAGGGCGCGCAGTTCGTCCCCGTACGCGTCGATGTCCGCGTCGGACACCTTGATCTGGTCCGCGAAGATGTGCCCGTCCGAGCAGATGACCATCCGCGCCCCGGGCGCGTAGATCGCGCCGATGCGCGCGCAGAGCCCGTCCAGGAAGGTGAGCGAGAGCCGCTCGCCCTCGTCGGGCAGGTGGCCGAGGACCTTCTCGGGGTTGGGGGACTTGCACGGGAACCCGGGGAGCGTGAACAGGACGGGTTCGTCGCGCTCGGTGAACTGGCGTATCTGGCGCAGCTGTTCCGGGTGGTTCCGTGGATCGGAGGACGGCGCCGGGCCGGTGGTGGTCCGGTGGTACGGGAGGAGCAGGCCGAGAATCGTGGCCTCGACGGAGGCCGTTTGCGTGATCACCGCATCACCCGCGCTTGTTGCGGGGGCACACGCCCCGGTCGACGGTCCCGAAGGTCACGGGCAGCTCGGAGGTGCCGCGGCCGAGGACGGCCGGGATCCACGGCAGTTCCTCCTCCGGCACCGCGAGCCGCAGCCCCGGCAGCCGCCGGATCAACGTGCCGATGGCGACCTGGAGTTCGATACGGGCGAGGGCCGCGCCGGGGCAGAAGTGGATGCCGTGCCCGAAGCCGAGGTGCGGTCCCTGCTGCCGGTCGAGGTCGAGTGTGTCGGGGTCGGGGAAGCGCCCGGGGTCGCGGTTGGCGGCGCAGAGGGAGACGATCACGGAGTCCCCGGCGGGCACCCGCGTGCCGTGCAGCTCGGCGTCCTCGGCGAGGAAGCGCCAGGTGGTGAGCTCGAACGCGCTGTCCAGACGCATCAGTTCCTCGACGGCGGCCGGCATCAGCCCCGGCTCGGAGCGCAGCCGCTCCATCGCCTCCGGGTGCCGGAACAGCGACACCAGCGCGGTGGTGATCTGGTTGGTGACAGGCTCCTGCCCGGCCACCAGCAGCTGGAAGATCATGGAGTCCAGCTCCTCCTGCGACAGTTCGCCGGCATCGCGCGCGGCGACCAGCCGGCCGAGCAGGCCGTCGCCGGGGTGTTCGCGCCGGTCGGCCACCACGTCGGCGATGTAGCCCTCGAGCCCGCGCAGCAGTTCCTCGTAGGCGGGCCGCCGGGGGTCGTCGGGACCGACGGGCGCGACGACCCCGCCCCATTCGCGGCGGAAGCGGGCGGCGAGGTGCGGCGGCAGCCCGATGACCTCGGCGAGCACCTGGAAGGGGAACCGGGCGGCGAAACACTGCACCAGGTCGACGGCGTCGGTGTCGGCACCGGCCGGCATTCCGTCGACGAGTGCGTCCGCCATCTCCTGGAAGCGCGGCCGGAGTTCCTCGACACGGCGCGGCGCGAAGGCGTCGGTGATCAGCCGGCGCATGGCGGTGTGCTTGGGCGGGTCCTGGTGCAGGAGGTGCACCTGGAGCCGGGAGTGCTGCGGCTCGGGCATGATCGAGGCGCGGGCGCGCCACCGGTCGTTGCCGCGCGCGTGGTTCTTGCCGAGCCGGGGGTCGGCGAGGGTGCTCTGGGCCGCGGCGTGGCCGGTGACCAGCCAGGCGGTGACGCCGCTGGGGAAGAGCACCCGGTGGATCGGCCCCTCCTCGCGCAGCCGCGCGTACAGCGGGTAGGGATCGCGCTTGTACGCGGAACCGGAGAGGTGCACGGGTTGCACGGGTTCGGACGGCGGCACGGCGGAAGTCTCCTCGGGAAGTCGTGGACCCCTGAGAAGTCGTACGGACACGGGTTCGAGTTCCCGGAGGTTTGCGGGACGGTTCCGGAACGCCCCTCGATCTCCAGGTAGTCGGCCGGACGCGGCCACTGGTTCCCGGCCGCGAAAGGGACAATCCTCACGTGCCGCGCAACGGGCACAAGGCACGGATCGCCCGCCGGGCCGTGCCACGATGCCCCGATGACCGCACGTCACCCCCTCAGTCCGTACGCGACACTGATCGGCTTCGCCCTGCTCCTGACCGCGCTCTTCGGCGTCGCGTACGCCGTCGGCTCCATGGCCGGTCCCGTCTCCCCCGGCATGCACCGCACCGGCGGCGGGACGGGCTCCGGTTCCGGCGGCGGCGGAACCGGAGGCGGCATGGACGGCATGCCGGGGATGGGCCACTGATGAGCAGCACCGCGACAACACCTCCGGCCGCCGAGACCGAGCTGATCGTCGGCGGCATGACCTGCGCCGCGTGCGTGGCCCGCGTCGAGAAGAAGCTGGGCCGCCTGGACGGCGTGACCGCCACCGTCAACCTGGCGACCGGCCGCGCCCGTGTCAGCCACCCGGCGGCCGTGACGCCGGCCGAGCTGATGGCCGTGGTGGAGGGGGCGGGCTTCACGGCCGCGCTGCCCGAACCGGAGCGAACCGCCGCACCCGACGACGAGAGGTCCGACACCTCGGCCCTCACCCGACTGCTGATCACGGCCCTGCTGTCCGTACCGGTGCTGGTGCTGTCCATGGTTCCGGCGCTGCAGTTCCGCAACTGGCAGTGGCTGTGCTTCGTACTGGCGACACCGGTCGCGGCGTGGGGCGCCTGGCCGTTCCACGAGCGCGCGCTGCGCGGGCTGCGGCACTCGGCCGCCACGATGGACACGCTGGTCTCGCTGGGCGTCCTGGCCTCGTACTCCTGGTCGGCGTACGCGCTGTTCCTCGGCGGCGCCGGGGACCCGGACATGCGGATGCCGTTCACGCTGGTGCCCTCGATGTCGGGCGGCACGGCGGACGTGTACCTGGAGGCGGTGGTCGGCGTCCCGCTGTTCGTCCTGACCGGTCGGCTGCTGGAGTCCCGGGCCCGCCACGGCACGGGCTCGGCGCTGCGGGCACTCGCCTCCCTCGCCGCCAAGGACGTGACCGTCCGGGCGGCGGACGGCACCGAACGCCGCGTGCCGATCGCGGAGTTGCGGGTCGGCGACTGCTTCGTCGTACGGCCCGGGGAGCGCGTGGCGACCGACGGCACGGTCGTCGCGGGCAGTTCGGCGCTGGACCTGTCCCTGGTCACGGGCGAGAGCGCGCCGGTGGAGGCCGGCCCGGGCGCATCCGTGGTGGGCGGTGCGGTCAACTCCGGCGGGCTGCTGGAGGTACGGGCGGAAGCGGTCGGTGCGGACACCCAACTGGCCCGGATCGCGCGGCTGGTGGAGGAGGCGCAGGCCGGCAAGGCGAAGGTGCAGCGGCTGGCGGACGCGGTGGCGGGTGTCTTCGTCCCCGCGGTCCTCGCCGTCGCCGTCACCGTCCTCGGCTTCTGGCTCGGCGCGGGCGCGTCCCCGCAGGCGGCGGTCACCGCGGCGGTCGCGGTCCTGGTGGTCGCCTGCCCGTGCGCCCTGGGCCTGGCCACCCCCACCGCCCTGCTGGCGGCAACCGGCCGCGGCGCGGGCCTGGGCATCCTGGTCCGCGGCCCGCAGGCACTGGAGGGCCTGCGGCGCGTGGACACGGTCGTCCTGGACAAGACGGGCACGCTGACGACGGGCTCGATGACGGTGACGAGGGTGACGCCCCGCCCGGGCGGCCTCGGCACGGAGGCCGCGGTCCGCCTGGCGGCGGCGGCGGAGTCGGGCTCGGAACACCCGGTGGGACGGGCGATCCACGCGTATGCGGGGGCCGGGGGGCTGCCGCCGGCAACGGAGTTCACGGCGACGCCGGGGGTCGGCGTCAGCGCGACGGTGGAGGGGCACCGGGTGGAGGTGAGACGTCCGGAGGCCGCCGCGACCGGTGTTCGGGGCGCGGCCCCGGAAAATCCCTCGGCCGAACCCCGGGAGGGGGCCCGGGGCGGAGCCCCGGAGGATGCTCCCGCCGCAACGGCGAGCAACCCCGACGTCGAGGGTCCGGCGGAATCACGACGGCGGCAGCCCGACCGCCCCCTGCCGGAGGCCCTCGCAGCGGCGCTGCGAACCGCCGGACAAGACGGCCACACGGCCGTCACCGTCACAGTGAACGGCACCGCCGAAGCCGTCATCGCCCTCGGCGACACCGTGCGGGCCGGCAGTTACCGCGCCGTCGACCACCTCAAGCGACTCGGCCTGCGCCCCGTCCTGGCCACCGGCGACAGCGAGGCCGCGGCCCGCGCCGTCGCGGCCGAGCTCGGGATCACGGAGGTCCACGCGCGGGCGACCCCCGAGGACAAGGCCCAACTCGTGCGCGCGCTGCGCGCGAAGGGCCACCGGGTCGCGGTCATCGGCGACGGCGTCAACGACACCGCCGCCCTCGCGGGCGCCGACCTCGGCATCGCGATGGGCGGCGGCACGGACGCGGCCATCGGCGCCGCCGACGTCACCCTCGTCCGCGAGGACATGGGCGCCCTGGCCGACGCCGTACGCCTGGCCCGCCGCACCTCGGTGACCGTACGGGCCAACCTGGCCTGGGCATTCGGCTACAACCTCGTGACCGTGCCGCTCGCCGCGGTCGGACTGCTGAGCCCGATGGTCGCCGCGGCGGCGATGTCGGTCAGCTCCCTGCTGGTGGTCGGCAACAGCCTGCGCCTGCGCACCTGGCAGCCGGTGCCGGCCCGGACCGGCCGGACCCGGCGCCCCGCTCCGACGCGCAAGGAATCGTAAGGAATCGTGATGAAGGACTCGCTCCTCCGCACCGCCCGCGCGGCCCTCGTGCCCGTCGCCGCGTGCGCGGTCGCCCTCGGCGGGCTGACCGCCTGGACGGCCTCCGGCGCCGCGGGCCGCCCCGCCTCCGTGACGGTCGAGGACGCGCGCGTCCTGGTCCCGTTCGGGACGGACGACACCGCGGCCTTCTTCCGGCTGCGCAACGCCGGTGACACCGACGACGAGCTCGTCGGCGTCGACGTCCCCTCGGCCCGCGGCGCGATGCTCAGCCGCACGGTCGTGAAGAACGGTGCCGGAACGATGCGGATGGTGCACTCCGCGACCGTCCCGGCGCACGGCACGCTGGAGATGTCCCCGCACGAACTGGACGTGATGGTGTCCGGACCGCCGCGCCTGCGCGTCGGCGACCGGCTCCCGTTCGTCCTGCGCTTCCGCGAGAGCGGCGAGGTGCGCGGCGAGGCGGTGGTCGTCCGGCCGGGCAACTGACCCGGCACGTGCGAAGGGGGCCACGGGCGCTGTCGCCCGTGGCCCCCTTCGTACGCGGTGACGCCTACCCCGCCATGGCCGGTACGCGCCCGCGCACCGGCACATCGCGCTCGGCCGTCTCCAGCTGACCGATCAGCGACTCTCGGGCCCGCGCCACGCGGGACCGCACGGTGCCGACCGGGCAGCCCGCGACCACCGCGGCCTCCGCGTACGGCAGTCCGAGCAGCTGGGTCAGGACGAACGCCTCACGGCGCTCGCAGGGCAGCCGGTCGAGCAGCTGCGAGAGGGCCACGCCCTCGTCGAAGCCCGGCAGTCCGGCGGACTGTGCCCGCTCGGCGGCGGACAGCCAGTCGTCGGTGTCGGACAGCCGCGGCCGCGCGGCCTGGAAGCGCAGCCGGTCGACGACCGTGCGGCGGGCGATGGACAGCAGCCAGGTGCGGGCCGAGGAGCGGCCCTCGAAGCGGGCCAGCGAGCGCAGGGCCCGCAGGTAGGTCTCCTGCACGAGGTCGTCCGCGCCCTGCGGGTCGTTGCTCAGCCGGGCCACGTACCGCCGCACGTCGCTCTGCGTCGCGCGGATGAAGCGCTCCACCGCGTCGGCGTCGCCGCTGCGGGCGGCGAGCGCCCAGGCGGTCACCGTCTCGTCGTCACGCACGGCGGCCTCCTGCGACGATGGCCGGGTGCACTGCAGCCAGGCCCGTACCGCCATATCCGCCCGCATCGACCGCGAGGAGCTGCCGCCGGGGACGACCGGCGCGGCGCTCGACGCACACCTGCGCGGGTGCGCCGAGTGCCGCCGCTGGGGCGAACGGGCGCTGCGGCTCAAGGTGCTGGCCAGGCAGTTGGACACCGGCTCGGGCATCGGCACGGACATCGGCACGGACGTCGGCACGGACATCGGCTGACGAAGCCGGATAAATCAGGGTTGTTCGGGCAGGGGTCATCGCCCTGGGTCCTTCCTGGATTCCGGGCGCCCGGTCGTGGGGAGCGGGCGGCCCGGTGACGTGATCGGCCGGGTGGGTCGCCGTCAGCAGAAGGCGACACGGGCGGCCGGCGGACCACGCGTGGCGATGACATGGGCGTACAGCAGCTGACGCAGCCGCTGTGCGGCACGCGACCGGTCGGCGCGGATGCGCGGCGGGCCGGAGCGGGCCGGTACGTCGTGGAAGAGGAGGAGCAGCGGGGCGCGCAGCCGCGCGCCGATGGTGCGGCCCAGGCGGAAGGCGGCCTGCTCGCCGCCGGAGAGCCAGATGCCGCAGACGACGGCGACCAGGACGTGCGCGGACCACATGCCGAGGGCGCCGTGGCCGGCGCCCATGGACATGTGGTCCATGGCCATGTGCCCGGTGTGTTCCGGGGGCATGGGCATCGTCATCGCCGTCGGCGGAAGTCCGCCGCAGGTGAGGCGGTCCCCGACGGGAGCGGACAGGGTGTCCGCCGCCTGGGCGGCCGCAGCCCGTTGGGCCACGCTCTGCGCCACCGAGAAGAAGGAGTGCAGACCCGTCTGCGCGCCCACGGTGGCGAGCGTGATGAGCAGCGGCCCGCGTTCGCGCCCCGCGAGGAACCAGGCGCAGCTGCCCGTTCCGGTCAGCGCGACGGCGACGGCCCACCACGGAACCGTGGTCCCGGACATGACGGCGTGGCCCAGGGCTGCGAGCAGCACGCAGACCGCTGCGAACACGGCGGCTCGCAACGCCCGCGGCATGTGTCCCGCCTGCTGCCCACTTTTCATGACCCGCACATCGTTGCACCCGCTCCGTGCGGAGCGAAGGCGGGGTACGTACTGCACCCGGGTGCATGGCCCCGCCCCGTACCGTCCGCCCGGCGGTACGGGGCGGCGGGCCTCCGGCTCGGGGGGATGGACCGGGGCCCGGTCCCGTCGCGCCAAGTGGGACTCGCAAGGGCAAGTCTTCCGCGCGGCGGGCCGGGCCGGGAACGTGTGCGAGGGGGTGTGCGCGGGCACATCGCGCACACCCCGTGTGAAGGGAGGGATTCCGCTATGCCGTGCCCCGCCGGAGGCGGCCCGGCAGCCAGGCGGCACTGTCCTTGTCCCCGAACCGGCTCCCGATGGCCCCCTTGATCACGGAGAGGGCGGCGGGAATCGCGGCAATGGCGGCGGCCTTGACGGCGGAGACACTGGCGAGGTTCGCTCCGTCGGCGATGAGCAGGCCGAGGAAGGTGGTGACGTAGGCGGCGAGGGTCCGTTCGGCTATGTCGGCGAGCACCTTGGAGGACATGCTTCTTTCTTCTTTCCGTTCCTGGGGTCGGGGGGTACGAGCGGGCAGGGCCGCGCGGAGTGGTGCAGTGCCGTCGCGCGTGGTCTCGTGTGACGGGGTCTCGTGTGACGGGGCCTCGCGTGACGTGCTCACTGCAATCCCCTGCCTGTTCCGGATGTACCCCGTACGGCCCCGTCCCGCACCGCTCCCGCACCACGACCTTCGAGGAGGTTCCTCGTGGCCAGCACCCATGCGGAGTTGGTGGCCGCGTCCTGGCGGCGCTCGGCGGCCGCCCTGCCGGCTCCCGAATTCCTGGCCCCCGTCGAGCTGTCCGGCCCCGAACTGGACGGCTACCGCCGGGCGCATCCGCTGTCCCGGGCGATGCCGCTCTTCCGCGAGCTGCTCGGCTCCCTCGCCGACGACGGGACGCACCTGCTGGCGGTCTGCGACGCGGCGGGCCGCATGCTGTGGGTCGAGGGCCACCGCGGGCTGCGCGGCCGGGCCGAGCGCATGAACTTCGTCGCGGGCGCCCGCTGGGACGAGCGGCACGCCGGCACCAACGCGCCGGGCACCGCCCTCGCCCTGGGCCATGCGGTGCAGATCGTCGCCGCCGAGCACTACAACCGGCTGGTGCAGCCGTGGACCTGCGCCGCCGCGCCCGTCCACGACCCGCGCACGGGGCGGCTGCTGGGCGCCGTCGACATCACCGGCGGCGACCACCTCGCCGCCCCGCACTGCCTGGCGCTGGTCCGCGCGACGGCCCGCGCGGCCGAGGCCCAGCTGGCCGCCGACCGCGGCGGCTCGGCCGGCGGCTGGTCGCTGTCGGCGCTCGGCAGGGACGAGGCGCTGCTGACCGGCGCCGGCCGCCGGATACGGCTGGGCCGCCGGCACAGCGAGATCCTGGTGCTGCTGGCGGCACATCCGGAGGGCCTCACCGGGGACGGTCTCGCGGCCGGGCTCTACGGCTGCGAGCGCGCCGTGCCACCGGTGACGCTGCGCGCCGAACTCTCCCGGCTGCGGCGCCTGGTGGGCCCGTTGCTGGGCTCTCGCCCGTACCGGCTGTGCGCCGTCGTGGAGACGGACGCGGCGGGCGTGGAACGGGAGTTGGCGGCGGGCGATCTGCGTGCCGCGCTCGACCGGTACGACGGCCCCCTCCTCCCCCTGTCCGAGGCGCCGGGCGTCTGCAGGCTGCGCCGCCTGCTGGAGGACCGGCTGCGGCGCGCGGTCCTGGGCAGCGGGGACGCGGGCGCGCTGCAGTCGTGGGCGGACAGCCCGTGGGGCGAGGACGACCTGGAGGTATGGGAACGGCTGCTGGCAGCGCTCCCGGAGAGCGCGGCACACCGCCGCTCGGTCGCGGTGCGGGCCCGGCTGCTGCGGGCAACGTTCGCGCAACCTGTCCGGCGCTAGCGTCCTTGGCCGCACAGTCGAACGGCGACCGGCAACTGCCCACCGGAGGACGTCCCATGACCCGCTACGCAAGCCCCGGCTCCCCCGACGCGATCGTCTCCTACCGTTCGCGCTACGACCACTGGATCGGCGGCGCGTACGTACCGCCCAAGCAGGGACGGTACTTCGAGAACCCGACCCCGGTGAACGGGCAGCCGTTCACCGAGATCGCCCGCGGCACGGCCGAGGACGTCGAGGCCGCCCTGGACGCCGCCCACGCCGCGGCCCCCGGCTGGGCCCGTACGTCCCCGGCCGAACGCGCCGCGGTGCTCAGCCGCATCGCCGACCGCATGGAGCAGAACCTGGAGCTGCTCGCGGTCGCCGAGTCCTGGGAGAACGGCAAGCCCGTCCGCGAGACCCTCGCCGCCGACATCCCGCTCGCCGTCGACCACTTCCGCTACTTCGCGGGCGCGATACGGGCCCAGGAGGGCACCCTGTCCGAACTGGACGAGGACACGGTCGCGTACCACTTCCACGAGCCGCTGGGCGTGGTGGCCCAGATCATCCCGTGGAACTTCCCGATCCTCATGGCGACGTGGAAACTGGCCCCGGCCCTGGCCGCGGGCAACGCGGTGGTCCTGAAGCCGGCGGAGCAGACTCCGGCGTCGATCCACGTCTGGCTCGACCTGGTCTCGGACCTCCTCCCGCCGGGCGTGGTGAACATCGTCAACGGCTTCGGTGTGGAGGCTGGCAAGCCACTGGCGTCGAGCCCGCGGGTGGCGAAGATCGCGTTCACCGGCGAAACGACGACAGGCCGGCTGATCATGCAATACGCCTCGGAGAACCTGAAGCCCGTCACCCTCGAACTCGGCGGCAAGAGCCCGAACATCTTCTTCGACGACGTCTCGGCCGCCGACGACGACTTCCTCGACAAGGCCCTCGAAGGCTTCACCATGTTCGCCCTCAACCAGGGCGAGGTGTGCACCTGCCCCTCCCGCGCCCTGATCCAGCGCGGCCACTACGCCTCCTTCCTGGAGGCGGCCATCACCCGCACCGAGGCCATCGTCCCCGGCCATCCCCTCGACACCACCACGATGATCGGCGCCCAGGCCTCCAACGACCAGCTGGAGAAGGTCCTCTCCTACCTCGACATCGGCAAACAGGAAGGCGCCCGCATCCTCACCGGCGGCACCCGCGCCGACCTCGGCGGCGAACTCAAGGGCGGCTACTACGTCCAGCCCACGGTCTTCGAGGGCACGAACCGCATGCGCATCTTCCAGGAGGAGATCTTCGGCCCGGTCGTGGCCGTCACCTCGTTCACCGACTTCGACGACGCGATCGGCATCGCCAACGACACCCTCTACGGCCTCGGCGCCGGCGTCTGGACCCGCAACGGCACCACGGCCTACCGCGCAGGCCGCGCCATCCAGGCGGGGCGCGTCTGGACCAACTGCTACCACGCGTATCCGGCTCACGCCGCGTTCGGCGGGTACAAGCAGTCGGGGATCGGGAGGGAGGGGCACAAGATGATGCTGGATCACTATCAGCAGACGAAGAATCTTCTGGTGAGCTACTCGGCGAAGAAGCTGGGCTTCTTCTAGAGGCACGAGAAAAGGTGGTTGGCTTGCTCCCGGCCGCCGACTGCGTTCCGTTACTGCATCGCTCGGGCGCACCGCGCGTGGTGAACACGTCCAGGCCGCGCTCAACGCGATCACCGTCGTGTACGCGAACGCGCTGTGGGAGGAGGGCATCCGGGACAACGTGGCCAACCGGTCTGGTGGCCACCGGCCTCAACGCCGACGCCCCCGTGCGGCTTGCGCCCACGGGGGCGTGGACGGGCTCCGCCCGGAGCCCGGGTGCGGCTCAACGAGGCCCGGCTCCTTGTCCGTCCCGCAGTGGGGCTCCGACGGCGTGCATATGGCGCAGCGCCTGCGCATAGGACTCGACGAGTCCGGTTTCGGTGTACGGCAGGCCGGTCGCCCGGCAGTGGGCGCGGACCAGAGGCCGGGCGAGCCGCAGGTGGGGACGCGGCATGTTGGGGAAGATGTGGTGTTCGATCTGGTAGTTCAGCCCGCCCATGAACCAGTCGACGACCACGCCGCCCCGGACATTGCGGGAGGTGAGGACCTGGCGTCGCAGGTGCCCCCAGCGCTCGCCGTCCGGGTCCGGCATCTCCATGCCCTTGTGGTTGGGGGCGAAGACCATACCGAGGTGAAGGCCGAAGAGGGCGTGGTGGAGCAGAGCGAAAGCCATTGCCTTGCCGGGCGACATGGCGGTCAGCAACAGAGTTGCGTACCCCGCCGCGTGCAGTGTCAGAAGTATCGCTTCGATGTGGCGGTCGCGCGGCTCCCGCTGTTTGAGGTCGCGCACGCCCGAGACCTTCAGGTTGATGCCTTCGAGCAGCAACAGGGGGAAGAAGAGCCGTGCTTGATGGAGGGTCAGCCAGCGGGCGAAGCCCTCCCGCCGGGCGGCCTGGCTCTGGGTCCACACGAGTGCGCCCACCCCCACGTCCGGGTCCTTGTCGACGTGATTGGGATTGGCGTGGTGGCGGTTGTGCTTGTCGTTCCACCAGCCGTAGCTCATACCCAGCAGCAGATTGGCGTGGACAGTCCCGAGGACACGGTTGACCCGGCGGGTCCTGGATATCTGGGCGTGTCCGCTGTCGTGTCCGATGAAGGCAACACGGGCGGAGAAGACCGCCAGGGGCACGGCGAGCAGCAGGTTCCACCAGGTGTCGCCGGTGAGCACGACCACGGTGGCAGTGGCGGCGAGCATGAACAGATCGCCGGCGATGGCCGCCGCATACCGGCCGCGTCGGCGCTCCAGGAGCCCCGTTGCCCGCACCTGGCGCAGCAGCGGGGCGAAGTCACTGCCTGCGGCGGGTTCCGCGAGGGCGGCACTGGCCTGTGTCACGAGGGCTTCTCCGATGGCTCGATGGGCGGTTCGACCTCATGAAACGTATGGCCGGCGGGCATGGCGCGACCATGGCGGCACCACCCGTACGGCCAGGGGGGACAACCCCCGGTGGCGGCAAGGGGCCTGGCTCCCGACGGGCAATGCCGAGCCGGCCTGCGTGCCCGAGGACCGGTGCGCAAACGCCGGTCGGCCGTCCAGTCGCGCAGGTCCACTTCGCAGGCAGCCAGCTGGTCGGCGCGCACGGTCAGGGAGCCATCGGGGCGGACGGCGACTTCGGCGCCGCGTCGCTGGAGCGCCTCGGCGTACTGGTACGCGGCCGGAGCGAGTAAGGAGGGGGGGCAGCAGGTGGACGGCGCCGTGGGGGGCGCTCGACGAGCTGCGGGTCCAGTGACTGCCCGGTCAGGCCCAAGGGGCCGACGAAGTGGTGTTGCTGTACTTCCAGTCCTTGCCGGGTTCGAAGTCGCCCTTGTGCTGCAGAGCGAGGTCGAGGAGTTCGCGGGCACCTTGGCGCCGGTGACGCCGACGCCGACGCCCGCGGTGTACGTACGGGTGTGCCCCTTACCGTCCGTGACACTGGCCAGGGCGGCGGGCATGCCGTCGGAGCGCACGAACGCGTTCGGCCCTGCTGCGCGGTGCCGTGCCCAGCGGCGGAGGGCGCTGCCACGGCAGGCGGCACCGCGCCCCCGCCGCGAGCACGCCTGGATCCGGCGCCTCGGCAGCTCCGGGCGGAGCACACACGACGCCGTTCCGCGGCGGCCGTCCGGACCGAGTGTCCTGGTGTCCACACATCCGGAGTCCGCCCAGTTCTGGTGGCAGTTGGCTGCCGGTGCCGGTCACCGTGCGGCCGGCTACTGCCTGTACCTGCACCATCTCTCCCTGGGCGAGGACCGCGAGGCGACCCACTGGCGCCACCAGGTGACACACTCCACGACCCACACGGACGTCTCGCTGGACGAGGACTTCATCGAGGGGATGGAGCTCGTCGCCCGCTACGTGCATGCCCATGGATCCGAGGCTGCCGCCCCCACGAAGACTTTGGAAAGGGAGGTCGACCGGCTCGCGGATGACGGCACCGGCGACTGCATCATCGTCCGCCGCCCGGACCGGCAGCTTGCCGAACGGCTGAGGGACTTCATACGCCCCTGACCAGAGCAGCAGCAAGGAGCCCCATTGCGAGCAACCCGGTTTCCCAGGCCGAGGGTTGCACAGGGCTCCTCGTGCGACATCCCCCGACGACAAGGACATCTTCCATGCACGACAGCCGCCTCCGCCGCTTCGCACATCGGCTCTGCCGCACGCCGAACCGCCTGCTCCGGTGGGCTGCCGCCCGTCGGCGCGCTGCCATCGGGCTGATGCTGCGCGGCATCTGCTACGGAACGGGCACCGGCCTGGTGAGCCTGTTCGTCTACTGGTTCCAGCGCCACGGCTGACCTGCACGGAGCAGGTCAGGGGCTGCGTCGTTACGAGTCGGTTCCCTGTCAACTCCTGCGTGCATCGTGGAGGCAACTCCTTCCAGAACGGTCATGGCGTCGGCGAGAGCCGATGGGGAGGGGACGGTGCCGTTGTTGGTATCGGCGAAGATGCGGACGAGCTGGGGGCGCAGACCGAAACCTTTGGGCAAGACCGCCTCACCAGCCAACAGCCCTGCCTGCCACCGGGACACGAGGCGACGCCCTGGCCGACCGGCAGCCCACCCGCACCCCCGCCACCAGCACAAACGACCGACCTGGCCACTGACCAAGCGGACCACAAAGCGGCAATCTCTGAGGAATGGGGGTAAACAAGACCACGCGAACCGTCGCCTGTCCCGAATGCGATTGGCCCCAGCAACTCCGCCGAACCCCAGAAGACCGCTGGATCCTCCTCGAACTTGAACCACTCCCCAGCGCCGAAGTCCCTCAAGGACAACGCTGGCTGATGACACCAGGCGGATGGGCCAGCACCGGACCCGAAGGCGAACCTCTCCCCGGCGGCTGCTGCTACATCGCGCACCACTACGTCTGCAGCCGCCGTACCCACACGAACGACATGCCCGACATCTACGCCGTCACCTGGAGCCGCAACCGGGCCCGCGACGGACTACCCGTCGAGGGCACCACCTCAGAACCCTGACCTGACAACCGGGCGACTCACTGTCGCCTGGCCCCAGTTCACCCGACGCCGAACTCGTCCCCCTGCCGCCTGACCGTGCGTGCGGAGTCGCGTTCATCGGCTACACGAAAGATCATCACGCCTGGCCACTGGATCTGATGTGCTCCGGGAATCGGCACTCTCGGTAGCGTGACCATCTGCTGCACGGGGTGCCCACGCGCCCGGCTGGTCCGTGCGGGACTTTCGACGAAGAGTGATGAGGCTGCCATGAGTGAACTGACGAAGCCCGAGGTCGACGTTCCGGAAGGTGACGCTCCTACCGAGCTGACCATCCGGGACCTGATCGTCGGGGACGGGGCCGAGGTGGAGCCGGGCATGGTGGTCAGGGTCCACTATGTCGGGGTGACCTTCGAGTCCGGGAAGGAGTTTGATGCCTCCTGGGACCGGGGCCGGCCGTTCAAGTTCGCCCTGGGCAGTGGCAGGGTCATCAAGGGCTGGGACCGGGGGGTGAGGGGGATGAAGGTCGGCGGTCGGCGCGAGATCATCGTTCCCCCGCGTCTCGGCTACGGCAATCAGTCGCCCTCGCCGTTGATCCCGCCGGGCTCGACCCTGGTCTTCGTGGTGGACCTGCTCGACTCGTATTCCAGCACAGCCGGGTGGAGCAACGCCTAGCGCTGCGCCGTCTACCGGGGCTGACGGACGGCGGATGTGCGGAGCGGCCGCCGGTACGGCCGTAATGGCGCGACTGGTCGGCAGCCACATCACCGCTGTCGCCGAGCACCGCACACGCCAGAAGCTGGGCTTCTTCTAGGGGAGTCACCGAAGGCCTCTGAGCCCGAACCGCAAGGACGCGGCTCGGGCTCAGGGTCCTTCGGCAACCGCACAGGCGCCCCGGCGCCTTGCGCTTGACGCCGTAGCGGAGAACTTGCGGCTCGCCGACGACACCTTCGATGCCGGCATGACCACCTTCAGCGTGCATCAATGGAGCGACCTCAAGGCCGGCCCGCGGGAGATGCGACGCGTGGCGCGCGGACCCGTCGTCATCCTCACCTGGGACCCCGACCGCGTACGCGACTTCTGGCTGTACGCCTACGCGCCGCTGATCCTGGACACACCGAAGCCAGGCGGTACCCGGCGATCGGCGACATCACCGAGGCACTCGGGGGCCGCTCGGTGGTGGAGCCGGTACCGATCCCCCTCGACTGCACCGACGGCTTCAACGAGGCCTGCTACGGACGCCCGGAGCGCCTTCTCGACTCCGGGGCCCACCAGACGTGTTCGGCATGGAGCTCCGTCGAACCTGCTCTGCAGAAGCAGTACGCCGACCACCTTCACCATGATCTCACCTCAGGCGCCTGGGACGACCGCTACGGATCCCTGCGCCGGCAGCCTTCGAACCGCCGGAGCCGCCCCCACCCCCTGCAGCACGCCCTCCACCTGCCCCGGTCTCTCGACATGCGCCACCGGCACCCGCGAGCGCAGATACCGGTCGAACTGCGAGGGGCCCAGCACAACTGCCAGTCCCGGGCCGTGCGTCATCAGGCCGTCCAGCAGCTTCGGGACGCTCACGCCCGTCGTGGTGATGCGCAGGAAAAGGTCGCGTACGTCACCGGCCGTCGTGAGCGTGCGCGTCTCCAGGCACGAGCAGACGGGAATGTCCGGATCGGTGAAGACCATGCCCGCGATCTCGGCCGCCATCGCATCGCCGATGTGCTGCTGGATCGGCGAATGCGTCGCGGGCAACTCGGCGGAGATCTTGGCGACTTGGTGCCCGGGTGGCAACGACTCCGCCAGCCGCTCCAACTGGTCCAGGTATCCCGAGAACATGACGCATCTCATCGTGCCGTCCCCCACCGGCCCGAGGTCGACCCCGCGGTACGAGCCGCCCACCCGGTCCGGCGCGTATGCATCCCCGTCCGGATCCTCCCCGACCGGGATCCCGACGAAGGCGACACCCTGCGCTCTTGCCGCTGCCTCTCCCCCGGGTCTGCCCGGCTCGTCCCACGACCGGGCGAACAGCGTGAACAGCGCCTCGCGGCTGACGGCTCCGGCGATGCACGCGGCGACCTGTGCCCCCAGGCTGAGCCCGCCCGTCACCGAGGGCCGCACGCCGAGCTCGGTCAGCACGTCGTGCACCGCGAGTGCCTGCGCGGCCTGCCGGATGGCCTTCACCCGCCGCGAGGGGGCGCCTAACGGCGGCTCGCTGCGGCCCAGCAGCTGGTCCGGGTCGTACCCGGTCCACTCCTCGACCTGTCGGTACGTGGACCGGGCAGCGGCGTACCGCTCGTACATCGGGGCGGCGGTCGAGCCCTCGTTGTGCATTCCGCCGAATACGTAGGCAATCGTCATGTGACTGCACAGTGCCAGGGGTTGATCACTCGGCGACAGATCGTCTTCGGCCATGGTCGGTGGGGGGCACACGTATATGCGGACGTCATCCGCTAGGGTCTTCTGCGGGCAAGGCCCGGGTCGTCCGCCGACCCGGGCCTTCCCGTTTTCCGAGCGAGCCAGGGGGTTTTCCGGTTTGTCGATCCGTGTGCTGGTCGTCGACGACGACGCTTTGGTGCGTGCGGGATTGAAGAGCATGCTGGAGTCGGCCGGGGCATGGAGGTGACCGTGGCCGTCGGGGCGGAAGCGCTGCAAGCGGCCCGGGAGTTCGGGCCGGACGTGGCGCTGGTGGACGTCAACATGCCCGATGTCGGCGGCCTGGAGGTGCTGGCCGCCCTACGGCTTCATGGACTGGATCAAGTGCGTCGGCAAGCAGAGCCAGGACACCGCCCTCGCGGGCGGGGTGGCCGGCTGCGTCGCAGGCCTGGAGACCGGCTGCGTCGCCGGCGCCGGTGTCGGCGGCTTCGGCGGCGCGCTGGGCGGCGCGGTCGTCGGGATGAAGAATTGCCAGTGCTCGCGGCCGTGACGTCGTCGCATCGTGGACCGCACCGAGGTGGTTGGTAGTGCAGCAGACGCAGGAGACCGGGACGCAGCCGCCGAACGGCACGCTGTACTTCTGGTGCGCGGTCGTCGCGGCGGTCGTCGTCGCGACCGCGCTCCATGGGCAGTTGTCCGGCTCACGCGAGGTGGTGGCGGACGTGGTGGCCGCCCTCGTCATCGGTCTGGCGGCCCGCCTGGCACAGCGCCGGGCATCCCGTCATGGTACGGGCCCGGATGAAGGGGACGATCCGGGCGGGCGCTGAACAGCGGCCCGGAGGCACCCGGCCGGGCCCGCCCCCACGCCGTCGTGGGGGCGGGCCCGGCCGGATCCGCTCAGGAACGCTCGGCCACCGGCACGGAATTGTCGCCGACCGGCGCCGCCGCCGGAACCTCCTCGGCACCGGACGACCGGCTGCTCCGGTTGAAGACGATGATCGAGACCACGATCACCGCGAACCCGACGATCTCCGACACGGTCGGGCGCTGGCCCAGTACGGGCCAGGCGATCAGCCCTGCGGCGATCGGCACCCCGTAGAAGTACGACGCCACCCGGTCCGCGCTCTCCGAGCGCATCAGGACGAACAGCAGGCTGAGCGCACCGATCGACACCCCGACCGACATCCACAGTTCCGACAGCAGGAACTGCGGTGTCCACCGGATGACGCCCTTTTCGAAGATCAGCGCGCCGACGAGCATGACGACGGCCGACGAGCCGGACTGGACGCATCCGTTGACGAGCGGGTGGGCGCCGGGGTTCTTCATCTGGAAGTAGAACTGCCCGGTGGAAAGCCCCAGCAGACCGAGAAATCCGAAGGCGACATTGGTCGGGGTGAGTCCGGACGACGACTCCAGGCCCCGGTACACCGTGATGGCGACACCGACCACCCCGCCGATGAGGGCCAGGACCGACATCAGCCGGACCTTTCTCGCGGTCACGACGGAGACCATCAGCCACACCAGAATGGGCTGCAGGGCGATGATCAGTGCCGAGACCGCGGGCGTCATGCCGCGGTACAGCGCGTAGAACACCCCGACGGAGAACACGCCTTGCAGCAGGATGCCGCTGACGACGAGGTGGAGATAGCCGGACCGCGGCCAGGCGACCCTCAGGCACATGATGAGGGCGAACAGGATGACTGCGGTCGCGCCGAACCGGATCGCCAGATAGTAGAGAGGTTCCGCATAGGGCAGGCCGTACCGGCCGCCCACAAAGCCTGATCCGTAGATGGTGACGAACACCAACACGATCAGCGAAACCCTGAGGTTCTTGTTTCCGCCGGTCACTGGCGCACGCCGGCCTTGGCGTCTGCCACCGCGCCGGCTCGGGCATCGGCAGCCGGCGTGCACGGGGCACCGGCAAGCTTCCCCGCCAACTCGTATTCGTTGACGAGGGAGATGATCTCGTTCTTCAGCACGGCGATCGCCTTGGGGAAGTCGGCCTCGTCCACGGCGAGCCGTGTGTTGGGCGCGGCCGACCGGGACGCCTTCTCCAGCATGCCGATTCCGTATATCCGGGAGAGGATGCGGCCCAGGATCACGGTCTTGTCCTGGGACGGCGCGTCGATGATGTGGCTGAGGTTGATGTCGGTGATGTGGAAGAACGCATCTTCCAGGTAGCCGAACCGGCCGACGTACTCGAGCGGCGACCGGAGGCCGGACTGCCGGAACTGGCGCAGGAACAGGTTCGCCAGGTGCTGGCACAGCAGGTCGTTCGTGCCGTCGAAGACGGTGTAGACGCGCGCGTCGAGGAGGGCGCAGGCGGCGATGTTGTCCGGCGCGTCCTTGCGGTATCCCTCGCCGCCGCACAACTGCTGGTAGTCGATGGCGGATTCCAGCATGAGCTCGGAGGCGAGCACCTTGGTCGCCAGGGAGGCGAACATGCTGTTTTCCAGGTCCGTGTAGTAGTCCTCCGCCAGCATCAGCTGCCGGTACAGCGCATTGCATACGACGTAGTTCTGCTTGATGCGGTCGACCTTGTACCGGACGTAGTCGATGTCGTGCAGGGTGCCGTCGCCGATGGCCCTCGTGGTGACGTGACGCAGCGCTTCCGTGCTCAGCCGGCGCAGAAATCCGCTGCCCATGGCGGCCTTGCTGAACCGGGACCCGCACAGGATCTCGGCGGCGTCGCCCAGGCTCTCGCGGGTCTTGGTGAGCCGGTAGTGGCGGGGCACGCGCAGGTCGAGGGTGTTCAGTCCGTATCCGAGGTTCTTCAGCCCCAGACTGTCGTAGACCTCGGTGGTCACGAACCCGCCGTCCGACCGCTTGTGGGCGAAGTACGCGAATTCCTTGCGCTCCGGATGCTTGGCGCAGACGATCCACCAGTCCGCCTGCTCGCTGAACGCCTGCCAGTGCTTGGTGCCGGTGATCCGGTAGGTGTCACCGTCGTCGTGGTAAGTGGTCTGCATGCGCGCGAGGTTGGAACCACTGCTCGGCTCGGTGAAGGCGAGACCGCCGATGACGGGGTTGTGGAGGAAGTCGTCGAAGACCTCCTTCTTCAGCACGTCGTCACCGCTGGACGCCACGTTGCGGAGGAAGAGCACGGTCACGATCATGGTGTACATGCCCATCGGCAGATTGCGCTCGGACATGATCTCGATGATCTCGCACATCTCCCGGTGGCTCTCCCGGCCGCCGTACGAGCGCGGGATGGCCGGCAGATAGAGGCCCAGGTCGACCAGCTTCTGCAGGCTTTCCTTGGACAACGGCTCCTGCGGCAGCCGGGCGCTGTCGAACTCCTCGATATTGCGCCGGAAGTTGTCGAGGAACTCGGACGAATCGAGGCCGACCAGCTGGTCGCGCGACACACTCATGACAAACATCCAATCTCGGCAGACAAGTCGGTGCTGGTGTGCGGTGCTACGCGGACAGCGCGGTCAGTTCGGCCCGCAGGTGGTCCGGGATGGCGGCGGTGGATTCCCGCTCGTAGTCGAAATGGACCATGATGCAGGTGCCGTGGGCGACTTCGGCACCGTTCTGCGTGGCCGTCTGCTCGATGGTGATCGAGGTGTTCCCGATCTTCGCGACCTTCGTCTCGATGACGACGTCGTCGGATGCGAAGATCTGCCGGGTGAAATCGATCTCGTACCGGCGCAGGATGAGCGCGAGGTCACGCATGTTCGGCTCTTTGCTGAACAGCCGGAAAATCGGCAGCCGGCCGTGCTCGAACCAGACCGGCACTGCGGAGTTGGTGACATGACCGAGCACGTCGACTTCGGAGAAGCGTGGCGAAATCGTCACCTTCAACGTTCTACCCCCGATTGATTTCAACGGTTCGAGTGATTGACGGGGCCTCATCGCTGATCCGCCGTCATGGGTGCGACAGAGCCGTATCGAACGCGCCGTCGCCGCCCGATGCTGAGCGATGCCGCCGAACGAAGTCAACCGTTTCCAGGGAGCTTGAACGGGCGCCTCCGCGCCCTGCAGTTGACACTCGGAGGGGGCCGGATGACGCCTGCGCACGCTTCGATCCGGGGCCCGGGAGGGGCGCAGCGCCCTTCGGATCAGAGGACGGAGAGGCCTATCAAGTGTTCAACTGCAGGGCGCGGCGAGCGTGGCAGGCAGAACTGACGGCTCCGGGTACGCGAGCGCAGATCGGACACCACTTCATGTGATCTCGGGCCGTAGGTTGGCCGTATGACGGATGGCAATGGCATACGGACTGCGGCCCGCACCGGACCGCAACGGCGAAAGCGCGGGCGGCACGCGGCCCCTCAGTCGGGCGGCGGCAAAGGAGGACTGGCGCAGTCGTCACTCTTGATGGCGGCGGGGACCCTGATGTCCCGGGCCACGGGGCTGATCCGGCAGGTGCTGCAGGCCGCCGCGCTGGGGACGGGGCTGCTGGCCACCGGCCTTCGAGCTGACGGTGACGTTCGCCCGGTTCCTGCTCCCGCAGATCTTCTTCTACGGCCTGTTCAGCATCCTGGGGCAAGTCCTCAACGCCCGGGACCGGTTCGGGGCGATGGCCTGGACACCGGTTCTCAACAATGTCGTGCTCATCACGGTGTTCGGCGTCTACGTCGGGCTCATGACCGTTCCGGACCGGGTGCAGGACATCACCCCCGCACAAGTGACCTGGCTCGGCGTGGGCACGACATTGGCCCTTGCCGTGCAGGCCGTCGCCCTGGTCCCGTTCGTCCGCGCGACCGGCTTCCGGTTCCGCCCGCGCTTCGACTGGCGCGGGGCGGGCCTGCGCAAGAGCATCGGTGCGGCCCGCTGGACACTGCTGTTCGTCCTGGCCAACCTGGTGGCGAGCACGGTGGTGACCCGTTACGCCTCGGCCGCCGACCAGGCCCTGCCCGAGGGCGGGGTGGGGTTCACCGCCTACTCCAACGCGCAGACGATCTGGATGCTCCCCCAGGCCGTCGTCACCGTCTCCCTGGTCACCGCCCTGCTGCCCCGCATGAGCCGGGCCGTCGCCGAAGGGCGCCCGGACGACGTACGCAACGACCTCTCCCGCGCCCTGCGGATCAGCGGTGTCGTCATCGTCCCCACCTCGTTCTTCTTCCTCGCCTTCGGGCCGGAGATCGCTCAGCTGCTCTTCGCCCACGGAGCCGCCGGCCCGGCGGCCGTCCGGCCGCTGGGCCACATGCTGCAAGCGCTCGGGGTCGGGCTGATCCCCTTCTCCGCCCAATACCTGCTGCTGCGCGGCTTCTACGTCTTCGAGGACACCCGCACCCCGTTCATGATGGCGGTGTGGATCGGCGCCGTGAACATCGCCCTGGCCACCGCCTGCCATCTGCTGCTGCCCCCGCGCTGGGCCGTCACCGGCATGGCCGCGGCCTACGCAGCCTCGTACGCCGTCGGCATGCTGCTCACCGCGGTCCGGCTGCGGCGCCGCCTCGAAGGCCGCCTGGACGGGCGGCGCTTGTGCCGCACCTACGGCAAGCTCGTCGCCTCCGCGGTGTCCGCAAGCGGGCTCGGCTGGCTCGCGGCCCGCTCCTGCACGACTTGGGCGCCTGTCCTGCCCCTGGCTGCGGGAGGCGCCACGATGGCCGTGCTGTTCCTGCTCCTCGCGCGCCTTCTGAAGACGGACGAACTGCGGAGTCTGCCCGGGATGAGGTGACCGGACACGGCAGCGCCGAGGAGCGGCCTCTGTTCGAGTATTCGAGCGTTCGAGAAGAGGCCGCTCCCCCTGTCGCTCGGCCTACCGGGCTGCTTCCGTCCAGGTGACCGGCAGTTCGTGGACGCCGTAGATGTTCATGTCGGTCTTGAGCTTCACCTCGCCGGCCGGAATGGCGAGTTCGAGCGTCGGGAAGCGGCGCAGCAATCCCGCGAAACCGGCGCGCATTTCGATGCGGGCCAATTGCTGGCCGAGGCATTGGTGGACGCCGTGGCCGAAGGCCACGTGACCGCGGGCCTTGCGGTGGACGTCCAGGGTGTCGGGGTTGTCGAAGCGCCCGGGGTCGCGGTTGGCGGCCAGCAGCGCGACGACGACGGTCGAGCCCTTGGTGATGGTTTCGCCGCCGAGTTCGATGTCCTCCGTGGCGTAGCGGTAGAAGATGTCCGCAACGGACAGGTAGCGCATGAGTTCCTCGACCGCATCGGGCATCAGATCCGGGTTTGCCCGCAGTTCGGCCAGCTGCTCGGGGTGCTCCAGGAGCGCGAAGGTGCCCAGTCCCAGCATGTTGGCGGTCGTCTCGTGGCCCGCGAAGAGCAGCAGGAAGGCGATGCCGACCAGTTCCTCGACGGAGAGGTCCTCGTCGCGGGCCAGGTCGGACAGGATGTCGTCGCCGGGTTCGGCGCGTTTGCCCGTGACCAGTTCGGCCAGATACGAGGTCAGTGCACCGTACGCGGCCACCTTTTCCTCCAGCGTCTGCTCCCTCACAAGGAACTTGGCCGAGTTGACCTGGAAGGTCTCCCGGTCCGCGTAGGGGACGCCGAGCAGTTCGCAGATCACCAGCGAGGGCACCGGCAGTGCGAATTCCTTGACCAGGTCGACCGGCGGGGCGAGGCGCGCCATTTCGTCCAGGTGCCGCTCGGCGATGTCGACGATGTGCTCTTCGAGTTGCTTCATGCGTTTGACGGTGAAGGCGCCGATGAGCTTGCGCCGCAGCCGGGTGTGGTCCGGCGGGTCCATGGCGACGAACATGCCCGGTATCTGCGGGGACGGTTCGGTGGGGGTGGGCATTCCGGGGGTCTCGTACGGCACGTGCAGCACGCCGATGTCCTGGCGGGAGCTGAACCGGGTGTCGGCCAGGAGTTGGCGGACCTCTTCGTATCCGGTGACGAGCCAGCCTTCGTGGCCGTCGGGGAAGAGCATCGGGCTGACCGGGCGGGCCTCGCGCAGCCGGGTGAGTTCGCGGGGCGGGTCGAAGGGGCCCGCATTGCGCTCCATCGGAAGGCCGTGCGGAGTGGGAATCGTTTGGCTCATCGGACATTCCTTTGCTGGTGTGAGCATGACAGATACATGAATGGTGTCCAGCCGGTCGAAGGCTGGAGCGCGGCCGGGGAGACGCCGGGGAGCGGCGTCAGGACCGGGCGCGGCGGATGTCGATGTTGCCGTGACGGGTGCGGGCGCGGACCCGCACGGTGTCCTGGGTGTGGTCCGGGGTGTCGGTGGTGGTGAGGGTGTTGCGCACCTGGCCGTTGCCGGAGTCGGCGTCGAGCCAGGCGGCGGTGCCTTCGCGGATGCCGACCTCGATGGCGCCGTAGGAGGTCTCCACCTGGACGTTTCCGCGGGCGACTTCGGCAACCCGCAGGGTGCCGTGGTCGGTTGTGGCGGTGACCGAGCTCTCGGCGCAGGCGATGGCGATGTCACCGTTCGCACCGCTGACCCGCAGCTCGCCGGTCGCGGTGCCGACGGTCGTGGTGCCGTGGGAGTTCTTCAGGACGGCAGGGCCGTCGAGGGTGCCGACGCGCAGGCTGCCGGAGCTGGTGGTGATCTCGGCCATGCCGTCCACCCGGCCCACGGTGATCGAGCCGTGCGACGCCTTCAGGTGCAGCGGGCCGGTGGCGTCGAGGCGGACGTCCCCGGAAGAGGTCTTGACGCGGACCTCGCCGAGGCCACCCTCGCCGAGCACCTGGGCCCAGGCGCCGGTCACGTCGATGTCCGAGCCCGCGGGCAGTTCGACCGTCACGTCGACGGTGCCGGTGCGGCCGACGAGATAGCGCTGCTTGGGGGTGACGACGGTGAGGAGGCCGTCGGTGCAGGCGACCTCGGTCTGGCCGACCGTTCGCACGTCCTGCTCCTTCTCCGGGTCGCGGGGGCGTACGTCGACGACGGTGTCGGTGCGGTCGCCCGCGATGAACTGGATGGAACCTGCCGTCACATGGGCGGTGACGGAGATCGGTTCGGGGGTGGCGAAAGAAGGCATGACTGTCCCGTCCTGCGTGAAGTCGTGGAGTGGGCGGGGGTGCGGGGTCAGCGCACCCGGCCCGTGATGTTCTGTCCGACGGTGCGGGCGGTGCCGCCCTCCTCGCCCTCCGTGGGCGGCGCGGCGGGCACGACGGGCACCGCCAACTCCCGGCGCAGAGTGCCGACATACGGCGTGAGGTCCATGACGAAGATAATGGCACCACAATGGCGCCACACGCAAGCCCCAGTGGCACCACGACGGGGCCGGTGTGAGATCCCAAGGAGCTGCACACGCGGGGGAAGTGGATGAACAACACAGTGGCGGCGGGTGGCGCACCAAACCGCGCCACCCGCCGCCATGTGGTGCCGTGTGGCACCACATGGCACCACACGGCAAGACGGCAATGCCCTGCTTACACCGGCCTCCCCGCACCCACAGCCGCCACCGCAGCCGAGCGGCTCTCGCCGCCCCCTTCCGGGCGCCGCGCACTGAACAACAGGCCCACCGGTTCGGCATCCGCCGGCAGCCCCAGCATCGGCTCCCAGGAGACGTCGGTGAAGCCGCAGTTCTGCAGAGCCTCCTCGTACGCCGCGCGGCTCCAGTAGTGAACGGCGAGCGATGTCGGCGGCGTGGTGGGGATCGAGATGGTGTACGGATCCCCCTCGCGCAGTTGATCGGAGCGGTGCAGGACGAAACCGTTGGGCTGGGAGATCTCCGGCTGCAGACCGGGGTTTCCCACAATGGCGAGCAGGCGTCCTCCGGGAGCGAGGTTGGCGTATGCGCTGCGGCACATGCGTTCCAGGGTGCTGCGGCTGTCCGCGTAATGCAGGACGAGGGCTGCGGTGACGATGTCGAAGGCGCCCAGCACCGGCAGGCCGGTGATGTCGTGCACTTCGTAGCGCACGCCGAGCTGTTCTTCCCGCTCTCTCCGCCGTGCGAGCTCGATCATCGCGACCGAGGCGTCCACGCCGAGCACCGCGGCGGCTCCCTGGCGGCGTAACACGCGGGTGAACGGCCCCACACCGCAGCCGAGGTCGAGGACCGAGGCGCCGTTCAGCCCGCCGATGGCGTGCAGCAGCGAGGGGATTTCCACACCTTCGCGATAGGGGCCCACGACACGGTCGACCTCGCGGTAGTGCGCCGCAATCTCGTCGTACTGGGGAGTCAAGGGTTCTCCTGGGGAGTGTGGCCGATGGGTCTGGTGGTGCGAGTGGGGCGATCATGTCAGCAGCGACCAAGGCCATCAAGAGCCCTTCACCAGGGCGGAGGCGGCGGCGGGAGCCCGTCGGCGAAGCGCGGCATCATCCTCCAACTCGGCCCCGTTGGCAAGGAATTCCCCGACGCCGGGCCATCACCGTCCGGCGCAGGGCCTCGGGGCGTACCGGGAACCGGATGACGCTTTCGGCAGCACTTCTGAACGTGGTTGCCGCCATCGCGCGGTGTTGCGATCAGCTGGTGCGCTGACGGCGTGCCGCTGACGTGGTTTCGGACGATCGGTCGGTCTGCTTGCCAAGTGGGCCCGGCCGCCGGGTAGTCGGCCGGGCCCACGCGATGCCTCGCGCGTGACCGACCTGGCTCCGGGGGCCGACGGAGCCGGGTCTTTCGTATGCCGCGCGAGAAACTGCCCTCGCCGGCCGGTCCGCGGAGTCGACGGAGTCCGCAGAGCTTCAACTGCAGGTTTGACGTTCAGTCAGTTGCAGGTCGACGACGCCCGCCACTGTAGCAACTGCCCATGCCGCGGACGCCCGTGCTGTCCTGGATTCCTGCAGGTCACGGGGATGGCGAATCCTGGAGTGCCCTTGCGAACATCTGGCGACCACCCCGTCCTCCCTCGCCGTCGAATACACCTTCACCGCAGGTCATCAGGGGTGGCGAAGGTGGCCAACAGGCTGGCGTCAGGGTGGCGCGGCCCTGGCGGACAAACGCGGTAACGACCCTGTGTCGACCGTCTGTTGAACGGCCCCCGCCACCATTCCGGCATCCCAGCCCCTCACGGATACGGATGCCGCATGCACGCCAAACACGTCATACACACGCTCCGCGCCACGGCCGTGGCGACTGCCGCCGCCGGCAGCCTGCTGATGCCGGCCACCGCCCTGGCGGCCGCGCCCGCTCCCGCCCCCAGCCCCTCCCCCAGCTCCTCCCCCGGTCACAACGGGTACGTGTCCGCCGCCCGGTCGGATGCCCAGATCCGCTCGTTCTGGGAGAAGCACGCACACGACAAGACTTTCGCTCCCACCCTCGACAAGAAGGCCGAGGGCCGGCCCGGGCCGGAAAGACGTGCGGCCGGGGCCGAAGACGGCACGGCAGCCACCGGCGGCGAGTCGGTCAAGATCGCCGGCACCCGGCCGGCGACACCAGCCACCGCCGCACAGGGCCGGAACGCCCTCCGCAGCGGACCCGCCGACCTCCGCGAGAGCGTCCGTACCTTCACCGGGCGGCTCAACTGGGACCTCGGCGGAGGATACATGGGCTTGTGCACCGCCACCGTCGTCGTGTCCGACAATCACGACACCCTCGCCACCGCCCGCCACTGCATGAAGACACTCCCCGACAAAACCACCATCGATCCCAACGCCAACTACCGCTTCGCCCCCGGCTGGTACGTCGACGCAAGCGGCGAGCACGCCCCCTACGGCTGGTTCACCTGGCGCGGTGCCGCGATCACCCCCGAGAACGACCAGCAGAACGACGACACCGCATTCATCGCCGTCAACCCGCAGAACGGCAAGCACGTGCAGGACGTCGTCGGGTCCGCCGGCATCGCCTTCAACGCGGCACTGCCGTCCAATGTCGCCTTCGCCGGGATCCCCGGCGACGTCAACCAGCTCCACGTGTGCGAGCAGCCCGCCCACTGGGGTCAGGAAAACCCTCCGCAGATCCTGCTGCGGAGCTCCTGTGACGGCGACAGCGAACTGGCCGGCGGCGCGTCCGGCGGCGGCGTCTACGATGCCGACGCCTTCCGCAACGGCGGGGGCGTGTACGACATCGGCTCGTACTCCGGTTCATACCTGAACCAGGCGGCCGCAGCCTCCTTCCGTGACGAGGCCGTCACCATCTACCGGGCCGTCGGCGGTTCGCAGGGCAACGGCGATGTCGTCCTCAAGCCGGGCTTCACGATGAAGGCCGGTTCGTCCGTCGCCGCGGGCGGCACCACGCTGACGCTGCAGAAGAACGGGCAACTGCACCTCAACGGCCCGCGCAGGGACTGGTGGAGCGGCCAACCCGACATCGACGGAGCCCACCTGGACTTCCAGAGCGACGGCAACCTCGTCATGTACGACGGCAACGGCACCGCGCACTGGGCGCTCAACCTCAACAACCGCGAGGGCGGCGCGACACCTGTGGCCGGCTCGACGGTGAAGGTGCAGGCCGACGGGAACCTGGTGGTGTACGGGCCGGACGGCGCGGTGAAGTGGGCGGCCTTCTGCTACGGAACCAACCGCTGCTGAGCGGTGACACCCGCCACCGTGCCCGTCATCGCACGCGGCTGTACGTCCTGACCACCACGCCGTTCTCGAACACACGCACCGCGTCCAGCGTGAACTCGGTGACCGCGAAGTCCGAGCCGAACATCGGTATACCGGAGCCGTACACCTGCGGGTACGTCTTGATGACGAGCTCGTCGATCTCGTCCAGCAGCTCGCCCGCAAGCTGCGATCCGCCGCAGAGCCAGACACCCAACGCGCCGTCCTCCGCCTTGAGTTCGCGGACCCGGCCGACCAGGTCGCCGGTGATCAGCTCCACATTCGGGTCGGGCGAGGCCGTGAGGGTGCGCGAGGCGACGTACTCGCGCATCTGCGCGTAGGGGCTGGTGATGCCGGCGTCCAGCGCCAGCTGGTAGCTGACCCGGCCCTGGACGACCGTGTCGAAGTGCCGGTTCTCGGCGCCGTCGAAGCCGAGGAGCTTGCGGCCCTCGGCCGAGACGGTCTCCGGGTACTCGGTCCTGAGGTACTCCAGGAACTCCTCGGTGGCGTACTTGAACATCGACGACGCGTCGCCGCCCGGGTCGCCGATGAAGCCGTCGATCGTGCAGGCGACGAAGTAGGTGAGCTTGCGCATGGCGGTCCCCTCCCGTTGGCACCGGGAACCTCCCGAGCGCCGTAACCACTTCATCTATAGTGCTTCACTTGTAGTGGTTGGGCAAGCAGGTTTTTCGAGGAGCCCGAGGAGACCGAGGAGGCCCCATGGCCAGGAACCCCGAACGCAGGACGGCCCTTGTCGACGCCGCCATCGAGGTACTCGCGCGGGAGGGGGCGCGCGGCCTCACCTTCCGCGCCGTCGACGCCCAGGCGGGCGTGCCGGTCGGCACGTCCTCCAACTACTTCGCGGACCGCGACGATCTGCTGACCCAGACCGCCGGCCGCATCCACGTGCGTATGACCCCCGACCCCGAACAGGTCGACCGGGCCATGCGGCCCGAGCCCTCGCGCGAGCTGGTCACGGAGCTCATGCGGTGGCTGGTGCAGCGGGTGTCCACGGAGCGGAGCGGCTATCTGGCCATGCTGGAGCTCCGCCTCGAGGCCACCCGGCGCCCGGCGCTCCGGGCCGAGCTCGACCGCGCCATACGCGGCGCGTACGACGAGTCCGTACGCTTCCACTTCGACGCCGGGCTGCCCGGGGACGAGGACAGCTTCCTCGTCCTCTACCTCGCCATGACCGGCGTGCTCCTGGAGCACCTCACGCTGCCCGACGCGCTGCCCGAGGCCGACCTGGACCGGCTGGTGGAATCGGTCGTCACGCGGGTGCTGCCGCCCCGGTGAGCCCGCTGAGCCGGGCCAGGCGCTCGTACGAACCCAGCAGCGCGGCACGGTCGTACGAGCCGGTCGTCACCAGCACCTCGTCCGCGCCGGTGTCCGCGACCAGCGTCGCCAGTTCCGCAGCGACCTGCTCCTCCGTGCCGTGGATGTGCCCGCGCAGCCCGGCCTCGTAGGCCGCGCGCTCCCGGTCCGTCATCGGCAGCGCCGCGATCTCCTCGGCGGGCCGCAGCGGCGGGAAGACGCCGTGCGTACGGGAATGGGCCAGCGCCCAGGCCTCCGGTATCAGCAGCCGCCGCGCCTCGTCGGCCGTGGCGGCGACGGCCACGTTCGCGGCGGCCACGACGTACGGCTCCTGCCACCAGGGGGACGGCCGGAAGGCCGCCCGGTACCGGTCGATCGCGGCTCGCATGCCGTCCCTGCCCTTCGGGCCGCCGATGACGAGCGCCGCTCCGGCCGCGGCGGCGACCTCCGCGCCGGCGTCGTTGGCCAGGACGAACGCCGGTATGCGCAGGCCCTCGGCCACGTGGGCGTGCACCTGCGGGTATGCGCGCGCACCCGCGGTGAACCACTCGGCCAGCTCGGCCAGTTGCGCGCCGAAGCCGTCCATCGCCTCCTTCTCCGTGCCCAGGGCCCGGCGGATCCCGTCCGTGAACCCCACGGACCGCCCGAGGCCCATGTCGATGCGCCCGGGGAACAGCGACTCGAGCACGCCGAACTGTTCGGCGACGACCAGTGGCCGGTGGTTGGGCAGCATCACCCCGCCCGTCCCGACCCGGATCCGCCGCGTCGCCGCGGCCACCGCTCCCGCGAGCACGGTGGGCGCCACTCCGGCGACGCCGGGCACACCGTGATGCTCGGCCACCCAGAACCGCCGGTACCCCAACTCCTCGGCCCGCTGCGCGAACCGCACGGTGTCGCGGAGCGCTTCGCCCGGCGGGCGGCCTTGCCGGGTGTGCGAACGGTCGAGGACGGAGAGGGGGACGGGTACGGGGGTGGGGGCGGTGCTCCGGGTGGGAGGGGCGGCGGTGGTCACGTTCAGTGCAACGTGGGGGTGGGGGTGGGGATTCCTCGGCGGATCCCTCAGATGGGGGCGGCCAGGCCAGCCGCCCGCAGGCAGTGCAGCGCCCTCCCCACACACTCTCCGGCCGAGACCCCGTCGGTCCTTATGGCATGCGGCAACGGCCCGCCGCCGGCGACGAAGGTCCACGCGGGCTTGTTCACGCATGCGCTCGACGTCGACGCGCAGCATGGGCGCGACGCCCTGCTCGCCGAGCCATTCCATGATGAGCAGCGTGACGTCCTCGACACCGCTGTCCGGGTCGGGCTTGGGCAACCGGCGCTTTCCTTGATCACGCCTGTGACTGTACGCACGTCTCGTCGAGCCAGGCCATCAGACCGAGGCTCTGCCCCGTGGGCAGCGGCTCGTCGTGCACAACCATCATCCACGCATGACCAGCGAACACCCACGGAACTCACCCAGTCAGGCACCAACGAGTGGGCACCCACTGATCACTTCGGAATCCAGGGTAGGAGCGTGGCTCGTCTCGGGTGAGCCCAATCCCCGCACTGCACGCGAAGCCTGGTTGCGGGGCGAGCCGGCGATCCTGCGCACCGGCATCCTTTTCGAGGCCGTCCGGCTTCCCGCATCCATGGTGCACCACCATGCAGGCAGCAGCGAGCGCGACGACGTCGAGCGGGCTCTGCGTACGGCCGGCATCGACAGCGCGGTCATCGCGGACCCAGCACGCCGCTGGTACTACGCCCTCGTACCGCCCGGCACCGCCACGACGTGGCACGAGCCCGGCACCGAGGTGCTCGGCCAAGGCCACTACCTCGGTGTCCCGGCACCGCACCAGGCCGAACCACCCGGTGCACACTGGTTGCTCACGCCGCCTGACAGCCAAAGCGCCCTCTGCCCGCCCGACAGTCTCCGTGAACTCACCCTCAGTCGCTGGTGTTCCTGGCACAGGGAGCTCACCTCGCAGCCAATCCCTGTGGCTGTCGCGTACGGCGACCACACAGAGGCGAAGGTCTATGCCTGTCCTGATTGCGCCGCCGCGCACCGCCCCTGCGGCTCGACGCGGAGGACACGATCAGTGTCCGGCTCAGCAGTCGCGCGTGCCGCAGCGCGATCTGCGGTCCGGCGGGGGACTCCGGGCCTGGGCGCAGTTCGCCCGTAGCCTCGCCGTAGAGATTGCGGTCCTCCTTGCTCCGGCGCGCAGCCGTGCAGGTCCTCGCGGAATTGGGCCCAGCAGCACCCCCCTCGATCCCCCTCACCCCACCAACAACGCCCGGTCCCACCCCGTCACCGGTGCCGTGTCCGTCGCGAACGTCCGCAGGGCCAGGGCCGCGCCCGCCGCGCCCGTCAGGAAGCCCGCCGGGTCGCTGGTGATGGTGCCCTGCCGCGCCGGCGGGACCAGGCCGAACGGGTCGGCCGGCGCCGCCAGTTCCAGGATGCGGTCCGCCAGCCAGGGCAGTGCGGCGCGCAGCGCCCCGTCGCCGGTGTCGGTCGCCATGCGCCACGTGGTCTGGAGCAGGCCGCCCCAGCCGTGGCACAGGCCCGCGTCCTCCAGGCGGCCCGCGGCGCTGGTCTCGTGGGACCGCCTGGCGTCCGCCACCGCAGCCCGCAGCGCCGTCACCGCCGTGTCGCGCCATTCGGGGACGTCCAGCGCGCGTCCCGCCAGGTACAGGGACCGCGCGATGCCGGCCGTCCCGTAGCACCACGACGGTCTGCCGGGTGTCGTGTCCTTCGGGACGACCTCCCCGTCGTGGCCCAGGACCATGGTGCGCGGCCACCACGGGCCGTCGCCGTCCGTGAACTGGCGGATCTCCATGAGCCATTGGGCCATGACTTGGATGGCCTTGTCCTGACCCGTCACCGTCACACCCGCCTCCCTCGCCAGGGACAGCAGGGCCAGCGGGCCAGGGACGCCATGGGCCAGGCCCACATTGGCGTGGCCGGTCCGCGGGGTGGCCGGGGCGAGGCCGTTGCGGAGTTGGGCGGTCCACCAGCCGGGCAGGGTGCGGCCGTCGAGGTGCAGCGGCTCGGTCAGTCCGGTGAGCGTGGTCAGGACCTCGGCCAACGCATCCCAGGCGCCCGGGACGTCGAGGAGGTGGGCGCCCAGACCCGTCAGGCCGGAGATGACGTCATACGTGCCGATCGTCACGCACACGCCGTCCTGCGGGCGGCGGCTCCGTTCCCAGGCGGCCAGGTCCCGGGCGAACTCCGCGACCTGGCCCGCGAGCCGGTCGGCGGCCTTGAGCGGGCGGCCTGCGATCAGCGCGGCCCGGGTCAGGGCGAACGACAGCGCCGGGACGCCCCGGTAGAGGCCCGGGGCATCGAGAGGGATGTTGCGGGCGCCGGACACGGCCTCGCTCAGCCAGCGGTGGGCGACCTCGGCGTCACCGGCTTCCAGGTGGAGCAGGGCGATGCCCGGCAGACCGTCGCTCAACGTCATGGCGTGCGCCGGGTCCGGCGGCTCAGGCAGCCGTTCGCGCACCCGGTCGGGGTCCGCGAGCCGCTGGGCGATGTCCGCGCACAGGGCTGCCGCCGCGCGCTGCTGTCGGATCACGTGCGTGCCCGTTCCCGGTCGACGTGGGCGCGAACGGCCGTACGCGCCAAGGCGAGCGACTCCTCCTCGGCCTTGCGCACCGTGCCCGCCAGGCGGTTGTGGTGCATGTGCAGCAGCGACGCAACGGCCGTCGCCCCACTGCCCCACGCCGCGTCGCCGAGCTCGCGCAGCCGTGCCCCGTAGGCGGCGACGGCGGGGCCGCGGCGGTCCCAGATGCGCAGCAGCTCCGCTCCGCCGGGGAGGCGGCCGAGTTCGTGCCAGTGTCCGTCCACGGCGATGAGCCGGCGCGCCTCGCGCCGGAGGGCCATGGGGGCCGCACGGTGCCCGTCGGGGCCTTCCCCGTCGAGCAGCCGGAGAGCCGCATTCCGCGGGTCGTCGCCCGTCCCTGCGTGGAAGCGGTGCAGGAGATCGACGTAGTTCGCCGCAGCCACCACCCGCGGGTCCGCCATCAGCGTCCCGGCACGGATCAGGGCCAGCTGTTCCACGCAGGCCTGGCTGTCGGCCTGAAACGCCGCCTCGGCGGCGGCCATGGCCTCGGGTCCGCCGTACCGCTCCCACTCGGGCTCGTATCCGTCGATGACCATGCGGCCGCACAGGCCCTGCTGCCGGAGCTCCTGGTGCCACTCCCCCAGCCGCGGCAGCAGCCCGGTGCCGTGGAAGCGGAGCCGCAGGTGCGGCGCGGGGTCCCGGTAGCGCAGGAAGAACCACCGGTCGACGCCCTCGGGCAACCGGTCCAGCAACTCCGGCAACTCCCGTGCGAGCAGGGCGTCCTGGCGCTCCGGCGAGCAGTACAGCTTGGCGTACAGCCACGGCGAGCCGGGGCCGTACACGGTGCTCGGGCGGGCCGGTCCGAAGGCGGGGGGCGGGGCCGTGCCGGCGGTGGTGCGTACGAGGGGGAAGGCGATCTCCGTGGACCGGCCTCCGGCCCAGCCGTTGCCGTACGCGCCTCCGGCGGGCGGCTCCTGGAGGTACGCGCCCGGGCGGCGCTGCCATTCGTGGCGCAGGAGTTCCAGGTGTGCGGGGTCGTCCAGGTCGAGGGGGATGCGGTGGTCCGCGAACACGGAGGCGACGTGCCGGGGCACCCCCGCCCTCGTGCGCCAGCGGGTGAACCGGCGCCGCCATGCGCCGGGTTCGGTGGCGGGGGCGTGCAGGGCGGGGTCGGCGGGGCGCCAGCGGGCCGCGGCCAGGACGGTCCGGCCGTGGCGGACGCGCGGCAGGCAGGGCAGGGCGTCCGCGGCACCCCAGTCCCAGCCCGGCCATGCGCCGTCCCCGCTGCGGCCGATCTCCTCCAGGAAGCGGGCCAGGTCGGGTGCGTTGCCGCCGGGCCGGAGCATGCTGGGCAGGGTGGGTACGATCTCGCGGCCGAGGGTGACCGACACGAGCGCGAGCCGGCGGGTGCCGGCGACGACGGCCAGGTCGGTGAGGGCGAGGGCGTGCGGTGCGGACCGGTCGGTGAACGCGGAGACGCTGATGGTGTGGTCGAGCCACTGCGGGACGGCGGAGACGTTCGCGGCCTTGCCCGTACGGGTCCGGAAGGTCAACTGGGCGCGCAGCGCCTGCGGGTTGCGGGTGGGAACGGAGCGTACGACGTCGCCGACGCCCTTGGCGGCCTCGCCCAGGACGTGCCCGAAGCGGCCGGCGACCGCTCCCGCCACCGCGGACACACCGCCGGCGACCAGGCGGAAGTCACCGGCCGCCATGGCGTCGACGGAGTCGGCCAGCAGCTCGGCGAGGAGGTCGAAGGACGGGGGCGGCCCGAGGTCGGGGTCGGGGTCGGCTGCACTCAGCGCGGTCAGCAGCTCGTTGTCCAGGACGAGTTCGCGCTCGCCCGCCATCGTGGTCTCCTGCGCGAGGGCGATCAGCAGCCGGTCGCGCGCGCTCGTACCCTCGGCCGGAGCGGATCCGGTCACCGGCCCGGGCCCGGGTCCGTAGCCGGCCGGCAGGCCCAGGCCCCGCTCGGGGTCGAGGAGTTCGAGCAGGGGGACGGCCCGGTCCGTGCCGTACCGCTCCAGGAAGTCCGCGTGATAGACGCGCAGGGAGTGGGGGCCTGGACGCCCGGCGGTCAGCGCGGCCAGCGTCCGCGCGGCGCTTTCCGCTTCGTCGCGTACGCACTCGGGCAGGCCTATGTGCGCGTCCAGGGCGAGGTCCACCTGCACCGTGCGCTCGCCCGGCTGGAGCTGCTGCATGCGCGCGCTCGCAGCGGTCAGCTCCGCCCGCCCCTCTCCCGGGGGCAGGGCCGCGTAGCGGGTCAGCGCATCACGGACGGCGACGAGTTCGGCGACGATGTGGCGGCTGTCGGGCGCGTACGTGCCCTCGTGCCCGGCGAGCAGGCCGAGGACGTGGTCGAGGGGATCGGTTCCGTCCAGCGGCGGCCGGAGGTCCGTGAGCAGCATGCCGTGGCGGACGAGTTCGGCGGGCATCCGTTCCACCGCCGCCGGGGGCGCGTCGGGGTAGGCGTCGTGCAGGAGCGCCGGCAACGCGCTCCAGGCCAGCGGGGTGGCGGCGAGCTCGAACGTACGCTGCACGGCTTCTGTATGACGGATCGTCACTTCTTGCAGCGACTGCCCCTGTTCCGCTCTGGGGACGAAGGGCAGGACGAGCCGGTCGCCGCGGACCGTGCACAGGTCGTTCGCCGTGACCCGGAGCCGGGCCAGGACGGCGGGGTCGCGTTCCAGGCGGTCGACGATGCCGGAGATCCAGCCCATGTCCGCCCGTACGTGCTTGATGTGGCCGGTCCCCCAGCGGGCGGCGGGTTCGGGGGCGAAGCCGGCGGCGCTCACGCCCGCCAGCAGACCGAAGGGGGTGGCACGGCCGCCCATTCGCAGCCGGTAGCGCGTGACCGCGCGGGCGGCCCGGCGGAGCTCCCTGGCCCGCGGGGTGCGGCCCTCGGCCACGGTGTCGAGGACGGCCGAGAGGGAGGGGCTGGAGAGGGCGAGCGCTTCCCGCAGGAGGGTGTCGGCGGCGGCCTGTCGGAGGACGGCGAGATCGTCCTCGGGGCCGGTGGGCATGGGCGCCGGGCCGGCGGGTTGCGGTTCCGGCGGCCGTACCGCTGCCCGGAGCAGGACGAGATCGGCGCAGCCGAATGCCGCGAGGGCGGGCGCCGTGCTCCTGCCGTCACCGCCGGGTCTTTCCTCGTGCACCGCCAACGCCCTTCCTCCGCTTCCTCCACGCCCGAGCCATCCCGGCACCGGCGGGGTCGGGGCCCCGCCGGTGGTCGGTCACCGACTAGCAGATACAGCCGGTCTCCGGGTTGCAGACGCGGCCGGTGATCGGACCGCCGTGGGTCGGGTAGTTGGCGGCGTCGGCCGCGCCCGTCTCCTCGAAGGAGGGTGCGGCGATTTCTTCCACATCGAGGTCAAACAGGTTTTCCATGGGAACTCCTCGTGTCGCCGATGAGCCGGTCCGCTTCGTCGGCCGGCCGTGGACGGGACCCTAGAGGCGTTCCGAACATTCATTCAATAGCCGTGCAATTCCCTGATAAAAGCCGTAGTTCCGCCTCCGCACCCCTTGCCGGAATGTTCAACAGTCCATAGGCTCCCGCGGTTGCACACCTGGTCGGCTGGACATGCCTCGCCGTTGCCGTCCTGTTGTGCTCCCCGACCCTCTTCGTACGCCCTCGCCCAACAGCGCGCCCCCGGGTGGCAGTTGAACGCGCCGTCGCCGGGCCGGTTCCCTGGTACGCACTGAGCGGAACCGGCGCGGACCGGCGCGGAAGGGCGGCTCGTGGACATACGTGCGGTGGTTGTCGGCGGCGGGTACGCAGGGCTCGTCGTGGCCCGGGTGCTGGCCGGGCGGTGCACGGAAGTGACCGTCGTCGAGCAGGACACCCCGGGGCCGGATCCCGGCCACCGCAGAGGCACCCCGCAGAGCCGTCATCCGCATGCGCTGCTGGCCCGGGGCGCGCAGATTCTCGAAGAGCTCTTCCCGGGCCTGCAGGACGAGTTGACCGGCAGGGGCGCGCCCGTCTCCGATTTCGGACGGTTCCCGATGCTGTACCCGACGGGCTGGACACCACGGGTGCCGACCGGGCTCGTCCTGCAGACCTTCAGCCGTCCGCTCCTCGAAGCCTGCATCCGGCGCCGCGTGCTGGAGGATCCGGCGGTGACCCCGCTCGGCGGCACCCGCGTCACGGGGCTCGCGCTCGACGCCCGCCGGGAACGGGTCACGGGCGTACGGACGGAGAGGCACGGCACGCTCCGTGCCGACCTCGTCGTCATCGCCACCGGACGGCACTCCCGCCTCCCCGCCTGGCTGGCCGAAGCCGGGCTGCCCGCGCCCGAAGTCCGGCGCGTGGACGGCAGGTTGTCGTACGTCTCCCGCCTCTACAAACGCGACACCTCCGCGGACTTCACGTGGCAGGCCTCCCTGCAGGCCACCCTCGCGCCCGGCACCGACCGCGGCGGCGCCGTCGTCGCCATCGAGGACGGCCGCTGGCTCGTCTGCCTGCTGGGGGCCGACGGCCGGACCGCCCCCACCGACCCCGACGGCTTCGCCGCCTACGCGGCCGCCCTCGCGAACCCGTACGTCCACCAGGTCACCGGAACCGCCGAACCGCTCGGCCCCGCCCACCGCTACGCCGGACTCGGCAACGAGTGGCACCGCTACGACCGGCTGCGCCCCTGGCCCGCCGGTCTGGTCGTGCTCGGCGACGCGCTCTGCTCGCTCAACCCGCTCTACGGGCACGGCATGACCGTCGCCGCACAGCAGGCCGTCCTCCTCGGCCGGACGCTCGACGGCACCACCGCGCTCCCCCGCGTCTGCCGTCGCTTCCAGCGGCGGGCCGGGCGCACGCTCACCCTGCCCTGGCTCATGGCGGCGAGCCTGGACCTGGGCTGGCGGCCGGGACGCACCCCGCTCCCGGCCGCCCTCGCCGGCCGGCTCCTGCACCGGCTGCTGCGCCGCATCCCGGACGACCCGGACCTGTACCGGCGGTTCCTCGACGTCCAGCACCTGACGGCGTCCCCCGCCACGCTCCTGGGCCCGGCCCTGCGACCCGCCCGCACCCGGCGTGCCCGCACCGGGGGGACGACGGCATGAAGACCTTCCCGCCCGCCGACCACGTCCTCTACCGGCTGCCCGCCTGCGCCCCGGCACCCGCCCTCGTACACGAGCTCGACCACGCGGTCATGGCCTGGGCCGAGGGCCCCGCCGAGCGCGACCGCCTGTCGGCCACGCGCGCCGGGGAGCTCATCGCCCGCGCCTACCCCGGCCTGCGCGAGGACCGGGCGGCACCCCTGGCCGGTTGGTTCGCCTGGCTCTTCCTCGTCGACGACCTCCACGACCCCGACAAGGCGGCCGACGCCGATGTCGCCTCGCGGCTGCTCGGCACGCTCGTCCCGGAACCCGGCCCGGCCCCCGACGGGCCGCCCCTGGCCCGGCACCTGGCCCACGTGTGGCAGCGCATCGCCTGCACCCAGAGCCGGTGGTGGCGGATGCGGTTCCTCACCCACACCATGCACTTCCTCTCGGCGTTCCGCTACGAGGCCCTCTACCGGCGGTACCGGCGCGTTCCCACGCTCCGCGAATACGTCCAACTGCGCCGCGCGTCCGGGTCGGTGACCGCCTGCCTCGATCTCCTCGAATTCGCGACCGGGCGGGAAGTGCCCCCGCTGCTGCACGAGACCGATCAGCTGCGCGGCATGTTCACCAGGGCAACGGACGTCGTGGTGTGGGTGAACGACGTGGTCTCGCTGGAGAAGGAACTCCATATCCGCGAGAGCGTCAACGGAGTGCTCGTGCTGCAGCGCCAGTTCGGCCTCACTCCGGAGGAGGCGGTGAACCGTGTCTACGGCAAAGTGGCCGCCGACATCCACGCCTTCCACGCGCACGAGCGGGAACTGCAGCGCATGTGCAGCAGCTGGCCCGGGCTCACCGGGCGGGACCTGACGGCACTCGCCTCGTTCACCGACGGCATGAAGGCGTGGATGCGCGCCAACGTCGACTGGTCGGCCCACTGCGCACGGTACCGGCACCGGCAAGCAGCCCCGTGACCCCGCGACAGGAGGCGCTATGAGCACCTTCACCACCGGCACCGCCCCCGGAGCGCTCCCCGGCCTCGGCCACATGTGGCCGCTGCTGCGCGACCCCACCGCCTTCCTCGCCTCCCTCCCGGCCCACGGCGACCTGGTCGAGATCAGGCTCGGCCGGGAACGGGCCTACGTGCCCTGCCACCCCGAACTCCTGCGGCACGTCCTGACCGACGACCGCACCTTCGACAAGGGCGGCGCCTACTACGACCGGGCCCGTGCCATGGCGGGCAACGGCGTGGCCACCTGCCCGCACCGGGACCACCGCAGGCAGCGGCGCCTCATGCAACCCGCCTTCCATCACGACCAGTTGAAGGCGTACGCGGCGGTCATGGAGCACGAGACGGCCGCGCTCGCCGCCTCCTGGGGGGACAGCGAGGTCGTCGACGCCTACCCCGTGCTCTACGCCCTCGCGCTGCGCACGGTGACCCGCACCCTCTTCGCCGCGCATGTGGACGAGGCCGTGGTCGAGGAGATCCGGCAGTCCTTCGAGACGGCCTTCAGCGGGTTCTTCCGGCAGATGTTCATGCCTCCTGCCGTGCGCCGCCTGCCGCTCCCCTCCAACGTCCGCCATCGGCGGGCGCTGCGCCACCTGCACGGAACCGTCGAGGGGATCGTCACCGCCTACCGGCGCGACGGGGCCGGCCGGGGCGACCTGCTGTCCGTGCTCTTCTCCTCCCAGGACACGGAGGGCGGTGACGGTCTGACCGACGCCGAGATCCAGGACCAGGTCGTGACCGTGCTGGCCGCCGGGACCGAGACCGTCGCCGCCACCCTCACCTGGGCCCTCCAGCTGCTCTCGGAGCACCCGGAGCAACAACGCAGGCTCCAGGCCGAGGCCGACGCCGTCCTCGGCGGGCGGCCGGCCCGCTGGGACGACATCGCCCGGCTCCCCTTCGCCGCACGCGTCGTGAACGAGACGGTCCGGCTCCATCCGCCCGGCTGGCTGTTCACCCGGGTCACCTCGGCGGAGACCGAACTGGCCGGGCGGCGGCTGCCGCCGGACACCACGGTCGTCATCGCGCCCACCACCGTGCACCGCCGCACCGGTGCGTACGCCCGTCCCCTGGAGTTCGACCCGGACCGCTGGCTGGCCGACCGGGCGGCCGCCCTGCCGCGCGGGGCGTTCCTCGGATTCGGCGCGGGGGCGCGCAAGTGCATCGGCGACGACTTCGGGGTGGCGGAGTGCGTCCTGGTACTGGCCACGATCGCGGCCGGCCGGACCGTGCACAGCGTGCCGGGCGCGGACACGCGACCGGTACCGCTGGCGGCCTTCCACCGGCCGCGGCGGCTGCCGTTGCGCCTGGACCGGCGCGGGCCCCGATAGGGGTGCGCCCCGTCAGACGCGCCCCGTCAGACGCACCCCGTCAGACGCGCCCCGTCAGGGGCGCGGGGAACTGCGCGACCAGCCACAGACGGCCTGCAGCCGACGCACCATCCTGGGGTCCGGGGCGAAAGCCCCGGGACGTCGGCTGCGGGTGCGTCGTGGCCGATCGCGCAGTTCCCCGCGCCCCTGACGGGGCGCACCCGGAACCGCTGCGCGAGCAGAACCGGCTGCGCGAGCAGAACCGGCCACGCCGCCCCGGCGTCATCCGCTGCGAAGCGCAGAACCGACCACGGGGGAGCACACGGTGAGCGGCACCGAGATCTACTTCGCCGGCAACTACCACGACATGTGCCACCAGTACGGCACGGAAGCCGGCTTCCAGTTCGAGTTCTACTGCTCCCGCTGCCAGGACACCTGGCGCTCCCCCTTCGAGCCCTACCGCGGCGGGCGCCTGGCGGGCTGGCTGAGCAAGGGGGTCGGGGCGGCATCCGGCCTGCTCGGGTCCGTGGTGGGCGAGGTGTCCACCGCCGCCGACGGGCTGGCGGGCTCCCACTGGGGCAAGGCGCGCGACACCGCGTTCCGGCGTGCCGTCACCGCGGCCGAGGGGCACTTCAACCGCTGTGCGCGCTGCGCCTCGTACGTGTGCGGGCGCTGCTGGAACCCCGAACAGGGGCTCTGCCTGCACTGCGCGCCCGACACCGCGGGCGAGATGATGGCGGCGCAGCAGCGCGGGCTCAACGATCTCGTGGCGCAGCGCGCCTACGCCGAAGGGCAGCGGCGCGGCCAGGAGCACGACGCGCAGACGCCCCGGCAGTTGGTGTGTCCGCAGTGCCGCACCGAGACGCACGGCGGCCGGTTCTGCATGGGCTGCGGCCATGAGCTGGCGCAGCAGTCGGCGTGCGCGGGGTGCAAGGCGCCGCTGCCGGACGGCGCGGCGTTCTGCCCGGGGTGCGGGCAACGGCGCTAGGGCGTGTCCGATGGGCCGGCGACCGGCGGCCCATATATCCGAAGCCGCCCCGGATCCCGCGGATATCCGCGCGGCGCTCCCCCGTGTGGCCCTGATTCCTTACCGAATGGAGCAGTAGGACTACGCAGCAGATGCTCCGGGCGGAGCGGCGGGTGAATCTCTGAAGCGAAGGAGGTACACCCAATGAAGTCAATTCGTACCGCTCTCTGTGGAACTCTGACGGCAGTTGCCCTCTGCGCGGCCCCGGCCGCGTACGCCCTCAGTCCCGCCCAGGCCGAGGCCCGCCTCGTCCAGGCGCCCCAGGACCATCGTTGCGACCACGGCTGCGGCGACCACGACCGTGACAACGGCCGTGACGACGAAGGCCGGGACGAGGACCACGGCCGTGACGACAACGGCCGGGACGAGGACCACGGCCGTGAGGACCACGGGCGTGAGGACCACGGCCGCGATCACGGACGTGAGGACCACGGGCGTGAGGACCACGGCCGGGACCACGACCACGGTCGCGGTGAGGACCACGGGCGCGACCACGGCCGCGACCACGGCCGGGATCACGACCACGGTCGGGACAACAGCCGTCCGCACGGTCACAACCACGCGGGCGGTGGCGCCACCGCGATCACCCCGGCCGCGGAGTCCTCTCCCGACACCTCGACGCTCGTCCTCGCGGGCGGCGCCACGGTGGCCCTGGCCGGTGGTCTGATCTGGAACCGCCGCCGCGCCGCGGCCAAGCGGTGACGGGAAGCGAACCGGCACCATGTCAGAAGCGCGCACAGGCGGTTTCGGCCGCCTGCTGACCGGAGCGGCCTGGACGGCACTGCTGCTGGCCTTGTGGCTACGCGGCCACGACATCGCCGAGGAGCCGATATCACCGGCTCCGCGGACCGGTGACGCCGCCGCGGCCCGCTCCCCCGCGCGCACCGGCCTGCCCCCGGCACGCGATCCGTTGCCGGGGGCCGGCCCCCAACAGCTGGCGATCGACGCCATCGGTCTGCAGGCCCCCATCGAGGGCCATGGCCTCGACCCGCGCGGCGGCGTCGAGACACCTCCGTACGACAGGCCCAACTCCGTGTCCTGGTACCAGGGCGGCCCGCAGCCCGGCAGCGAGGGCGCCGCCATCCTGGTCGGGCATGTGGACACCGACAAGGCCCCGGCGGTCTTCTACGAGATCCGCTTCCTCAAGCCCGGTGCCTCGATCACGGTGAGCCGCAACGACGGCACCACCGCCCGGTTCACCGTGGAGGACGTCGCCCTCGTCGACAAGAACCACTTCGACGACGACAAGGTCTACGGGCCGCACAGCGCCGGCCGCGCCGAACTGCGCCTGATCACCTGCGGCGGCGACTACGACCGCGCCCACCACGAGTACTCGGCCAACGTGGTGGTCTCCGCCTATCTGACGGGGTCCGCGAAGTCGGCACCCCCGGCGCCCCCGGCTCCTCCTCCGGCACCGCCCGCACCGCCCCGGGTTCCCCATCCGCCCGCCGGCACGGCCGAACAGGGCGAGGAGGCCTGACCTCCCCGCCCCCGGACCTGACAGACTATCGACCGGCCCCCGACCTCGGCATCGGCCCAACTGCCGCAGGTCAGGGGCCGGTTCACTGACGTAAGGGGCTCTTTCGCACACTCGGCCGGCACGGGCGCGACTGATAGAAGAGGCATTCTCGCCCCACGCCGAAATGAGAGTGCGCATGCTGCTCGAGCAGGTCTATCAGGATGCCCCCACCGTTCGTTCCGGAAAGCACCGCACGACGGTCAACGAATTCACCGACCAGATACCCGCCCTGCGCCCCGAGGTTCTCCGCGAGGCCACCGAACGGCTCGTGGAACTCGGCAAGTTCGACAGCGACAAAATCCTCGTCGAGGAGGACAAGGGCGCGATACTCGGCGGAGCCGTCTCCCTCGCGGCCGGTCTCCCGCTCGCCGTGGCCCGCTGGTACACCTACGCCGTCGGGCACAGTTCCATCCCGGTGCCCATCGACAGCGAGTACTTCAGCGGAACGCTGTACGTCAACGGCATCGAGCCGGGCGACCGCGTGACGATCGTCGACGACACGATCAGCACCGGCGGCACGCTCATCGCCCTCGTGGAGGCCGTGCAGGCCGCGGGCGCCACGGTCTCCGAGGTGCTCGTCGCCGTGGAGAAGCCCCAGAACGGCGGCCGGGAGAAGGTCGAGAAGCGCTTCGGCATCGACGTCAGGACGCTCGTCAGGATCGCGGTGGACGACACCTCCCAGCGCGCGTACGTACTCGACTGACGCACCGCCGCCCCACGCGCCCCGACCGAACCGCCGAAGGAGAACCCCCAGCCATGCCCAGCCACCAGGGCCCGGTCAAGCCCACCGAACTCCACGAGCTGACGCACCTCGCGGAGCCGGGAGCCGCCCGGATCTTCGCCAAGTGCGAATTCATGAACCCCACCGGAAGCCACAAGGACCGCGTGTTCTCCTACATGCTCGACGAGCTGGAGAAGGAGGGCCGGATCAGCCCCGGCATGACCCTCGTCGAATGCTCCACCGGAAACGGCGGGGCCGCGCTCTCCCGCGTCGGCAGGGACCGCGGATACAAGATCGCCATCATCATGCCGGCCGGCATGACCGAGGAACGCCGCAAGCAGATCGAGACGTTCGGCGCCACCATCATCGAGACCTCGCAGGACGGCTTCCTCCTGGAGAGCGAGGACACCGCGCGGCAGTACATCGCGGACCACCCCGGCAGCCACTTCCTCGACCAGTCGACCAACGAGCTCAACTGGCGGTCCTGGCGCAGCTGCGGACACGAGATCGTCGCCGGGATGAAGGAACGCGGGCTCGTACCGGACCACTTCATCTGCTCCGTCGGCACGGGCGGCACGTTCACCGGCATCGCCGACGTCCTCAAGGCCGAGTACCCGGACATCGTCACCACCGCGGTGGAGGTGGACCGTTCGGCCGCCCTCTACGCCAAGCGCAAGGGCCTGCCCTTCGAGCACCACGCCCACAACATGATGGGGCTGGGGCCGGGCAAGGTACCGTCCAACCTCCGCGAGGAGCTGGTCGACGAGGTCGAGCTGATCACGGGCGACGACGGCTGGACGACGATGAAGCGCCTGATCGCCGAGGAGGGCCTGTTCACCGGCCCCACGGCGGGCGGCAACATCTTCGCCGCGCAGCGCCTGGCGCGGACGCTGCCGCCGGAACAGGTCGTGGTCACCGTCCTGTTCGACGCGGCGTGGAAATACTTCAGCATCTGGGACGGCAAGTACCGCGACTACGAGGCCACCGGGGAGCGCACGCAGTGACGGGGCCGGGAGAGCGGCTGACCGCGGTGGCCGGGCGGCTGCGGGAGGCCTGCGAGCGGGCCGGGCGGCCGGCGGACGGCGTCGCGCTGATCGCCGTGAGCAAGTTCCACCCGGCGGAGGCCGTCCTCGATGCGCTGGCGACCGGGCACCGGTGCTTCGGGGAGAGCCGGGTGCAGGAGGCACAGGCCAAGTGGCCCGCGCTGCGGGAGCGTTGCCCGGATGCGGAGCTGCATCTGATCGGGTCGCTGCAGACCAACAAGGCCGCGGCCGCGGTCGGGATCTTCGACGTCATCCACTCCGTCGACCGGCCGAGGCTGGCGGCGGGTCTGGCCGCGGCCATGGAGCGCACGGGCCGGCGGCCGCGCTGCCTGATCCAGGTGGACACGGGCGCGGAGGAACAGAAGGGCGGGGTCGCGCCCGCCGCGCTGGCGGCCCTGGTGAAGGAGTGCCGGGACGTCTGCGAACTGCCGCTCACCGGGCTGATGTGCATCCCGCCGGCCGGGGAGGACCCGGTGCCGCACTTCCGGCTGCTGCGGTCGCTGGCGGCCGAACACGGCCTGGCCGAGCTGAGCATGGGCATGAGCGCGGACTTCGGGACGGCCGTCGCCGAGGGCGCGACGATGGTGCGGGTCGGCTCCGCGGTGTTCGGGCCCCGGCCCCGTCCCGGAGCCTGACGGAGCGAAGGAGGCGGTGTGGTACCGCTGTTCGTGTTCAGTGCGCTCTCGGCGCTGGTGGACGTGTTCGCGGGCGACCGGCTGCAGCGGGTGGACCCGGGCAGCGTGGCCGCCGTGGCCTTCACCGCCACGGGCGCGGTCTTCTGCACCGCGGCCCTGGTCCGGCTGCGGTGGGCGCGGCTGGTGGCGGTGGTGCGCGAGCACGGCAGGGACCTGGCCGTGCTCAACCTCTCCACGGCCGTCACCTGGCTGACCCTGCTGTATGCGCTGAAGCTGATGGAGCCCGCGATCGCCAACGTCGTGTCGATCGCCGTCGGCCCGGCCTGCACGGTGGTGCTGCAGGCGGTGTGGTGGCGGCGGGACCGGGTGCTGCCGGGCGAGGTCGTGTCCTCGTGCGGGATCCTGGCGACGCTCGTGGTGCTGGTGTGGCTGTCGCTGGCCGGGCGCAGCGGGGTGGGTGCGCAGGATCTGGCGCCCATGCTGCTGGGGGTGCTGGCGGCGGTGGTCTCCGGTGCCGCGTCCGCCGCGAACGTGGTGTTCTCGGCGCGGCTGGGCGCGTCCGGCCTGGACGTGCCCACGGTGCTGGGGCTGCGGTTCGGCGCGGTGGCGGTGGGCGGCTGGGTGCTGGCCGGGGCGGGTGGTTCCGGCGAGCTGCCGCGGGCGGTGCTGCCGGGGCTGGTGGTGGCGGTGATCGGAGTGGCCGTTCCGGCGTATCTGGTGCAGCTGGGGGTGCGCAGGGTGACCCCGATGACCGCCTCGATGATCATCTCGCTGGCCCCTGCCATGACCCTGCTGCTGCAGATGGCCGACCCGCGGCTGTCGTTCTCCCCGTCCTCGGCCGTGGGCATCGCGGTGATCACGGCACTCATCGGGGCGGGCCTGCTGGCTCGGCGCGGGGAACGACAGCCGACGGTGGTACAGGAGAAGGGTGACAACACACATGCACTGCGTGATCGTTGATGCGTTCTCGACCGGGAGGTACCTGCCGGCCGCGCTGGCGCGGCGCGGCGTGACCTGCACCCACGTCCAGAGCTCGACGGCGGTTCCCGGCTTCTATCTGCGGACCTTCCCGTCCGGGGCGTTCGCCCCCGAGGACTCCCTGGTGCACCGGGGCGACCTGGACGGGCTCGTGGCCGAACTGGCCCGGCGGGACCCGGCGTTCGTGGTGGCGGGGGCCGAGACGGGCGTCGACCTCGCCGACGCGCTGGCCCACCGGCTGGGCCTGCCCGGCAACGCGGTGGACGCGGGGCGGGTCCGGCGGGACAAGTACGAGATGGCCATGGCCGTGCGCGGGCACGGCCTGCGGGCGCCGGACACCCTGCGCACGCACCGGTTCGAGGCGGCCCGCGCCTGGGCCGAGGCGTACGACCGGTGGCCGCTGGTGGTCAAGCCCGCCGACAGCGCGGGCACGGACAACGTGTTCTTCTGCGCCAACACGGTCGAGATGTGCACGGCGTTCTCCCGCATCCTCAACTCCCGCAGCCTGATGGGGACGGCCAACCGGACCGTGGTCGTCCAGGAGTTCCTGGCGGGCACCGAGTACTTCGCCAACTCCGTGAGCGTGCACGGCCGGCACCACGTCGCGGAGATCTGGCGCTACCACAAGCGGCCGGGGCGGGGCGGGGCGGCCGTCTACGACTACGAGGAGCCGCTGCCCGACGACGACCCCGCGGCCCGGCTGATCCGCCCGTACCTGCTCGGCGTCCTGGACGCGCTCGGTGTGCGGCACGGCCCGGCGCACTCGGAGATCATGCTGACCGAGCACGGGCCGGTGCTGGTGGAGTGCGGGGCGCGGCTGGCCGGTTCCATCCTGCCCGAGGTCGTCGACCGCTGCTTCGGCACCAACCACGTCGACCTCACCGCCGAGGCGCTGTCGGACCCCGCAGGATTCCGGACATGGGCCGACCGGCCCGCCGAACTCAAGGCGCACATGCGCTACGTGTCGCTGATCTCGCCCGTGTCGGGCCGGGTGACCTCCCTGGCGGGCTTCGAGGGGATCCGCGGCCTGGAGTCCTTCGCGGGGCTTCAACTGGGCGTGGGCGTCGGTGACATGCTGACACCGACCGTGGACTCGGCCACCTCGCCGGGCGTCTGCTACCTGCTGCACGACGACCCCGACCGGATCGAGGCCGACTACCGGGCACTGCGCGCCGCGGAACTGGACGGGCTGTACGCGGTGCGGTGACGCGTATGCCTCTGGCGTTCGGGGGGCGGGGTGGGTCAGGCTGGGCCCCGTAAGGGGCGCGGGGAACTGCGCGAGCAACCAAGACGCGCCCGCAGTCGGGGTCATCGACGGGGCGCAGGCACCCGGAACCGCATCGAGGAGGCGCATGCCGTGGATGAGGACGTCCCCTCCCCCGTGTCCCGCATAGCGATCACCCCGGCGGCAGCCGAAGTGCTCCGCCGGCTGCGTGCGCAGCACGGCCCGCTGATGTTCCACCAGTCCGGCGGCTGCTGCGACGGCAGTTCGCCGATGTGCTACCCGCGCGGCGAGTTCCGCACCGGCGGCTCCGACGTGCTGCTCGCGGAGCTGGCCGTCGAGGGCGTGGCCGAGCCGACCGGGTTCTGGATGTCGGCCGAGCAGTTCGAGCGCTGGCGCCACACACACCTCACGGTGGACGTGGTGCCGGGGCGCGGCAGCGGCTTCTCGCTGGAGGCACCGGAGGGGGTGCGCTTCCTCATCCGTTCACGCCTGCTGACGGACGAGGAGGCACGCCTGCTGGACGGGCCGGGCGCTCAGGACGCGGCATCGGCCAGCGACAGCGTATGCAGCCGCTCCGGCGGCCCGGGACGCGCGTAGTACCAGCCCTGCGCGGTTTCGCAGCCCAGCGACCGCAGATGCTCGGCCTGGATGCCGGTCTCCACCCCCTCGACGGTCACCGACAGGTCCAGCGTGTGGGCGAGGGAGACGATCCCCTCGACGATCTTCACATCGACGGGGTCGGCCGGCGCCTGCTGCATGCCGCGGGTGAAGGAGCGGTCCAGCTTGAGCGTGCTGACGGGCAGCCGGCGGAGGTAGGAGAGGTTGGAGTAGCCGGTGCCGAAGTCGTCGAGGGCGATGTCGACGCCGAGGTCGGCGAGCCGGCGCAGGGTGTGCAGCTCCTCCTCGTCCGCGCCGATGAGGGCGTTCTCGGTGACCTCCAGGCACAGTGCCGAGGCGTCGAGCCCGGCATCGTCGAGGACGGCGACGGTGTCGGCGACGAGGGTGGGGCAGCGCAGCTGGGAGGGCGAGAGGTTGACGTTGACCCGCAGCGGCCCGCGGCCGTCCTGTTCGCCGCCCCATGCACGGGCCTGCCGGGCGGCCTGCTCCAGCACCCAGCGGCCGAGCGGCACGATCAGGCCGGTGCTCTCGGCGAGCGGGATGAACTGGTCGGGCCCCAGCACGCCGTGGACGGGGTGCAGCCAGCGGACCAGGGCCTCGGCCCCGCGCACGGTGCCGTCGTCGAGCCGGACCAGCGGCTGGTACTCGATGAAGAACTCGCCGTTGTCGAGCGCGACGGGCAGGCGGGTGGTGAGGCTGTGCCGGACGATGGCTCGGGCGTCGGAGTCGGCGTCGGCGGTCTCGTAGCGGTTGCCGCCGGCCGCCTTGGCCCGGTACATGGTGATGTCGGCGCTGCGCAGCACCTCGGCCGCGCCGGACTCGCCCGCGGCGCCGGTGACGATGCCGATGCTGGCGCGCACGACGAGTTCGCGGCCGTCCACGATGACGGGTCCGGAGAGCGCGGCGAGCATCCGGCGGGCGACGGCCGTGGCGTCGGTGTCCGCGGCCGGGCCGGTGGTCAGGGCCACGAACTCGTCGCCGCCCAGCCGCGCCACGAGTTCACCGGGGCCGCAGACGCAGGAGCGCAGCCGCTCGGCGACGGCGACGAGCAGCCGGTCGCCGACGGCGTGGCCGAGGCTGTCGTTGACGGCCTTGAAGCCGTCCAGGTCGAGGTAGCAGAGGCCGAAGCGGGCATCCTCCGCGCCGGTCTCCAGGGCCCGGTCGAGGCGTTCGAAGAACAGGGTGCGGTTGGGCAGCCCGGTGAGGGCGTCGTGCGTGGCCTCGTACCGCAACCGCTCGTGCAGCATGCGGCGTTCGGTGATGTCCTCCATGAGCGCGAGCTGGTACTGCGGCCGGCCCGCCGCGTCGCGCAGCAGGGCGACGGACATGTCGGTCCACAGCACGCTGCCGTCGCCGCGGTAGTAGGGCTTCTCGATGCGGTAGTAGTCGCGGTCGCCGCGCACGAGTTCGCGGTACAGGCCCCAGACGCCGGGCTCGTCGTCGGGGTGCACCAGCTCGCCGACGTTGCGGCCGGCGACCCCCCGGTCCAGACCGCCGAACATGCGGATCAGTGCGTCGTTGACGTCCATGATGCGGCCGTCGACATCCGCGATGCCCACGCCGACGGCCGCTCCCTCGAACACCGCGCGGAACCGGGCCTCGCTGGAGCGCAGGGCCTGTTCGGCCTCGGCCCGGGCCAGGCGGGCGGCGGCCTGCTGGTCGGCGACGGTGCGCTCGTGCAGGGCACGCGCGAAGCCGGCGGCGACGGCGTGCTGCAGCCGGGCGCAGCGGGCGCGGCTCTCCTCGGGGGAGACGGCGGGGCCCGGCGGGCAGTACAGCACGAGGTAGGCGTCGATGACGCCGAGGACGAGCGGCAGCACCTCGGGGTCGGTGCACTGCGCCCGGACGAGCGCGGTGCCGACCTCGGTGGCGGGCCCGGCGTCGAAGACGCGGGCGTGCAGCGCGTCGCGCAGCGTGGCCGCCAGGGGCAGCAGCTGGTTCTCGAACTCGGTGCGGGTGAGGGAGGTCTCCGCAGTGGGATGGAGCGCCCGGCTCCAGATCGCGGCGAAGCGCCGGAGCCGGTCGTCATGCCCGGTCCGGTCGCCCAAGAGCAAACCGGTTGTGCGGTTCGGACCGGTCGGGCGGCGCTCCATCAGACTGTCTCTCCAGCTCATCGGAGGGGTGATGACAGGAGGCTACTGATCACACGTTCGAAGGGAAGTGTGAAACGGAAATGCGCGATCCGCATTCGGCCATCGTGCACCTTCCGCCTCCTGCGCCCGTTTCTGCACAAACGATCACGCTATCGACAACATCGTTGGCCGCTGCAAGCAATGATCGCAAATAAATGATCACATAAAGACCCGATGCGCAATACCTCCGGGGTGCCGAATGCGGTGCGGCACCCTCCGCGGAGGGTGCCGCACCGCTTCCCGCTCAGCGCACTCCCACCGACGCCAGCGCACGCCGCTGGGCCGGGGAGACCCGGGTGGGGAAGTACAGATAGCAGACGCCGCCGGACCCGCTCCTGACCTGGCCCTGGGCGTTGCGGCGCTTGGTGCGCAGCCAGATGTTCTCGAACTGCCGCCGCTTGTAGACCCGTTCGACCTCGGCGTCGGTCTTCGCCGCCGGGTCGTGCACGACCACGTCCCCGGACCGCGTGAATCCGGTCACGCACATCAGGTGGCCGGCCGTGCCGTAGCCCGCGCCGTCGAGCTCGGAGGCGAGGAAGGACTGCGAGGTGATGACGGGGATGCCCGCGCGCACCAGCCGCTCGGCCTCGTTCAGCGTCCGCAGCCGGGTGATCACGGCCTGCATGTCGTGGTACGTGGCCGCGTAGGCGGCGTTGAACGGCCAGTTGCCGCAGCCCTGGTACTGGTAGTCGTAGGTGAACCGGGCCGCGTGGCAGACCTGGGGGTCCGCGTAGGAGGGGTCCACCCAGGCGAGGTCCCGGGGGGACGGCTTGCGGCCCCAGTACTCGAGGACCATCTGCGAGGAGGTCGGACTGCACCAGGCCTCCCCGCCGTTGTCGTACTGCGGGTACTGCCCCTTGTGGATCTCCTGCGAGTAGCGCGGCACGGTCAGCCGGTGCCCCGCACCCTCGCCCGGCCGGGAGGCCGGCACGGTGAAGCGGTCCGGGACCGCGGAGGCCATGGCGCCGAGCCGCCAGACGGTGGGCGTCAGCGTGGTGCCGGGCTTGCGGTACAGGGTGAGGCGGAGCTCGTAGGAGACCAGGCGCAGGCCGCTCGACGCATCGCTCACGGCGAGCGTGTCGGTCGAGACGCCGCTCTTCCGGTCGCTCTGCCCGTCGACGGAGGTGCGCCGGATGTCACCGGTCCCGTCACCGGCCGTCCAGCGGCCCATGACGTACCAGGGTGTCTGCGTGCGGTCGTTGTAGGCGGCGCGCAGCTCGGCCTGCAGCCAGGTGCCGGCCGGGGCGTGGGCGTTCCAGGAGACGACGATCTCGGTGGCCGGGGCGGGGAGCGTGTGGACGGGGGAGCTCCAGGTGGCGTACTCCCACTCCGCCGTGACGTGCGTGTGGGGATCCGCGTACGTCCGGGTGCCGAGGGCATGGGCGATGCACAGCCCCGGGCGCCCGTCACCGAGCACCCGGGTACCGGCCCCTCTGCCGCCGGCCCACTGGGGATAGGTGGTCCAGGCCCGGTAGTCGACGGAGGCCTCCGCACGCGGCGCGGCGGTGGCGACGGGCGTACTCGCGGCGGCGAGCGCGAGGGCGGCGGCGAGCACGGTTCGGCGGGGTGTGGCTCTGCTGGACATGGCAGGTGGGCCCCCAGTCGTGGGAAGTCGGACGTGTGGTTCTTTCCCCTGCGCCGCAGGACACCAATCGGGCCATCCGGCCCGTGTACCGCCACCACGGCGCCCCGTCAGGGGCGCTGGGGGCACCTCTGGGGGGACCCCCAGCGGTAGCTGGGGGAGGAACTGCGCGACCAGCCCCCACCGGCCCGCAGCCGACACACCGCCCAGGCGAACCCCACCCGTAGGGTGACCCGGTGAACGATCCGCTCCCCGCCCTCGCCGGCCGGCTGCAAGCCCTGCCCCCCTCGCTCGGCCCCGTCCGCCTCGTGGCGGTCGACGGCCACGCCGGCTCCGGCAAGACCACCTTCGCCGCACACCTCTCCGCCGCCCTCGGCGGCGCCCCCGTGCTGCACCTGGACGACCTCGCCACCCACGACGAGCTCTTCGCCTGGACGGACCGGCTCCGGGACGGGATCCTCGCCCCGCTCGCGCGCGGCGAGACGGCGCACTACCGCGCCTACGACTGGACGGCCCGCCGCTTCGCCGGGCCGGAACAGGCGCTCGCGCCCGCCCCGGTCGTGATCGTCGAGGGCGTGGGCGCAGGCCGCAGCGCCCTGCGGCCCTTTCTCGCCCGCCTGTTGTGGATGGAACTGCACCACGAGGGCTCCTGGGCGCGGGGTCAACTCCGTGACGGCCCCGCACAGGCCGAATTCTGGGACGGCTGGAAGCGAGCGGAGCGCAGACATTTCGCGGCCGACCCCTCGCGCCCGTATGCCGAACTCCTGGTGCTGCAGTGCACAGGGGGGTACGAGTTGCTGCCGGGACCCATGGCCACCGGCTGAACCCCCGTGCTCCTCACGCTCGGTGACGATCCTCCGATCCCTCCCTCCCCGGCGTCCGGCCAATCCCCGCCGGCTCCCTCAACTCGGCTTGACCGAGGGGCCGTACAGGACTTACGTTCTCAATACGCGGCCCCCGAGGGCCGCTTGCGGACACGAAGCCCCCGGTTGTTCCCCCGTGATCGGGGGCTTCGTACTGCCCGCCACACCCACGGTTTGGGTGGTTTGTCCTCTTGCCGCACACCCTCGCGTCACCCTCGGTAACGGCTCTGCGGATCGCTCTTCCGTCCGCCCCCTGATCACCCGTGCGCCGTGAACTGCGCTCCCCGCACCCTTCGGCCGATCCCGACCGCGCAGGTACGATGCGAGGCGGCGCACCCTCCGTCGGGACCTCCACGGGACCTGTTGCCGGGTGCGCCGAGAGCACTGGTCAACTCCCGTCCACAGCACAGCGGTTCGGAAAGGCGCGGCCAGGCACTCGCCCGGCAGCACGCTACGGGGGCAGGTTTGTGGGGGACGTGATGGATCTCGGCATGCAGGGCCCGCCCGCCCCGGCCGATCTCGCCTGGCTGCGCGCCGTCGACGCCTACACCATGGGCGCCTACGCGCAGGCGGAGGAGGAGTTCCGGACGGCGGTCCGCATCGACCCCGGCATGGCCGACGCCTGGCTCGGGCTGCACGCGCTGCGCGCCGACACCACCACGGCGCTGCTGCGGATGTACCGGCACCGCGACAGGTTCGGCGAACAGCGCGCCCGGCACCGGCGCCCGCTGAACTCCTGGTACTGGCTGGGCTGGTGGGTCCAGCCGTTGCTGGAGAACAGCCGTGACCTGCTCCTCGCCCACGCCTCGCACTGGCTCGACGGGCGGCACGTCCCCGAGCTGGACCGGGCGCTGGCCGGCTGTCCCCCGGCCGAGACCGACGCCCAGGTGCGCTTCCTGCACGCCTGCCGCGCCTACCTGGTCAAGGACTGGGACCAGCTCGTCCGGCACACCGAACCCCTGCTGGACGACGCCCTGCTGGGCATCGAGGCCGGGCTGTTCGGCGGCATGGCGCGGGTGCGGCTGGAGATGTACGGGCAGGCCGAACCGCTGCTCGCCGCCGCGCTGATGCGGTGCCGCAGCGAGCAGCCGCAGCGCAAGGAGCTGCGCTACTGGCTGGCCCGGGCGCACGAGGGCACCGGCCGCAGCGCCGCCGCCCTCCCGCTCTACCGGGCGGTCCACCGGGTGGACCCGTCCTTCATGGACACCGCGGCCCGGCTGACCGCCATCGCCGACGCGGACGGTCTGGACGACCACCTGGGCCTCCCGACCGTCCCTCTCGGCGGCAGCCCGCCGCCGGAGGCCGACCCGCCGCCCGGCCCGGCGGTTCCCCCGGCGGGTCCGGCCGGTCAGGGCGGCCCGGGTGGACGCACCTCCCCCGGCCCCCTCGACAACCGCGACCTCCTCACCGGCATGGACCCCGAGCCCACCGGCACCGCGCCGGTCGACTCCGACGGCGTGCGCGAGAAGTTCCGTGTGCCCGCCCAGCCGCTCCCCCAGCCGCTGCCCGGGCGCTCCGACCCCGTCCTGCTCGCCAAGGCGCTCGCCGAACTGGAGCGGATGGTCGGGCTGGAGCCGGTCAAACGGCAGGTGCGGGCGCTGTCCGCACAGCTGCACATGGCGCGGCTGCGCGCCGGGCAGGGCCTGCCCGTCCAGCCGCCCAAACGGCACTTCGTCTTCTCCGGCCCCTCGGGCACCGGCAAGACCACCGTCGCCCGCATCCTCGGCCGGGTCTTCTACGCGCTCGGCCTGCTCGGCGGCGACCACCTGGTCGAGGCCCAGCGGGCTGACCTGGTGGGCGAGTTCCTGGGGCAGACGGCCGTCAAGGCCAACGAACTGATCGACTCCGCGCTCGGCGGCGTGCTCTTCGTCGACGAGGCCTACAGCCTCTCCAACTCCGGCTACAGCAAGGGCGACGCCTACGGCGACGAGGCGCTGCAGGTGCTGCTCAAACGCGCCGAGGACAACCGCGACCGCCTGGTGGTCATCCTGGCCGGCTACCCGGAGGGCATGGACCGCCTGCTGGCCGCCAACCCCGGCCTGGGCTCCCGTTTCACCACTCGCGTCGACTTCCCCAGCTACCGTCCCTCCGAACTCACCAGCATCGGCGAGGTCCTGGCCGGGGAGAACGGCGACGCCTGGGACGAGGAGGCCCTGGACGAACTGCGCAGCATCAGCGCCCACGTGGTCGAGCAGGGCTGGATCGACGAACTGGGCAACGGCCGGTTCCTGCGCACCCTCTACGAGAAGAGCTGCGCCTACCGCGACCTGCGCCTGTCCTGCTCCCCCTGCACCCCCACCCGCGACGACCTGGCCACCCTCCGTCTCCCGGACCTGATGCAGGCCTACGGCGAGGTCCTCTCGGGCCCCGGCTGGGGCGTCACCCGCCGGGAGACGAGGGACCCCCAGGACCCGCAGTAGGCGGGTCCCTCTCCCCGTGAGGGGCGCGCCCCGTAGGGGCGCGGGGAACTGCGCGAGCAACCACGACGCACCCGCAGTCGAGGTACCCGGGGCTGCGCCCCGGACCCCCGTGGGTGGTGCCTTTGCCTGCGGCCCGGTGGGGGCTGATCGCGCAGTTCCCCGCGCCCCTGACGGGGCACCGACGGTGCCCCGAACCGTCAGCCCGCCAGCACCTCCTGCTCCTGAGGAGCCCGCGGCACCCGTGCCGCAACCGGCATGCGAACCCGGTGCGCCGGGTCCCGTACCTCGCCGACCAGCATCTCCAGCACGTCCTCCAGGGCGACGAGCCCCAGCACGCGCCCCGACGCATCGGTGACCGCGGCCAGATGGGCGGCAGCCCTCCGCATCACCGTCAGGGCGTCGTCCAGCGGCAGTTCGGCCCGTACGGTCTCCACCCGCCGCCACACGTGCTGCGGCACGGCCCGTTCCCGGTCCTCCAGGTCCAGCACGTCCTTGACGTGCAGGTAGCCCATGAAGGCCCCGCCGGGTGACGCGCACACGGGGAACCGGGAGTAGCCGGTCCGTACGGTCAGCTCCTCCACCTGCCGCGGGGTGACCGACGGGTCGACGGTCACCAGCGTCGCGGGGTCGAGCAGCACATCGGTCACCGGCCGGCTGCCCAGCTCCAGTGCGTCCTCCAGCCGCTCCTGCTCGGCGGGCTCCAGGAGCCCGGCCTGCCGCGAGTCCTCCACGAGGTGCGTCAGCTGCTCACTGGTGAACACCGCCTCGACCTCGTCCTTGGGCTCGACGCGGAACAGCCGCAGCACCGCGTGCGCGCAGGCGCCCAGCAGCCGCGTGACCGGTCGGCACACCCGGGCGAAGGCGACCAGCCCCGGCCCCAGCCACAGCGCGGTGCGGTCGGGTGCGGCCATGGCGAGGTTCTTCGGCACCATCTCGCCGATCACCAGGTGCAGGAACACCACCAGCGCCAGAGCGATCACATAGCCCAGGGGATGCACCAGTTGGTCCGGCAGCCCCACGCCCTGGAAGACCGGCTCCAGCAGCGCCGCCACCGTCGGCTCGGCGACCGCACCGAGGGTCAGCGAGCACACGGTGATGCCGAACTGGGCGGCGGCCATCATCTGCGGCAGGTTCTCCAGCCCGGTCAGCACCGTCCGGGCGCGGCCCGAACCCTCGGCCGCCTTCGGCTCGATCTGGCTGCGCCGTACGGACACGAGCGCGAACTCGGCGCCCACGAAGAAGCCGTTGGCCAGCACCAGTACGCCGGCGAAGAAGAGTTGCAGCACGCTCATCGGGCGTCCCCCGTCACACCGCCGGTGCGCACGATCCGCACCCGCTCGGCCCGGTGGTGGCCCACGCGCCGCACCGACAGCCGCCAGCCGGGCAGTTCCGCGGCGTCCCCGGACACGGGGATCCGTCCCAGCAGGTCGGCGACGAGCCCGGCGACGGTCTCGTACGGGCCGTCGGGCGCCTCCAGTCCGATGCGCCGCAGCGTGTCGACCCGGCAGCCGCCGTCCGCGTCCCAGGCGGAGCGGCCGTCCTCGCAGACGACGGGCGCCAGTTCGGGCCGGTCGGCGTCCAGCGCGTCGTGCTCGTCGCGGACCTCGCCGACGAGCTCCTCGACGATGTCCTCCAGGGTGACCACGCCGGCCGTGCCGCCGTACTCGTCGACGACCACGGCTATCGGCTGCTCGCTGCGCAGCTGTTCCAGCAGCGGCTGCACCGGCAGGGTCTCGGGGACGAGCATGGGGGACACGGCGATCCGCCCGACGGGCGTGCGTCCGCGGTCGGGCCGGGGCACCGCGAGGGCGTCCTTGAGGTGCACCATGCCGACGACCTCGTCCAGCCGCTCCCGGTAGACGGGGAAGCGCGAGAGGCCGGTGGCGCGGGTGAGGTTGAGCACGTCCTCCGCGGTCGCGGTCGACTGCAGGGCGCTGACCTTCACCCGGGGCGTCATCACATGCTGTGCGGTGAGGTCGCCCAGCGACAGGGTGCGCACGAACAGGTCGGCGGTGTCCTGCTCCAGGGCACCGGCCAGGGCCGAGTGCCGTGCGAGCGAGACGAGTTCGCCGGGCGTGCGGGCGGAGGCGAGCTCCTCGGCGGGCTCGACGCCCAGCGCCCGGACGAGCCGGTTGGCGACCGCGTCGAGCAGGGTGATCACGGGCCGGAAGAGGTGGGTGAAGACGCTCTGCGGGCCGGCCACGAAGCGGGCGACCTGCAGCGGCCGGGAGACGGCCCAGTTCTTGGGCACGAGCTCGCCGACGACCATCTGCACCGCGGAGGCGACCAGCATGCCCGCCACGACGGCGACGCCGGAGGCGGCACCGGCCGGCAGCCCGGCCGCGGTGACCGGCCCGGTGAACAGCCGGCCGAGCGCGGGCTCGGCCAGCATGCCGACCGCCAAGGAGGTGATGGTGATGCCGAGTTGGGTGCCGGAGAGCTGGAAGGACAGCTCGCGCAGGGAGTCGACCACGGTCCGGGCCCGGTGGTCGCCGTCCGCCGCGGCCCGCTCGGCCTCCGGCTTCCCGACGGTCACGAGGCCGAATTCGGCGGCGACGAAGAAGCCGTTCGCCAGGATCAGGAGCAGTGCTGCGGCAAGCAGCAGAAGAGACACGGTGACACTCATGACGCCGCCTCGCGAGGGGAGGCGGCGCAGGTACTACAGGACGATCCGTCCATTGCCGGAGGGAGTCACTCCTCGGTTCGCAGGTACCCCGGTCGGGGCGGGCACGTGTGTGCCCGAGGCACCAGAGTAATCAAGAAACCCGGGCGATGGACCACGTCAGGCCGTGGAAGGGCCGGTTCCGTGTGCCTCGACGAGGGCCCGGAGCGCCTTGAAGTCGGCGATGGCCCGCTCCCTGGCCACGCCGGGCTGGATGCCCATGGCGGGCAGGCTGGTGCCGTCGGAGAGGTCGAGGTGCACCCAGGCGTCGCCGTTGCGCAGGTTCACGCGGACGATCTCCGCCCAGGCCAGCCGGCGGCTGCGGGTGAGGTTCACCACGGTCACGCCGTCCGGGGTGGCCACGACCTTGGGACGGCTGAGGAGGAAGAGGACCCCGAGGCCGAGCAGCCCGGTGGTGATGAAGGTGATCCGGTCCCCGGTGGACAGGGCCTCCAGCATCAGCGAGACCGCCGTGAGCGCGACGAGCAGCGCGACGCCCATGGTGAGCAGGACGATGCGGGTGCGGGTCGGGCGGAAGGTGACGGGCAGCTCGGGCACGGTGTTCTCCTCCGGGCTCTCGTGGTGCGTGCGGACCGGAGGTCAGAGGCGGCAGGCGTGGATGCCGGTGGTCAGGATGGCGCGGGCACCGAGCTCGTACAGCTCGTCCATGATCCGCTGGGCGTCCTTCGCCGGGACCATCGAGCGGACCGCGACCCAGCCCTCGTGGTGCAGCGGGGAGACGGTGGGCGACTCCAGGCCGGGGGTGAGGGCGACCGCGCGCTCGACGTGCTCGACGCGGATGTCGTAGTCCATCATCACGTAGCGCCGGGCGACCAGGACGCCCTGCATGCGGCGCAGGAACTGCTGCACCTTGGGGTCGTCGGCCGGGGCGCCGGTGCGCCGGATGACCACGGCCTCCGACTTGAGGATCGGCTCGCCGATGATCTCCAGCCCGGCGTTGCGCAGGGTGGTGCCGGTCTCCACGACGTCGGCGATGATCTCGGCGACGCCCAGCTGGATGGCGGTCTCGACGGCGCCGTCGAGGTGCACGACGGAGGCGTCCACGCCGTTGTCGGCGAGGTGCTTGGTGACCAGGCCGGAGAAGGAGGTGGCGATGGTCATGCCGCCGAAGTCGGCGACGTCCTTCGCGGTGCCCGGGCGGGTCGCGTAGCGGAAGGTGGAGCCGGCGAAGCCGAGCTGCATGATCTCCTCGGCCTGCGAGCCGGAGTCGAGCAGCAGGTCGCGGCCGGTGATGCCGATGTCGAGCTTGCCGGAGCCCACGTAGACGGCGATGTCGCGGGGGCGCAGGAAGAAGAACTCGACCTCGTTCTCCGCGTCGACGAGGACGAGTTCCCTGCGGTCCTTGCGCTGGCGGTAGCCGGCCTCATGGAGCATCGCCGACGCAGGCTCGGAGAGAGAACCCTTGTTGGGGACGGCGATGCGCAGCATGAGGTCGGTTTCCTTTGTGCGTGGGAGGGGTTGGGGTGGTTGCTGACCGGACGGTCAGAGGTGGGCGTAGACGTCGTCCAGGGAGATGCCCCGGGCGATCATCATCACCTGGAGGTGGTAGAGGAGCTGGGAGATCTCCTCGGCGGTGGCCTCGGCGCCCTCGTACTCGGCGGCCATCCACACCTCGGCGGCCTCTTCGACAACCTTCTTGCCGATGGCATGCACGCCCTTGCCCACCAGTTCGGCGGTGCGAGAGGTGGCCGGGTCGCCGGAGGCCTTCTGCTGGAGCTCGGCGAAGAGCTCCTCGAACGTCTTCCTGTCCATGGTGCCCCCTACCCTACGGGGTCCGCCGCGGCGCTCAGTGCCAGGGCTCGGACACCGAGCGCAGGACGGACGCCGTGGTGAGGGCGGCGGTGACCGCCTCGTGGCCCTTGTCCTCGGACGAGCCCTCCAGCCCGGCGCGGTCCAGGGCCTGCTCCTCGGTGTCACAGGTCAGCACGCCGAAGCCGATGGGGACCCCGGTGTCGACGGACACCTGGGTGAGCCCCTGGGTGACGCCCTGGCACACGTAGTCGAAGTGGGGCGTGCCCCCGCGGATGACGACGCCGAGGGCGACGATCGCGTCGTAGCCGCGGCCGGCCAGGACCTTGGCGGCGACCGGCAGTTCCCAGCTGCCGGGCAGCCGCAGCACGGTCGGCTCGTCGATGCCGTGCTCGTGCAGGGCGCGCAGGGCGCCGTCGACGAGACCGTCCATCGCCTTCTCGTGCCACTGGGCGGCGATCACGGCCACTCGCAGGTCCTGGCAGTTCTTCACACTCAGCTCGGGTGCGCCCTTGCCGCTCACGTCTCTCCTCGGTTCTGGTCGGGTCGGTTCACTGGTTGCCGCAGGCGGACACCGGGTCGGTGTCGAGCCAGGGCAGGTCGTGGCCCATCCGGTCGCGCTTGGTGCGCAGGTACCGGAGGTTGTGCTCGCCCGCCTGTACGGGCATGGGCTCGCGTCCGGTGACGGCGAGGCCGTGCCGGACGAGGGCGGCGGTCTTCTCGGGGTTGTTGGTCATCAGCCGCAGCGACCGGACGCCGAGGTCGGCGAGGATGCGCGCCCCGACGGCGTAGTCGCGGCCGTCGGCGGGGAGGCCGAGTTCCAGGTTGGCGTCGAGCGTGTCACGCCCGTCCTCCTGGAGTTCGTAGGCGCGCAGCTTGGGCAGCAGGCCGATGCCGCGCCCCTCGTGGCCGCGCAGGTAGAGCACGACCCCGCGGCCCTCGGCGGCGATCCGCTCCATGGATGCCTGCAGCTGGGGGCCGCAGTCGCAGCGCAGCGAGCCGAAGACGTCCCCGGTGAGGCACTCGGAGTGGACGCGCACCAGAAGGTCCGTGCCGTCGCCGAGGTCACCCGCGACGAGTGCGATGTGCTCGACCCCGTCCGCCGTGGAGCGGTAGCCGTGGGCGCGGAATTCGCCGAAGGCGGTGGGCAGCCGGGTGGTGGCCTCGCGGCGGACGGCGGGCTCGGTGGCGCGCCGGTGGGCGACGAGGTCCTCGATGGAGATGACGGACAGGCCGTGCCGGCGGGCGAAGGGGATCAGCTCGGGCAGCCGCAGCATGGCGCCGTCCTCGCCCGCGATCTCCACGATCGCGGCGGCCGGGCGCAGCCCGGCGAGCCGGGCCAGGTCGACCCCGGCCTCGGTGTGGCCGGGGCGGACCAGGACACCGCCGGGCTTGGCGCGCAGCGGGAAGACGTGGCCGGGGCGGACGAAGTCGCCGGGGACGGACGCCGGGTCGGCGAGCATCGCGATGGTGATGGCCCGGTCGGCGGCGGAGATGCCGGTGCTGGTGCCGTGTTCGCGGCCGGCGTCGACGGAGACGGTGAAGGCGGTGCCCATCGTCTCGGTGTTACGCGCGACCATCTGCGGCAGGTCGAGCCGGTCGATGTCCGGCTCCTCCAGCGGCACGCAGATCAGTCCGCGGCACTCGCTCATCATGAAGGCCACGATCTCGGGGGTGACCTTCTCGGCGGCGACGACGAGGTCGCCCTCGTTCTCGCGGTCCGCGTCGTCCACCACGACGACGGGCCGGCCGGCCGCGATGTCGGCGATGGCCCGCTCGACGGGGTCCAGCACGAGTTCGTCGGCAACAGTCCAGCTCTGCAACGTGGTCACGCTGCAACTCCTTCCGCAACAGCGGCCGTCGGCACGCTCGCCCGGCGCGAGCGCAGCCACCAGTCGCGCATGCCCCATACGACGAGGGCGAAGTAGACGACATAGACAAGACCGGAGAACGCCAGGCCGCTGCTGAACGCGAGCGGCACGCCGACCACGTCGACGAGCAGCCAGGCGAACCAGAACTCCACCAGCCCGCGGGCCTGGCAGACCATCGCGGTCAGGGTGCCGACGAAAATGTAGGCGTCCGGCCAGGGGTTCCAGGACAGTTGGGGCACGGCCGTGAACAGCCCGCCCACGGCGAGGGTGCCGACGGCGGTGCCCGCGAGCAGCAGGCCGCGTTCGCGCCACGTGCCGAAGCGCACGGCTATCGAGCCGTCCTGCGCGTCGCGCCGGCCGCGCACCCACTGCCGCCAGCCCCATACGGCCACGCCGATGACGAGGAGTTGCTTGCCCACGCCGCCGCTGAGGTGGGCGGAGGCGTATGCGGCGACGAGGATGACGCCGGAGAGCAACTGGATCGGCCAGGTCCACATGTTGCGGCGCCAGCCGAGCGCGAGGGCGATGAGGCCCACGGTGTTGCCGACCATGTCCGACCAGATGACGTGCTGCCCGGCGACCGTGAAGGCCTCGCCGTTCAGCCAGGTGAGGGCGCTCATGCGACAGGCTCCCCGGAGGTGCGGGACGAGTGGCCGAGCAGCCGCTCGACGTATTTGGCGAGGACGTCGACCTCCAGGTTGACCGGGTCGCCGGGCTTCTTGATCCCGAGGGTGGTCAGGTCGAGCGTGGTGGGGATGAGGCTGACGGTGAAGTGGTCGTCGGCAGCGTCGACGACGGTCAGGCTCACGCCGTCGACGGTGATGGACCCTTTCTCCACGACGTAGCGGCCGAGTCCGTCCGGCAGCGCGATCTTCACGATCTCCCAGTGCTCGCCGGGCGTCCGCTCGACGATGGTGCCGGTGCCGTCGACGTGTCCCTGGACGAGGTGCCCGCCCAGGCGTCCGCCGAGCGCCATGGGGCGTTCGAGGTTGACGCGCGAGCCGGGCGCGAGGGCGCCGAGGCTGGAGCGATTGAGGGTCTCGGCCATCACGTCCGCGGTGAACTCCCCGTCGGCGTGCTCGACGACGGTGAGGCAGACGCCGTTGACGGCGATCGAGTCGCCGTGCTTGGCGCCTTCGGTGACGATGGGGCCGCGCAGCTTGAACCGGGAGCTGTCGCCGAGCTGTTCGACGGCGACGACTTCACCCAGTTCTTCGACGATTCCGGTGAACACGCTCAACTCTCCTCGGTGGCGGGGACGGTGGCGGGGGCGGTGGGTGTGGCGGTGATGCGCAGGTCGGGGCCGAGCCGGGCGACGTCGGTCACGTCGAGGCGCAACGCCTGGGCGATGGTGCCGATTCCGGCGTCGCCGAGGGCGGTGGGGCCGGCCCCGAGGAGGGCGGGGGCGAGGTAGCCGACGACGCGGTCGACGGCACCGGCCGCCAGGAAGGACCCGGCGAGCGTGGGTCCGCCCTCCAACAGGACGGAGCAGACGCCGCGTTCGCGCAGGGCGGCGAGCAGGGCGGTGACGTCGAGGCCGGGCCCGTTCGCGGCGCGGGGCAGCCGGACGACATCGACGTTCCCGGACCCTCCGGTCCCGGCGAGGTGCCGGGTGTCGGCGTCCTCGGCGACGGCGACGAGGGTGGGGGCCGCATCGTCCAGGACCCGGGCGCCGGGTTTGACGGTGGCGCGGGTGTCGGCGACGACGCGCAGCGGCTGGGTGGCGTCCGGGCGTCCGCGTACGGCGAGATGCGGGTCGTCGGCGTGCAGGGTGCCCGAACCGACCACGACGGCGTCGGCCTCGGCGCGCAGCCGGTGCACGTCCGCACGGGACGCGGCGGAGGTGATCCAGCGGCTGGTCCCGTCGGCGGCGGCGCTGCGGCCGTCGAGGGTGGCGGCGTACTTCCAGGTCACGAAGGGTCGGTGGTGCAGCACCGAGGTGAGCCAGGCGGCGTTGCCCGCCGCGGCCTCGTCGGCCAGCAGGCCGCCCTCGGTGTCCACGCCCGCTGCGGCGAGGGTGGCGGCGCCGCCGGTGGCGACGGGGTTGGGGTCGGCGACGGCGTAGACGACGCGGGCGATCCCGGCGTCGATCAGCGCCTGGGCGCAGGGGCCGGTGCGACCGGTGTGGTTGCAGGGTTCGAGGGTGACGACGGCGGTGCCGCCGCGCACGTCGTGGCCCGCTCCGGCGGCGGCGCGCAGGGCCTCGACCTCGGCGTGCGGCCCGCCGGCCCGACGGTGCCAGCCCTCGCCGAGGGTGCGGCCGTCCGGGTCGAGGATCACGCAGCCGACGACGGGGTTGGGGCTGGTCGAACCGAGGCCGCGGGCGGCGAGCACCATGGCGCGGCGCATCGCGTCTGCTTCGGTAGCGGTGGCCACCGGGGTCCTCCTGCCTCTTCGGGGCACGGACTCCGGGGCCGTCGTCGGGGGACGACGAGAAGCGGGTGCACTGCACCGGGAAACCACATCCGGGACGGACTGCGGGGGTTGCCGACGCCCACGAGGGACGGACCGCCCGCGCCGGCCGCGACGATGTGCCGATGCGTACCCGCCGCGCACTGCCTCCCATCCGGACTTTAACCGTCGGTCCAGGAATTTCACCTGGTCAACCGGCCGCTGGCTGCGGACGGGTCGCGGACTGTAACCGCCGGTTCGGACTTTCACCGACCCCGGAGTGCGCTGCGTAAACGATTGTCGTTTGCTGTTGCATAGTGCCTGACCTGCGGTTTCCCAGAAATCAGCAGATCCGGCGCCTCCGAGCGTACGCCGCGCGACGCCACGGTGTCCACGGGGTCTTGACATGGAGGGAGTGGTTCTGGGTGAGACACCGGTCACGTGGGGCGGTGCACTCCCCCGCCCGCGGCCCTCTGGCCGGACCCGGGGTGCTGCTGCTGCACTGGGCCGGATGAGACGGTACGACTGCCCGTTATCACCGGCGCGGCGGGCCCTCGCCGCGGTCTTCGCCCTGCACGGCGCCCTGTCCGGAAGCCTCGCCACCCGGCTCCCGTGGATCCAGGACCACCTCGGACTCGGGCCGGGGCGGCTCGGTCTCGCCCTTGTCTTCCCCGCGCTCGGCGCCTCGTGCGCCATGCCCCTGGCGGCGCGGCTCGGCCACCGGTTCGGCAGCCGGGCGGCGCTGCGCGGGCTGCTCGTCCTGCTGTGCGCCGCCTTCGCGCTGCCCGCGCTCTCCCCCGGCCCGGTGGTCCTGTGCGCCGCGCTGGCCGGGTACGGGGCGGCGGCCGGAATGGTGGACGTCGTCATGAATGCGCTCGGGGTGGAGGTCGAGGACCGGCTGGGCCGCTCGATCATGTCGGGGCTGCACGGGATGTGGAGCACGGGGACGCTCGCGGGTTCGGCGCTGGGCACGCTGGCCGCGCACCACGGGACCGACGCCCGCGTCCATCTCGGCCTGACCGCCGCGGGTCTCGCCCTGCTGGGGCCCGCCGTCTGCCGGTGGGTCCCGGATGTGCGCGGGGGGACGGACGCGGCACAGGATCCGCCGCCGCGTTTCGCCCTGCCGCCGCGTTCCGCGCTGGCCATCGGGGCGGTGGGCTTCTGCGCGGTGTTCGCCGAGGGGGCGGGCCTGGACTGGTCGGCGGTGTACCTCCGCCGGGAGCTGGGCGCCGATCCGGGTCTCGCGGCGGCCTGTACGACGGCGTTCACCTGCACGATGGCGGCGGCCCGGCTCGCGGGCGACACGGTGGTGCGGCGGTTCGGCCCGGTGGCGGCGGTCCGGGCGGGCGGTGCGGTGGCGGCCGCCGGCGGCGCGCTGGTGGTCACGGCGCGCGGCCCGGTGCCGGCGATGGCCGGATTCGCGTTGATCGGCCTGGGAGTTGCGGTGGTCGTCCCGCTGGTCTTCGCGGCGGCGGGGCGCAGCGGTCCGCAGCCCGCCCGCGCCATCGCGGGGGTCGCGACGATCGTCTACACCTCGGGCCTGGTGGCACCGGCCGCCGTCGGGCAGCTCGCCGCGGCGACGTCCCTGTCGGTGTCCTTCGGCCTGGTGACCCTGCTGGCGGCGGGCCTGCTGCTCGCGGCGGGCGCGCTGCGTCCGGCCGGGGACGCGCCGCGGGCCGTGGAGCGGGCCCGAAGGACCCGGTCCACGGCCCGTGGTGGGGGACCGTGAGGCGTGCGAACGTCAGATCAGGATGCCGATCCGGTTGTGTCCCCGGTGGCGGCCGCCCTCGCGGTCGCAGTCGCGGTCACGGCCACGCTCGCCGCGCTCGCCGCGGTCGCAGTCACGGCCGCGGTCGCCACGGTCCCAGCCGCGCTCGCCACGGTCGCAGTCACGACCGCCACGCTCCCAGCCACCGCGCTCCCAACCGCGGTCCCAGCCACGGTCGCAGTCACGGCCACGCTCGTGACCGCCGCCACCCCAGCCCCAGCCGCCGCCCCAACCCCAGCCGTTGCCCCAGAAGTTGTGGTGGTGGTGCCGGAGCAGGCCTACGATCCAGCCGTGGTCGCCCCAGCCGCCGCCCCAACCGCCGCGGTCCCAGCCGCGGTCGCAGTCACGGCCGCGGTCCCAGCCACCGCGCTCCCAGCCACCGCGCTCCCAGCCGCGGTCGCAGTCACGGCCGCGCTCCCAACCGCGGTCCCAGCCACGGTCGCAGTCACGGTCGCGGCCATGCTCACGGCCGTGGTCACGGCCCCTGTCGCGGTCGCCTTCGCGACCTCTGTCACGGTCGCCTTCGCGACCCCTGTCACGATCGCCGTCGTGGTCGTGGTCCCACGCGTGGTGGTGGGGCGCCGCCGGCGCGGCCTGGGCCACCCCGGCGACCGGAACGACAACGCCCGCGGCGAGGATCGCGGCAGCCGCGGTGCGGCCGACGAACTTACGCATGTATCTCTCCTGGATTGCAGGAAATCGGACAACCCACCCATACCTCGCATCCGTCGGCCCCCAGCCGTCGGTCATGGGCATACAGCCCTAAGGGGTGAGAATTGCGCCGATCGCAGCAACGCCGGGCCGCACGGCGGCCCGAGGGGAACCGGGCCGGGGAATCCGCCCTCCGCCGCCCGCCTAACATGACCGGGACCCCCGCACGGAAACCCCCAGGAGCACACCATGGGCCTCGGCCTCCGCTGGACCCTGCACGGCGACGGCCGCACCCCCGCCCCCGGCGCCGTCGTCAGACCGGACGAGCGTCTTTCCTGGCCCAGGACCGCGGGACTGGGCGCCCAGCACGTCGTGGCCATGTTCGGCGCATCGTTCGTGGCTCCGGTGCTCATGGGCCTGGACCCGAACCTGGCGATCATGATGTCCGGCGTCGCGACCATGCTCTTCCTGCTGGCGACGCGCGGCCGGGTGCCCAGCTACCTCGGCTGCAGCCTCTCCTTCGTCGGCGTCGCCGCGATCATCCGGGCACAGGGCGGCGGCAGCGCCGCGGTCACCGGAGCCATCCTCGTCGTCGGCGCCGTGCTCTTCCTCGCGGGCCTGGCGGTGCGGAAGTTCGGGGCGCGGGTCATCCACGCGACGATGCCGCCGGTGGTCACCGGCGCCGTCGTCATGCTGATCGGCTTCAACCTGGCGCCGGTGACGGCCACCACCTACTGGCCGCAGGACCAGTGGACGGCGCTGCTGACCATGCTCTTCACCGGGCTCGCGGTGGTATGTCTGCGCGGCTTCTGGTCCCGCGTGGCGATCTTCCTCGGACTGCTCTTCGGCTATGCGGTCTCCTGGCTCTCCGACCGGGTCTTCGGCAAGATCCACTCGGTGCACGGCGGCACGGAGGCCGTCGACCACTGGCGGCTGGACCTCTCGGGCGTCGCCAAGGCCGACTGGATCGGACTGCCGTCGCTGCACGGGCCGAGCTTCGGCTGGTCGGCGGCGCTCGTGGCGCTGCCGGTGGTCATCGCGCTGATCGCGGAGAACGCCGGCCATGTCAAGGCGGTCGGCGAGATGACCGGCGACCCGCTGGACGACGAGCTGGGCACGGCGATCTCGGCGGACGGCGTGGCCACCGTGCTCTCCACGGCGGTCGGCGGTCCGGCCAACACCACCTACTCCGAGAACATCGGCGTCATGGCCGCGACCCGCGTCTACTCCACCGCCGCCTACTGGGCCGCGGCGTGCTTCGCCCTTCTCTTCGGCGTCTGCCCCAAGTTCGGCGCGGTCGTGGCGGCGATCCCGGGCGGGGTGCTCGGCGGCATCACGGTCATCCTCTACGGCATGATCGGCCTGCTCGGCGCGCAGATCTGGGTCCACAACAAGGTCGACCTGCGCAACCCCCTGAACCTGGTGCCGCTCGCGGCGGGCATCATCATCGGCATCGGCGGCGTCAGCCTCAAGATCACCAAGAACTTCGAGCTGAGCGGCATCGCGCTGGGGACGATCGTGGTCATCAGCGGCTACCACGCGCTGCGTGCCCTGGCTCCCGCCCACCTCAAGCAGCAGGAACCGCTGCTGGACGAGGGCACGAGCGCGTACGACGCCGAGGCGGACGCCGCCGGGACAGAGGAGTCGTAGAGCGCCGGAGGCCCGCCGTTCGTTCACCCGTTCGGCTTAACTGTCCGGCAGGTTCGCCTACTCTCCGCATTCGTCTGTCACTCTACGTATATGACGATGACGCGGGGGACGGTCACCGGACTCGACGGTGTCCTGGACGACATGCGGGAACTGGCGGCCGCGCTGCCGCCGACGGACGGCGTGGCCGTCTTCAACGGGGTGTACCTGACGGTCACCGAGGAGGTCGTGCACCGGCTGGATTCCGGCGCCTTCCCGGACCGGGCGGCGGCCGCCGAGCTCGACGTGCTCTTCGCGGACCGCTACCTCGACGCGGTGCACCCCGAGGCGGGCCGGCGCCCGCCCGCCTGCTGGCGCCCGCTGATCCAGATGCGCGGCCACCCCGCGGTACGGCCCCTGCAGTTCGCCCTGGCGGGCATCAACGCCCACATCGGGCACGACCTCGCCCTGGCCCTGGTCGACACCTGCCGCGCGCTGGACGCCGAACCCTGCGCGCTCGAAGGCGACTTCCAGCGCGTCGGCCGGCTGCTGATCACGCTGGAGGAGCGGATCCGGGAGGACCTGTCGCCGGGCCCGGACCTGCTGGACGTCGCCGATCCGCTGATGCACCTGCTGGGGTCGTGGACCCTGGAGGCGGCCCGCGGCGCCGCCTGGTCCGCCTTCCGGGCCCTGTGGGCCCTGCGCGAACTCCCCGATCTGGCCGAGGAGTTCACGGAACGTATCGACGCGAGCGTGGGGATGGTGAGCCGGTGTCTGCTCACTCCGCTGGGCTGAAGCGCCCCGCGCCGACCCCCACGCCGCTCCCCGCGTCAGTCCTCCGGCAGCTCGACCGGGGCGATCTCGTCGTAGACGTCGCCGGGGCCGGGGTTCGTCGCATCCGTCCCGCCGCCGAACTGGTGCATCACGCCCCACACGGCGTTGAGCGCGGTCTGCACGGCACCCTCGGCCCAGCCGGCCGTCCAGGAGATGTCGTCGCCCGCGAGGAAGATGCCCCGCTTGTCCTCGGGCAGCCGGTCCTGCATGAAGTGGGTGAACAGCCGCCGCTGGTAGCGGTAGTGGCCGGGCAGGTTCGCCTTGAACGCGCCCATGAAGTACGGCTCGTTCTCCCAGGAGACCGTCACCGGATTGCCGATGATGTGCTTCCGGATGTCGACCTTGGGGTAGATCTCGCCGAGCGACTTGAGCATGACCTCCATGCGCTCACCCGCGGACAGCGGAAGCCACTTGAGGCTGTCGTCGCACCAGGTGTAGGAGAGGCAGATGACGGCGGGCTTGTCCGGCCCGTCGTCCAGGAGGTAAGTGCCGCGGGTCATCCGGTCGGTGAGCGTCATCGACATGACGTCCCGGCCCGTCGGATTCCCCCTGTCGTCGACGGCCTTGTCCAGCCAGAACGGCCGGTCGACCGGCACGAACAGCTTGGACGACTCCATGTAGTGCGTCCGCTCCATCGCCGTCCAGTGGTCGATGGGGAACAGCTCGTCGTCGCACTGGATCTTGGACAGCAGCATCCAGGACTGCGCCGTGAAGATCGCCGCCCGGTAGGAGCGGATGTCGCCGTCCGCGTCGGTCACCGTGATGCGGTTGCCCGACGTGCGGTGCAGCCGGGTCACGGCCGGGCGGTGCGCGCCGCCGTGCAGCGAGGACAGCGAAGTGCCCAGCGGCCAGTGGACGATCTTCTCGGGCTCGCGCTCCCACAGCCGCAGCGGAAGCTGCTGGCTGCCGCCGACGATGCCGCGGTGGTGGTCGTCCGCCTCGGTGTAGACGACGCGCAGGATCTCCAGGATGGAGTTGGGGAAGTCGGTGTCCCAGCCGCCGGTGCCGAAGCCGACCTGGCCGAAGATCTCGCGGTGCCGGAAGGACTTGAAGGCCGCGGAGTCGCAGAGGAAGCCGTAGAAGGTCTGGTTGTCGAGCTTCTCCACCAGCTTCGCCCATATCTCGCGGATGCGCGGCACGTCGCGCTCGCGCATGGCGCGGTTCATGTCGGAGAAGTCCGCGCCCTCCTCCAGGCAGGCGTTCCACGCGTCGGCCACGTCGCGGTAGACCTGCGGCAGGTCGTCGATCGACTCCGCATAGTGCGACTCGCCCTTGAGGTCCACGACGGTGGAAGGGGTCGCGGGGGCAAGGGGGTTGGGGAACGGCTTGGTCTCCAGGCCCACCAGGTCGATGTAGTGCTGGAAGGCGGTGGAGGAGGGCGGGAAGCGCATCGCGCCCATCTCGGCGGTCAGGTCGCCGTCGCAGCCCTCGAAGCCGACGGTGCGCAGCCGTCCGCCGATCTGGTCCGCCTCGTAGACGACGGGCTTGAGCCCCATCTTCATCAGCTCGTACGCGGCCACGATCCCGGACAGCCCGCCGCCGATCACGGCGACCTCGGTGCCGTGCTCGGTCGCCGGTATCTGGCCGAGGCCCGCCGGGTGGGCGAGGAAGTCGTCGTAGGCGAAGGGGAAGTCCGGGCCGAACATGGTGATCGGCGGCTCGACGGGCCGGCCGGACTCGTGCTCGTCGTGGGCGGCGGTGGGCACCGTGGACGTCATCGGCTGGACTCTCCTACTGACAGGGGGTGTTGGGGAGGGGGTGGCAGGCGAGGTACCGCGGTGGTCAGCGCAGCGCGCCGTACAACTCGGGGCGCCGGTCGCTCAGATAGGTGTTCAGGGCACGCGAGGACGCGAGCAGGGCCGGGTCCGCCTCGGCGAGGACGAGATCCTCACCGGCCCCGGCCCGGGCCCGTACGGTCCCGTCGGGTGCGGCCAGGCAGGACAGCCCGGCGAAGGGGAACTCGCCTTCGACACCGCAGCGGTTGACGTAGGCGATGTAGAGCTGACTCTCCCAGGCGCGGGCCGGCACGATCGTCTGCGGGACGATCTCGAACGGGCGCACCAGTGCCGTCGGGACGAGCAGCAGCTGGGTCCCGGCGAGCGCGTGGGCGCGCACGGCCTCGGGGAACTCGACGTCGTAGCAGATCAGCAGGCCGAGGCGGACGCCGTCGAGGTCGGCCTGGACGACGAGCTCCCGGCCGGGGGTGAAGTGGGCGTTCTCGTAGTCGCCGAAGACGTGCGCCTTGCGGTAGTTGGCGAGCCGGGAGCCGTCCGGGCCGAAGAGCTGGAAGGAGTTGAAGACCGTGTCGCCGTCCCGCTCCGGGTAGCCGTAGCCGATGGCCAGATCGTGCTCGGCCGCGATCCGGGAGACGGCCTCGGCGCCGGGCCCGTCGGCGGGTTCCGCGAGTTCGCCGAACCGGGAGCCGACGGCGTATCCGCTCAGGTACAGCTCGTTGGTCAACAGCAGCCGCGCACCCCCGTCGGCCGCCCGCCGGGCGGCGGCGGCAAGGGCGGCAAGGCTGTCGGCGGTGGAGGACGGAACGCCGCCGGGGCCCTGGTACAGCGCGATGCGCAGCGGCTTCATACGGCGTCCTCTTCAGCTGATCGAGCGGGGAGACCCGGGAGACAAGGATTCGTTAAACGCCTTGACGGTACGGGCCGGTAACAGGGCGGGACAAGGCATCGATGTTGCGTGTCTTCGGCATATTCATTGCGCGTTTCGGCGGCATCGCGGCGATTCGTTGCACGCACCGCTACCGTTGGCGCGTCGGTCGGAGGACTGGGGGTTGACATGACGCAGGGCACGGCCGGGACGACGATCAAGGTGCGACCACCCGAATTACGGAAAGGCGCGGTGATCGCGCAATCCCTCGACAACCAGTGGGTCACTGCTCGCCTGACCAGAGAAATGGTCAAAAAGGGCCGGTCTTTGAGGGACGTCGAGAACATACGCGGGAAGGAGGTCCGGGCGGAGTACTTCCGCAGCCTCATCAACACCCGGCAGGTCGTGGTCAACCGGGTGTTCTTCTACAACAACCGGGCCATGAGCCGGGACCTCCTGGAGGGCGGCGCCGCCCGCCTCGCCCACCAGAAGCTGCTGGCCGAGGGGGCTCTGGTCCCCTATCTCCTCCACGAGCGGGAGCCGGCCGACCGGCCGCGCGGCGTGGATGTCGACGAGGAGGGGTTCGCCGCCTGGCAGGAGACGCTGGAACAGATGCCGGCGGGTGCGCGCACCACGTGTGTGCGGCTCTCCTGGGACGACCGGGAGAACGCCGACACCACCAGAAACGCCCTCTTCAACCCGTTCGCCGCCCGCGTCCAGGGACTGACCGCCAAGGACATCCCCCTGCTGGCCTCCCAGGTCGGGGTCCCGGAGCGGCGGGTGCAGCAGTTCGCGGAGAAGATCGGCGAGGTCGTCCAGCTGAGCAACGAGCGCCGCACGCACGACCAGCACGTCACCCGCAACGTGCTCTACGAGCAGTTCGTCTCCGCACCGGGCCTGCCGGTGTCCGACGGGAAGTACGACGGGGCGAAGCCGTTCGCCGGGGAGATCAAGCAACTGCTGGATCTCATCTACAACGTCAATCTCGCCGACGCCCTGGGCATGTATCCGCTGACCCCGTCCGGCAGCCTCCGGCGGGTCGCCCTCCAGGAGTGGCGGGATCTGCGCACCGCACCGAGCGGGACGATCACGGACCCGGAGCAACTGCTGCTGTTCCTGCAGCGCCAGGCGTTCTCCACGGTGCAGGACCGGCTCGCCCTCACCCCGTCCACGGTGGACGCGCTGGCCCTCGAGGACATCGTGTCCCTGCGGCAGAGCACACCGTGGCACCGCTACATGGAGGCGTTCGACGCCCTCATCGCCGACCCGGTCGCCTTCCACGAGCGCGCGGGGCTGGTCTTCGACCGCTATGTGCGGCTGAACTCCGAGATCGTGCGCCTCGCCGGGGCCCGATACGCCCAGCGGGCCCGGGCCAACAAATGGTGGCCGGTCCTGGAGATCGTCATCACCATCGGCGGCAGCGTCTTCTCCGCGATCACGGGGAACGAGACCTGGTCCGTCACCGGTGAAATAGGCGCCGCCACGGCCAAGTACGGCGGATCCGTGCAACTGGTGCTGCGCAACCGGCGGGAGGGGCGCCGCGAGCAGAAGTTCGCCCGCGAGATGGCCTCCGTCCGGTTCGACAGCACGCGTGAATGGGAACAGTTCCACAGCATGGTCCGCCGACTGCCCGGGTACCAGGAGCAGGCCCGCCGGGCGGCCGCCACCAGCTCGGCCACCGTCCAGGACGAGAACCTGGACTACTGAAGCCCGTGCGAGGAGACGCCGTGACCCCCTATGACCGCCTGCGCGCCGCGCGCCCGGAGCTGTTCGGGAACTCGCCGGGCGGGATCGAGATTCTCCTCGATCCCGCCCGTATCGAGGAGGCGCGGCGCAGCGTCGGAGCGGGCACGGACGAACCGGTCGGTGTGGTCTACGCCGACCGGTTCGTGACCGTCGTGCGCGACGCGGTCCGCTTTCCCGGCGGTGCGCTGGGGCTGTACGTCCGGCTGGTGCCCACGGCGGAGAGCCCCGGTGCCGTGGTGCTGCCGCTGGTCGGTGCCGACGGCATCGTGCTCGTCGAGCACTACCGGCATGCCACCCGCCGCTGGCACTGGGAGGCGCCGCGGGGCATGGGGGCGGCGGGGGCCACCGGCGCGGCGAACGCGGTGCGCGAGCTGGAGGAGGAACTGGGCGCGCAAGCCGAGGAGTTGGTGCCGCTGGGTGCGCTGCATCCCGACAGCGGGCTGCTCGGCGAGCACGTCGAGCTCTTCGCGGCCCGCATCCGCGGCACGGGCGCCCTGGACACGGCCGAGGGCATCCGGCGGGCGAGCACCGTGTCCCGGCGCACGGCGGAGGAGATGATCGCGTCCGGTGCCATCACCTGTGCGTTCACGATCGCGGCGTTCACCCGGGCCCGGCTGAAGGGGCTGCTCGCCTGAGGGAACCGTGGATCTTGCTGGTAGCGTCTCCCGGGTTTTGATGATGCGTCACCCTCGTGACGCCGGAACGGGGAGAACGACCACGTCATGATGGGCCACTCGCACGCCGTGAGCGGTGCGCTGCTGTTCGCGGGCACGGCACCGTACCTGCCGCCGCTGGTCATGCATGCGCATCTGGCGCCGCAGGAAATACTGATGGGAACGGTCCTGTGCGCCGGTGCCGCGCTGCTGCCGGACCTGGACCATCACGACGGAACCATAGCCAACTTCCTCGGCCCGGTGTCCAAGACGCTGTGCCGCTTCGTGGCCTGGGCCTCCGGCGGCCACCGGCACGCCACGCACTCGCTGTTCTTCGTCGCGCTGATGACGCTCGGCAGCTGGGCCGGAGTGACGTTCCTGGGGCGGCCGTTCACGCTGGGCATGACGTTCTTCCTGCTGGCCCTGGCCGTCCGGGCGCTCAACATCTGCCCGCCCGGCCACGGTTTCCACGCGTGGGGCACCATCGTGGCGATGGCCGGCATCGGCACCGCGGTGATAGCCAAGTTCATCCCCTCGGCGCCGGGCTGGCTGCCGTACGCCGTCGGGCTGGGCTGCGTGGCCCATCTGCTGGGCGACTCGATCACCAAGCGGGGCGCGCCCTGGCTGTGGCCGATCAGGACCCGCTACGAAATAGTGGTGATCAAGTCCAGCGGCAACCGGCTGGAGACGGAGATCCTCACGCCGATCATGGGTGTGGCGACCGTGGCCCTGCTGTGGTTCACGGCGCTCTCGCCGAACGCCACGAGCTGACCCGTCGGGCACGCCCTAGGACGGCGCCCCGGAGCTGAAGCGCCGCAACAGCGGGGAGAGGACGAGCACCGACTTCGTCCGTTCGACGAACGGCTCGCCCGCGATGCGTTCCAGGACCCGTTCGAAGTGCCGCATGTCCGAGGCGAAGATCTGGACGATCGCATCGGCCTCGCCCGTGACCGTGGAGGCCGAGGCGACCTCCGGGTAGCGGGACAGCCCCCGGTGGATCGCCTCGGGCGAGGTGTTCCGGCGGCAGTAGAGCTCGATGAACCCCTCGGTCTCCCAGCCGAGTGCCGCGGGGTCCACGCGGACCGTGAACCCCGTGATGGCGCCCTCGGCGCGGAGCCGGTCGACGCGCCGTTTGACGGCCGGCGCGCTCAGCCCGATCTCCGCGCCGATGTCGGCGTAGGAGCGCCTGGCGTCTTCGGCCAGGGCATGCACGATGCGTTCGTCGAGCTCGTTCAGTCGCACTGCGGGTGGATCACTTCTCTAAGAGGTCTGCTGTAGTGAGAAGTAGATCACGGACGGCGCAATCGCGACATCGCAGGCCTACTCCGCAGCAGCGGGCTCCACGGCGGGCGTCTCCGTCTCCCCCGCGGACTCGCGCTCGAGCCGGGAGGCCTTGCGCCCGTAGAAGAAGTAGATCAGCAGGCCGACGACCATCCAGGCGCCGAAGACCTCCCATGTGACGACGTCCAGGCTGCCCATCATGTAGATGCAGAGCAGGAAGCCGATGGCCGGGAAGAACGGGCTGAGCGGCACCCGGAAGCTGCGCTTCATCTCGGGGCGGGTGCGCCGCAGCACGATCACGGCGACGTTGACCAGGGCGAAGGCGAAGAGCGTGCCGATGCTGGTGGCGTCGGCGAGCTGGCCCAGCGGGACGGCCGCCGCGAGGACGCCGCAGAACAGCGAGACGATGATCGTGTTCGTCCGCGGGACACCGCTCTTGGCGTGCACCTTGGAGAAGGCCTTGGGGACCAGGCCGTCACGGGACATGGCGAAGAGGATGCGGGTCTGGCCGTAGAGCACGGTCAGCACGACGCTCGCGATGGCGATGACGGCACCGGCCGCGAGCAGCACGGCCCAGAAGCTCTGACCCGTGACGTCCTTCATGATCCCGGCGAGCGCGGCCTCCGTGCCCGCGAACTGCTTCCACGGCAGGGCACCGACGGCGACAGCCGCGACCAGGCAGTACAGCGCGGTGACGATGATCAGCGAGAGCATGATCGCGCGCGGCAGGTCGCGCTGGGCGTCCTTGGCCTCCTCGCCCGCGGTGGAGGCGGCGTCGAAGCCGATGTAGGAGAAGAACAGCGAGGCACCGGCCGAGCTCACGCCCGCCACGCCCAGCGGCATGAACGGGGCGTAGTTGCCGGCCTTGACGCCCTGGAAGGCGACGCCGCAGAAGAGCAGCAGCGCGGCGATCTTCACCACGACCATGATCGTGTTCGCCCGGGCGCTCTCCTTCGCCCCGCCCAGCAGGAACACCATGCACAGCAGCACGACGATCAGCGCCGGCAGGTTGAAGATGCCGCCGTCGCCCGGCGGGTTGGCCAGCGACGCCGGGATGGTGACCCCGATCGTGCCGTCGAGCAGCTCGTTCAGGTACTGCCCCCAGCCCACGGCGACGGCCGCGACCGAGACGCCGTACTCCAGGATCAGGCACCAGCCGCAGACCCAGGCGACGAGCTCGCCCAGGGTGGCGTAGGCGTACGAGTACGAGGACCCGGACACCGGGATCGTGCCGGCGAGCTCGGCGTAGGACAGGGCCGAGAACAGCGCGGTGATGCCGGCGATGACGAACGAGACGATGACCGCGGGACCGGCCTTGGGGACGGCCTCGCCGAGCACGACGAAGATGCCGGTGCCCAGCGTGGCACCGATGCTGATCATCGTCAGCTGCCACATGCCGAGCGACCGGCGCAGGGTGCCGCCCTCGCCCTGGCCGCCCTCGGCGACCAGCCGTTCGACCGGCTTGCGTCGCATCAGACGGGCACCGAATCCGACGGGCGCCTGCGGGGTGCGCGCGTCGTGACCGGTGGCGGGGGGCGCTGTGCCGTGGTCCAACACTGGGTGGCTCCTTATCGCTGCCGGTGGAGGGCGCGGGCGAACGGCGGTCACCCACGGGCGCGCCGACAGGGCAGAGCTGTCCCGTAGCAGGGGGTACCGCCGAGCAAGCGGTACCCGCCACTCCACGTTCTGCGCAGACCTTACGAGGTGATGACCTGCGCTCGTAATGCACCATTATTGCGTATGGCCGTTCGATCATTGCGTGGGGTGCTCCGAAACGAAAGATCATTGCACCCTGCATCAGCAATCGGTACAGGCTGAGCAAAAAAGCGAAGCAAAAAGGGGCGCGACCCGGAAACCGGGTCGCGCCCCTTTCGGGCACTGCGGGACTACTGCCAGCTGGCGTGCAGCGGCTTGCCCTCCGCATAACCAGCGGCGCTCTGGACGCCGACGACGGCACGCTCGGCGAACTCCTCCAGGGAGCCTGCGCCGGCGTAGGTGCAGGAGGAACGGACACCCGCGATGATCGAGTCGATCAGGTCCTCGACACCCGGGCGGGCCGGGTCGAGGAACATGCGGGAGGTGGAGATGCCCTCCTCGAAAAGGCCCTTGCGGGCGCGGTCGTAGGCCGACTCCTCGGAGGTGCGGTTGCGCACGGCGCGGGCCGAGGCCATGCCGAAGCTCTCCTTGTAGAGCCGCCCGTCGGCGGTCTGCTGGAGGTCGCCCGGGGACTCGTAGGTACCCGCGAACCAGGAGCCGATCATGACGTTGGAGGCACCGGCGGCGAGCGCCATGGCGACATCGCGCGGGTGACGGACGCCACCGTCGGCCCAGACGTGCTTGCCGTACTTCTTCGCCTCGGCGGCGCACTCCAGCACCGCGGAGAACTGCGGGCGGCCCACGCCGGTCATCATGCGGGTGGTGCACATGGCGCCCGGGCCCACACCGACCTTGATGATGTCCGCGCCGGCCTCGATGAGGTCGCGCACGCCCTCGGCGGCGACGATGTTGCCCGCGACGATCGGGACCTGCGGGTCCAGCCCGCGGACGGCCTTGACCGCCGCGATCATGCCCTCCTGGTGGCCGTGCGCGGTGTCCACGACGATGGTGTCCGCACCGGCGGCGAGCAGGGCCTTGGCCTTGCCGGCCACGTCGCCGTTGATGCCGACGGCGGCGGCGATGCGCAGCTTGCCGTCCGCGTCGACGGCCGGGGTGTAGAGGGTCGCGCGCAGGGCGCCCTTGCGGGTCAGGATGCCGGCCAGCCTGCCGTCCTTGTCGACGGCGGGGGCGAGCTTGCGGTGGGCGGCGTCGAGCTGGTTGAACGCCTCGCGCGGGTCGATGTCGGCGTCGAGGAGCAGCAGCTCCTTGGACATCACCTCGGACAGCTGGGTGAAGCGGTCCACGCCGGTCAGGTCGTGCTCGGTGACGACGCCGACCGGGCGCTGGTCCTCGTCGACGACGACGCCGGCGCCGTGGGCCCGCTTGGGCAGCAGGGAGAGCGCGTCGGCGACGGTCTGGGAGGGGCTCAGCACGATGGGGGTGTCGAGCACATGGTGCCGGCTCTTGACCCAGGAGATGACGTCGGTGACGACCTCGATCGGGATGTCCTGGGGGATGACCACGAGGCCACCGCGGCGGGCGACCGTCTCGGCCATGCGGCGGCCGGCGATCGCGGTCATGTTGGCGACCACGAGCGGGATGGTGGTGCCCGTTCCGTCCGGAGTGGAGAGGTCCACTGCCTGGCGGGAACCGACCGCGGAGCGGCTCGGCACCATGAACACGTCGTCGTACGTGAGGTCGTACGGCGGCTTCTGGTCGTTGAGGAAACGCATACTGGCTCTCTCACCTGCGGTTTTGAGTACAAAGCGGGTGGGGAGTCAGCACCGAACCCGCACCGGATCGGGCTGAGGTTCCTGGACCCATCATCCATGATGTCGCCGCTGACTGGCCAATGGGAGTCGCATTCTGTGACTTCCCCCAGGCCCCGCATGTCCGGTCTGTACCTTCGGCCAAGGCCCCGGAGACGCTCTGGTCCAGGGCCATTGGACGATGCCGGCCCTACAGTCCGGCGGCCTGCTTCAGGGCC
>NZ_JABBXF010000043.1 GCF_013030945.1 Streptomyces morookaense | reverse complement strand
TGGGAGAGTAGGACGCCGCCGAACTATCATTCAGAAAAGCTCTGGTGTTTGAACCTCGGTTCAGACGCCGGAGCTTTTTTGTTTCCGCGATGCAGTGCGGAGCGTCATGCCGCGTTCACGTTGCGCCGTCACCATCCGCAGGTATGGGGACAGAGGAGATCCTGACGGCGGCAGGTGTGGGCTCCGGGGACGAGGTCATCGTGCCCTCGTACGCAACTCCCGGTGCTGCCGAGGCCGTTCGTCACGCAGGTGCCCTGCCGGTGTTCGCCGACATCGATCCCAGTACCTTCTGCCTCGACCCGGCGGCGGTCGAAGCCGCCGTGACCCCGCGCACCGCGGCCGTCGTGGCCGTCTCCCTCTTCGGGCATCCCGCGGATCTGCCGGCCCTCCAACGCATCGCCGTCCGCCGGGACTTGCTCCTGGTCGAGCACGACGCGCACCCCGAGCCCCCGGACCCCCGCCGGCAGGCCCACGCGGCCTACCTCGACGCCCGGCTCACCGGGCTGCTGACTCCGCCCGTGGCGCCGGGAGTTCGGCACCACTATCACTCCTATGTGGTGCGCGTGCCCGGCAACGGCCGGCCGGACCGGGACGCCTTCGCGCGGGCCCTTCGCTCGCGCGGCGTCCGGTGCCACGTGCCCGTACAGACTCCCGTGCACCGAATGCCCGCGTTCCGGCGGGAGTTGTGGCTTGCCGAGACCGAGCGGGCGGCCGACGTCTGTCTTGCGTTGCCCGTGGGGGAGGAGATGTCGCGGCGCGAGCTACAGCGCGTGGTGTCGGTGTGCAATGCGCTCGGCGGGTTGTTGCCCGCGGCCGCGTAGTCGGTGGTCAAAAGACAGTGGTCAAAAGGCCGTCCGGACATGGGGTATGCTTTATCTCGTTGCCGGCCCCAATAGCTCAGTCGGCAGAGCGTCTCCATGGTAAGGAGAAGGTCAACGGTTCGATTCCGTTTTGGGGCTCTGAAAAAGAAGGCCCCCGCCATTCGGCGGGGGCCTTCTTCGTATGCGGATCAGTCGTCCTGACGCGGGGGCTGACGCTCCGGCACCCGCATGGCGAGGATGGCCATGTCATCCGAGGCGGGCTCGGCGGCGAATCGTTCGACCGCCCTCAGTACGCGTGCCGCAACCGCGCCCGCCGTCAGGCCCGTGCAGGTCGTCAGGACGTCCGCCAGGCCGTCGTCGCCCAGCATGCGGGTGCCCTCGCGGCGTTCGGTGACGCCGTCCGTGACGCACAGGAGCACGTCGCCCGGGTCCAGGGTGACCGTCTGCTCGTAGAGTTCGAGATCCTCCATGACGCCCAGCAGCGGCTGGGGTTCGGCGGCGGCCTCCACACTGCCGTCCTGGCGGAGGCGCAGCGGCAGCGGGTGGCCGGCACAGACGACCTTCAACACGGCACTGCCGTCGTGCTGGGGCCAGAGCTCGCCGTAGAGAAGGGTGAGGAAGCGGCTGCGGGCGCCCTCGTCGAGGATCGCCGCGTTGAGCCGCTCCAGGACGGCCGGGCCGCCGAAGCCCTCGCGGGCCAGCAGGCGCAGGGCGTGCCGGGCGAGGCCCGTCACGGCCGCGGCTTCCGGGCCCGTGCCGCAGACGTCGCCGATGGCGAAGCCGTAGGCGCCGTCGCGGATGGGGAACAGGTCGTAGAAGTCGCCGCCGACCTCGTTGCCCTCGCCCGCGGCGCGGTAGATGACCTCGACCTCGACGCCGGGGACGTGCGGGAGCTCGGGCGGGAGAAGGCTGCGCTGGAGGCTCTGGCTGATGGCGGTGCGCTCGGAGTAGAGGCGGGCGTTGTCCAGGGCGAGGGCGGCCCGGCGGGAGAGGTCCTCGGCGAGTTCGAGGATCTCCTGGCGGAAGTGGTCGTCGCTGGGCTTGCCGAGGGTGAGCATGCCGATGACGCGGTTGCGGGCGACGAGCGGCAGGACGACGGTCTCGCCGCCGACCGCGGCCGCCGTGGCGAGCGAGGTGCCCGGGCCGGGGATGTGGCCGCTGGCGTCGGCGAGGCCGAGGCTGCGCAGGGAGGAGCGCAGGGCGGCGGAGTGGGCGGCCTCGGAGGGGGCCGACCAGACGCGGGCGCCGGGGGAGTTGACGGGGTCCGGCGGCGGGACCTTGGAGAGCAGGTTCTTGAGGCCGTCGATGCGGTCCTCGTCCTCGTGCAGGACGTAGGACAGTTCGGGGTCGGAGCTCTGGTCGGCGATCGTGTAGACCGCGCACCAGGTGGCCAGGGTGGGGACGGTCATCTGGGCCATGAGGGCCAGGGTCTGGTCCCGGTCGAGGGTGCCGGCGAGCAGGTCGGAGGCCTCGACGAGAAAGGAGAGGGAGCCGCGGCGGAGGCGCTCCAGCTCGCCGAGCCGGGCGGACTCGACGGCGAGGGCGATGCGGTCGGCGGCGAACTGCAGCCGCAGGGCCTCCTCGTTGCCGTAGCGTCGCGGGGATTCGGCGGCGACGCCCAGCGAGCCCGTCAGGCGGCCCTCCACCTTGAGCGGGACGGTGACGACCGAGCGCATGCCGGTGTTGGCCAGCAGGGGGACGGCGCCGGGGACGGCGCTGAGGTCGTCGTGGACGGCGGGCATCCGGGCGGAGCCGTAGCGGCCGGTGCCGGCCTCGACGGGGACGCGGGCGAACCGCTGGCGGGCGGAGGGCAGGCCGGTGGAGGCGCGGACCTCCAGCTCGGTCTCGTCGTCGGTGGCCAGCAGGAGGTAGGCGGAGTCGCCGTCGAGCATGTCGCGGGCGCGCTCGACGGTGCGCTGGAGGAGGCCGTCCAGGTCGTCGGGGGCGGGGGAGCCGATGAAGACCTCGAAGGGGTCCGTGGCGGTGCCCCGCTCGGCGGTGGCGGCGTCGGCCGCGGGGGCGCGCTGCGGGCTCTGCAGGACGGCCCGTTCCTCGTCGCGCACGAGCAGGCAGACGGTGGAGGGGGCGCCCTCGGCGTCGCGGACCCGCAGGTGGGAGGCGTAGACGGGGATGACGCGGCCGTCGGCGCCGCGGATCCCGTAGGAGCCCTCCCAGCGGGACAGCCGCAGCGCCTCGGCGATGCCGGTGGAGGTGCCGGGGGTGTGCGGCCAGGCGGCGAGGTCGGTGAGGGGCTTGCCGGTGATCTGGTCGGCGGTGAAGCCGAAGAGCTCGTGGGCGTCGTCGTTCCAGAAGGTGATGCAGCCGGTGCGGTCGATCTGGATCACGGCGACGCGGACCCGGGGGTCGGCCAGCGGGAGCGCCTCGGCGGGCAGGGCGGGGCCGGCGGAGCGGGTGCCCGCGGGGCGGTCGGGGAGGTCGAGGCGGAACCAGACCTTTTTGCGGGTGGACGTGTACTCGACGCCCCAGCGGGAGGCCAGTGCGGCACAGAGCAGCAGGCCGCGGCCGCCCTCGCGGTCGACGCCGCCGAGCCGGCCGGCGGGGCTCTGCAGGGGCAGTTCGCGGTCGGGGTAGCGGTCGGCGACCTCGACGCACACGCCGCCCTCCGCGCGCGTGCACAGGACCTCGGCCGCGGTGCCGGCGTGGACGACGGCGTTGGTGACGAGTTCGCTGGTCAGGACGACGGCGTCGTCGATGATGTCGGGGAAGCCCCAGCCCTGGAGGGTGTCCCGGACGAAGGTCCGGGCGGCGGCGACGGAGCGTCCGACCGGCTCGAAGGTGGCGGCTGCCCGCGCGGTGATCACAGGTCTCCTCGTGTGCGTCTCGGCGATCTGCTCACGCATGTGCAGCGCCCCTCCATTGCCCTGGCCGGATGCCAGGTTACTTACCCCCGCGCCCCGGGCGGAGGCCGGTGCACAGTGATTCCACCTTGGGGGTATCGGGTGGACTGTGTGCGATGCTGCCGGAGGTTATGACCTGGTTGGGCTGGAGTGAAACACTGGGAAAGCTCGAAGCGGAAGCCCGACGAGGATGATCGACCCAGCGGGAGGGACACGGTGGAGTCTGGCGCAGCGGCGCGGGGCGTGAGCACGCGCGCGAAGGGCGGACGGTCCCGGGCCAATGGGACGACGGAGGTGGACACCGCGGCCCTGAACCGGCTTCTGTCGGCGCTGGAGGCCATGCGGGACGGGAACTTCCGCAAACGTCTGACGGTCTCGGGCGACGGTGCGATGTCCGAGATCGCCGCGGTCTTCAATGAGGTCGCGGACCGTAATCTGCAGCTCACGGGCGAGCTGGCGCGGGTGCGCCGGGTGGTCGGCCGGGAGGGCAAGCTCACCGAGCGGCTGGAGGTCGGCGCGTGCGAGGGGGCCTGGGCGGCCGCGATCGACGCGTCGAACGCCCTGGTCGACGATCTCGTGCGGCCGGTGTCCGAGGTGGGCCGGGTGCTGTCGGCGGTCGCCGAGGGCGACCTGGAGCAGCGGATGGATCTGCGCTCGCAGGGAGCGGACGGTTCCGCGCATCCGCTGCGGGGCGAGTTCCTCAAGGTCGGGCGCACGGTCAACGGGCTGGTCGACCAGCTGTCGGCGTTCACCGACGAGGTGACGCGGGTGGCCAGCGAGGTGGGCACCGAAGGGAAGCTGGGCGGGCAGGCGCGGGTGCGCGGTATGTCCGGCTCGTGGAAGGATCTGACGGACTCCGTCAACACGATGGCGTCCCGGCTCACCGCCCAGGTGCGTGATATCGCACTGGTGACGACGGCCGTCGCCAAGGGCGACCTCTCCCGGAAGGTCACGGTTCATGTGGCCGGGGAGATGCTGGAGTTGAAGAACACCGTCAACACGATGGTGGACCAGCTGTCCTCCTTCGCCTCCGAGGTCACGCGGGTGGCGCGCGAGGTGGGCACCGAGGGCGAGCTGGGCGGCCAGGCGCAGGTGCCCGGGGTGGCCGGTGTCTGGAAGGACCTCACCGACTCGGTGAATCTGATGGCCGGGAATCTGACGGCCCAGGTGCGCGGTATCGCGCAGGTGACGACGGCCGTCGCGAACGGCGACCTGTCGCAGAAGGTCACGGTCAGCGCGCGCGGCGAGGTGGCGCAACTGGCGGAGACCATCAACCAGATGACCGAGACGCTGCGCACGTTCGCCGACGAGGTGACACGGGTGGCCAGCGAGGTCGGTGCCGAGGGCCTGCTGGGAGGCCAGGCGCAGGTGCCGGGTGCGGCGGGGATCTGGAAGGACCTCACGGACTCGGTGAACACGGCCTTCCGCAACCTCACCGGCCAGGTGCGGGACATTGCGCAGGTGACGACGGCGGTCGCGAACGGCGACCTCGGGCAGAAGGTCACGGTCGATGTCTCCGGCGAGATGCTGGAGTTGAAGAACACCGTCAACTCGATGGTGGACCAGCTGCAGTCCTTCAGCGGTGAAGTGACCCGTGTGGCACGGGAGATCGGTGTCGAGGGCGAGCTGGGCGGCCAGGCGGCCGTGCCGGGTGCGGCGGGCACGTGGAAGGACCTCACCGACTCGGTGAACACGGCCTTCCGCAACCTCACCGGCCAGGTCCGCAACATTGCGCAGGTGACCACGGCGGTCGCGAACGGCGACCTGTCGCAGAAGGTCACGGTCGACGTCTCCGGCGAGATGCTGCAGCTGAAGAACACCGTGAACACGATGGTGGACCAGTTGTCGTCCTTCGCCGACCAGGTCACGCGGATGGCGCGCGACGTGGGCACGGAGGGCCGGCTGGGCGGTCAGGCCAGGGTGGACGGCGTCAGCGGCACGTGGAAGGAGCTGACGGACTCCGTCAACTTCATGGCGGGCAACCTGACATCGCAGGTGCGGCAGATCGCCCAGGTCGCCACGGCGGTGGCGCGTGGTGATCTGTCGCAGAAGATCGATGTGGATGCGCGCGGGGAGATCCTGGAGCTGAAGAACACCATCAACACGATGGTGGACCAGCTGTCCTCGTTCGCCGACCAGGTCACACGCGTGGCGCGCGAGGTCGGCACCGAGGGCATCCTGGGCGGCCAGGCCGAGGTGCAGGGGGTCTCGGGCACCTGGAAGGACCTCACCCAGTCCGTGAACTTCATGGCCAACAACCTGACGTCCCAGGTGCGCAACATCGCCGAGGTGACCACGGCGGTGGCCAAGGGCGATCTGTCGAAGAAGATCACGGTCGACGCCAAGGGCGAGATCCTCGAACTCGTCACCACCGTGAACACGATGGTGGACCAGCTGTCGGACTTCGCCGAGCAGGTGACCCGGGTGGCCCGAGAGGTGGGCACCGAGGGCCAGTTGGGCGGCCAGGCGCGGGTGCGGGACGTCACCGGCATCTGGAAGGACCTCAGCGACAACGTCAACCTGATGGCCAACAACCTGACCAGCCAGGTCCGCGGGATCGCACAGGTGGCCACCGCGGTCGCGAACGGCGACCTGACCAAGAAGGTCACCGTGGAGGCGCGCGGCGAGGTCGCGCAGCTCGCGGACACGGTCAACATCATGGTCACCACGCTGTCGTCCTTCGCGGACGAGGTGACCCGGGTGGCCCGAGAGGTGGGCACCGACGGCATCCTCGGCGGCCAGGCGCGGGTGCCGGGCGTGAGCGGTACGTGGAAGGACCTCACCGAGTCGGTGAACTCGATGGCGTCCAACCTCACCGGGCAGGTGCGCAACATCGCGATGGTGACGACGGCCATCGCGCAGGGCGACCTCACCAAGAAGATCGACATCGATGCGCGCGGCGAGATCCTCCAGCTGAAGACGACCATCAACACGATGGTTGACCAGCTGTCCTCGTTCGCCGACCAGGTCACCCGGGTGGCCCGCGAGGTGGGCACCGAGGGCCAGTTGGGCGGTCAGGCCCGGGTGCGGGACGTGGACGGCACCTGGCGCGACCTGACGGAGTCGGTGAACGAGATGGCCGGCAACCTGACCCGTCAGGTGCGGGCCATCGCCGAGGTCGCCACGGCCGTGACCCGCGGCGACCTCAACCTGCGGATCGACGTGGACGCGGCGGGCGAGATCCTGGAACTCCAGGACAACATCAACACGATGATCGCCAACCTCCGCGAGACCACGCTCGCCAACAAGGAACAGGACTGGCTCAAGGGCAACTTGGCCCGCATCTCCGGTCTGATGCAGGGACGCCGCGACCTGGAGGACGTCGCCGGGCTCATCATGAGCGAGCTGACGCCGGTGGTCTCCGCGCAGCACGGCGCGTTCTTCCTGGCGATGCCGACGGAGCCGCAGGAGGGCGGCAGCGGCGAGAACGCCTACGAGCTCCGGATGCTCGGTTCGTACGGCTACTCGATGGGCGCGATGCCCACCTCCTTCCGGCCGGGCGAGTCGCTGATCGGCACCGCGGCCAAGGAGAAGCGGACCATCCTGGTGGAGAACGTGCCGCCGGGCTACCTGAAGATCGCCTCCGGTCTGGGCGAGGCGCCGCCGGCCCATGTGATCGTGCTGCCGGTGCTGTTCGAGGGCCAGGTCCTGGGCGTGATCGAGCTGGCGTCGTTCCAGCCGTTCGCGCAGATCCAGAAGGACTTCCTCAGCCAGATCGCCGAGATGATCGGCACCAGCGTCAACACCATCAGCGTCAACACCAAGACCGAGGTGCTGCTCAAGCAGTCGCAGGAGCTGACCGAGCAACTGCGCGAGCGGTCGGCGGAGTTGGAGAACCGGCAGAAGGCGCTGGAGATCTCCAACGCCGAGCTGGAGGAGAAGTCCGAGCGGCTGGCACGGCAGAACCGCGACATCGAGGTGAAGAACACCGAGATCGAGGAGGCCCGGCAGGTGCTCGAGGAGCGCGCCGAGCAGCTCGCGGTCTCGATGCGCTACAAGTCCGAGTTCCTGGCCAACATGTCGCACGAGCTGCGCACCCCGCTCAACTCGCTGCTGATCCTGGCCAAGCTGCTCGCCGACAACGCGGAGGGCAACCTCTCCCCGAAGCAGGTCGAGTTCGCCGAGACCATCCACGGCGCGGGCTCGGACCTGCTGCAGCTGATCAACGACATCCTGGACCTGTCGAAGGTCGAGGCGGGCAAGATGGACGTCAGCCCGACGCGCATCGCGCTCGTCCAGCTCGTCGACTACGTGGAGGCCACCTTCCGGCCGCTCACCGCGGAGAAGGGCCTGGACTTCTCCGTACGCGTCTCGCCGGAGCTGCCGGCCACACTGCACACCGACGAGCAGCGGCTGTTGCAGGTGCTGCGCAACCTGCTGTCGAACGCGGTGAAGTTCACGGACTCGGGCGCGGTCGAACTGGTCATCAGGCCGGCCGGGGTGGACGTTCCGGACAGCATCCGGGAGCAGCTGCTGGAAGCCGGCTCGCTGCGGGACGCCGACGCCGACATGATCGCCTTCTCCGTCACGGACACCGGCATCGGCATCGCGCAGAGCAAGATGCGGGTCATCTTCGAGGCGTTCAAGCAGGCGGACGGCACGACGAGCCGCAAGTACGGCGGTACGGGCCTGGGTCTGTCGATCAGCCGGGAGATCGCCCGGCTGCTCGGCGGCGAGATCCACGCGGCCAGCGAGCCCGGCCGCGGCTCCACCTTCACGCTCTACCTGCCGCTCAACCCCGGCGAGCTGCCGCCCCAGGGCTACCACCCGGAGGCGGGCGGTGCGATCGGGGGCGTGGAGCCGGGCGGGCTGATGCCCTCCGGGGACGGCGCCGGTGCGCAGTCGCCGGAGCGCGGCGGTGCGGCGGGGCTGTTCCTGCGCCGCCGGCGCGCGGCACAGGCGGCGGCGGGGCTGCGGCCCGCGCTGCCGGTGTCCGACGGCCAGGCGGAGGCGGCGGTGCCGGTGCCGGTGGCGCGGAACTCGCGGGGAGCCGCCGGGCACGAGCCATGGGCGATGGATGCGCACAGTGACGGCCCCGACGGGACGGCGCACGGCTTCAGCGGCGGCTTCCACGGCGAGAAGGTGCTGATCGTCGACGACGACATCCGCAACGTCTTCGCCCTCACCAGCGTGCTGGAGCAGCACGGGCTCTCGGTGCTCTACGCGGAGAACGGCCGCGAGGGGATCGAGGTCCTGGAACAGCACGACGACGTGGTGCTGGTGCTGATGGACATCATGATGCCGGAGATGGACGGCTATGCGACGACGGCCGCGATCCGCAGGATGCCGCAGTTCGCGGGGCTGCCCATCATCGCGCTCACGGCGAAGGCGATGAAGGGCGACCGGGAGAAGAGCATCGACGCCGGGGCGTCCGACTATGTCACCAAGCCCGTCGATACGGATCATCTGCTGACGGTGATGGAGCAGTGGATGCGCGCGGAGTGACAGCTGCTGGGAAGGACTTTGAACGTCCGCTGACTGACTGTGGCCGATGACGTGTGGGACCGCGGTATTCGGGGAACCTTCTGGTCCCCTGCCACGTTTCTGCTACGTGCACAGTGACATCGCGGTGACAGGGTGTGGCGACAGGCGGGGTGCGGCTACCATGACCGGCACAAGGGCGGGCGGCGCAAGGGAGCCGTCCCCGGGGGCGGCGCCCGGTGCTTCTCACGGCTCCGCGAGCCGGGAAGACCCCAAGCCGGGACGAGGAGGACGGGGCATGGTGCAGAAGGCCAAGATCCTCCTGGTCGATGACCGGCCGGAAAATCTGCTGGCGCTGGAGGCCATCCTCTCGGCGCTCGATCAGACACTGGTGCGGGCATCGTCAGGGGAGGAAGCGCTCAAGGCGCTGCTGACGGACGACTTCGCGGTGATTCTGCTGGACGTCCAGATGCCCGGCATGGACGGGTTCGAGACCGCCGCGCACATCAAGCGGCGCGAACGGACCCGGGACATCCCCATCATCTTCCTCACCGCCATCAACCACGGGCCGCACCACACCTTCCGCGGCTACGCGGCCGGCGCCGTGGACTACATCTCGAAGCCGTTCGACCCCTGGGTGCTGCGCGCCAAGGTCTCGGTGTTCGTCGAGCTGTACATGAAGAACTGCCAGCTGCGGGAGCAGGCCGCCCTGTTGCGCCTGCAGCTGGAGAGCGGCCAGGCCGCCCGGGCCGGTGCCCTGGAGACGCAGGAGCCCGCCGGGCTGCTGGCCGAGCTCTCCGCGCGGCTCGCGGCCGTCGAGGAACAGGCCGAGGCCCTCTCCAAACAGCTGGACGAGTCCGCCGACGCGGCAGCGGTCGCCACCGCCGCCCACCTGGAGCGCAAGCTCACCGGACTGCGGCGCGCCCTGGACGCGCTGGAGCCCGGCGCGGGCAGCGCCGCCGGCCAGCTCCCCTCGCCGAGCTGACGGCCCGACGGGCCCGCATCACCGCGCCTGCCTCCGCCTTGACGTCCCGTCACCGGCTCAACCACGCCCCGGCGACACGAATGGGTGAACACCCGGGCCCACGTGTCCCATGCGACGGACGACGGTAACCTCGGCACCATGGCCTCACGTACGTCCGGCAAGGGTTCCCAGAGCACGGCGGGCACCTCGAAGCAGCGCGCCGGGCGATCCGGGACCGCCGCCAAGAAGGCGCCCGCGAAAAAAGCGGCAGCACGGCCCGCGGGCCGCGCCCCTGCGCGCAGGGCGCCCGCGAAGAAGACCGCCCCCAAGTCCGCCCCCCGCCGCGTCGGACGCGGCGTGGCGAACGGCGTCGGCGCGATGTTCCGCGGCGTCGGCCGCGGCGCCAAGGGCCTGCACCCGGCACACCGCAAGGACGGCCTGGCGCTGCTGCTGCTCGCCCTCGCCCTCATCGTCGCCGCGGGCACCTGGTCCGACGTCCGCGGGCCCGTGGGCGACCTCGTCAAGATGCTCGTCACCGGCGCTTTCGGCCGGCTCGACGTGGTGGTGCCGATACTGCTCGCCTTCATGGCCGTCCGGTTGTTCCGGCATCCCGAGCGCCCCGAGGCGAACGGACGGATCGTCATCGGCCTGTCCGCGCTGGTGGCCGGCGTCCTCGGCCAGGTCCACATGGCCTGCGGGTCGCCCGGCCGCGGGGACGGCCTGCACGCCATGCAGGACGCGGGCGGCTTCATCGGCTGGGCGGCCGCCAAGCCTCTGCAGTACACCGTCGGCGACGTCCTCGTCGTACCGCTGCTCGTGCTGCTGACGATCTTCGGCCTGCTGGTGGTCACGGCCACTCCGGTCAACGCCATCCCGCGCCGGCTGCGGGACGCGGGCATAAGGCTCGGGATCATCGAGCCGCACCCCGACGAATACGCCGTCGACGAGGGTTACGCGGAGGACTGGCGGGAGACCCCCGCCCGGCGTCCCCGGCGCACCGCCCCCGCGGCGGACGGCGCCGACCCGGAGTTCGACCGGGCCGAGGAGGAGGCGCTCGGCAAGCGCCGCAAGCCCCGGCGCACTCCGGTGCAGCCGCCCGAGAGCCGCGAGCCGGACGCCGTGGACCTGGCGGCCGCCGCCGCGGCCTCGCTGGACGGTGCGGTGCTGCACGGCGTGCAGCCCTCGCCGCTCGTCGCCGGGCTCAGCAGCGGCATCGCGCAGGACGGCGGCCGTGCGGAGCCGACGGTGCCGGCCAGGCGCGGTGTGTCCATGGACAAGAAGCCCGCGGCCGTGCCCGATCTCACCAAGCCGGCCCCCGAGCCGTCGCCCGGGTTGCCGGCGCGGGCCGAACAGCTCCAGCTCGCCGGGGACATCACCTACTCCCTGCCCTCGCTCGACCTGCTGGAGCGGGGTGGCCCCGGCAAGACCCGCAGCGCGGCGAACGACGCCATAGTGGCCTCGCTGACCAACGTCTTCGCGGAGTTCAAGGTCGACGCCGCGGTCACCGGCTTCACCCGGGGCCCGACGGTCACGCGCTACGAGGTCGAGCTGGGCCCGGCCGTGAAGGTCGAGCGCATCACGGCCCTCACCAAGAACATCGCCTACGCCGTGGCCTCCCCGGACGTCCGCATCATCAGCCCGATCCCGGGCAAGTCCGCGGTGGGCATCGAGATCCCCAACACCGACCGCGAGATGGTCAACCTCGGGGACGTGCTGCGCCTGGCCGATGCCGCGGGCGACGAGCACCCGATGCTGGTGGCGCTCGGCAAGGACGTCGAGGGCGGCTACGTGATGGCCAACCTGACGAAGATGCCGCATGTGCTGGTGGCCGGAGCCACCGGTTCCGGCAAGTCGTCCTGCATCAACTGCCTGATCACCTCGATCATGGTCCGGGCCACCCCCGAGGACGTCCGGATGGTGCTGGTCGACCCCAAGCGGGTCGAGCTGACGGCCTACGAGGGCATCCCGCACCTCATCACGCCGATCATCACCAACCCGAAGCGGGCCGCCGAGGCCCTGCAATGGGTCGTGCGCGAGATGGACCTGCGCTACGACGACCTCGCGGCCTACGGCTTCCGGCACATCGACGACTTCAACGCCGCCGTCCGCGAGGGCCGCGTCACCCCGCCCGAGGGGAGCGGGCGGGAGCTGCAGCCGTACCCGTACCTGCTGGTCATCGTCGACGAGCTCGCCGACCTGATGATGGTGGCGCCGCGCGACGTCGAGGACTCGATCGTGCGCATCACCCAGCTCGCCCGGGCCGCCGGCATCCATCTGGTGCTGGCCACCCAGCGCCCGTCCGTCGATGTCGTCACCGGCCTGATCAAGGCCAACGTGCCCTCCCGGCTCGCCTTCGCGACCTCCTCGCTCGCCGACAGCCGGGTCATCCTCGACCAGCCCGGCGCCGAGAAGCTGATCGGCAAGGGCGACGGCCTCTTCCTGCCCATGGGCGCCAACAAGCCCATCCGTATGCAGGGCGCGTTTGTGACGGAGGGTGAGGTCGCGGCCGTCGTCAAGCACTGCAAGGACCAGATGGCGCCGGTCTTCCGCGACGATGTGACCGTCGGGTCCGCGAAGAAGAAGGAGATCGACGAGGACATCGGTGACGACCTCGATCTGTTGTGCCAGGCGGCCGAGCTGGTCGTCTCCACCCAGTTCGGCTCGACGTCGATGCTGCAGCGCAAATTGCGTGTGGGATTCGCCAAGGCGGGCAGACTCATGGACCTGATGGAGTCGCGCAACATCGTGGGTCCCAGCGAGGGCTCGAAGGCGCGCGACGTCCTGGTCAAGCCCGACGAGCTGGACGCGGTCCTCGCCGTCATCCGCGGCGAATCCCCGCAGTGATCCGGTTGTGAAGGGTCTTCGGCCAAGCCGTTTCTCTTGATGCTCTGTGTAGTTGAGAGAGGGGGGTGGGGCGATGTGCCACCGTCGGTGCCACAGAGCATTCTGATGGCCTACAAAGTCCGGCTTCCCGCTTGCCCGACGCTTTCGCATGCCCCCTAGACTGAATCTCCAGCAGGTGGCTGCACGCTCGAAAGGCGCCCACGTGTCCATCGGCAACTCTTCCGAGGACGACCGGCCTTCCGTCGGACGTTCCCTCCAGCAGGCCCGTATCAGCGCAGGACTGACCGTCGATGAGGTCAGTTCGACCACCCGTGTACGCATCCCGATCGTGCATGCGATCGAGCAGGACGACTTCACCCGATGCGGCGGACACGTCTACGCACGCGGCCACGTGCGCACCCTGGCGCGTGCCGTCGGTCTGGACCCGGCCGCGCTTGTCGCGCAGTACACCGCCGAGAACGGCGGACGCCCCTCGCCCACCCCGGCGGCCCCGGTCTTCGAGGCCGAGCGCATCCGCCCCGAGCCCCGGCGCCCCAACTGGACCGCCGCCATGGTCGCCGCGATCGTCGCCGTGGTCGGCTTCGTCGGGTTCACGCTGTTCAACGGCGGGGCCAAGGGACAGAACTCCGCCGACCCGCCCTCCGTCAAGCCGTCCGTGGCCTCCAGCGCCAAGTCCAACCCCGGCAAGGCCACGGACCCCAAGCCGGAGGCGTCCAACAGCGCCATCGCCGGCGCCCCCGCCAACAAGGTCACCGTCAAGCTCACCGCCGAGAACGGGCAGACGTGGATGTCGGCCAAGGACCACGACGGCAAGCTGCTGGAGGAGGGCGTGCTCCAGCGGGGGGCGTCCAAGACCTTCACCGACAGCAAGCGGATCGACCTGGTGCTCGGCAACGCCGGAGTCGCACGGCTGTTCGTGAACGGCAAGGAGGTCAAGAACCTCGGCGAGGACGGCCAGGTCCAGCGCCTCAGCTACACCAAGGGTGACCCGGCAGCGGGCTGACCAGCGAGGAACCGCGCGACGGCACGGCTGCGGAGAGCCCCCGGGTGACCAGGCTCTCCGCGCCTCGCTGCCACTCGGCAGCGGACCCGGCGCCGGGACAAAGTAGGCTGAGCCCTATGCCCGAACGCCGTACCGTCGCTCTTGTCACACTTGGCTGCGCCCGTAACGAGGTGGACTCGGAGGAGCTGGCAGGCCGCTTGGCGGCGGATGGCTGGGACCTCGTCGAGGACGCCGCCGACGCCGATGTGGCCGTCGTCAACACCTGTGGCTTCGTCGAAGCCGCGAAGAAGGACTCGGTCGATGCCCTCTTGGAGGCGAACGACCTCAAGGACCATGGCCGCACCCAGGCCGTCGTGGCCGTCGGCTGTATGGCCGAGCGCTACGGCAAGGAGCTCGCCGAGGCCCTGCCCGAGGCCGACGCGGTGCTCGGCTTCGACGACTACACCGACATTTCCGACCGGCTCCAGACCATCCTCTCCGGCGGCATCCACGCCTCCCACACCCCGCGCGACCGGCGCAAGCTGCTGCCGATCAGCCCCGCCGAGCGGCAGGGCGCCAGTGCACCGGCCCTGCCCGGACACGCCCAGGCCCCGGAGGAAAGCACCCCCGAGGACCTGCCGGACGGCATCGCCCCGGCCTCCGGGCCGCGCGCCCCGCTGCGCCGCCGTCTCGGTTCCAGCCCCGTCGCCTCGGTGAAGCTCGCCTCCGGCTGCGACCGGCGCTGCTCCTTCTGCGCCATCCCGTCCTTCCGCGGCTCCTTCATCTCCCGCCGCCCCTCCGACGTGCTCGGCGAGGCCCGCTGGCTGGCGGAGCAGGGGGTGAAGGAGATCATGCTGGTCTCCGAGAACAACACCTCCTACGGCAAGGATCTCGGCGACATCCGCCTGCTGGAGACGCTGCTGCCGGAGCTCGCCGCCGTCGACGGCCTGGAGCGCATCCGCGTCAGCTACCTCCAGCCCGCCGAGATGCGCCCCGGCCTCATCGACGTGCTGACCTCCACGGACAAGGTCGCGCCCTACTTCGACCTCTCCTTCCAGCACTCCGCCCCCGCCGTGCTGCGCGCGATGCGCCGCTTCGGGGACACCGACCGCTTCCTGGAGCTGCTCGACACGATCCGCTCCAAGGCCCCGCAGGCGGGCGTCCGTTCCAACTTCATCGTCGGCTTCCCCGGCGAGACCGAGGAGGACGTGGCAGAGCTGGAGCGCTTCCTCACGGGGGCCCGCCTGGACGCCATCGGCGTCTTCGGCTACTCCGACGAGGAGGGCACCGAGGCGGCCACGTACGAGCACAAGCTGGACCAGGAGGTCGTGGACGAGCGCCTGGCGCGCGTCTCGCGGCTCGCCGAGGAGCTCACCGCGCAGCGTGCCGAGGAGCGCATCGGCGACACCGTCGAGGTCGTCGTCGACCGGGTCGACGAGGAGGACGGCGTCATCGGCCGGGCCGCCCACCAGGCGCCCGAGACCGACGGCCAGGTGCGGCTGACCGGGGAGACGGTGTTCGCTCCGGGCACGCTGGTCGTCGCCAAGGTCGTCGCGAGCGAGGGCGTGGACCTCGTCGCCGAGCCCCTGGCGTCCGCCACGGGCGGGTGTACCGGGGAGGCGGCCAGATGAGCGGAGTCCCGGCCCCCACCGCGGGAGGCCCTGCCCCCGCGTCGGCCGGGCGCCCGGCGGGCCTGTGGAACATCGCCAACATCCTCACGATGGTGCGGCTGCTCCTCGTGCCCGGGTTCGTCGTGCTGATGCTCCACAACGGCGGTTACGAACCGGCCTGGCGCTCCTTCGCCTGGGCCGCGTTCGCCATCGCCATGATCACCGACCTCTTCGACGGCCATCTCGCCCGCACGTACAACCTGGTCACGGACTTCGGCAAGATCGCCGACCCGATCGCGGACAAGGCGATCATGGGCGCGGCGCTGCTCTGCCTCTCCGCGCTGGGGGACCTGCCGTGGTGGGTCACGGGCGTGATCCTCTCCCGCGAGATCGGCATCACGCTCATGCGGTTCTGGGTGATCCGGCACGGGGTCATCCCGGCCAGCCGGGGCGGCAAGCTGAAGACGCTCGCCCAGGGCGTGGGCACGGGGATGTACATCCTGCCCCTCGAAGGGCCGCTGGCCACCTTGCGCTTCTGGGTGATGGCGGTCGCCGTCGTCTTGACCGTGCTGACCGGGCTCGACTACATCCGGCAGGCCGTCGCCCTGCGCCGCGCGGCGCGGACCGGGGGTGCCGCGCGGTGACCGGAGGGGAGGCCGGCGGCGCCCCCGAGGTGCTCGCCGAACTGGCCGCGCGGGGGGAGACTCTGGCCGTCGCCGAGTCGCTCACGGGCGGCCTGGTCGCGGCCGGGCTGACCGCGGTGCCCGGGGCCTCGCGGGTGGTCCGGGGATCCGTCACCGCGTACGCCACCGACGTCAAGCGCGAGGTGCTGGGCGTGGCCGGTCCGCTGCTCGCCGAGCGCGGGGCCGTCGACGCCGAGGTCGCCCGCCAGATGGCCTGCGGTGTACGGGCGTTGCTGGGTGCCGACTGGGGTGTCGCGACCACCGGTGTCGCCGGGCCCGATCCGCAGGACGGCAAGCCCGTCGGCACCGTCTTCGTGGCCGTCGCCGGTCCGGGCGGCGCCGGGGCCGTCCGGGAGCTCTCGCTGGACGGCGACCGTGCCCGGATCCGGGCCGGAAGCGTCCGGGAAGTCCTCGCGCTGCTGCTGCGCGAACTGACAGGGAACGCGGGGGCAAAGGATACGGAACAGAACGGGGGGAATTGATGTTTGCAGCCCTGAGTGAACACGACATAGCTCCCCGCACGGCCGCACCCCGAGGCGGTACGGTGGGGCGTGAAGGAACCGGATTCGCGGTCCAAGGAGGGAGCCACCGATGATTCTGCTCCGTCGCCTGCTGGGTGACGTGCTGCGTCGGCAGCGCCAACGCCAGGGCCGCACTCTGCGCGAGGTCTCCTCGTCCGCCCGGGTCTCGCTCGGATATCTCTCCGAGGTCGAGCGCGGGCAGAAAGAGGCGTCCTCCGAGCTTCTCTCCGCAATCTGCGACGCTCTGGACGTCAGGATGTCCGAGGTCATGCGTGAGGTGAGTGACGAACTGTCGCTCGCCGAGCTGGCGCAGTCGGCGGCGGCGAGCGAGCCGGTACCCGCGCCGATGCGGCCCATGTTCAATTCGGTGTCCGTGACGTCCGTGACGGGCGTTCCGGGGGAGCGCGTGACCATCAAGGCCCCTGCCGAGGCAGTGGACGTGGTCGCAGCCTGACGGCAGAGCCGTTTCGTGTTCCGGATCCCGGTCGGTACTCCGACCGGGATCCCGGCGTTTCCGGCCGGTTTCCCGCCTTTGTGTCATGGTGGAGAAATCGGGGACGAACGGAAGAGACGGTTTCAACCGCCCTAAAGGGAGGAAGCGAATGTCCGTCGTCAAGAGCCCGCTGTCCGAGCCGGACCGCAAAGTCGTGGGGGACGCCCTCCAGGGCGCGCTGGTCGACCTGGTGGACCTCTCCCTGGTGGCCAAGCAGGTCCACTGGACCGTCGTCGGCCCGCGCTTCCGCCCCGTCCACCTCCAGCTGGACGAGGTCGTCGCCAGCGCCCGCACACACGCCGACACCGTGGCCGAGCGGGCCTCGGCCCTCGGCATCGCGCCGGACGGGCGGGCCGAGACCGTCAGCAAGACGAGCGGCATCGAGACGGTCGGCGGCGGCTGGCACCAGGACACCGATGTGGTGCGCCTTCTCGTCGCCGGGCTCGGCGCGGTGATCACGCGGATGCGCGAGCGCATCGAGGCGACGGCCGACCCCGACCCGGTCACCCAGGACCTCCTCATCGGCCTCACGGGCGACCTGGAGAAGCACCACTGGATGTTCCAGGCGCAGAACGCCTGAGACGCCTGAAGACGCCCGAGGGCCGTCGGAGCCTGCCGGGGCGCCCGGGTGGCGGCCGCGGCGCGGCCACGGTCTCCTGAGGGTATGGACGAGCATCCGGTCATCCGCTTCACGCGCGAGCTGATGGTGGTCTCGGACCTCGATCAGGCGACGGCCGGGGCATTCGTCCGGGCCGTCTACCAGGAGGGCATGCACGACGGGGAGCAGCGGGTGATCGTCGAACTGCACCGGCGGGACCGGACGGTCGAGGAGCTGGAGCGGGAGCTCGCACGGCTGCGCGGGGAGGCGCCCGGCGGGGGCTGACGAGGGCCCGCGGTGCGCCGTGGCCGAAGGGGGGACGGGCCGAAGGAGGCAGCCATGATCCGGTCCCGGCACGCCCGGCGCCGCAGCCGGGCCCGCGGCGCGGCCGGGCGGGCGGTGTTGCTCGTGCTGGGCTGCGTGTGGTGGTGGGCCGCGGTGCGGCTGGCCGTCCAGCCCGGCCGGCTCGGGGCCGTGGAGGGGCTGGTGGGCGCCGCGGGGTGGGGGCTGAGCCTGCTGCCGGTGCACTGCGTGCCGCGGAACGGCAGGGGGAGCCGGAGCGCCGCGGTGTGGCGACGGCGCCGGCCGGGAGCCCGGCGGCGTCCTTGATCCTTCCCTCGGGCGGCCCCGCCTGCCCGTTCACCCGTTCGGCCCATCCGGAGCGGGGCCTTCCTGACAGCGGGGGCACCAGTACGTGGGCCGTTCCTGACCGGCTTTTCCCTGCTCCGCTCCACGGACCGGTGTACCGCAGCGGCGGCAGGGGCGCCCCGCTCGCCCGTAGACCCACAGCCGGTGGTCCGGGCGGGGGTCGGCGGTGGTGATGCGGGCGGTGCGGGCCTTGTTGACCTCCAGGAGCTTTTTGGCGAGCGTCGTCAGACGCTCGGGGGACGGCAGCTGTGCGACGGGCAGCCACGGGGAGATCCGCAGCAGGAAGCAGAGCTCGGACTTGTAGACATTGCCGATCCCGGCGAGATTGCGCTGGTCGAGCACGGCGTCGCCGACGGTGCGGGCGGGGTCGGCGAGCAGTCGGCGGACGGCCTCCGCCGCATCCCAGCCGGGGCCGAGCAGGTCCGGGCCCAGATGGCCGACGACGCCGGCCTCGTCGGCGGTGCGCAGCAGGTCCAGGACGGGCAGGCGGTAGCCGACGGCGACGGCGGCCGCGGTGCCGAGGACCGCGCGGATCTGGTGCTCAGGTCCGCCGCGCCAGCGCTCGCCCGGCGCGTGGATCCGCCAGGAGCCGTCCATGCCCAGATGCGAGTGCAGAGTGAGACCGCCCTCCGCGCGGGCCAGCAAGTGCTTGCCGCGCGGCACCACTTCGGTGATGCGACGGCCGGTCAGGTCGGCTGTCGCCAGGGCGGGGACGCGCAGGTCGCACCGGGTCAACAGGCCTCCCGCCAGGGCCTGGTGGAGGTCCCGGGCGGTGCGCCAGACGGTGTCTCCTTCGGGCATGCGGCTTCTCCTCCGCGGTCAGGGGGCGCGCAGGCGCAGGCCCTTGGGGGTGGCGTGGAAACCCGCGGACTCCAGCAGGGTGCCCAGCGGGGACGTCAGCGCCGGGGCACCGTTGATGCGCTCCACCGTCACCGTGCCCAGCGCGCCCGCGCGGGCCGCCTCGGCGAGGGCTGCTGCCGCTTCGCGCAGGCCGGGGTCCTCGCTGTGCGCCTCCTCGGTGCCCTCCTCCTGGGGCCAGGCGAGGACGGTCCTGCCGCCGCGCTCGACGTACAGCGCGAGGGCTCCGTCGAGAAGGACGACCAGGGAGCCCGCCTTGCGCCCCGGCTTGTGGGAGGCGCCGGCCGGCGGATCGGGCCACGGCAGCGCCGCGCCATAGGCGTTGGCGGGATCGGCCGCGGCGAGCACGACGGCCCGGCGCCGGGCCGCCCGCGCCGGACCCGGGGCACCTTCCGGGTAGCCGGCATCCCCGCGCTCGCGGGCCGTGCCGACGGCGCGCAGCCGGTCCACCGCGCCGTCCATCGCGAACTGGGCCGCCCCCAGGCCCTCGACGACATAGCCGCGGCGGGCCTGGCCGCTCTCCTCGAACGCGGACAGCACCCGGTACGCCGCGGAGAACCCGCCCTCGACGCCCTCGGCGGCGACCGCGCCGCGCGTCACCACGCCGTGCCGGTCGAGGAGCGTGCGGGCCAGGGCGTGGGCCCGGTGAGTGGGGTCGGGCTCGCGCTCGGGCAGCAGCGACCAGCGGCCCGCGACCGTCGGCGGCCCGCCGCGCGAGGCGGTGGCCATGGGTACCGTGCCCGTACGGCCGAGGAGGGCGCCGTACCGGCCCCGGGGGACGGGGCGCCGCGCGCGGTGGGCCGTGGAACCGGCCGTGCGGCCCGACCCGAGGAGGGCGCGGAGCGGGGCGAGCGTGTCGTTGGTGAGGCGGCCGGACCAGGCGAGATCCCAGACGGCCCCGGCGATCCGGGCGTCGGTGCCGGCGGCGTCCCCGCTGTCGGCGCCCGTGGCCCGGACCCGCTCGGCGATCTGCCGGAAGAACAGGCCGTAGCCGCCGGAGAGCGCTTCCAGGACGGCCTCGTGCAGCGGGGAGAGCTCCAGCGGGTGCGGCGCGGGCAGCAGCAGGGGTGCCGAGTCGGCCGGCAGCAGCGAGACCCAGCCGTCCTTGCCGGGGAGGGCGCCGGCCCCGGCCCAGACGACCTCGCCCGCCGCGGTGAGCTCGTCGAGCATCGCCGGGGCGTAGCCGGCGATCCGGGCGGGCAGGACGAGCTTCTCCAGCGCCGAGGCCGGGACCGGGGCGCCCTGCAACTGTTCGACGGCGCGCAGCAGTCCGTCGATGCCGCGCAGGCTGCTGCTCCCGACGTGCTGCCACTGGGGGAGGAAAGCGGCGAGCGTGGCCGGCGGCACCGGCTCCATCTCCTGCCGGAGCGCCGCCAGGGAGCGGCGGCGCAGCCTGCGCAGCACGGCGGCGTCGCACCACTCCTGGCCGATGCCCGCGGGGTGGAACTCCCCTTGGACGACCCGGCCGTTCGCCGCCAGACGGTGCAGCGCGCCGTCGGTCACGGCCGTGCCGAGGCCGAAGCGGGCTGCGGCCTCGGCCGAGGTGAACGGGCCGTGGGTGCGGGCGAAGCGGGCCAGGAGATCGCCGAGCGGATCCTTGACCGGCTCCGTGAAAGCCTCGGGGACGCCGACGGGCAGGGCGGTGCCGAGGGCGTCGCGCAGCCGTCCGGCGTCCTCGACGGCCGCCCAGTGCTCCTGCCCGGCGATGCGGACGCGCAGGGCACGGCGGGCGTCGGACAGCTCCTGCGCCCAGGCAGGTTCGGCTCCCCGCGCGGCCAGTTCGGCGTCGGTGAGGGGGCCGAGGAGGCGCAGCAGGTCGGCGACTCCCTCGGCGTCCTTGGCCCTGCGGTCCTCGGTGAGCCACTGCAGCTCGCGCTCCAGCTCGGCGAGGACCTCGGCGTCGAGCAGCTCGCGGAGCTCGGCCTGGCCCAGGAGTTCGGCCAGCAGCCGCGAGTCGAGGGAGAGCGCGGCGGCGCGCCGCTCGGCGAGGGGCGAGTCGCCCTCGTAGAGGTACTGGGCGACGTAGCCGAAGAGCAGCGAGCGGGCGAAGGGGGACGGCTCGGGCGTGGTCACCTCGACCAGCCGGACGCGCCGCGACTCGACGTCCCCCATGAGCTCGGCCAGTCCGGGGACGTCGAACACGTCCTGGAGGCATTCGCGGACGGCCTCCAGGACGATGGGGAACGAGCCGAACTCGCTCGCGACCTGCAGCAGTTGGGCGGCACGCTGACGCTGCTGCCACAACGGGGTGCGCTTTCCCGGGTTGCGGCGCGGCAGCAGCAGGGCGCGGGCGGCGCATTCGCGGAAGCGGGAGGCGAACAGGGCCGAGCTGCCCACCTGTTCGGTGACGATCCGGTCGACCTCGGCCTTGTCGAAGGTGACATCGGCGGCGCCGACGGGGGACTGCTCGGCGTCGTACTCCGTGCCCTGCCGGGCCGGGTCCGCGTCCAGCAGGTCGAGGCCCATCAGGTCGGCGTCGGGCAGGCGCAGCACGATGCCGTCGTCGGCGTGCATCACCTGGGCGTCCATGCCGAAGCGCTCGGTGAGCCGGGCGCCCAGGGCCAGCGCCCACGGGGCGTGCACCTGGGCGCCGAAGGGGGAGTGGACGACGACGCGCCAGTCGCCCAGCTCGTCGCGGAACCGCTCGACGACGATCGTCCGGTCGTCCGGGACGTGGCCGCAGGCGCGGCGCTGCTCGTCCAGGTACGACAGCACGTTGTCCGCCGCCCAGGCGTCGAGCCCGGCGGCGGTCAGGCGCTCGCGGGCCGCCTCGGGCGTGTGGCCGCCGATCTCGCGCAGGAACGCGCCGAGCGCGCGGCCGAGTTCGAGCGGGCGGCCCAGCTGGTCGCCCTTCCAGAACGGCAGCCGGCCTGGGGTGCCGGGGGCGGGGGTGACCAGGACCCGGTCGCGGGTGATGTCCTCGATGCGCCAGGACGTGGTGCCCAGGGTGAAGACGTCGCCCGCACGGGACTCGTAGACCATCTCCTCGTCGAGCTCGCCGACGCGCCCGCCGCCCTTCTTGGGATCGGCGCCCGCCAGGAAGACCCCGAAGAGGCCGCGGTCGGGGATCGTGCCGCCGGAGGTGACGGCGAGCCGCTGGGCCCCGGGCCTGCCGGTGACCGTGTTCGCCACCCGGTCCCACACCAGGCGCGGGCGCAGCTCCGCGAAGGCGTCGGACGGATAGCGCCCCGCGAGCATGTCGAGCACGCCGGAGAACGCGGACTCGGGCAGCGAGGCGAAAGGGGCCGCGCGGCGCACCACGGCCAGCAGCTCCTCCACGTCCCATGTGTCCATGGCGGTCATCGCCACGATCTGCTGGGCGAGCACGTCCAGCGGGTTGGCCGGCACGCGCAGGGCCTCGATGGACCCCTGGCGCATCCGCTCGGTCACCACGGCGGCCTGCACCAGGTCGCCGCGGTACTTGGGGAAGACGATCCCGGTGGAGACCGCGCCGACCTGGTGGCCCGCGCGGCCGACCCGCTGCAGGCCGGAGGCGACGGACGGGGGCGACTCGACCTGGACGACGAGATCCACCGCGCCCATGTCGATGCCCAGTTCCAGGCTGGAGGTGGCCACGACGGCGGGCAGCCGGCCGGCTTTCAGATCCTCCTCGACCAGCGCCCGCTGCTCCTTGGACACCGAGCCGTGGTGCGCGCGGGCGAGCAGGGCGGGCGCACCCTTGGCGGCGCCGGACTCGGCCATGAGCTCGGCGGGGGAGTGGTGTTCGGGCAGGGGCTCGCCCGTCGTGCGTTCGTAGGCGATCTCGTTGAGCCGGTTGCACAGGCGCTCGGCGAGGCGCCGGGAGTTGGCGAAGACGATCGTGGAGCGGTGGGCCTGGACGAGGTCGGCGATGCGCTCCTCGACGTGGGGCCACACCGACGGCTTCTCCTTGCCGTCACCGCTCTCCTGCACGGGCGAGCCGCCGAGCTCGCCGAGATCCTCGACCGGCACGACGACGGAGAGGTCGAACTCCTTGCCGGACGGCGGCTGGACGACCTCCACCCGGCGCTGCGGGGACAGGAAGCGGGCCACCTCGTCGACCGGGCGCACCGTCGCGGACAGGCCGATCCGGCGGGCGGGCCGGGGCAGCAGGAGGTCCAGCCGCTCCAGGGACAGGGCGAGATGGGCGCCGCGCTTGGTCCCGGCGACGGCGTGCACCTCGTCGAGGATCACGGTCTCCACGCCCTTGAGCGCCTCCCGGGCCGCGGAGGTGAGCATCAGGAACAGCGACTCGGGCGTGGTGATCAGGATGTCCGGCGGCCGGGTGACCAGCGCGCGGCGCTCGGCGGCCGGGGTGTCGCCCGAGCGGATGCCGACGCGGATCTCCGGCTCGGGCAGGCCCAGGCGCACCGACTCCTGGCGGATGCCGGTCAGCGGGCTGCGCAGATTGCGCTCGACGTCCACCGCGAGCGCCTTGAGCGGCGAGACGTACAGCACCCGGCAGCGCTTGCCGCGCTCGGCGGGCGGTGGCGAGCTCGCCAGCCGGTCCAGGGAGGCGAGGAAGGCGGCCAGCGTCTTGCCGGAGCCCGTGGGCGCGACGACCAGGACGTCCGAGCCCTCCCCGATGGCGCGCCAGGCGCCGGTCTGGGCGGCCGTGGGCGCGGTGAAGGCTCCCGTGAACCATGCGCGGGTCGCGGGGGAGAACCCTGGAAGCGCCGAGGGGGTCGGGGACGGTTCCCCCGCGGTCGCCGACGCGGTGTCGTTCGCCATGCACCCCATCGTGCACCGGGCCACTGACAATGCCCCGTCCGCGCAGGTCGGAGGCGGCTTCCGGGGTGGCGGCCGAGGGCGGGAGGGGGCGCCGCGTCAGACGGGGCGGCCGTGGGCGCGCAGGGTGAGGAGGGCGTCGATGGTCGCCCTCGGGCGGCACTCCAGGGCCGTGCCGGGCGCCCACGCGCGCCAGTTGACGGGCCAGCCGCCGTCGGTCTCCTGCGCGGCGGCCAGGAAGTCGAGAGAACGTTCCATCTCGGCGTCGGTGAACCAGGACCGGGCCACCGAGCCGGGGGTCCGCGCGAAGTCGTGCGGGTAGTGGTGCTCGCCCGGCGCGTAGCCCTCCGGCAGGGGGTACTCGGCCGCCCGGTCCGGTTCCAGGACGGCCAGCCGCCGTTCCCGCACGGTGCGGCCCAGCCGCTCGGCTGCGGCCCGGGCGCGGTCCCGGTCGGGGACCCCGTCGAGGAACGCCACGGCCGCCTCGACCTCGTACGGATGGGTCCTGGCGCCGCGCGTGATGGCCTCGACCGCGGCCCAGCAGAAGTCCGTCGCTCGGAACAGCCAGGCGTGCCACACCTCGTTGCGGTGCAGCAGGCCGACCACCGGACCGGTGGAGAGCAGGTCGCTGGGAGGGTCGTCGATCACGGGGATCCAGGGGGCCGCGGGGTAGCCGCGCAGCGACGGGTGGAGCGCGGGCAGCGCACCGTCCTGGGTGGAGACCGCTGTCAGGTAGCGGCACACGCGTTCGATCCGCCGGTCTCCGCAGCGGCCGATCTCGTCCAGCACGCGCAGCGCGTGCGCGGTGTGCAGCGGCTGGCTCACGGGGCCGCGCAGGTCGGGTTCCAGGGCGTGGCCGTAGCCGCCGTCGTCGCCGAGGTAGGCCGACAGGGCCGCTTCGACCGCGTCCGCACTGCCGTCGAGGAAGTGGAACGCGAATCTGCGCTGTTCCAGGACGCGGGCGGTGAGCCAGACGAACTGTTCGGCACGGGCTGCGGCGGATGCTCCGGAGGGGGCCATGGACAAGACCGTAGGGGGCGCGGCGGCGCCCGGCAGCGGCTCGTGCCCGGCTGCACTCTCAGGGGCGGGATACTGGGTCCATGCGGTTGACGGTCTTCTGGCAGCGGATGGCGGATCATTTCGGCGCGGCGTACGCCGACTCCTTCGCGCGCGATCATGTGATGTCCGAGCTCGGCGGGAGGACCGTGCACCAGGCGCTGGACGCCGGCTGGAACGCCAAGGACGTGTGGCGCGCGGTGTGCCGGACGATGGAGATCCCCGAGCACTGACGCCGGCCGGCGGGACGCCGGAGGGACGGTGGCCTGGGCTGCCGGTGCTGCCGGTGCTGCCGGTGCTGCCGGTGCCGCCGGGGGCGTTCGGGGGTGTTTCGTCCCGTAGGTCAGACTTGCTCCGTGGCAGCCACCGACGACACCTCCCCGGACTCCCGACCGACCCGGCCCGGCGACGGCGCGCGCATGCCGCGCTGGCTGCCCCGGGCGGTCGTGGTGACGCTTGCCCTGTTCGCCTGCTTCCAGCTGGGCGTCTGGGCCTTCCATCAGCTCCTCGGGCTGCTGGTCGACATCCTGATCGCGTTCTTCCTGGCGCTCGCCGTCGAGCCCGCGGTGGACAGGATGGCCGCGCGCGGCATGCGGCGCGGTGCGGCGACCGGGCTGGTCTTCCTCGGCGTCGCCCTGGCGTTCACCGCGTTCTTCACCATGCTGGGCTCGATGCTCGCCGGGCAGATCCAGAACATCGTGGAGAACTTCCCCGCCTATCTGGACGCGGTGATCGGCTGGCTCAACCGGACGTTCCACACCAGGCTCTCCCGCGTCGAGATCCAGACGAGCCTGCTGCACTCCGACTGGCTGCAGAAGTACCTGCGCAACAGCGCAGGCGGGGTGCTGGACGTCTCGGCCACCGTCCTCGGCGGTCTGTTCCAGCTGCTGACCGTGGTGCTGTTCTCGTTCTACTTCGCGGCCGACGGCCCCCGGCTGCGCCGTGCCCTGTGCTCCGTCCTCCCGCCGCACCGGCAGACCGAGGTGCTGCGCGCCTGGGACCTCGCGGTGGCCAAGACCGGCGGCTACATCTACTCGCGCGCTCTGATGGCGCTCGTCTCCGGCGTCGCGCACTACGTCCTGTTCGTGGTCCTGGGCGTGCCCTATGCCCCGGCGCTCGCCATCTGGGTCGGACTGGTGTCGCAGTTCATCCCGACCATCGGCACCTACCTCGCGGGAGCGCTGCCGATGTTGCTCGCCTTCACCGTCGACCCCTGGTACGCGGTGTGGGTGCTCGCCTTCGTCGTGGTCTACCAGCAGTTCGAGAACTACGTGCTGCAGCCGCGCATCACCGCCAGGACCGTGGACATCCACCCGGCCGTCGCCTTCGGCTCGGTGATCGCGGGCACGGCGCTGCTCGGTGCGGTGGGCGCGCTCGTCGCGATCCCCGCGACGGCGACGCTGCAGGCGTTCCTCGGGGCGTACGTGAAGCGGTACGAACTCGTCGACGAGGCGGCCGCGGTGGCGGGAGAGGGGCCGCGGCGGCCGGGCGGGGAGGGGGGCGGGGGCCGTCCGCCGGCGCTCGTGCGGATGTTCCGGGCGCTCCGGGGACGGTGATTCCGAGGCCGGCGCGGCGCGCTTGACAGCAAAATCGAACATCCATTCTCATGGGTCTCCCCGGGCCGCGGAACCGAGTTTTCCACAGGCCGGGGCGACGCCCGGGCCGGTTGTCAGTGGCAGGCGCTAGCGTCGTGGACGTGAAGCGATCGACTCAAGCAAACCGGGTGGAACCCATGGCAGGCACCGACCGCGAGAAGGCGCTGGACGCCGCGCTCGCACAGATTGAACGGCAATTCGGCAAGGGCGCGGTCATGCGCCTGGGCGAGCGGCCGAACGAGCCGATCGAGGTCATCCCCACCGGCTCGACGGCCCTCGACGTCGCCCTCGGCGTCGGCGGCCTGCCGCGCGGCCGCGTGGTGGAGGTCTACGGGCCGGAGTCCTCCGGCAAGACCACCCTCACCCTGCACGCCGTGGCCAACGCCCAGCGCGCAGGCGGCACGGTGGCCTTCGTGGACGCCGAGCACGCCCTCGACCCCGAGTACGCCAAGAAGCTCGGGGTGGACATCGACAACCTGATCCTGTCCCAGCCGGACAACGGCGAGCAGGCTCTGGAGATCGTCGACATGCTGGTCCGCTCCGGCGCGCTCGACCTGATCGTCATCGACTCCGTGGCGGCCCTGGTGCCGCGCGCGGAGATCGAGGGCGAGATGGGCGACTCGCACGTGGGCCTCCAGGCCCGGCTGATGAGCCAGGCGCTCCGGAAGATCACCAGCGCGCTGAACCAGTCCAAGACCACCGCCATCTTCATCAACCAGCTCCGCGAGAAGATCGGCGTGATGTTCGGCTCCCCGGAGACCACGACCGGTGGCCGCGCGCTCAAGTTCTACGCCTCGGTGCGCATCGACATCCGCCGCATCGAGACCCTGAAGGACGGCACGGAGGCGGTCGGCAACCGCACCCGCTGCAAGGTCGTCAAGAACAAGGTCGCGCCCCCCTTCAAGCAGGCCGAGTTCGACATCCTCTACGGCCAGGGCATCAGCCGCGAGGGCGGCCTGATCGACATGGGCGTGGAGCACGGCTTCATCCGCAAGGCCGGTGCCTGGTACACCTACGAGGGCGACCAGCTCGGCCAGGGCAAGGAGAACGCCCGCAACTTCCTCAAGGACAACCCCGACCTCGCCAACGAGATCGAGAAGAAGATCAAGGAGAAGCTCGGCGTGGGCACCCGGCCCGAGGCGCCCGAGGCCGAGCCCGGCGCGGACGCCGCCGCGGGCGAGCCCGCCAAGTCCGTCCCGGCCCCGGCCAAGGCCACGGGCAAGGCCGCCAAGGCCACGGCCAAGAGCTAGCCCGCCATGTCCGGAACGAGGACGTGGCGGGAGAGCCGGCCGGAGTCGCATGCGGACGACCGTACGGGCGGCGGCGCCCCCGACCCGTCGAGGGCCGGGGACGGGGCGCCCCCGTCACCGGAGGAGCAGGCGCGGGCGATCTGCCTGCGCCTGCTCACCGGATCCCCCCGCACCCGCAGGCAGCTCGCCGACGCCCTGGCCAAGCGCGGCATACCGGCCGAGGCCGCCGAGGAAGTGCTCTCCCGGTTCGAGGACGTCGGGCTGATCGACGACGCGGCCTTCGCCGGGGCCTGGGTGGAGTCCCGGCACCGCGGCCGCGGGCTGGCCCGCCGCGCCCTGGCGCGCGAACTGCGCACCAAGGGCGTGGATTCCGCGCTGATCGACGAGGCGGTGGGGCAGCTCGACCCCGAGCAGGAGGAGCACACGGCCCGCGAGCTCGTCGAGCGCAAGCTGCGCAGCACCCGCGGCATGGACCGTGAGAAGCGGCTGCGCCGGCTCGTCGGGATGCTGGGCCGCAAGGGGTACTCCGAGGGTCTCGCCCTGCGCGTGGTGCGCCGGGTCCTGGAGGAGGAGGGCGAGGACCCCGAGCTGCTCGAGCACTACCTGCCCGGCGACTGACCCCCGCCCGGAAGCCGGCCCCCCTCCGGCGGCGTCCCGTCCCCGGAGGGCCGGGGGGCGGGCGGCTGCACCGGCAGTCCCGCCGCACGCCACGCCCGGAAGCCTCCGGACACGTCCGTGGCATGCCGCAGCCCGAGCCGGTGCAGGGAGACCGCTGCCAGGCTGGAGGCGTACCCCTCGTCGCAGATGACGACCACGCGCAGATCATGGCCGGTGGCCTCGGCCGCGCGGTGGGCGCAGGCAGGGTCCAGCCGCCACTCCAGCTCGTTGCGCTCGACCACCAGCGCCCCCGGGATCGTGCCGTCCCGTTCCCGCAGCGCCGCGTAGCGGATGTCGACCAGCAGCCCGCCCCCGGCCTGGACGGCGGCCGCCTCCGCCGGTTCGAGCCGGTCGAGCCCCGCCCGTGCCTCGGCCAGCAGCTCCTCCACCCTCATGCCCACTCCTGCGCCCACTCGATCTGCTCCAGCCTGAGCACCTGCCCGCTGCGGTGATAACGCCGCATCATCGGCAGCGGCGGGTAGTAGGCGTGCACCGACACCGCGTGCTCCGCCGAGGCGTTGAACACCTGGTGCACGTGGTGCGGCCCGAAGGCCCGCCCGTTGCCGCCCTCCAACTGCCGCTCGCGGTCGATGCCGTCGGCGAGTTCCAGCAGCTTCCAGCCCTCGGTGGGCAGCCGGGCGGCGAGCGACTGCTCGGTCAGCCGGCCCGCCGCCGTGGCGAAGGCGCCGTACGAACCGCCGTGGTCGTGCCAGCCGGTGCCGGCGCCCGGCGGCCAGCCGATGAGCCACGCCTCGCTGCCGCCCGGCCCCTCCAGGCGGATCCAGGTGCGCCCCTGCGGGTCCAGCGGCAGCGAGGTGACGAGCTCCGCGTCGGCCGCGACGCGGTACGCGAAGGCGAGAAGTTCCTTGGCCCCCGGCCTGCTTGGCGGCGCGTCGGACGGGGCGGGAGCGGTGGACGAAGGCAGGGGAGAAGACACAGGGACCGTCCTGGGTGATCGCGGCGGAAACGCGCAGCACCCGGGCACCCGCAGAGGCGGACGTGCCGGCAGGGCGCGCAGGGAAGCGGATCAGCAGGACGGACGACAGACGCAGCCCGCATAGCGGACGAGGTCCAGATGGACCCTCCGCCAGAAGAGCATGCTGCTGCCGGTCACACTCCGGACTCAACCATGGCGGAACGGGCGGGTCAACGGTTGGCCGCAGCCTCACTGGCTGCTCCGCCGGCCGCCTCCTCCTGCTCCTCGGGCGCCGGCGCACCGCCCGCCGCTCCGCCCCTCGCGGCGTCCGCGCACGCGTACAGCTCCGCGGGCCGCACCCCGGCAAGCGCCGCCACCAGGTGCCCGTCCGGCCGCACCACCAGCACGGTGTGCGCCGCAGCCCCCGGATACCCTTCGGCGACCAGCAGTTCGGCCCGCATGGGCAGCGCGGAGACCGCCGCCGCGAGCCTCGGCATCAGCCCCGCCCCGAGCCAGTGCCGGCGCTCCCACACCCCCGTCCCCGGGGCCACGAGAACCACGAGCAGATCGCCGCCGAGCCGCTCGTGCAGCAGCACTTCCGCGCCGTCCGGATCCGTCACCGGCACGTCGGCGACCCGCTCGCCCACAGCCGTCCCGACCGGCACGGCCCCCGCGGGTGGGGCGGCCGGTGTCAGGGGCGTACGGGCGTACACCGGCAGCGCACCGAGTGCTCCGCGCCCCAAGTGGCCCTCGGTGAGCAGGAGATCGTGGGTGCGTGCGGTGCCCGGCAGCACCGCGCGCCGCACAGTGCGCCATCCGCCCCCGGCGCGCACCGAAGGCAATGCGCGGTCGGCGGCACGCAGCCGGGCCACGATCGCCGCCCGCCGCTCCGCCTGGTAGCTGTCGAGCAGCGCGTCCGAGGCGCCGTGGTGCCAGGCGAGCGCCAGCTTCCAGGCGAGGTTGCCGGCATCCTGCAGCCCCTCGTCCAGTCCCTGGGTGCCCAGGGCCCCCAGGAGGTGCGCGGCGTCCCCGGCGAGGAAGGCGCGCCCGCTGCGCCAGCGGCGCGCGAGGCGGTGGTGCACGGCGTGCACCCCGGTGTCCAGCAGTTCGTACGCCGGCGTCTCGCCGCACCACAGCGCCAGTGAGTCGTCGATGTGGGCCAACAGGGCGTCGGGAGTGACCAGTCCGCCGTCCGGCGGCAGCAGCCAGTCGAGCCGCCACACCCCGCCCGGCAGCGGGCGGGCCGTCACCTCGCTGCCGCGCGGCGGCGCACGGTGCAGCACCGCCTCGCCCGGCCACGGCAGTTCGGTGCGCAGGGCGGCGACCGCGAACCGCTCCACGGCCGTGCGCCCGGGGAAGCGGGCACCGGTGAGCTTGCGGACGACCGAGCGGGCGCCGTCACAGCCGACCAGATAACTCGCCCGCCAGGCCGTGCTGTTGTCGCTCCGGGTGCGTGCGGTGATGCCGGAGGCGTCCTGCGTCAGGATGGTCAGCCGGTGGCCGCGGGCGATCGTCACGCCGTCGGCACCGGCCAGTGCGGCCTGCAGCTCCCGCAGGAGCGCGTGCTGGGGCAGATGCAGCGGAGACGGTTCTCCGGGAGGCCGGCCGCTCTCCTCGTCCTCCTCGGTGTCCCCCGGCGTCTCGAAGGGCACCTGCAGGGTCACGGTCCGGCGGTGCAGCGTCCGCCAGCCCGTCCACCGGCTGCCCTCCGTCGTGGCGCAGCCGAGCCGTTCCAGCAGGGCGGCGGTCTCCGGCCGCAGCACGACCGTGCGGGCCGGGCGCCGCTCCTCGAGATTCTCCTCCGCGGTTTCGTCCAGGACGACCACGGGGACGTCGTACCGGGCGAGGGCCAGGGCGAGGGTGAGACCGACCGGACCGGCCCCGACGACGATCACCGGGTCCACGGCACGGCCCCCTGACGAGTGCGGCGGCCGGTCGTCCCTGCACCGGCGCGGTGCGTACGGGACGTACAGGGACTGCCAGGGGGAAAACGGTGCGCGATCACAGAACGTATGCAACCCATTGCTGCTGCTTGCGTCAAGTGATCAACGGCTTTGCCGCGGCGCGCCGTACGCGTGCGCCCCGCCGGTCCACAGGAACCGACGAGGCGTCAGCGGCGGCCGGATCAGTCGGCCTTGGGGACGTCCGCGCCGGAGGCGCCGGGGTCGCCCGCGGCGGCGCTGTGCCCGGGATCGGCCATGACGACCGCACCGGTGGCGGCCAGCGGCGGCGGGGTGCCCTTGCGCGAGCGTTTCGTGCGCCGTTCGACCCACGTGGCGACGGACGACAGTGCCAGGCACAGCAGTACGTAGATCGACCCGAAGACGATGACCATCGGGATGAAGGCGTAGACACCGTTCACCGGAGGCGTCTGCTGCGCAAAGGACTTGCCGACGAACAGCAGCTCCTCGTACAGGATGATGAAGCCGAGCGAGGTGTCCTTGAGGGTGACCACGAGCTGGCTGATGATCGAGGGCAGCATCGTGCGGACGGCCTGGGGGACGAGCACGGTCGTCATCACCTGGGTCTTGCGCAGCCCCAGTGCGAAGGCGGCTTCGCTCTGGCCCCGGGGCACGGCATTGATGCCGGAGCGGAAGATCTCCGCCTGTACGGAGCCGTTGTAGAGCATCAAGCCGATGACCAGGGCCCACATGGGGTCCGACGTGAACACCGCCGCGTACAGCAGGAAGATCATGATGAGCAGCGGCATCGCCCGGAAGAACTCCACGAGCACGGTGGCCGCCCAGCGCACCGGTTTGTGGTCGGACAGGCGGGCGGTGGCCAGCACGGTGCCCAGGACGAGGGAGAGTGCGGCGGCGACGGCGAAGGTCTTGAGCGTGGTGAGCAGGCCGTCGACGATGCGCTGCTGGGTGTCCGTGTACTCGTAGGCGCTCCACAGCCCGCCCTGGAACTGCCCTGTGGCGTCCAGCCGGTGAACGGCGAAGGCGATCAGGCCGAGCAGTACGACGGCGGCCAGGATCCCGTAGATGCGGTTGCGTGCCTGTGCCTTCGGCCCCGGGACGTCGTACAGGACGCTGCCGCTCATCGGGCCACCGCCAGCCGGTTCTCCAGCAGCCGGAACAGGCCGCTGATGGTGAACGTGATGATGATGTAGCAGAGCGCGATCCACAGGAAGATCACGTAAATGTTGTAGCCCGCAGCGGCGTTGAGGGTCTTCTGCACGGAACCGAGCTCGCTGACGTTGAAGCCCGAGGCGATCGCCGTGTTCTTGGCCAGGGCGATCAGCAGGCTGCCGATGGGGGGTATCGCGGTACGGGTGGCCTGGGGCAGCACGATCTGCGTCAGTGTCTGCCCGAAGGTCATCCCGATCGAACGGGCGGCCTCCGCCTGGCCCACCGGCACGGCGTTGATGCCCGAGCGGACGGCCTCGCAGATGAAGGCCGAGGTGTAGCACCCCAGGGCCAGCACGGCGAGCCAGAAGGAGTCCCAGCCCTTCAGACCGAGCGCAGGCAGCCCCAGGGTGACGGCGAGGAAGAGCAGCACCAGCGGGGTGTTGCGCAGCAGCGTCACCCACGTCGTGCCGAACACCCGCAGCGCCGGCACCGGAGAGACGCGGAACGCCGCGACGAGGGTGCCCAGCACCAGGGCCAGCAGCGCACTGAGCGCTGTCAGTTCAACAGTGCCGACAAACCCTTCGCGGAACATCGCGAAGTTGTCCGACAGAACGTTCACATCAACTCTCCGGGAATCGCGTCCTGCCGGTCAGTACCGCTCGATCGCGGGCGGCGCGGGCGCCTGAGTGCCCGAGAGACCCAGCGTGGCGTCGTACGCCTTCTTCCAGTCGCCGTTCTTCTCGTGTGCCTCGATGGCCTTGTTCACCGCCTCGCGCAGCGCCGCGTCGTCTTTCTTCAGACCCACGCCGTAGGGCTCCTTGGAGAACGGCTTGCCGACGACCTTCAGCGCGCCCTTGTTCTCGGCCGCGTAGCCCTTGAGGATCGCGTCGTCCGTCGTGACCGCGTCCACCGTGCCGTTGACGAGGTCCTGGACGCACAACTGGTAGCCCTGCTGCGCCTTGGCCTCGGCCACGCCGTACTTGGGCTCCTTGATGCGCTGCAGCGGCGTCGAACCGGTCGCCGAGCAGACCTTCTTGCCCTTCAGGTCCTCCGGTCCCTTGACGGAGCTGTCGGCCTTCACGAGCAGGTCCTGGCCGGCGACGTAGTACGGGCCGGCGAAGCCGACCTGCTTCTTGCGCTCGTCGTTGATCGTGTACGTGCCGACGTACAGGTCGACGCCGCCGCTGGCGATCTGTGTCTCCCGGGCTTCGGAAGGCACCGTCTTGAAGGTGATGTGCTTCTCGTCGAACCCCAGATCGGCCGCGATCATCCGGGCGATCTCCACGTCGAAGCCGGTGCGCTTCTTGGTGCCCGGGTTCTCGTAACCCAGGCCGGGCTGGTCGGCCTTGGTGCCGATCGTGATGGTCTTGCCCTTGATCTTCTCGAAGACCGGCGACCCCTTGACGTCGGCCGATGTGTTCACCGGATACGTCGGCACCGCGGGGGCCGACGCGCCCCCGGACGCCTTGTCGCCCTTGTCACCGTTGTCGTTCGGGCTGCCCGACTTGCCGCACGCGGTCGCGGACGCGGCGAGCGCCAGCACCACGACGGCCGCTGCAGCGGTATTGCGGAGCTTCATGAAGAACTTCCTTTGCGTCTGCGGGCGTTGCCCGGCCTTCGGTCCGGCGGGGGAGGCACAGCGAGGAGAAGCACAAGGGAGGTTTGGAACGCGCCGTCCGCAGAAGGTCGGAGGGCTCGGACGAAGCGGTTCAGTGGTGCAGGATCTTCGACAGGAAGTCCTTGGCCCGGTCGCTGCGGGGATTGCTGAAGAACTGGTCCGGCCGCGCTTCCTCGACGATCCGGCCGTCCGCCATGAAGACCACCCGGTGTGCGGCGGAGCGTGCGAAGCCCATCTCATGGGTGACGACCACCATCGTCATGCCGTCCCGGGCGAGTTGCTGCATGACCTCCAGCACCTCGTTGATCATCTCCGGGTCCAGCGCCGAGGTCGGCTCGTCGAAGAGCATCACCTTGGGATCCATGGCCAGCGCGCGGGCGATCGCCACCCGCTGCTGCTGTCCGCCGGAGAGCTGCGCGGGGTACTTGTCCGCCTGACCGCCCACGCCGACCCGGTCGAGCAGGGTCCGGGCAGTGGCCTCGGCCTCCTTGCGGTCCTTCTTGCGGACCTTCGTCTGCCCCAGTGTCACGTTCTCCAGAACGGTCTTGTGGGCGAAGAGGTTGAACGACTGGAAGACCATCCCCACGTCCGCCCGCAGCCGCGCCAGTTCCTTCCCCTCCTGCGGCAGCGGCCGCCCGTCGACCGTGATGGAGCCCGAGTCCGTCGTCTCCAGCCGGTTGATCGTCCGGCACAGCGTCGACTTGCCGGACCCCGAGGGACCGATGACGACCACGACCTCGCCGCGCGCGATGGTCAAGTCGATGTCCTGGAGCACATGCAGCGCGCCGAAGTGTTTGTTGACCTTGTTCAGGACGACCAGTGCGTCCGCGGCGGGCGCCGCGTCCTTGGTCACCGATACCTCGCTCATCGGCGTTCCTCGCTCCGTCCTCCTCGGTTGGGGAGGACCCTAATGAGCCGCAACGACCAGCGTCATTACATCTGAGCTGAAATTGAGCATAACGATCCGGCTTCGACCCGCCACCGTGTGTACACGGGGCCTCCTGCCGTACAGGCGTACCGGGTGCATAACGGAAGGCTCCCCGCGGGCAGAACCCTCTTGACGCACCGGGCATCCATCGGCGTGGATTCGGTGTTGCCGCACCAGCCGCGCGGAGGGCCGATGAGACTGCTGCTCGTGGAGGACGACGACCATGTCGCCGCGGCCCTGTCGGCCGTCCTCGCCCGGCACGGCTTCGACGTCACCCATGCCCGCAGCGGCGAGGAGGCGCTCGAAGCCCTGCTGCCCGCGACAGGCGCGCCGTTCGGGGTCGTCCTGCTCGACCTCGGGCTGCCCGGACAGGACGGCTTCGAGGTCTGCGACAGGATCCGCAAGCGCACGGCCATGCCCGTCATCATGGTCACGGCCCGGGCGGACACCCGCTCGAAGATCCACGGTCTCAACCTCGGCGCCGACGACTACGTGGTCAAGCCCTACGACACAGGGGAGTTGCTCGCCCGCATCCACGCCGTCGCCCGGCGCACACCGCCCGCCGAGAGCCCTCCGGCCGGGCAGCACGACCCCGGCGGGCCGAACGCGCTGCGGCTGGGGCCCGTCATCATCGAGGTGCCCACCCGCCGGGTCTCCGTGAACGGCACCACCGTCCCCCTCACCCGCAAGGAGTTCGATCTGCTGGCGCTGCTCGCCCAGCGCCCCGGAGTGGTCTTCCGGCGCGAGCAGATCATCAGCGAGGTGTGGCGCACCAGTTGGGAGGGGACCGGGCGCACGCTCGAAGTACACGTGGCCTCGCTCCGCTCCAAGCTGGGACTGCCCGCGCTCATCGAGACGGTCCGGGGCGTCGGCTACCGGCTCGTCGTCCCGGCGTGAGGACCGTACCCGCCCGTGCGCACCCGACTTCTGCCGCTGCTCATCGTCCTCATGGCAGGCGTGCTGCTCGCCCTCGGCCTGCCGCTCGCGGCCGGCATGGCCGCCGTGCAGCAGCAACGGGTGGTCGTCGACCGCATCGACGACACCGCCCGCTTCGCCGCGCTCGCACAGTTCGTCACCACCAGCGCCGTCGAACCCGCCGCGGCGGCGGACGAACGGCTGCACACCCTGCAGGCCGAACTCGCCCGCTACCAGGACCTCTACGGCATTCGGGCCGGTGTCTTCTACCGCAACAGCAAGGCCATGGCCGTCGCCCCCGCCGACTGGTCGGTACCGCCGACCGGGGAGGGCGGCCAGGCCTTCCAGGAGGCCCTCGCGGGCCGGCGCAGCCACGATCCGCAGCAGGTCTGGCCCTGGCGGCGCAGCCGGCTCACCGTCGCGTCGCCCGTCATCCGGGACGGTGACGTCGTGGCGGTCGTCGTCACCGAGTCGCCCACGGGGCAGCTGCGTTCACGGATCCTGCACGGCTGGCTGGTGCTCGCGGCCGGCGAGACCGCGGCCATGCTGGTGGCGGTCGGGGCGGCCTTCCGGCTCACCGGGTGGGTGCTGCGTCCCGTCCGCACCCTCGACGCGGCGGCCCACGGCATAGCCACCGGCCGGATGAACTCCCGGGTGGCCGCCGACTCCGGCCCGCCCGAACTGCGCCGCCTGGCCCGGTCGTTCAACGAGATGGCCGACAACGTCGAGAACGTCCTCGAACAGCAGCGCGCGTTCGTCGCCGACGCCTCGCACCAGCTCCGCAACCCGCTCGCCGCACTGCTGCTGCGCATCGACCTGCTGGCACTGGACCTTCCCGAGGGCCACGACGAGGTGTCCTCCGTGCGTACGGAGGGCCGGCGGCTGGCACGCGTCCTGGACGACCTGCTGGACCTCGCGCTGGCCGAGCACGCCGCCGCCGATCTTCAGGTGACCGACATCGCCGGCCTCGTCCGCGACCGGGTGGACGCCTGGACCTCCGTCGCCCACCGGGAACGCGTCGCACTCGCCTACCACGGACCCGCCGCCGTGACCGGCTGGGCCGATCCGGTGGCCCTCTCCAGCGCGCTCGACGCGGTCGTCGACAACGCCCTCAAGTTCACGCCCGCGGAGGCCCGCGTCGAGGTCGTCGTGGAGGCCGCGGCCGACCGCGTCACCGTCACCGTCGCCGACGAGGGGCCCGGCCTGGCCGACGACGAACTCGCCCGCATCGGCGACCGCTTCTGGCGCAGCAGCCGTCACCAGAACGTCTCCGGGTCCGGCCTCGGCCTGTCCATCTCGCGTGCCCTCCTGGCCGCAGGCGGCGCCACTCTCTCGTACGCCCGGAACGATCCCTGCGGGCTGCGGGCGACCATCACCGTGCCCCGCACGGCGGGGGAGGACGTCAGGGCTTGACCGACACGTAGTAGCGCCGCGCACCCGCGTGCAGCTGCACCGGGTCGGTGAAGACGGCCGTCCGGAGGTCCACTTTCTGTGCCGCGTGGACGTACGTGCCGATGCGGTCACGGCTTCGGATGACCGTCCGGGTGATGCCCTCGGTGAGGTCCGGGTCGGTGCTGTCCAGGGTCAGCAGGAGGTTCGCCACCGCGATGGTGTTCACCGGACCGGCATCGTGCAGCTCCGGGTAGGCGTCCAGCGGCATCACCGCGGCCCGGTAGAAACGCATCTGAGGTCCTTGAGCGTGCAGTGGGCCGATCAGATCGCCGAGTTGGACCAGCCGGACGGGCGTTCTCCTGCCGAGCTGCCCGATGGTGGTGGTGGGCAGACCGCCCGACCAGAAGAACGCATCCAGCTCGCCGCTCTCCAGCATCGCGGGCGCCTTGTCGAGACCGACCCGCACGGGTGTGACGTCCCTGTCGAATCCGAGCCGCGCAGCGGCCAGCAGCCGGCGGCTGATCAGCTGGACTCCCGACTCGTCCGCCCCCACCCCGACGCGCAGCCCCTTCAGGTCCCGTACGGACTGCACGGGCGAGTCCTTGCGGACCACGAGGTGTATGTAGTCGTCGTACAGCCGCGCGCACGCGCGCAGTCGCGCGGCACCCGGCTGCCGCTCGTTCTGGTAGGCGGCCACGGCGTCGGATGCGGCCAGGACGAAGTCCGCTCTGCGCGATGTGAGCAGCCGGATGTTGTCGGGCGAGCCCCGGCTGTAGCGGATGGCGACGTCCAGATCGGGCAGGTCCCGTGCCAGGTCCTCCTTCAGGAGCGTGCCGTACTTCGCGTACACGCCGCTCGGTGCGCCCGTCGCAAGGGAGATCCGCCCGCCCGGCAGCGGCCGCCGGTCCGACGGCAGCAGCCACCACGCCAGCAGCACGAGCACCGCGGCGGCCACCGCGCCCGTCCGCAGCGGGCAGCGCCGGGCCGGATGCGGCGGTCGGGGAGCCATGGGCGGATCCTGCCAGCCCGCCCGGCGGTCGGGAAGAGCCGCGGAGAAGCGGGGAGAGGCGGGGGAGAGTCCGGGCCGACGGAAGAAGCGAGCTGTCCGGCCGACCACGTACCCTGGTCGATTGAGATGAGTGCGAAGACATACGAGGTGCGCACCTACGGGTGCCAGATGAACGTCCATGACTCCGAGCGGCTGTCCGGCCTGCTGGAGGATGCGGGCTACGTCCGCGCGCCCGAGGGCACCGCCGAGGGTGACGCCGACGTCGTCGTCTTCAACACCTGCGCGGTGCGGGAGAACGCCGACAACAAGCTGTACGGCAATCTCGGCCGGCTGGCGCCGATGAAGACGAAGCGGCCCGGCATGCAGATCGCCGTCGGCGGCTGCCTCGCCCAGAAGGACCGCGACACCATCGTCAAGCGGGCCCCCTGGGTCGACGTGGTCTTCGGCACGCACAACATCGGCAAGCTGCCCGTCCTGCTGGAGCGCGCCCGCGTCCAGGAGGAGGCACAGGTCGAGATCGCCGAGTCGCTGGAGGCGTTCCCCTCGACGCTGCCCACGCGGCGCGAGAGCGCGTACGCGGCCTGGGTGTCCATCTCCGTCGGCTGCAACAACACCTGCACCTTCTGCATCGTCCCGGCGCTGCGCGGCAAGGAGAAGGACCGCCGCCCCGGCGACATCCTCGCCGAGGTCGAGGCGCTCGTCGCCGAGGGCGTCAGCGAGATCACCCTGCTCGGCCAGAACGTCAACGCCTACGGCTCCGACATCGGTGACCGCGAGGCGTTCTCCAAGCTGCTGCGCGCCTGCGGGAAGATCGAGGGCCTGGAGCGCGTCCGCTTCACCTCGCCGCACCCGCGCGACTTCACCGACGACGTGATCGCCGCCATGGCCGAGACGCCGAACGTGATGCCGCAGCTGCACATGCCGCTGCAGTCCGGCTCGGACACCGTGCTCAAGGCGATGCGCCGCTCGTACCGCCAGGAGCGCTTCCTCGGCATCATCGAGAAGGTGCGCGCCGCCATGCCGGACGCCGCCATCTCCACCGACATCATCGTGGGCTTCCCCGGCGAGACCGAGGAGGACTTCGAGCAGACCATGCACGTCGTGCGCGAGGCCCGCTTCGCGCAGGCCTTCACCTTCCAGTACTCCAAGCGCCCCGGCACGCCGGCCGCCGAGATGGACGGCCAGATCCCCAAGGAGGTCGTGCAGGCGCGCTACGAGCGTCTGGTGGCCCTCCAGGAGGAGATCTCCTGGGAGGAGAACAAGAAGCAGGTCGGCCGCACGCTGGAGGTCATGGTCGCCGAGGGCGAGGGCCGCAAGGACGACGCCACGCAGCGGCTGTCCGGCCGGGCCGCCGACAACCGCCTCGTGCACTTCGCCAAGCCCGCCGAGCCGGTCCGCCCCGGCGACGTCGTCACCGTCGAGATCACCTACGCCGCGCCGCACCACCTGCTCGCCGAAGGCCCCGCCAAGGCCGTGCGCCGCACGCGCGCGGGCGACGCGTGGGAGAAGCGCAACGCCGCGGAGGCCGCCAAGCCCAAGGGCGTGATGCTGGGCATCCCGGCCATCGGCGCCCCTGCTCCCTCCCCGGCCCCGGCCTCCGCGGGCTGCGGCTGCGACTGACCCGCTCCGGCGGATTCCGCCCCGTCACCCGGCCCGCGCCCGCGGCGCCCGGGCGGCGGGGCGTATCGTTCCCGGCATGCTCGTCGCCGCTGCCGTGTGCCCCTGTCCGCCGTTGCTCGTCCCGGAGGTCGCCGCCGGTGCCGCGGCCGAGTTGGACGGGCTGCGGGCCGCCTGTCTCGACGCCGTGGCCGTGCTCGCCGCGGCCCGGCCCGACCGGCTGGTCGTCGTGGGCTCCGCCGGGCCGGCAGGGCCCGGCACGCACCCGCAGGGCGCGGTCGGCTCGTTCCGCGGCTTCGGCGTGGACGTGCAGGTGCAACTCGGGGCCGGCGGACCGGTCGGCGAGCGCGAACTGCCGGTGTCCCTGGCCGTGGCCGCCTGGCTGCTGGGACGCACCGGCTGGTCCGCCGCGCCCGTCGAGGGCCTGGGGGTCGAGGAGTCGCTGGACCCCGGGCACTGCCTGAAGCGGGGCCGCGAGCTGGCCGACGGCGCGGCGCGCACGGCCCTGCTGGTGATGGGCGACGGCAGCGCCTGCCGGAGCCTGAAGGCCCCCGGCTATCTCGACGAACGCGCCCAGCCCTTCGACGCGGAGGCGGCGCGGGCCCTGGGAGCCGCCGACACCGCCGCACTGGCCGCCCTGGACGCCCGGCTGGCCGGCGAACTCCAGGCGGCCGGACGCGCCCCCTGGCAGGTGCTCGCAGGGGCGGCCGAGGGCGCCGGACTGCACGGCGAGCTGCTCCACGACGAGGCGCCCTACGGCGTGGGCTATCTGGTGGCCGCCTGGTCCTGACGGCGGACATGGCGACGGCCGCGGAGCGCCCGCTCCACGGCCGTCCGCCGACGAGGTCTCAGGAGGTTCCGGAGCCCGTACCGCCGCCCTTCTCGCCGCCCTCGGCGAGCTTGCCGAGAGCGTCCTTGGCCTTGCCCGTGCCGGTCTCGATCTGGCTGCTGTACTTGCCCTTGGTCTTCTCGTCGACCACCTTGGCGGCCTTCTCCAGCCCCTGCTCGATCTTGTCCCCGTGCTGCTGCGCGAGGTCTGCCGCCTTGCCCTTCAACGGGCCGAGCCTGGCCTTGAGATCGTCCAACAGACCCATGGGAACCGTCCTCGTCTTTCCTCGTTCAAGCCGTCATTTGCGGGCGCTCTCCCCGGCCTCGCTGTCGGCCGCCTGCTCCGCGGACTGCTGCTTGGGGATCTCGACTCCCTCGGCAGCCGCGTCCTCGGCGCCGTCCTCGGCTTCAGCTGCCTGCTCCGGGGCTGCCTCCTCCGGCTCCGCTTCGGCCGTCTCGGCGGCGTCGGCGGATTCCGCCGTCAGAGTGGCAGCCGCGGCCTCTTCCGTTGACGCCGAGGACGACTTGCGGCGAAACCTTGAAAACACGCCCATATCTACTCCATAACCTTACTGGTGTGAGCGAAATCCCGCGCCGTCCGGTGCGCCTCATTGCGCCGCTCCCGGACACCGGTCCGTGAACCGGCTCTCGGAACCTCGCAACAGGCAACGAGGCCATCGACGTCGCGTCACGTCGCTCGTTCGTGGGGCACTCCCGAGGTTTGGGACACTGAACCGGTGAAAAGCGCAGCTCCCGCACCCCGGATCATCGCCGTCGTCGGCCCCACGGCGGCCGGCAAGTCCGATCTCGGCGTGGCCCTGGCCCAGCACTTCGGCGGCGAGGTCGTCAACGCCGACTCCATGCAGCTCTACCGCGGCATGGACATCGGCACCGCCAAACTCACCGAGGCCGAGCGGCAGGGGGTGCCGCACCGCCTGCTCGACATCTGGGACGTCACGGAGACGGCCAGCGTCGCCGAGTACCAGCGCCTGGCCCGCGCGGAGATCGACCGGCTGCTCGCCGAGGGGCGCACCCCCGTGCTCGTCGGCGGCTCGGGCCTCTACATCAAGGGCACCATCGACGCCCTCGAGTTCCCCGGCACCGACCCGGCCGTCCGGGCCCGGCTGGAGGGCGAGCTGGCGGAGCTCGGCCCCGGCGCCCTGCATGCCCGGCTGGCCGCCGCCGACCCGGACGCCGCCCGCGCGATCCTGCCCGGCAACGGCCGGCGCATCGTGCGCGCCCTGGAGGTCATCGAGATCACCGGCCGGCCCTTCACCGCGAACCTGCCGGGGGAGCGGCCCGTGTACGACGCCGTGCAGATCGGTGTCGACGTCGAGCGTCCCGAGCTGGACGAGCGCATCACGCTGCGGGTGGACCGCATGTGGGAGGCCGGCCTCGTGGACGAGGTGCGGGCGCTGGAGCACGTGGGACTCCGGGAGGGACTCACGGCCTCCCGCGCGCTCGGCTACCAGCAGGTGCTCGCGTTCCTCGCGGGGGAGTGCACCGAGGACGAGGCGCGCGCCGAGACCGTGCGCGCCACCAAGAGGTTCGCGCGCCGCCAGGACTCGTGGTTCCGCAGGGACAGTCGGGTCCAGTGGCTGAGCGGCGCCGCCGACCGGCGCGCGGAACTCCCGCAGGAAGCGCTGGCGTTGGTCGAACGGGCGATTACAGCCTGATCACGTGATGGCATCGGGACGCTCCGGGCGACATGACGGACCGTCCGGGCGTGCCATCATCAAGCTTCGATCGAGCCGTGAAGTCCGAGTCTGGGAGGGCGCGTGGCGATGGAGGCCGGCCCTCGCGACAGACCGCAGCAACCGCAGCGCACGGGGCATCCCCCGGTGGCCGGGGGAGAGCCGGAAGCGCTGACGCCGGACGGACCGGAGGACGTGCCCGGCAGCGCGCCGGAGAGCACGGTGCCCGCGTCGTTCCGCGAGCTGCGCCCCCAGCGCAGGCTGCGCCTGTGGCAGCTCGCACCGATCGTCGTGCTCGCCGCCGTCGGCTCTCTGATGTTCGCCTTCCCGCTGGCCTTCGAGTTCGGCGACGGCGGCCCCGTCGTCGCCATGCTCGGCCTGCTCCTCAGCTGCTGCGCCGCGGGCTGGGGCGTGATGGCCGCGCGCCGTGTGGGCTACACCTGGCCCGGGCTGCCGCCGCGCGGCTCCGGCCGCCGGCCGGACTGGCGGTACGTGGCCATGTACACGGTCATGGTGGCCGTCATGGTCGTGCTCGCCGTCTGGCGGGTGGCCCGCCTGCGCTGACCGCCCGGCCGCGGGGGCTGTCACAGGCGCCTCGTACCATCTAAGGGTGAGCACTGCGCAGATCGCCTTCCTCAAGGGCCATGGCACCGAGAACGACTTCGTGATCGTCCCCGACCACGAGGGCCGCATCGAGCTGCCCCCGGCCGACGTCGCCCGGCTGTGCGACCGCCGCGCCGGCATCGGCGCCGACGGCGTCCTGCGGGTCGTCCGGTCCGCCGCGCACCCCGAGGCGCGCGCGATGGCCGACGAGGCCGAGTGGTTCATGGACTACCGCAACAGCGACGGCAGCATCGCCGAGATGTGCGGCAACGGCGTCCGCGTCTTCGCCCGCTACCTGGAGCACGCAGGCCTCGCGGAGGCGGGCGACCTCGCGATCGCGACCCGCGCCGGCGTCCGGCGGGCCCACATAGCCAAGCCGGGCCCCGGCGGCGAGCCGGGCGACGTCACCGTCGCCATGGGCCGCGCGGTGCTGCCCGAGGGCGAGGTCACCGTCACCGTCGGCGAGCGCAGCTGGCCCGCGCGCAATGTCAACATGGGCAATCCGCACGCCGTCGCCTTCGTCGGCGACCTCGCCGACGCGGGGAACCTGTACACCGCCCCCGCCGTCGCCCCGGCCGTCGCCTACCCGGACGGCACCAACGTGGAGTTCGTCGTCGACCGCGGCCCCCGCCACGTCGCCCTGCGCGTCCACGAACGCGGCTCCGGCGAGACCCGCTCCTGCGGCACCGGCGCCTGCGCGGTGATGGTCGCGGCGGCCCGCAGGGACGGCGCCGATCCGGCGGTCACCGGCATCCCGGTGACGTACACGGTGGACGTGCCCGGCGGGCGCCTGGTCATCAGCGAGGGCCCGGACGGCACGGTCGAGATGACGGGCCCCGCGGTGATCGTCGCGGAGGGCGTGTTCGACGCCTCCCGGCTGCCGGCCGTCGGCTGACGCTCCTGCACGAACGGCGCCCCGGCACCGGGTTCCGGTGCCGAACTCCCTCGAATGGGTGATCCGTTTCACTCTGGGCGAGAGCGGGTCAGCGGTGCGTGATGGGCTCGGTAGCATCAAGCACCGGTCCGGAGGCGCCAGCCGACCGCCGGTCGACGCTGCCGGAGGTGCCCATGAGCGCAGAGGCCACGAACCCAGGTGATCCCGGCCGCAGGCGCGGCCGCCGCATCGACCTGAGACGGCTCGGGCGCGCCGCGCTGAGCGGCTCCGGGGCCCGTGGCCGGCTCCCCGACGCCATCGACCACGTCGCCAAGGTCCACCGCAGCCACCACCCCGGCGCCGACCTCGACATCCTGCGGCGCGCATACGTCCTGGCCGAGTCCTCCCACCGCGGCCAGACCCGCAAGAGCGGCGAGCCGTACATCACCCACCCCCTCGCGGTCACCCTCATCCTGGCCGAACTGGGCGCCGAGACGACGACGTTGACGGCCTCCCTGCTGCACGACACCGTCGAGGACACCGAGGTGACGCTCGATCAGGTGCGGGAGCAGTTCGGCGAGGAGGTCCGCTTCCTGGTCGACGGCGTCACCAAGCTGGAGAAGGTCGACTACGGTGCCGCCGCCGAGCCCGAGACCTTCCGCAAGATGCTCGTCGCCACCGGCAACGACGTCCGCGTGATGTCCATCAAACTCGCCGACCGGCTGCACAACATGCGCACCCTCGGTGTGATGCGCCCCGAGAAGCAGGCCCGTATCGCCAAGGTCACCCGCGACGTGCTGATCCCGCTGGCCGAGCGGCTGGGCGTGCAGGCGCTCAAGACGGAGCTGGAGGACCTGGTCTTCGCGATCCTGCACCCCGAGGAGTACACCCGGACCCGCGAGCTCGTCCTCGCCCATGCGGGCCGCCCGGACCCGCTGGAGGCGACGGCGGGGAGCGTACGGGCCGTCCTGCGCGAGGCGGGCATCAGTGCCGAAGTCGTCGTCCGCCGCCGTCATTTCGTCTCCGTGCACCGGGTGCGCCTGAAGCGGGGGAAGCTGACCGGGTCCGATCTGGGGCGGCTGCTCGTCCTCGTCGCCGAGGACGCCGACTGCTACGCCGTCCTCGGTGAACTGCACACGTGCTTCACGCCGTTCATCTCGGAGTTCAAGGACTTCATCGCCGCGCCCAAGTTCAACCTCTATCAGTCGCTGCACACGGCGGTGGCGGGCGAGGGCGGCGAGGCGGCCGAAGTCCTCATCCGCACGCACCAGATGCACCGCGTCGCCGAGGCCGGCGTCGTCGCCCTGGGCAACCCCTACGCGGCCCCCGAGGCGCCCGACGCGGCCGACGGCGAACGCGCCGACCCCACGCGCCCCGGCTGGCTGTCCCGCCTGCTGGAGTGGCAGCGTGCCACTCCCGACCCCGACACCTTCTGGTCCTCCCTGCGCGACGAGCTGGCCCAGGACCGCGAGATCACCGTCTTCCGCGCCGACGGCGGCACGATCGGCCTCCCGGCCGGGTCGAGCTGCATCGACGCGGCCTACGTGCAGCACGGCGACGCCGCGCACGGCTGCATCGGCGCCCGCGTCAACGGCCGCCTGGCGACACTGAGCACGGTCCTGCACGACGGCGACACCCTGCACCTGCTGATGTCCCGGGACGCCTCCTCCGGCCCCGCCCCCGACTGGCTCGAGCACGCCCGCACCCCGGCGGCCCGTATCGCCATCGGAGGCTGGCTCGCCACCCACCCGCTGCCCGACCCGGCAGCACCCCCGGCCCCGCCCGCACCCCCGAAGCCCGCTCCGCGCGCCGTCGCCCCCGCGGCCCGCAGGCCGGTCGCCGTCGTCGCCGAAGGCGCGGCCCTGGCGGCTGCGAGTGTGCGCCTCGCGGGCTGCTGTACGCCTGTGCCACCGGACGAGGTGACCGGCTTCGCCGTGCGCGGCGGTGCGGTGACGGTGCACCGTGTGGAGTGCCCTGCAGTGGCCCGGATGGTCACCTCGGGGCGTGAACAGGTGACCGTGCAGTGGCGCACTTCGGACGGCGAGGGCGGCGGCGACTACCGGGTCACCCTGCGGGCCGAATCGTTCAGCAGGCCGCATCTGCTCGCCGACCTGACCGAGGTGATCGCGGCTGAAGGCGCAGCCGTCATCTCGGCCGCCGTCGAGCCGCCGCACGAGCAGCGCGTGCGGCACACCTACACCCTCCAGCTGCCGGACGCCGCCCAACTGCCCGAGCTGATGCGTGCGATGAAGCGGGTGCCGGGTGTCTACGACGTGGAACGGGCCGGACGGACGGTGGCCACAGCACCGTTGTGACCCGGAGACCGGGGGGGCGACCGCCCTTCGCACACCTTCCCACGAGTCGACGAATCGTCATACGACCGTTTGAGACGCTCATATGGGTGTGGCGGCGTCGTGGCGCCGCCGTGCGGTGAGCGTGCGCTGGTAGCCGTGGACGCATGCCGCACTCACCCGGGACGCCCTCCCGGCGGCGCCGGCGGTTGCGCCGCCGTTCCGTCGCCCTCGTCGTCGCTGCCGCCTTCCTGCTCGGGGCGGTCGACCCGCCGGCCGTGGCGGCGGTGGGGGTCGACGACCGGCTGTTCCCGAACCTCGGCAACCCCGGCTACGACGTCACCTCGTACGACCTCTCCTTCGACTACCGGGCCAAGGACCAGCCGCTCGACGCGGTCACGACGATCGTCGCCAAGGCGACCGCACCGCTGGGCCGCTTCAACCTCGACTTCACCCACGGCACGGTCCGTTCGGTCCAGGTCGACGGCGCGCCCGCGGCCTTCGCCCCCGTCCAGGAGGACGTGGTCGTCGCCCCGGCCCGCGCGGTGCCGCAGGGCGCGACGTTCACCGTCACCGTGCACCACACCAGCGATCCGCGCGGCAACACCGAAGCGGGGTGGGTGCCCACGACCGACGGGCTCGTGATGGCCAACCAGCCCGACGGGGCCCACCGGGTCTTCCCCGGCAACGACCATCCGTCCGACAAGGCGCTGTTCACCTTCCACGTCACCGCCCCGAAGGACCTGACCGTGGTGGCCAACGGGCTGGCCGCCGGCCGCACCACACAGGGCGACCGCACGACATGGACGTACCGCACCGTCCACCCCATGGCCACCGAGCTCGCACAGATCTCCATCGGGCACTACGCCGTCCCCCAGCGCACCGGACCGCACGGGCTGCCCGTCCGGGACGTCGTACCGGCCGAGGGCGCCGGGACGCTGGAACCCTGGCTGGCGAAGACGCCGGACCAGATCGTCTGGATGGAGCGGAAGGCGGGCCCGTACCCCTTCGAGAACTACGGGCTGCTGGTCGCCGACGCCTCCACCGGGTTCGAGCTGGAGACGCAGACCCTCTCCCTCTTCGAGAGCGGCATGTTCAGCCGGGCCGGCATCCCGCCCTGGTACCTCGAATCGATCATGGTGCACGAGCTGGCCCACCACTGGTTCGGCGACAGCGTCAGCCCGCGCACCTGGTCCGACCTCTGGCTGAACGAGGGCCACGCCACCTGGTACGAGGCGCTGTACGCCGAGGAGCGGGGCGGTACGAAGCTGGAGGACCGGATGCGCGTCGCCTACCAGCTCTCCGACCAGTGGCGGGTCGAAGGGGGGCCGGTCGCCGTTCCCCGGCCGCCCGTCCGGGGCAGCAAGGAGGGCATCTTCCGGCCGAACGTCTACGACGGCGGCGCCCTGGTGCTCTACGCCCTCCGTCAGCGGATCGGCGCCCCCGCCTTCGAGCGGCTCGAACACGAGTGGGTCACCCGGCACGCCGACGGCACGGCCTCGACCGCCGACTTCGCCGCCCTCGCCACCGAGGTCTCCGGCCATGACCAGGCGGCCTTCCTGAACACCTGGCTGTACGGGCAGCGGACGCCGGCCATGCCCGGCCATCCGGACTGGAAGGCGGCCACCCCGAAACTCGCGTGACGGTCCGGCGGCGCCCATGGGACCATCGACGGGTCGGCGAGGCCGCCGGCCCCGGGAATCTCCGGGGTGCACCGGGCGTTGTCGATGATGCCGAGAGCCCCCTCCGGGGGCAGCCACCGATCATCACGTAAGGATCAAATGACCTCCTCTTCTTCCCTTCCCCAGGACCGGCAGGACCGGCAGAGCCTCCCGGAGAGCCTTCGGGCCGACGCCCTGATGGAAGAGGACGTCGCCTGGAGCCACGAGATCGACGGGGAGCGCGACGGCGACCAGTACGACCGCTCCGAGCGTGCGGCGCTGCGCCGTGTAGCAGGCCTCTCCACCGAGCTGGAGGACGTCACCGAGGTCGAGTACCGGCAGCTGCGCCTGGAGCGCGTGGTGCTGGTCGGCGTCTGGACGTCGGGCACGGTCCAGGACGCCGAGAACTCCCTCGCCGAGCTCGCCGCCCTCGCGGAGACCGCGGGCGCGCTCGTCCTGGACGGTGTCGTCCAGCGCCGCGACAAGCCGGACCCGGCCACCTACATCGGCTCCGGCAAGGCGCAGGAGCTGCGGGACATCGTCCTCGAGTCGGGCGCCGACACCGTCGTCTGCGACGGTGAGCTCAGCCCCGGCCAGCTCATCCACCTCGAGGACGTCGTCAAGGTCAAGGTGGTCGACCGCACCGCCCTGATCCTCGACATCTTCGCCCAGCACGCCAAGTCCCGTGAGGGCAAGGCGCAGGTGTCCCTGGCGCAGATGCAGTACATGCTGCCGCGGCTGCGCGGCTGGGGTCAGTCGCTCTCCCGGCAGATGGGCGGTGGCGGCTCCGGCTCGTCCGGCGGCGGCATGGCCACCCGTGGTCCCGGTGAGACCAAGATCGAGACGGACCGGCGGCGGATCCGCGAGAAGATGGCGAAGATGCGCCGGGAGATCGCGGAGATGAAGACCGGCCGCGACATCAAGCGCCAGGAGCGCCGGCGGAACAAGGTTCCGTCCGTCGCCATCGCCGGGTACACCAACGCCGGAAAGTCCTCGCTGCTCAACCGCCTCACCGGTGCGGGCGTGCTGGTGGAGAACGCCCTGTTCGCCACCCTGGACCCGACCGTGCGCCGGGCCGAGACGCCCAGCGGGCGGCTGTACACCCTCGCGGACACCGTCGGATTCGTCCGGCACCTGCCGCACCACCTCGTCGAGGCGTTCCGCTCCACCATGGAGGAGGTCGGCGACTCCGACCTGATCCTGCACGTGGTGGACGGCTCGCACCCCGCGCCGGAGGAGCAGCTGGCCGCCGTGCGCGAGGTCATCCGCGACGTCGGCGCGCTGGACGTGCCCGAGATCGTCGTGATCAACAAGGCGGATGCGGCCGACCCGCTCGTCCTGCAGCGGCTGCTGCGCATCGAGAAGCACTCGATCGCGGTGTCGGCGCGGACGGGCGCGGGCATCCCGGAACTGCTCGCACTGATCGACTCCGAGCTGCCCCGGCCCGCCGTCGAGATCGAGGCGCTCGTGCCGTACACCCGCGGCGCCCTGGTCGCCCGGGCCCACGCCGACGGCGAGGTGCTCTCCGAGGAGCACACGGCGGAGGGCACCCTGCTCAAGGCACGGGTGCACGAGGAGCTCGCGGCAGAGCTCCAGCAGTACGTCCCGGCGGCCCGTTCCTGAGCGGACCGACGGAAAAGGAGGGGCACCCCGACGCGGTCGGGGTGCCCCTCCTTCATGTCACCTGCTTCGGCTCACCCGCGGGTGACTACTGGTTGGAGAACTTCTGGCTGATGGCGTTGTAGACGCCCTTCGCCTCGGGGCCCAGGTGCGGGCCCGCCAGCCAGGTGCTGTTGGCCGGACCGATCGAGGTGTTGGAGACCAGCACCGCCTTGCCGTCCGGGCCCTGGGTGAACCAGCCGCCGCCGGACGAACCGCCGGTCATCGTGCAGCCGATGCGGTACATCGTCGGCTGCGCCGGGTCGAGGCTCAGCCGGCCGGGACGGTCGACGCAGTCGTACATCTTCTGACCGTCGAAGGGCGGAGCGGCCGGGTAGCCCCAGGCGCCCATGCTCTGGACCGACTTCACCTGCGGGACGTCGAAGTCGACGGTCAGGGCGTTGCCGACCGTCTCCTCGAGGGACTTGCCGGAGCCTGCCTCGGGCTTCACGTGCAGCACGGAGAAGTCGTACGGGGCGCCCGCGCCGCCGGTCTCGGCGCCCTGGCTGATCCACTGCGAGGAGGTCTGGGCCCAGTCGGCCCAGTACACGCCGTACGGGGCGACGTCCTGCACCGGGGCGCTGTTGACCTGTGCGCCCGGGAGGCCCTTGTCGTTGTAGGACGGCACGAAGGCGATGTTGCGGTACCAGCCGCCCTTCTGGCCTGCGTGCACGCAGTGGCCCGCGGTCCACACCAGGTTGGACTTGCCGGGGTGCGCCGGGTCCTTGACGACCGTGCCCGAGCAGACCATGTGGCCCTCGGGGCTGTCGAAGAACACCTTGCCGACCGGTGCCGCGTTGTTGTGATACGGCAGGTCGACGGACTTGGCCTGGACCGGAGCCGGCTCGGGGTCGGTGACGCCCTGGTCGCCGGAGGACCCGGGGACGGTGCCCGGGGCGCTCTGCTTGGCCAGTGTCTTGTCGCTGGAGCGGGCGTCCTTCATCGTGTCGGGCTTCCAGTGGCCCTTGATGACGGGGTTGATGAAGTCCCGGGCCTCACGCAGCCACTGGTCCTTGTCCCAGTTCTTCCAGGCTCCGTCCTGCCACTTCTTCTTCCACTTCTGGATGTCCGCGGCGGAGGTGGGGAGACCCTTGGGCAGCTGGGCGCTGTCGTCACCCTTCTGGCTCGCCGCCGCGCTGGGGTTGTCGCTGCCCGCGGCCTTGTCGTCGGACGGGCCGCAGGCGGTGGCGGTCAGCGCCAGTGCAGCGGTGAGTGCGGCCGCGGCCAGGGCCGACCGGCGGTTCGATGGCATGGAGTTGGGTCCCCCTGAGTCATCTGTTGCGTCTTGTTGCGAATGCCCGCTGAATGCGTGCATTTGATGTGAACTTGTCATGCGAAAACCCGGTGAAGGGCAGAGCCCTACTATGCCGGTGCCGTGGGAGACGGGTGTTGCCGGGTCCCCGGTTCCGGTTCGAAGGATCTTGTGCCCGAGCCGTGATCCGCAGCGCGCGGCGTCGTTGGTACGCACGGGGGACAGTCGGCCGGAGACCAGCGGCGGAAGAGAGGACCCGGAGCCGTGGCCTTGACCCAGCTACCGTCTGTGGTGCCGTCCGAGGCGCCGTCGTCCGCGCCGCCTGCCGCCCGTACGTACGCCCGCTCGCTGCCCGTCGTGCCGGTGCGGGCCCGCGGACTGACGATCGAAGGGGCGGACGGCCGCCGTTACCTCGACTGCCTCTCGGGAGCGGGCGGCCTGGCGCTCGGCCACAACCACCCCGTGGTCCTCGAAGCCATCCGCTCCGTGCTCGACTCGGGCGCCCCGCTCCACGCCCCCGGCCTGGCCACCCCCGTCCAGGACGCCTTCACCGGCGAACTGTTCACCACCCTGCCGCGCGGTCTGGCGGAGTCCGGCAGGATCCTGTTCTGCGGACCGGGCGGCAACGACGCCCTCGACACCGCGGCCCGGCTCGTGCGGGCCGCAACAGGGCGGGACGGGCCGCTCGCGGCCCGCCGACCGGGAAGCCCGTACGACGCCACCGCACTCGGCGGAGCGGAGCCTGCGGGGCTCCTCGTCGAAGCCGTCCGGAGCGGGGACGGCGTCCATCCCGCGCCGGACGACTGGCTGCGCAGGGTACGGGCGGACGCCACCGCCTGCTCCCTCCCGCTCGTCGCCGACGAGACCGAGACCGGGGTCGGCCGCACCGGAACCTTCTGGGCCGTCGGGCACAGCGGGATCGTCCCCGACGTGATGGTGCTGTCCAAGGCCATCGGCGGCAGCCTCCCGCTCGCCGTCGTCGTCCACCACGACAGCCTCGGCGCCGGACAACCCGCAGACCCGTCAGGTCCGTTCCGGGGCAACCAGCTCGCCATGGCCGCGGGCACGGCCACGATGCGGTACGTCAGGGACAACGGTCTGGCCGAGCGGGCTGCCGTGCTCGGCGAGCGCATGCTGAACGGACTGCGCCCACTGACGCGCGCGTACGGATGCGTGCAGGACGTCCGCGGACGAGGACTGATGATCGGCGTCACCTGGACGGATCCGGACGCACCCGACGATGCGTCCGGCCGCTCAGCCGCACTCGCACAGGCCGTCACGGTGCAACAGGAATGTCTGCGCCGCGGGCTGATCGTCCAACTGACCGGCCGGCGCTCCTGCGAGATCCGCCTCATGCCGCCCCTGACCATCACCGACGAACAGGCGGACGCCGTGCTCGACCGGCTGTCCGACGCCATCGCCACGGTCTCCCGCACAAGCCGCCGCATCACCACCCCCCGACCGCCGAAGGAGGCAGGCGCAGCATCCCCGGCCCGTACGCCGTGACCCATGCACGCCGCACACTCATGAGCGCATCTCCGTACGCCGATGCGGCCACCGTCGGCCCTCCCGTTCCGGACGCACAGCCGCCGTCCCCCGCGACGACCGTGCCCCGCCCCGCCGCTCCCCACGAACCCCCGCCGCACAGTGGGCCCGACCCCCTCGACCACCCCGACCCGGCCGTCGCCGCGGACGCCGCCGCCACCGAGAACCTGCTGCGCTGCTGGGTGCGCGAGAACGGGGTCGCCCAGCCGCACGGCGACACCCTGTACGTGCCGCTCACCGCCAGCGGAACCGTTCTCCACGTACCGGTGCACTACTGGTCCGTCACCGGGTGGCACCGCTTCGGCGCACCCGTGCTCGGCGGGTGCCCCGACGACGCCCCGGCCGTCGACGCCGTCACGCTGGCCGCCCTGCTCGGCCGGGAGGCCGCACACCACGCGGCGCGGACGGACGAACCCGCCGCGCGGGACGCCGCCGGACTCGTCGGCCGCGTCGTCGACTCGGTGCACCGCACCGCCGCATTCCTCGCCGACCGGCGCGCCCGGCCGGCCGACCCGGACACCGGCCACCTCTTCCTGCACGGCGAACAGTCCCTGATCCTCGGTCACCCGCTCCACCCCGCGCCCAAGAGCCGTGAAGGGCTCGCCGAGTCCGAAGCGGACGACTTCTCGCCGGAGACGAGAGGATCGTTCCCGCTGCACTGGTTCGCCGTCCACCGCTCCGCGCTGGCCGCGGAGTCGGCCTGGACCGAGCGCGGCCGCGGCGTCGACGCCCCCACCCTGACGGCCCGTCTCGCCGGACCGGCCCTGGAGGCCGAACTCCCGCCCGACATGGTCGCGTTGCCGCTCCACCCCTGGCAGGCCCGCACCCTGCGGCGCCGCCACGATGTGGCCAGGCTCTTCTCCGAGGGCCTGCTCCACGACCTCGGGGCGAGCGGCGAACCGTGGTTCCCCACCTCCTCCGTGCGCACCGTGCACCGGCCCGGCGCCCCCGTGATGCTGAAGCTCTCCCTCGGCCTGCGCATCACCAACTCCCGCCGGGAGAACCTCCGCAAGGAGCTGCGGCGCGGTGTCGAGGTGCACCGGCTGCTGCGCAGCGGACTTGCCGAGCGGTGGCGCACGGCCTGCTCGGGCGGGCTCGGCTTCGACATCGTGCGCGACCCCGCCTGGCTCGCGGTGGACACCCCCGACGGGACGCCGGTGCGCGGGCTGGACGTGGTCGTCCGGCACAACCCCTTCGGCCCCGGGGACGACGCCGCGTGCGTCGCAGGCCTCCTCTCGCCCCGCCCGTGGCCCGGGCGGGCGGCTCCCTCCGGACAGCCCGCGGTGCGTTCGCGGCTCGCCCACATCGTCGCGGGTCTGGCCCACCGGACCGGCCGGCCGGCGGGCGCCGTCTCGGCAGAGTGGTTCCTTCGCTATCTGGACGCGATCGTGCGGCCGCTCCTGTGGCTCGACGGCGAGGCGGGCATCGCCCTGGAGGCGCACCAGCAGAACACCCTCGTGCTGCTGGACCGCGACGGCTGGCCCGTCGGCGGGCGCTACCGCGACAACCAGGGCTACTACTTCCGCGCATCCCGGCGGGCGGACCTGGAACAACGGCTCCCCGGCATCGGCCGCGACAGCGACACCTTCGTCCCGGACGAGGTGGCCGACGAGCGCTTCGCGTACTACCTGGGCGTCAACAACATCCTCGGCGTGATCGGGGCGTTCGGCTCCCAGCACCTCGCCGACGAACGGATCCTGCTCGCCGCCCTCCGCCGCTTCCTGCAGGACTCCTCCACCGGCCCCGCCTCCACCCGTTCCTCCCTCCCCGGTCACCTGCTCGGTTCCGCCGTACTGCGGTGCAAGGCCAACATGCTCACCCAGCTGCGAGGGCTCGACGAGCTCGTCGGTCCGGTCGAGACGCAGTCGGCGTACGTGACGATCGCCAACCCCCTTGCCCTTCCCGCCTGATGGGCGCCGCGACGCCCGGCCCCGGGGCGAACGGGGCGGACGGCACCGCCGGACCCGTCGGCGAGGGCGACACGCTCGAACTGCGCACGGCCGACGCCTTCACCGACGAACTGGCCCGCGCCCTGACGCAGGAGCTGCAGGACGCGCCGACGCAGTCGCAGGACGGGCCGTGGGACGGCGACTTCATCGAACTCGTCGCCTGCGACCGTCCGGGCGCGCCGGCCGCCGGCCGCGGCCCGGACCTCCTGGACGGGCTGGCCGACTGGGGCCCCGTGAGCACCGATGCGGGGCCCTTCCAGCTCGTCCCCGTGCGCATCGGGCGCGACCTGCCGCTCGTGGCGCAGTGGATGAACGATCCCGCGGTCGCCGCCTTCTGGGAGCTGGCGGGGCCCGAGAGCGTCACCGCGGACCACCTCCGCGCCCAGCTCGACGGCGACGGACGGAGCATCCCCTGCCTCGGCGTGCTGGGCGGCGTCCCCATGAGCTACTGGGAGGTCTACCGTGCGGACCTCGACCCCGTGGCCCGGCACTATCCGGCCCGCCCGCACGACACCGGGCTGCACCTGCTGATCGGCAGGGTGGCCGACCGGGGCCGGGGCCTCGGCACCCACCTGCTGCGCAGGGTCGCCGACCACGTCCTGGACCACCGCCCTTCGTGCACCCGGGTCGTCGCGGAGCCCGACCTGCGCAACACCCCCTCCGTCGCCGCCTTCCTCGGCGCGGGCTTCCGGCTGACCCGGGAGATCGAACCGGCGGGCAAGCGCGCGGGGCTGATGATCCGCGACCGTGCCCTGCGCGGCCTGCTCTGACCTCGGCTTCTTCCGATCGGCAGCCTGATGTCACTGCCGCCCTTTAGGCTGACTGCGCTATGACTCCCTCCTCCTCGCCCTCCCTCGCCGACCTGCTGCACGCCGCCGTCTCCGCCGTCGGCGGCACCGAGCGGCCCGGTCAGGCCGCCATGGCCGCATCCGTGGCGGAAGCCATCGCGGACGGTTCCCATCTGCTCGTCCAGGCCGGCACCGGCACCGGAAAATCGCTCGGCTATCTCGTGCCCGCCCTGGCCCACGGCGAGCGCGTCGTCGTCGCGACGGCGACGCTCGCGCTCCAGCGCCAGCTCGTCGAGCGGGACCTCCCGAGGACGGTCGAGGCGCTGCACCCGCTGATGCGCCGCCGCCCGGAGTTCGCCATGCTCAAGGGCCGGTCCAACTACCTGTGCCTGCACCGGCTGCACGAGGGCGCGCCCCAGGACGAGGAGGACGGCCTCTTCGACGTCTTCGAGTCCGCAGCGCCGACGAGCAAGCTCGGCAAGGACCTGCTGCGGCTGCGCGACTGGGCGGACGAGACCGAGACGGGCGACCGCGACGGCCTGACCCCGGGCGTCTCCGACCGCGCCTGGTCGCAGGTCTCGGTCACGTCCCGGGAGTGCCTGGGCGCCTCGAAGTGCGCCTACGGTGCCGAGTGCTTCGCCGAGGCGGCCCGTGAGCGGGCCAAGCTCGCCGACGTGGTCGTCACCAACCATGCGCTGCTCGCCATCGACGCGATCGAGGGCGCCCCTGTGCTCCCGGGCCACGAGGTGCTGATCGTCGACGAGGCCCACGAGCTGGTCTCCCGCGTCACCGGCGTCGCCACCGGCGAGCTCACCCCCGGCCAGGTCAACCGCGCCGTGCGGCGCGCGGCGAAGCTGGTCGACGAGAAGGCCGCGGACGCCCTGCAGACCGCGTCCGAGAGTTTCGAGCGGCTCATGGAGCTGGCCCTGCCCGGCCGCCTGGAGCAGCTCCCCGAGGACCTCGCCCACTGCCTGATGGCCCTGCGCGACGCTGCGCGCACGGTCATCACGGCCATCGGCAACACCCGCGACAAGTCCGTCCAGGACGAGGACGCCGTCCGCAAGCAGGCCCTCGGCGCCGTGGAGAACGTCCACGCGGTCGCCGAGCGCATCGTGCAGGGCTCCGAGTACGACGTGGTCTGGTACGAGCGGCACGACCGCTTCGGAGCCTCGCTGCACGTGGCGCCGCTCTCGGTCTCCGGTCTGCTGCGCGAGAAGCTCTTCAGCGAGCGCTCGGTGATCCTCACCTCGGCCACGCTCAAGCTCGGCGGCGACTTCAACGGGGTGGGGGCGTCGCTGGGCCTGGCCCCCGAGGGCGTCGAGGGCGAGGACCTGCCGCAGTGGAAGGGCGTGGACGTCGGCTCGCCGTTCGACTACCCCAAGCAGGGCATTCTCTACGTCGCCCGGCACCTGTCCCAGCCGGGGCGGGAGGGCAGCCGCACCGACATGCTCGACGAGCTGGCCGAGCTGATCGAGGCCGCAGGCGGGCGGACGCTGGGCCTGTTCTCCTCGATGCGGGCGGCGCAGGCCGCCGCCGAGGCGCTGCGCGGGCGGCTCGACATGCCGATCCTGCTGCAGGGCGAGGAGACGCTCGGCGAGCTCATCCGCACCTTCGCCGGGGACGCCAGGACGTGCCTGTTCGGCACGCTGTCGCTCTGGCAGGGCGTCGACGTCCCGGGGGCCAACTGCCAGCTGGTGGTGATGGACCGGGTGCCTTTCCCACGTCCCGACGATCCGCTGATGAGCGCCCGGCAGCGGGCCGTCGAGGAGGCCGGCGGCAACGGCTTCATGGCCGTGGCCGCGACGCACGCGGCGCTGCTGATGGCGCAGGGCGCGGGCCGCCTGGTGCGGGCGGCGGGGGACCGAGGGGTGGTCGCGGTGCTGGACCCGCGCCTGGCGACGGCCCGCTACGGATCCTTCCTCCGGGCCTCGATGCCCGACTTCTGGTACACCACGGACCGCAATCAGGTGCGCCGCTCGCTGGCCGCGATCGACGCGGCGGCGAAGGCCGCGGAGGGCTAGGACCTGCCCGGCGGCACAGGCGAGCCCCGGAACCGGCGCAGTGGTTCCGGGGCCCGGTCTCTCGGGGCTTTCACACCCGGCGCAGCACGGCCACGACCTTGCCGAGAATGGTCGCCTCGTCGCCGGGGATGGGCTGGTAGGAAGCGTTGTGAGGCAGCAGCCAGACGTGGCCGTCCTCGCGCTTGAAGCGCTTGACGGTGGCTTCGCCGTCGAGCATGGCCGCCACGATGTCGCCGTTCTCCGCGACGGGCTGACGGCGGACCGTCACCCAGTCGCCGTCGCAGATCGCGGCCTCGATCATGGAGTCGCCGACGACCTTCAGGACGAACAGCTCGCCGTCGCCCACGAGTTGGCGGGGGAGAGGGAAGACGTCCTCGACGGACTCCTCGGCCAGGATGGGCCCGCCGGCGGCGATCCGGCCGACGAGGGGGACGTAGGAGGCGGCGGGCTTGCCGGTGGTGTCGGTCGGCTGGGTGCTCGGCTGGTCGGAGCCGCGCACCTCGTAGGCGCGCGGGCGGTGCGGATCCCTGCGCAGGAAGCCCTTGCGCTCCAGCGCCATCAGCTGATGGGCCACGGAGGAGGTGCTGGAGAGCCCCACCGCCTGGCCGATCTCGCGCATGGAGGGGGGATATCCCCGGCGCTGGACGGAGTCCCGGATGACCTCGATGACACGGCGCTGCCGGTCCGTGAGGCCCGAGCTGTCCGCACGGATTCCTGGTGGGCGTCCGGGGAGCGAGCGGGCCGGCTTCTGCCCCTCGGCGTTCATGGCTGCGTCATTCATCGGGTGTGTCTGGTCGAGTCGGTTCTGGGAGCGGTCCTGGGCGGTGATGGTGGCGCTGTCTGCGGTGGTGGTCACGTCGGCCCCTCTCGAGATGTTCTCCCTAGCTGGACAACGGTAGTTGCTTTCGAAAGGTTGCGCCAAACACACGTTCGAGTGAAATATCGCAGATTGGCTGACGTGATCAGACGGCAGGGTGTACGGCCTGTGCGGACGGAGATCGATTCCACCCATTACGGTACTCTTCGATCCGAAGTCCGCCGGTTCGCGGAGGGCCGCCGACCGGGTGGCTCCGGTCGCGGACCGACCCGTTCCGGCCGGTTCGCGGCAGCGCCCGTCAGGGCCTGCGGGCGCCGTGCGGCCGGCGCCGCATCGCCGTGTCCAGTGTGGCATCAGAAGGCGTGCGGACATGCCGCCAGGACCCCTCGCGTACGCTCGTGTCCTGCCTCCGCGGCGCGACACGCGCTGTGGGTCATTGGCCGCCCGGCACCAGATCTAGTGGTTTGATTGCGGCGGCTACCCACAAGTTGTGGTCGGCGGCCCTCCCCCGGTCAATCCCGGTCGCGGCCATCGCCTATGCTGGGGGCTGCTTCGCGGGGTCCCTCCCAGGGCCCGTCGAAGCGGAGATCGTGCACAGTTTTCTCGAGGTTTCTCGGGGTTACCCAGAGGGTGAAGGAGGGTGGAGAGCCATGCACTGCCCCTTCTGCAGGCACCCCGACAGCCGTGTCGTCGACAGCCGGACCACCGATGACGGCTGTTCGATCCGCAGGCGCCGCCAGTGCCCCGACTGCTCCCGCCGGTTCACCACCGTCGAGACCGCGTCGCTGATGGTGATCAAGCGCAGCGGGGTCACCGAGCCCTTCAGCCGCAACAAGGTCATCTCCGGCGTGCGCAAGGCGTGCCAGGGCCGCCCGGTCACCGAGGACGCGCTGGCCCAGCTCGGCCAGCGGGTCGAGGAGGCGGTGCGTGCCACGGGCAGCGCCGAACTCTCCACGCACGACGTCGGGCTCGCCATACTCGGCCCGCTCAAGGACCTCGATCTCGTCGCGTATCTGCGGTTCGCGTCCGTCTACCAGGCCTTCGACTCGCTCGAGGACTTCGAGGCGGCCGTCGCGGAACTCCGCGCCGGTGCCCCCGGTCCCGCGCCCGCCGAGGACTGCGAAGGCTCCGCAACCGATGCCGGCGGCCGCGGCGGGGACACCCCCGGAGTCCCCGCGCCCGCCGTCGCCGCCGACTGAGGCGGCGGCACACCAGACCTGCCCGGAACGCTCGGCGTTCCCGGGTGACAGACACACATCGCGCCACGGAAGAAATGGGCGCATGAGGGCGTTTTGCCCGTAGAGGGAGGCGGCATGACAGAGACGACGAGCGGCCCGGCACGAGGTTCCCGCTCCAAGGGAAACAAGGGCGGCAAGGGTCTGCGCATCGAACGCATCCACACCACCCCCGGCGTGCACCCGTACGACGAGGTGGTCTGGGAGCGTCGTGACGTCGTCATGACCAACTGGCGTGACGGCTCGATCAATTTCGAGCAGCGTGGCGTCGAGTTCCCCGACTTCTGGTCGGTGAACGCGGTCAACATTGTCACGAGCAAGTACTTCCGCGGCGCCGTCGGTTCGCCCGAGCGCGAGGCAAGCCTCCGGCAGCTCATCGACCGCGTGGTGCTCACCTACCGCAAGGCCGGTGAGGAGCACGGCTACTTCGCCTCCCCCGCGGACGCCGAGATCTTCGAGCACGAGCTCACCTACGCCCTGCTGCACCAGGTCTTCAGCTTCAACTCCCCGGTCTGGTTCAACGTCGGCACCAAGCAGCCGCAGCAGGTGTCCGCCTGCTTCATCCTCTCCGTCGACGACTCCATGGAGTCGATCCTCGACTGGTACAAGGAAGAGGGGATGATCTTCAAGGGCGGCTCCGGCGCCGGCCTGAACCTCTCCCGCATCCGCTCCTCCAAGGAGCTGCTCTCCTCCGGCGGCAACGCGTCCGGCCCGGTCTCCTTCATGCGCGGCGCCGACGCCTCCGCAGGAACGATCAAGTCGGGCGGCGCCACCCGCCGCGCGGCCAAGATGGTCGTCCTCGACGTCGACCACCCCGACGTCGAGGCCTTCATCGACACCAAGGTGAAGGAGGAGGAGAAGATCCGCGCGCTGCGCGACGCGGGCTTCGACATGGACCTGGGCGGCGACGACATCACGTCCGTCCAGTACCAGAACGCCAACAACTCGGTCCGCGTGAACGACGAGTTCATGAAGGCCGTGGAGTCCGGCTCGAAGTTCGGCCTGCGCGCCCGCCTGACCGGTGAGGTCATCGAGGAGATCGACGCCAAGGCGCTCTTCCGCAAGATGGCCGAGGCCGCCTGGCAGTGCGCCGACCCGGGCATCCAGTACGACGACACCATCAACCACTGGCACACCTCGCCGGAGACGGGCCGGATCACCGCGTCCAACCCGTGCAGCGAGTACATGCACCTGGACAACTCCTCGTGCAACCTCGCCTCGCTGAACCTGATGAAGTTCCTGCGCGACGACGAGCAGGGCAACCAGTCGTTCGACGCCGAGCGCTTCGCCAAGGTCGTCGAGCTGGTCATCACGGCGATGGACATCTCCATCTGCTTCGCCGACTTCCCCACCCAGAAGATCGGTGAGACCACCCGCGCCTTCCGCCAGCTGGGCATCGGCTACGCCAACCTCGGCGCCCTGCTGATGGCCACCGGCCACGCCTACGACAGCGACGGCGGCCGTGCGCTCGCCGGTGCCATCACCTCGCTGATGACCGGTACCTCGTACCGCCGCTCCGCCGAGCTGGCCGCGGTCGTCGGCCCGTACGACGGCTACGCCCGCAACGCGGACGCCCACAAGCGCGTCATGCAGCAGCACGCGGACGCCAACACCGCGGCCCGTCGCATGGACGACCTGGACACCCCGGTGTGGGCCGCGGCGACCGAGGCCTGGCAGGACGTGGTCCGCCTCGGCGAGAAGCATGGCTTCCGCAACGCCCAGGCCTCGGTGCTGGCCCCCACCGGCACCATCGGCCTGATGATGGACTGCGACACCACGGGCGTCGAGCCGGACCTGGCCCTGGTCAAGTTCAAGAAGCTCGTCGGCGGCGGCTCCATGCAGATCGTGAACAACACGGTCCCCAAGGCGCTCAAGCGCCTGGGCTACCAGCAGGAGCAGATCGAGGCGATCGTCGCCCACATCGCCGAGCACGGCAATGTCGTCGACGCCCCCGGCCTGAAGTCCGAGCACTACGAGGTCTTCGACTGCGCCATGGGCGAGCGCGCGATCTCCGCCATGGGCCACGTGCGCATGATGGCCGCCGCGCAGCCGTTCCTCTCCGGCGCGATCTCCAAGACCGTGAACCTGCCCGAGTCGGCCACCGTCGAGGAGGTCGAGGAGGTCTACTTCGAGGGCTGGAAGATGGGCCTGAAGGCCCTCGCGATCTACCGCGACAACTGCAAGGTCGGCCAGCCGCTCTCCGCCAAGAAGAAGGAGGAGGAGAAGAAGGCCGAGGCCGCCCCCGCCGCTGTCGCGGAGAAGGTTGTCGAGTACCGCCCGGTCCGCAAGCGTCTGCCCAAGGGCCGTCCGGGCATCACCACCTCCTTCACGGTGGGCGGTGCCGAGGGCTACATGACCGCCAACTCCTACCCGGACGACGGCCTGGGCGAGGTCTTCCTCAAGATGTCCAAGCAGGGTTCGACCCTCGCGGGCATGATGGACGCCTTCTCCATCGCCGTCTCGGTGGGCCTGCAGTACGGCGTGCCGCTGGAGACCTACGTCTCGAAGTTCACCAACATGCGCTTCGAGCCGGCCGGTATGACGGACGACCCGGACGTGCGGATGGCGCAGTCGATCGTCGACTACATCTTCCGCCGCCTGGCGCTGGACTTCCTGCCCTTCGAGACCCGCTCGGCCCTGGGCATCCACTCCGCCGAGGAGCGCCAGCGTCACCTGGACACCGGTTCGTACGAGCCGTCCGACGAGGAGGTCGACGTCGAGGGTCTGGCGCAGTCCGCGCCGCGCCGGACGGAGGCTCCGAAGCCCGAGGTCCCGGCCCAGCCGGCCGCGGTGGCTCCGGCGCCCAAGCAGGCCCACAACTCCACCGAGCTGGTGGAGATGCAGCTCGGACTGAACGCGGACGCGCCGCTGTGCTTCTCCTGCGGCACGAAGATGCGCCGTGCGGGCAGCTGCTACCTCTGCGAGGGCTGCGGCTCGACCAGCGGCTGCAGCTGATGCACTGCTGACGGTCCGATGGCGGAGCCGGCACCTGCCGGTTCCGCCATCGGCGTTCGGCGGCCGTGGCGCGGGAGACCGTGGTGCGGGGAGCGAAACGGGCGCCGAGTTGCACCGGAGCGCTCGCCCGGGTGTACTCCTGCGCTCCCTGATGCGGATCACTGCGCGGGCCGTACGATGTCCCGGTGCTGGTCAAGTGGATTCGCTGCACCGTGGTGGACCGCCGTGGCTTCGAGCGGGGGCAGCGCAAGTGGGCGGGACTGCTCGGTGAACCGGGGTTCCGGGGACAGGGCGGCGGCTGGAGCCGCGGACGCCCCGATGTGGCCCACCTGTTCGGCTTCTGGGAGAGCCGTGCGTTCTACGACTCCTTCATGGCGCGGTCCCACGACAGGCTGGCGGCCGCCCAGTCCGGCACGTACAAGAACATCCAAGTGCGGCTGTTCGAGCACCGCTTCGATGTGAAGGTGGGCTTCCGGCCGCAGTTCACGGATGCGGACGTGGTGCGCATCGCCCACTGCCGGGTGCGCCCGGAACGCGAGGAGCACTTCACCCTGATGCAGGAGAAGGTGTGGAACCCGGCGATGGCCGGCTCGCCGGGGATGCTGCGCGGTGTCTTCGGCCAGGCGCCCGGGCCGGAGTTCCTCGTGCTGTCGATGTGGAACTCCGTTGCCGAGCACGGCAAGTACCGCGCGGAGCGGGTGGAACGGCTCGCCCTGCGCGCTCAGACGGAGGCCGACGTCGCGGCGATCACGGGTGACGTCGTGGAGATGGAACCGTCCTGGACGGTGTGAACGCCCGGGCTCCGGGAGCCGGAGGCGGGCGAACCCGCCAACCACCTGGACGGAGCCGCCCTGGACCGGCTGGAGGACACCCTGCGGGCGCCCCCCGGCAGGGTCGACCTCGACCGCAGGACCGCAGGACACTGGTCCGCTACGGCGGCGGCTACGCCGGATTCGTCGCCGAACGGGCGGCCGTGTGCCGTCGCCGGGAGCAGGTGTACGAGCAGTGGCGCGCCGCGCCGCACCCGGCCGGCCCAGGACGGCAACAGGATGGCCTTCCGCGCCCGCCCGATCCGTCTGCACGTGCCCGTCGACGCGCTGTCCGTGGGGCAGTGCAGGCGGCGCGCGGCGGACGGGCGTTCTAGGGTGGCGGCATGGCACGGCCCCGGCGCATCGTTCTCATCCGGCACGGAGAGTCGGAGGGCAATGTCGACGACGCCGTCTACGAGCGGGAGCCGGACCACGCCCTGAGCCTGACCGCGAGCGGCCGCCGGCAGGTCGAGGAGGCCGGCGTACGGCTGCGCGAGCTGTTCGGGGACGAGCACGTCTCCGCCTACGTCTCGCCCTACCGCCGCACCCATCAGACCTTCCACCTGCTGAAACTCGACCCGGCCCGGGTCCGGGTCCGGGAGGAGCCGCGCCTGCGCGAACAGGACTGGGGCAATTGGCAGGACCGCGAGGACGTGCGCAGGCAGAAGGCCCGCCGGGACGCCTACGGCCACTTCTTCTACCGCTTCGCGCAGGGCGAGTCGGGCGCCGACGTCTACGACCGGGTGGGCGCCTTCCTGGAGAGCCTGTGGCGCAGCTTCGAGGACCCCGACCATCCGCCGAACGTCCTGCTGGTCACGCACGGTCTCACCATGCGGCTGTTCTGCATGCGCTGGCTGCACTGGACCGTCGCCGAGTTCGAGTGCCTGTCGAACCCGGGCAACGCCGAGACACGCATGCTGCTGCTCGGTGCCGACGGCCGGTACCACCTCGACCGGCCCTTCGAGCGCTGGTGCACACCCGAACCGTACGGCTTCACCGGTTAGAGTTCGCTGCGATGAGCGCTGACAGATTCCACCGAGCCCTGGCGAGTCTGCGCGGGCTGGCCGTGGGCGACGCCCTCGGCTCCCAGTTCTTCTCGCCCGTCAACTACCCGTCGCTCAAGCGCCGCCAGCTGCCTCCGGGGCCCTGGCGGTGGACCGACGACACCGAGATGGCCTGCTCCGTGCTGACGGTTCTCGCCGAGCACGGACGCATCGACCAGGACGCCTTGGCACGCTCCTTCGCCGAGCACCACGACGCGGACCGGGGGTACGGCGGGAGGGTCACCGACCTGCTGCACCGGGTCGCCAAGGGTGACGACTGGCGGGAGCCGGCAGCCGCGATGTTCAAGGGGCAGGGGTCCTGGGGCAGCGGGGCCGCCATGCGGGTCGCCCCGCTCGGTGCCTGGTACGCGGACGACCCCGAGCAGGCCACCCACCAGGCGGAGATCTCCGCGTACACCACGCACCAGCACCGCGAGGCGGTGGCCGGGAGCATGGCCGTGGCGGCCGCGGCGGCGATCGTCGCGGGACCGGCCGGGCCGGCCGGTCCCCAGAGCCTTCTGGACGGGGTGATCGCGCTCGTGCCCAGGAGCGCGGTGCAGGCGGGCCTGCGGCGCGCCCGCGACATGCTCGACTACGGCGACGCGACGACCGTCGCCGCCGTGCTCGGCTGCGGGCGCCGCACCAGCGCCCACGACACCGTGCCGTTCGCGCTGTGGGCCGCGGCCCGCAACCTCGGCTCCTTCGAAGCGGCGTTCTGGACGACGGCCCGGGCCGGCGGCGACATCGACACCACCTGCGCCATCGCCGGGGGAGTCGTCGCGGCTGCGGAACGTGGCGCTCCGCCTGCCGGCTGGCTGGAGCTCACCGAGGCCCTGCCCGACTGGCTCCCCACGGCCCCGCACTGATCCGGACGGGGACCCGGGGGCGGGGCGACGCCGGACGCCCCGGGGAGCGTAACCTTGCTGACGCCATGCCCTACCAACCGCCCACCCACAGCGTCGAACGCTCGCTTCGAGCGACGACGGGAGCCAAGATCGTCGCCGGTGTCGACGAGGTCGGCCGCGGTGCCTGGGCCGGTCCGGTCACCGTGTGTGCAGCCGTCACCGGTCTGCGCCGCCCGCCGGACGGCCTCACCGACTCCAAGCTGCTGACCCCCAAGCGCCGCCTGGCGCTCGCCGGGGTGCTGGAGAGCTGGGTCACCGCCTACGCGCTCGGCGACGCCTCCCCGCTGGAGATCGACGAGCTGGGTATGACGGCCGCCCTGCGGCTGGCCGCGACCCGCGCCCTGGACGCGTTGCCCGTACGGCCCGAGGTGGTGATCCTCGACGGCAAGCACGACTACCTCGGCGACCCGTGGAAGGTCCGTACGGTCATCAAGGGCGACCAGTCCTGCGTGGTCGTCGCGGCGGCATCCGTGATCGCCAAGGTCCGGCGGGACGCGATGATGGCCGAACTGGGCTCCGAGCACGCGGACTTCGGGTTCTGCGACAACGCCGGCTATCCCTCGCCGGTGCACCGTGCGGCCCTGGAGGAGCTCGGCCCCACCCCGTACCACCGGTTGTCCTGGTCCTACCTGGACACACTGCCGAAGTGGCAGCACCTGAAGCGGGTTCGGGTCTTTCCTGAGCCCCGTACCGGTGCTTCCCTGGAAGCGGGCGGGCAGCTCGGGTTCGACTTCTGACCGGCCCAAGCGGTACCCGCCGACGCAGCCCGCACCGGCGTTTGATAAACATCAAGTCATGCCTCTCATCCCCGAGGAGCCTCAGATTCACGAGAGCGTCCCGGGTCCTCGCGCAGTGGCGGCCGTCGGCCGCACGGCGTCGACCCCCCGTCCTGTCCCTGGTCCCGGCCCCCGCCCGGCCCCGGCGCGGCCCGGCAACCCCGGCGCCCAGCGTGGCCCGGCAGCGGTCCCGTCCCCGCGTACCCCGCAGCGGACGGCTCCGGCGGCCACCCCGCAGATCCAGCTCATCCCCGCTTCCGTGGAGGGTGCCCTGGACGCCGCGGACGAGGCCGTCGACCTGCTGCTGGACACCGGGCGCGCCCCCGGCGAGGTCCTGGTGCTCACCACCGGCGACCCGCACCCGTGGGCCGCGCACGAGCTGTCCTTCGGCGAAGCGTCGTACTGGGCGCAGCACGACGCGGCCGACGACGTCTTCTACGCGGGCGCCGACGCACAGCGTGCGGCATCCCGGCCCGTCGTCGTCCTGGCCGTCAACGGCGGTTCGGACTCCGCCGTGACCGCTGCGCTTCCCGCGGCCATGGCCCGGGCCGGCGCCCTGCTGATCGTCTGCGGCGACCCGCAGCGGGTCAACTCCCTTCTGGCCACCGGCGTCTGACGTCCGCGCCGCCGAGGGCCGGGTCGCCCCGGCCGTCGGCGGCGCATGGTGCTGCCCCGCGCGATCACCGGGCCGCCGTGTGACGGTGCGCCCCGGGCGCCCCGCCGCCGGCACTGAGCGGCGCGGCGGCACGTGCCAGGGAGCATGGCTGCCGTCCGCTGCGGCCTTCGCCGAGGATGTGCCAGCCGGCCGTCGTCAGCGTGATGTACGCGCCGCAGCGCAGCCCGTGCAGGCTGCAGGCGTCGCGCAGTCCCCACATCCAGGCGCCGTCCTCCGGCGTCCAATGGGCCTCGCCCTCGCGGCAGTAGAGCAGCACGGCGGTGCGGACGGGAACGCGTCTGCGCAAGTCGTGCGGGATCACCCGGCGCAACTGGGCGAGCAGCGCATTGCGCAGCTCCCAGCCGTCGGACAGATCCGTGCGCCTGACGAAGGAAGCGCTCGCGGCGAGCCGTTCGTCCGGGTCGAGCACGGCGACCACGGCCGTGGTCGGCGTGGGCCGATGGCGCGTATGCAGTCCGGTGACGACCTCGCGCGGGTTGCGCAGCAGCGGGACGCCGCATGCGGCCCACGCGGCGGGCTCGAGGAGCCTGCCCAGACGGGGAACGGGATCGGCCGGGGGAGACGGAGCCAAGCCGAAGGCCATGCTTCTCCCTTCGTCTGCACGCCCGTGTCCGGGCGGGAGTTCGGGCAGGAACGCACACCGCGGCAGCCGGCCACGGAAGCCGTGGACGGGCGGGAGCGGGGAGCCGGGGCCAATTCTCCCGGGATCGACGGCCGTGCGGCAACGATCGGCTCCTACCCGTGACCGGTATCGGCGGTCCGCCGACTGAATTCCCCCCTCCGCTGCGCTCGTTCCCGGCGGCGTTGCCCGCCTTCGTCCCCACTCATCCCTGCACGGCCAGGACCAGCGGAAACACCCCCTTGGCCCCGGACCGCCGCAACAGCCGCGCAGCGACGGCCAACGTCCAGCCCGAGTCGGTGAAGTCGTCGACCAGGAGCACCGGGCCGCCTGCGGCGCCAAGTGCCTCCGCAAGGGGCGGCGGCACGGCGAGTGCGCCCTCGAGCGCGCGCAGGCGCTGGGCACTGTTGGAGCGTGGCACTCTGGTATCCGTGTGGGGATCGTGGTACTCGACCGTGCCGAGGAGGGGCATGCGGCCGACATCGGCGATATGTTCGCCCAGGGACCGGATCAACTGCGGCCGGGTGCGCGAGGCCAGGGTGACGACGCCCACCGGCCGGGCGGGGGCCTCCGGGGCGCCGGAGGCCCAACCCCCGGGCCCGCGCGCCCAGTCGGCCAGGACCGTCACCACGGCGGCGGCGACATCGTCCGGAACGGGGCAGTCCGGAGCCTGGGGGGCGAGCAGCGGGCGCAGACGGTTGCCCCAGCCGATGTCGGAGAGCCGGCCGAGGGCACGCCCTGGGGCAGCCTGTTCGCCCGCGGGAATACGGCCCTTGAGATCAACACCGACGGCAGGGAGCCCCGTCGGCCACATGCGCCGCGGCTCCACCTCCACGCCGGGACGCCCGAGTTCGCCCCGCGAAGCACTCAGGGTCGCCTCGGACACGTCGGCGGTGAACCGCAGCCCTGCACAGTTGTCGCAGCGTCCGCACGGGGCGGCCTGCTCGTCGTCCAGCTGCTGTCGCAGGAACTCCATCCGGCAGGCCGTCGTCGCCGCATAGTCGCGCATCGCCTGCTGTTCGGCCGTGCGCTGCTCGGCGACCCAGGCGTAGCGCTGGGCGTCGTACTCCCAGGGGCGGCCGGTCGCCGTCCAGCCGCCGCGAACCCTGCGGACGGCGCCGTCCACGTCGAGGACCTTGAGCATGGTCTCCAGGCGCGAACGGCGCAGCTCCACCCGGGGTTCGAGCGCGGGGAGGGAGAGCGGGACGTCCGATGCCGCCAGCACATCGAGAGTGCGGCGCACCTGCTCCTCCGGGGGGAAGGCCAGCGAGGCGAAGTACTTCCAGATCGCTTCGTCCTCACGGCCGGGCAGCAGCAGCACCTCGGCGTGCTTCACCCCGCGCCCGGCGCGGCCCACTTGCTGGTAGTAGGCGATGGGGGAGGAAGGGGAGCCGAGGTGGACCACGAATCCCAGGTCCGGCTTGTCGAAGCCCATGCCCAGCGCGGAGGTGGCCACAAGCGCCTTGACGCGGTTGGCGAGCAGATCCTCCTCGGCCTGCTGGCGGTCGGCGTTCTCGGTCTTGCCCGTGTAGGAGGCGACGGTATGGCCGCGGTGGCGCAGAAACGCCGCGACCTCCTCGGCGGCGGCGACGGTGAGGGTGTAGATGATGCCGGAGCCGGGCAGCTCGTCGAGGTGGTCGGCGAGCCAGGCCAGCCGGTGCGCGGCGTCGGGCAGCCGGAGGACGCCCAGGCTCAGGCTCTCCCGGTCCAGCGGACCGCGCAGGACGAGCGCCTTCTCCGCGCCTTCGCCCGTGCCCAGCTGCTCGGCGACGTCCGCGGTGACACGGGCGTTGGCGGTGGCCGTCGTCGCCAGCACGGGGACGCCGGGGGAGAGCTCGGCGAGCATAGTGCGCAGTCTGCGGTAGTCGGGCCGGAAGTCGTGGCCCCAGTCGGAGATGCAGTGCGCCTCGTCGACGACGAGCAGGCCGGTGGCGGCGGCGAGCTTGGGCAGCACCTGGTCGCGGAAGTCGGGATTGTTGAGGCGCTCCGGCGAGACCAGCAGCACGTCGACCTCGCCCGCGGCGATCTCGGCCTGCACCGTTTCCCACTCCTCGGTGTTCGAGGAGTTGATCGTGCGCGCCCGGATGCCTGCGCGCGCGGCCGCCTCCACCTGGTTGCGCATGAGCGCCAGCAGCGGGGAGACGATCACCGTGGGCCCGCTGCCGCGCTCGCGCAGGAGTGCCGTGGCCACGAAGTACACCGCGGACTTGCCCCAGCCGGTGCGCTGGACGACGAGGGCACGGCGGCGGTCGGCGACCAGCGCCTCGATCGCTCGCCACTGGTCCTCGCGCAGTCTCGCCTCGCCCGTGGTGTCTCCGACGAGACGGGCGAGGACGGCGTCGGCCGAGGCACGGAGGGCTTCGTTGGTCATGCCCCCATGCAACACGACACCACCGACACCGCGCGAACGCGCTGTCCACAGCCCTCAGCATTAGTAGGACCATATGGCAGGAGTTATCCACAGGGCTGGCGGGCTGCGGCGGGCTCACGGGACCCTCGGGTCATGAGCAACCGCGACGAAACATCCCGCCCGTCCGCAGCCTCCGCCGACTCCTCGACCACGCCCTGGGACCCCCGGCCGGAAACCCAGATCACCCTCCGCAGTCCGGCCGAACTCGCCGACGCCCTCCCATATCTGATGGGCTTTCACCCAACCGACAGCATCGTCATGGTGGCGCTGCACGGTGATCGCGGCCGCTTCGGCGGGCGGCTCAGGCTCGGCATCCCCGGCAGCCGGGCCGAGTGGCCCGAGGTGTGCGACCAGCTCGCCGAGACCCTGGTCGCGGGCAGCGCCAAGCGGGGCGCCCGGCCCGACGGCATCGTGCTGTTCCTCTGCCGGGACCCCGGCGAGGGGGAGACGGCATCGGAGGTCATGGAGCGGCTCCAGCCGCTCGCGCAGTGCCTGCGTGTCGCATGCGGCAGCCTCGACGTGCCGGTCTTCGAGGCACTGTGCATCTCCGGCGGCCGGTTCTGGTCCTACTGCTGCCCCGACGAACGCTGCTGCCCGCCGGAGGGTGTGCCGCTGGCCCTCCCGGGGACGTCGGTGATGGCAGCGGCCGCCGCCTACGCAGGCATCCAGGTCCGGGGCACGCTGCGGGAGATGGAGGCCCGCTACGCACCGCTCACCGGGGACCGGGCCGAGGCACAGCTGCGGGCGCTGGACGGGGCCGCCGCCGACCTCGTGCCCCGCATCCTGAGCGGCACGGACTGCGAGACGGTCCGGCAGGAAACGCTGGATCTGGTGCGGCTGCTGCTGGACCGCTTCCAGGAGGCGGAGCCCGGCACACAGCGCGCAGCGGCCGACGCGCGGGACGATGCGCTGATCGGCGCCGACGAAGCGGCGACGATCATCATCGGCCTGCAGGACCGCGCCGCGCGCGACCGGGCCGCCGAGTGGATGGAGGGCCCGCAGGCCCCGGCGGCGCTGCGCCTCTGGCGGGCCCTCGCCCGTCGCTGCGTGCCGCCGTACCAGGAGCACGCCACGGCGCCGTTCGCCCTGGCCGGCTGGGTGGCCTGGTCCCTCGGGGACCACCCCGAGGCGAGGGTCGCCCTGGGCGGCGCGCTGGACATCGACCCGGGATACCTCTTCGCCCAGCTGCTGCACCGTGCCTGCAACGAGGGCCTGGACCCGGAGCTCCTGCGCCGCTGCCTCCGCCGGGAGCGGGCCGGCCGGGCGCTGGCCGCCGCCGTCGAGGCGGAGGCGGACGCTGCCGGGAGCGACCGCGCGAGGGCGGGCCGTTCCGGGGGAGCGGGGGAGAGGACGGGCGCCTCCCCGGCGGCGGAGAAGACGATGACGGAGAAGTCGGCAGAGGGAACGACAGCAGAGGGAAAGACAGTGGCGGGAAGGACGGCGGCGGGAAAGACACTGCCCACCAGGCGCCGCCGCCCTGCGGCGACGGACGGTCCCGTCGGCCCGGCGACGGCCAACGGTCCCGTGGGCAAGGCCCGGCCGCGGCGGCGCACCGGGCAGCGGGGCGCGCGGAGCCGGCAGTGACCGCGCTGCGCAACGGCCACCGTGACCTCGGCGGGCCCCGCGCCGTTCACCCATGTAGCCCGCAATGGCTGTTCGAGATCCGGACCGTGATGCCCCCAGGGAGCGCAGACGAGTGCAAGGCATTGCCCCCAACGGTCAGCAGGCCCACCGCCCGCCCGCACCCCGGCGTCCCGGCGGCGGACGCCCTCCCGCACCGGCCCCTGTGCACGGGGTGCTGATCTGCGTCGCACTGCCCGCCCTGGCCATCTCCGGTGAGCACGGGCAGCTGACCGGCCAGGGTCTCGACGGCTTCTACCGCGGCGGGCGGCGTCTGCTCGCGCGGTGCAGGGTGCGGGTCGCGGGCGCCGAGCCGGTGCCCGTGCAGGGGCGCATGGTCGCCGCGGGACGGGCCCGGTTCGTCGGCACGGTGCGGACGCCGGCCGACGCGGGGCCCGACCCGGCCGTCACCGTCGAGCGGCTGCGGGACGCAGAGGGCACCGAGCGCATCACCCTGCGCAGCGCGGCGGTCCAGGAGGTGCGGCTGGCCCTGGAGGTGTCCCTGGGCACCGACCTCGCCGAGCTGGGAGCCGTGGCAGCGGGACTGGCCGGGCCGGAGCTCCCTGCGGGTGTGCACGCCTCGGGGCTGCGCTGGTCGGGCCCCGGCGGGCAGGCGGTGGTCACCGCCGACCCGGCGCCCGGCGATGTCCTGGCCTCGGCGGGCCTGTTGTGCTGGGAGATACGGCTGCCGCCCGGCGGCAGCCACAGCGTCGAGCTCCGGGTCCGGCCGGACGCCCCGGGCCGCCCGCAGCCGGGCGGGAGCAGCAGCCGAGACCGCGGCGGGGCGCCCCCGTGGAGCGACGCGGAGGCGGAAGGCGACGACCCGCGGGCCGCTGCCCTGTTGGCGGCGAGCCTGGAGGATCTGCGCGCCCTGCTCGTGCGCGATCCGGTGCACCCGGGCGATGCCCACCTCGCCGCGGGCATTCCGTGGCGCTGCGGCCGCCTCTCGCCGGCCGAGGCGTTGTGGGCCGCCCGGATGGCCCTTCCGCTCGGCACCGGGCTCGCCGCAGGGACGCTGCGCACGCTGGCACGCACCCAGCTCGCGGGATCCGGCCCCGACGCCGGCCGCATCCCCGGACCTTTGCGGCACGCCGGGGCCCATGTGCCGCCCGGCTGCACGGGAGTCGAGGCGACGCTGCTCTTCCCGGCGGTTCTGGCCGAGGCCTGGCGGTGGGGGCTTCCTCCGCAGGAGGCGGCACCGCTCGTGCCGGCGGCCGAGCGGTGCCTGGCCTGGCTCCGTGCGGCTGCCGGGGACGGCGGGTACCTCGCGGACCCGGTGCCAGGCGGCCCCTACCGCTGCGAGGTGCAGGCCCATGCGCACCGGGCGGCGCTGCTCGGTGCGGACCTCCTGACGGCGTTCGGCCGGCCCGGTGCCGAGGAGCTGCTCGACTGGGCCGCCGGTCTCCGGCGCCGCTTCCGGGAGGACTTCTGGACCGACGACGTGGGCGGCGGCCGACCGGTGGCCTGCCTCACCCCCGACGGCCGCCGGATATCCCACCTCGGCTGCGCAGCCGCGCACCTGCTCGACACAGGGCTGCTCGGGGAGGGCCGGGCCGCCCCGGGGCTGCTCGACAAGGTGCAGACCGAGCAGCTGGCCCGGCTGTTCGGCGGCCCCGCTCTCGACTCCGGCTGGGGGCTGCGCAGCCTCGGTTCGAAGGAGGCCGGGTACAACCCGTTCGGACACCGGAACGGCGCCGTGCGGGTCCACGAGACCGCTGTGGCCGTCGCGGGCCTCGCGACGGCCGGATACGAGAACGAGGCGAGCGGGCTGTTGCGAGGAGCGGTCGACGCCGCCGAGGCCTTCGGCCACCGGCTGCCGGAGATGTACGCGGGGGAACAGCGGGCCAGGGGGAGCGTGCCGCTGCCGCATCCCGCCGCCTGCCGACCAGCGGCCGTCGCCGCCGCCGGCGCGGTCCAGCTCCTGACCGTGCTGGCCGGGGTGCGGCCGGATGTGCCCGGGGGCAGCGTGGCGGTCCGGCCGCTGCGCAGTGCGCCGCTGGGGGCCCTGCGTTTCACCGGGCTGCGCGTCGCCGGGCAGCCCTTCGCCGTGAGGATCAGCAGGCTCGGGCTCGGCATGGTCGAGGAAGCCGCCGGCGGCCTGCAGTTGGGGATGTGAGCGCCGTGCACGCCGGACCGACCGAAGGAGCGCCCGCGAGCGTGGTCCAAGAGCCTGTTTATCGTCAGGCAGACGACTATGATCGCGTCATGCCCTACGACCCGTCGGCCTTTCCGCCCTTTGCCGTGACCGTCGACCTGGTCGTGCTGACCGTGCGCCGCCATGCGCTGTGCGCGCTGGCCGTGCGCCGTGGTGAGCCCCCGTTCCAGGGCCGATGGGCGCTGCCCGGCGGATTCGTGCGGGCCGACGAGGACCTGACCACCGCGGCCGCCCGGGAGTTGGCCGAGGAGACCGGCCTGCACGCCCACGACCCGGCGGGCTCCGTGGTCCCCAATGCCGCGCACCTGGAACAGCTCGCCACGTACGGCGACCCCAAGCGCGACCCCCGCATGCGGGTGGTGAGCGTGGCACACCTCGCCCTCGCCCCCGACCTGCCGGCCCCGCGGGCGGGAGGCGACGCGCGCAGCGTCCGCTGGGCGCCGGTGGAGGAGCTGCTGGACCAGGAAACCGGCTACGGGCGCGACGGCGAGCAGGCCGTTCCGCTCGCCTTCGACCATGCCCGCATCCTCGCGGACGGTGTCGAGCGCGCCCGCTCCAAGATCGAGTACTCCTCGCTGGCCACCGCGTTCTGCCCGCAGGAGTTCACGGTCGGCGAGCTGCGCCGGGTCTACGAAGCGGTGTGGGGCGTCGCGCTGGACCCGCGCAACTTCCATCGCAAGGTCACGGGCACTCCCGGCTTCCTGGTCCCCACCGGCGGTACGACGACGCGTCAGGGCGGGCGCCCGGCACAGCTGTTCCGGGCGGGCGGGGCCACGCTGCTCAACCCGCCGATGCTGCGTCCCGAGGCGTGAGCCGCAGGACGGGCCGGAGGTCCGCCCTGCGGAGCCGTCCATCCGGGGTGACACACCCCAGAACAGCCGCCATTGCGTAGCAAATAAGACATACAGGGTTACGGTGCTGCGGTACGTCCTCCCGCCCCCGCGCGCCGAGCCGCCGTCGTAACCCGCCGGTCACCGCCGATCCCGCGCGCCGGGTCGAATCACGTCACGCGCCCGCGAGAGAAGCCATGATCCAGGCCATCGGACTCACCAGCGCCCCCCGCCGCAACAAGCCACTCGCCGTCGACGACCTCACCTTCGAGGCCCGCCCGGGCCGGGTCACCGTCCTGCTCGGCGAGCCGGGAGCCGGCAAGACCAGCGCCCTGCGCCTGATGCTGAGGCTCGACCCCGGACGCGGCGTCGCCCTCTTCCGCGGCCGCCCCCTGGACCAGGTCCCCCACCCCACCCGGGAGATCGGGATGCTCCTGGGCGACGTCCCCGGCCACCCCGGACGGACGGCCCGCGGGCACCTGCGCATGCTCAGCGCCGCCGCCGGGGTCCCCGTCGAACGCGCCGACGACGTCCTGGAGGTCGTCGGACTCAGCGGCCTCGCCGACCAGCGCCTGGGCGGGTTCTCCCTCGGCATGGACCGCCGCCTCGGCCTGGCCGCCGCGCTCCTCGGCGATCCCCACACGCTGATCCTCGACGAACCGGCCCACGGCCTCTCCCCCCGCGAGACCGCATGGCTGCACGGAATGCTGCGCGGCTACGCGGCCCAGGGCGGCGCCGTCCTCGTCACCTCGCGCGACGCCGTGGAAGCGGCCCGCCTCGGCGACCAGGTCGTCACCATCGACCACGGCCGGCTCGTCGCGGACCAGGAAGCCGCCGCGTTCGCCGCCTGCCGGCTGCGCCCGCGCGTCGTCGTCCGCTCGCCGCACGCCGCACGGCTCGCCCACATCCTCGGCGAGGAGGCCGAGACAGCGGCGGATGCGCAGCCCGGCCCTCCCGTCGAGGTCGCGTTCGACGGCGGCAGCCGGCTCCATGTCTACGGCAGCAGTTGTGCGGCTGTCGGCGAGGTCGCGTACCGGCACGGCATCCTGGTGCACCGCCTGACCGAGGAGACCGGCGACACCGGCCCCGTCACCCCGCTGGAGCGCGCCGACGGCCGTACGCCCGAGGCCGCGGGCGGCGCGGCGGGCACGGTCGCAGCCGGAGCCGAGGAGCAGCACGCCGACGGCTCCTCGCCCTGCACGCCTCCCCGCCTGCACAAGCGCCGGCCCGCACCCGGTCCTGTCTGGCCGCTGCGCTATGAACTGCGCCGCTGCGCAGGTGTCCGCACCGGCTGGACGGTGGGGGCCGTGGCCCTGGCCGCCTCGTTGGTCGTCTCCGTGCTGCTCGCCCGTACCGGCAACCCGCCGGCACTGCGCCTGCTCACCGGCTGGCCGCTCGCGTTCCCGCTCCCGCCGGTCGTCCTCGGCGCCGGGCTGCTGGGTGCGCTCGCCTTCGGGCAGGAGTTCCGCTACCCCGCTCTCGGACCGGACCAGGGCGCCGTTCCGCGCCGCCTGGGTCTGCTGGGCGCCAAGCTCACGGTCACCGCCGCTGCCGCCGTGTTCCTCGCGCTGGCCTCCATCGGTGTCGACGCCGCTGTCCTGCGCCTGCTCTTCGGAGAGCCGGTCGCTGTCCTTCCGGACGACTGGAGCGTCACACTGACCGGCTGGTCCGCGCTCTCGGTGGGCTGCGCCTGGGCCGGACTCTTCGCCGCAGGGCTCTTCCGGTCCACCGGACTGGGGCTGCTGGCCGTCTTGGCGGTGCCGGTGTTCGTAGTTCCCGTCCTGAGCGGACTGTTCGCCCGGCCTGCGGTGCGCTCGCTGACCGGTCTGCCGGAGCGGCTGCGCTCGACCGCCGTTGTCCAGTGGCCCTCCGGAATGGACCAGGGCTTCACAGCAGTGCTGCGACTGATGTCCCAGCCGGTCGGATGGGCGCTCGCGCTGGCCCTCGCAGGGCTCGGAGGGGCTTACATCCTCACCGTGTTGCGCGGGCGGGTGCGCTGAGGCTGTGCTATGCGAACGAGCGGCACAGCGGTCCACGCAGAGTGACAATCAGTCCGGGGGTGCCGGGACCGCCTCCGGGTCACGACCGAGGCAGATGTGCCCACGGCACCGTCCGGACAAGGAAGCGGCGAGCGGGAGGTTGTGACACTCCGTATTCACTCTGCCGTGAACCAGGCGCCCAAATGTCCATTTGGGCGTCAATTGTAAGGTAATGGGCGATCACCCTTTCGTGTGCTTTTCACCAAAGACCTCAAGGGGCCAGAAGGTGTAGCCGACAAAGGAAGCGTGAGTACCCTTGCGCACACCATGATGACCGCGGCTCGCCCCGCCGATTCCGGCCTCGCCGGCCCGGGCGAGCTTGACCGCTACTCCTACGCCGAGGCCCACGGGCCCGACCGCGGCGCCCCGCCCGCCTGGGAGGGCGAGGCGGAGCTCGGCCGCGCGGGCCGCCGCGCGGCCGGCAGCCGCGGCCGCGGGCTGCACGGCCAGCTCGTCCAGCAGCTGGGCCAGATGATCGTCTCCGGGGACCTGGGCGCCGACCGCCCGCTGGTCCCGGAGGAGATCGGGCAGCGCTTCGAGGTCTCCCGCACCGTCGTCCGCGAGTCCCTGCGCGTGCTGGAGGCCAAGGGCCTGGTCAGCGCCCGCCCCAACGTCGGCACCCGGGTCCGCCCGGTCAGCGACTGGAACCTGCTCGACCCCGACATCATCGAATGGCGGGCCTTCGGCCCGCAGCGGGAGGACCAGCGCCGCGAGCTGTGCGAGCTGCGCTGGACCATCGAACCGCTCGCCGCGCGGCTGGCGGCGGGCCACGGCCGCGAGGACGTCCAGCAGCGGCTGGCCGACATGGCCGAGATCATGGGGCACGCCCTGGCCCAGGGCGACTCGCTCACCTTCTCCCGCGCCGACGCCGAGTTCCACTCCCTCCTGCTGCAGGTCGCCGGCAACCGCATGCTGGAGCACCTCGCCGGCATCGTCTCGGCCGCCCTGCACGTCTCCGGGGCCTCGGCCAGCGGCTGCGACCGGCCCACCGAGGCGGGCGTCGGCCAGCACCTCCGGATCGTCGACGCCGTAGGGGCGGGCGACGCCGCGGGAGCGGAGGCGGCGATGCGTCAACTGCTGGTCGCCCACCCGGAGGTCGAGCGCGTCGTCCCCGCCCCGCGCGAGCACTGACCGGGTGACGGGACCGTACGGACGGGACGGTTCAGCGCGGGATTGCTCATCCGGCGCGCGCGAACGGCCGTGCGCGCGCCGAGTGGGCGTTCCGCGCGGCTGCCGGAGCCAGGAGCGGTGATCTGTCCAGTTCAGTGGTCTTTCGCTCCCTTATGGGGTGTGACTCGGGCCACGAGGATTGGGCGTAACGCTCTTTGAGGCAGCGCGATGACTAAAGAGGTGGTAGCCGCGGAGGGAATACAGGACTCCCGTGAGGCGCTGTGTTGCTCTGCACTACTGCCCGCGCCGTCGGTTCATCCTTTGCCGGCGGTCGTCGGAACCGGTCGTCCGAAACGGGGCGGGCCGGGACCGGAAGCCGTTTCCATCGTTCCGAGAGGTTGTTCGTGTCGGCCAGCACATCCCGTACGCTCCCGCCGGAGATCGCCGAATCCGAGTCTCTGATGGCGCTCATCGAGCAGGGAAAGGCCGAGGGGCAGATCGCCGGCGACGACGTGCGTCGGGCCTTCGAGGCTGACCAGATTCCGCCAACCCAGTGGAAGAACGTACTGCGCAGCCTCAACCAGGTCCTCGACGAGGAGGGTGTGACGCTGATGGTCAGTGCCGCAGAGGCGCCCAAGCGCACCCGCAAGAGCGTCGCAGCGAAGAGCCCGGCGAAGCGCACCGCCACCAAGGCCGTCTCCTCCAAGACGGTCACCTCCCGGCAGGCCTCGCCTGCCGGATCGGCAGTCTCCGCCCCGTCCGCCCAGTCGGGTGCGTACGGGGAGGACGAGACCGGCGAGGCCGTGGCGCCCGCCAAGAAGACCGCCGCCAAGAAGGCAGTGGCCAAGAAGACGGTGGCCAAGAAGACCGCCGCCAAGAAGACGGCGGCGAAGAAGACCGCCTCCAAGAAGGACGCCGACGAGCTGCTCGAGGACGAGCTCCTCGATGAGACCCCCGCCCCGGGCAAGGGCGAGGAAGAGGACGAGGCCGGCGAGAACAAGGGCTTCGTGCTGTCCGACGAGGACGAGGACGACGCCCCCGCGCAGCAGGTCGCGGTGGCCGGTGCCACCGCCGACCCGGTCAAGGACTACCTCAAGCAGATCGGCAAGGTTCCCCTGCTCAACGCCGAGCAGGAGGTCGAGCTCGCCAAGCGCATCGAGGCCGGTCTGTTCGCCGAGGACAAGCTGGCGAACGCCGACAAGCTGGCCCCGAAGCTCAAGCGCGAGTTGGAGATCATCGCCGAGGACGGGCGCCGCGCCAAGAACCACCTGCTGGAGGCCAACCTCCGTCTGGTGGTCTCGCTGGCCAAGCGCTACACCGGCCGCGGCATGCTCTTCCTGGACCTCATCCAGGAAGGCAACCTCGGTCTGATCCGCGCGGTGGAGAAGTTCGACTACACCAAGGGCTACAAGTTCTCCACGTATGCGACCTGGTGGATCCGCCAGGCCATCACGCGCGCGATGGCCGACCAGGCCCGCACCATCCGTATCCCGGTGCACATGGTCGAGGTCATCAACAAGCTCGCCCGTGTGCAGCGCCAGATGCTCCAGGACCTGGGCCGCGAGCCCACCCCGGAGGAGCTGGCCAAGGAGCTCGACATGACCCCCGAGAAGGTCATCGAGGTCCAGAAGTACGGCCGTGAGCCGATCTCCCTGCACACCCCGCTGGGCGAGGACGGCGACAGCGAGTTCGGTGACCTCATCGAGGACTCCGAGGCGGTCGTGCCGGCGGACGCGGTCAGCTTCACGCTCCTGCAGGAGCAGCTGCACTCCGTCCTGGACACGCTCAGCGAGCGCGAGGCGGGTGTCGTCTCGATGCGCTTCGGCCTCACCGACGGCCAGCCCAAGACGCTGGACGAGATCGGCAAGGTCTACGGCGTGACGCGCGAGCGCATTCGCCAGATCGAGTCCAAGACGATGTCCAAGCTGCGTCACCCGTCGCGCTCCCAGGTGCTGCGCGACTACCTGGACTGATCCACCCGATCCGGTCTGCGGGCAGGGCCCGGTCCCTCTTCGGAGGGGCCGGGCCCTGCCCGCTTCCGGATGCGGTGTCCGCCCGCGGGGGTAACGCTGGGTATGCGAGGAACTCCGCTTTGGTCAGGAGAGGTGGAAATGCGCGCCCTGAGCTACCCGCTGGTCGGGACGGCAGTGCTGGCCCTGCTGGCCCCCGGCCCCGTCCGGGGGGACGACCGCGGAGTGGTCGGCGGGCAGGCGGTGAGCAGTGCGGACGCGCCCTGGGCGGTGGCTCTGGCGAGTCGTGACCGGTTCGGCCCTATGCGGTCCGGGCAATTCTGCGGCGGGGCGCTGGTGGGGCGTACGACCGTCGTCACGGCGGCACACTGCCTGAGCCGTGAGGTGCTCGGTGGCGATCCGTCGGACGTGAAGGACCTGCGCGTCATCGTCGGCCGCACCGACCTGCGGACCCGGCAGGGCAGCGAGCTGCCGCCCAAGAGCATCTGGGTCAACCCGGGCTTCGACCCGGAGACCAATGCGGGGGATGTCGCCGTCATCACCTTGTCGACGCCCGTGCCGGAGAACTACCCGATCGCCATGGCGCAGCCCGGGGACGGCGCCTACGCCCCCGGTACGTCGGCCGGTGTCTACGGGTGGGGGGACACGATCGGCAACGGCAACTACGCGGACGGTCTGCGGGCGTCCCAGGTGTTCGTGCTGGAGGACGAACAGTGCCGACGCGTGTACCCGGGCGGTCAGGAGGCCGTGTACCAGCCGTCGTCGATGCTGTGCGCGGGTGTGCTGCAGGGCGGGCGGGATGCCTGCCAGGGGGACAGCGGGGGGCCGCTGGTGGCGGAGGGGCGGCTGGTGGGGCTGGTGTCGTGGGGGAGCGGCTGTGCCCTGCCGCAGCATCCGGGGGTGTACACACGGATCTCGGCCGTCGCCGCTTTGGTGCAGCAGCACAGTGCCGAGAATCTGTCGCGGCCGCCTGTCGTGAACCCGCAGCCCGCCGCGCCGCCCGCGGCAGTCGCGCCGCCACAGGCCCCGCCGCCGGCCGTGGTGCCCCCGGCACCGCCTCAGACGGCTGCTCAGGGGCCTCCGCAGCCTCCGGCGCAGGCACAGGTCGCCCAGCAGCCACAAGGCGCTCAGCCGCCCGGGAAGGCCCCGTGATGAGGGTACGAGAGCGGGCGGCCTCCCCGTGGGGTGGCCGCCCGCGGCTGTCCAGCCCTGGGTGGCGGGACCTCGCTCGTCGTGGAATGCGATGTATCGGCGTTCGGCGAGGGACTCAGCGGTCCTCGTCGGACGCGGACGCCGGGACGGCGGTGAGCCGCTCCGTCTCGTCCTGTATCTCCGCGGCGATCTTCTTGAGTTCTGGCTCGAACTTGCGCCCGTGGTGGGCACAGAAGAGCAGTTCACCGCCGCTCATGAGAACGACGCGCAGGTATGCCTGAGCGCCGCACCGGTCGCAGCGGTCAGCGGCCGTCAGCGGGCTCGCGGGGGTCAGAACAGTAGTCACGTCGCCTCTTCTCTAGCTCGACGAGCTGTCGTACCAGGGTCAACATCCAACCAGGCCGAAAACGTTCCCGCTCGTGGCTTTTCCTCGAAACTTCCTTCCGAGTGAGCCGGATCTTGACGATTTGGCGGCGAATGAGCCGTATTGCGTGGGCCTACGGTTTCACGTCGCTGGGGGTTGTCGTCCACCCCGGCCGGCTGCCGGGTTGTTCTTGAGGACGTGCCCGGAGCCTAAATGGTTCATGCCTCCAAGGGAACGTGATGTGCACGTCACCCCGGAGAGGTATCGAACATGTGATCTAGGTCTGGATTAGCATGGCCCTGGTTACGGGTGGCGGCACAAAGGCTCTACCAGGCCTCGGTACCCTCTGAACGGCGACCCGAGCCACCCATGTGCCCGAACGAGGGCCAGACAGAAATTCAGCGAGGAGCGAACCGCGTGACCGCCGAAATGTCCGTGCCGTCCACTGCGCTGCTGACCGGAGCAGACCGGGACGGCTCCAACTACACCGCGCGGCACCTGCTCGTCCTCGAGGGCCTCGAAGCCGTCCGCAAGCGTCCCGGTATGTACATCGGGTCCACGGACAGCCGTGGCCTGATGCACTGCCTGTGGGAGATCATCGACAACTCCGTCGACGAGGCCCTGGGCGGCTTCTGCGACCGCATCGAGGTCGTCCTCCACGACGACGGCTCGGTGGAGGTGCGCGACAACGGCCGCGGCATCCCCGTGGACGTCGAGCCCAAGACGGGCCTGTCGGGCGTCGAGGTCGTGATGACCAAGCTGCACGCGGGCGGCAAGTTCGGCGGTGGCTCCTACGCCGCCTCCGGCGGTCTGCACGGCGTGGGCGCCTCCGTCGTCAACGCGCTGTCCTCCCGGCTGGACGTCGAGGTCGACCGCAACAGCCGGACGCACTCGATCAGCTTCCGCCGCGGCGTGCCCGGCATCTTCACCGAGTCCGGCCCGGACGCCCCCTTCGACCCCGCCAGCGGGCTCCTCAAGGGCAAGAAGGTGCCCAAGGCCCGCACCGGCACCCGCGTCCGCTACTGGGCGGACCGGCAGATCTTCCTCAAGGACGCCAAGCTCTCCCTGGAGACGCTCTACGGGCGTGCCCGGCAGACGGCGTTCCTGGTGCCCGGGCTGACCATCGTCGTGCGCGACGAACGGGGCCTGGAGGGCGCCGAGGCCACCGAGGAGACGTTCCGCTACGACGGCGGCATCAGCGAGTTCTGCGAGTACCTCGCGCAGGACAAGGCCGTCTGCGACGTGCTCCGGCTGACCGGCCAGGGCACCTTCAAGGAGACCGTCCCCGTCCTGGACGAGCGCGGTCACATGACGCCCACCGAGGTCACCCGCGAGCTCGGCGTGGACATCGCGCTGCGCTGGGGCACCGGCTACGACACCTCGGTCAAGTCCTTCGTCAACATCATCGCCACCCCCAAGGGCGGCACGCACGTGGCCGGATTCGAGCGGTCGGTCACCAAGACCGTCAACGAGGTGCTCCGCTCGGCCAAGCTGCTCCGCGTCGCCGAGGACGACGTCGTCAAGGACGACGCCATGGAGGGGCTCACCGCCGTGGTGACCGTGCGGCTGGCGGAGCCGCAGTTCGAGGGGCAGACCAAGGAGGTCCTCGGCACCTCGGCCGCCTCCCGCATCGTGGCGAACGTGGTCGCCAAGGAGCTCAAGGCGTTCCTGACCTCGACCAAGCGCGACGCGAAGCAGCAGGCCAGGGCGGTCCTGGAGAAGGTCGTGGCGGCCGCCCGCACGCGGATCGCCGCCCGGCAGCACAAGGAGGCCCAGCGGCGGAAGACGGCCCTGGAGTCCTCCTCCCTGCCGGCCAAGCTCGCCGACTGCCGCAGCGACGACGTCGAGCGCAGCGAGCTCTTCATCGTCGAGGGCGACTCCGCGCTGGGCACGGCCAAGCTCGCCCGGAACTCGGAGTTCCAGGCCCTGCTGCCCATCCGCGGCAAGATCCTCAATGTCCAGAAGTCGTCGGTCTCCGACATGCTGAAGAACGCCGAGTGCGGCGCGATCATCCAGGTGATAGGAGCAGGCTCCGGCCGCACCTTCGACATCGACGCGGCGCGGTACGGCAAGGTCATCTTCCTGGCGGACGCCGATGTGGACGGCGCCCACATCCGCTGCCTGCTGCTCACGCTGTTCCAGCGCTACATGAGGCCGATGGTGGAGGAGGGGCGGGTGTTCTCCGCGGTGCCCCCGCTGCACCGGGTCGAGCTCATCAACCCCCGCAAGGGCCAGGACAAGTACATCTACACCTACTCCGACAACGAGCTGCGGCAGACGCTGCTGGAGCTGGAGCGCAAGAACATCCGCTACAAGGAGAGCATCCAGCGCTACAAGGGCCTCGGTGAGATGGACGCCGACCAGCTGGCCGAGACCACGATGGACCCGCGCCACCGCACGCTGCGCCGGATCAACATCAGCGACCTGGAGGCGGCGGAGCGCACCTTCGACCTGCTGATGGGCAACGAGGTGGCCCCGCGCAAGGAGTTCATCACCAACTCCGGGGCCACGCTGGACCGCTCGCGCATCGACGCCTGACGGGGCGCCCGGGGCCCGGCGGTCGGGCCGGCGTCCACCCCCGGGTGGAGAGAGATCTCCACCCGGGCTCCACCCCGGGCCCACCCGTGCTCCGATTCCCGCCGGGAGCCGGATCCGTAGCGTCGGACGTGTCCTTCCCGCGGTCCTGCCGCGGACGTCCCCGCTCACCGGAGGCTCCTCCATGTCCGGCTCCCTGTCCGGCGTTGCCGACGTCGTCCTCATCGTCGCCGTCATCGCGTTCGTGCTGGTGCGGCAGCTGAAGCCGCGCAGGCTGACCCAGGACGCCGGGCGCTGGTGGCTGCTGCCCGCAGTGCTCGTGGTGATGGCGGTGCGCCAGCCGGGGCTGATCGACGCCGGGCACCGGGCGGCCTCGGCCGGGCTGCTGGCCGCCGGGGTGCTGGCCGGGCTCGCCACGGGAGCGGCCTGGGCCTGGACCAGCCGCATATGGACGGACGCCTCGGGGACGGTCTGGGCCAAGGGCGGCAAGGCGACCGCGGCGGTGTGGGCCGGCGGCCTGGTGCTGCGGCTCGTGCTGTACGGGATAGGCACGCTGGCCGGGGTCCACCAGGGCGGGCCGGGTGTCATGATCACCGTGGCGGCGCTGCTCCTCGCCCGCACCGGGGTGCTGGTCCACCGGGCCCGGGGGCTGGCCCCGGCGTACCGTGTCCCTGCCGGTGGCTGAGACCGGCGCCGTGGCGGAAGGACCGTACGTGCCGATGCAGAGCTGGACCGAGTGGCCGGCCCGTGAAGCGCTGGCCCCGGTGGGGGTTCCGCAGGCGCGCAGGATGATCTCGTGGGCGGTCCGCATCGTCTTCGGCTGCATGTTCCTGTGGGGCGTGCTGCACCAGGACATGCTCCGGGGGTGGGGCTACGGGGCCCTCGCCGCGGGTGTTCTGCTCGGCGTCGCCGCGGTCTGGCAGTACCGGCTCATGACGCTCGACATGCGGCTGTGGCCGTCGGTCGGGTGGCTGGGCGTGCTGTGGGCGGTGGGAGTGCTCGCCGAGGCCGGCGGGGCGCACACCGCGGCCACGGGGATGTGGTGCCTGTGCGGGGGCATCGCCATCGAGCGGCTCCCCCTGGCGTACGGGTTCGCCGTCGCTGCCGCCGCGATGGGCATGTACGCCGTGACGAGCACGGACAGCCCGGCGAGGACGGCTCTCACGGTGGGGCTGGTGGGGCTCATCGGGTACACGCTGAGGCTGGACGAGGAGGCGCGCGGGGCCGGGTTCCGGTTGCTGGCCCAGGAGCGGGCCGCACGCAGTGCGGAGGCCGAGTCGGCGGCGCTGGCGGAGCGGGCACGGATCGCCCGGGAGATCCACGACGTGCTCGCGCACAGCCTCTCCGCGCAGATGGTCCACCTGGAGGCGGCACGCCTGCTGATCGAAGGGGGAGGAGAGCGGGAACAGGTACTGGAGCGGGTCACCGCGGCCCGGCGCATGGCGCGTTCGGGGCTGGCGGAGACGCGGCAGGCGCTGTCGGCCCTGCGTGGCGAGATTGCCCAAGTGGAGGACTTCCTGCGGGAGGTGGCGGCTGCCGAGGGGGCGGAGCTGGAGGTGACGGGCGAGCCCCGGAGGGTGCCGGCCGAGGCGGGGCTGGCGGTGCGCAGGGTGGCGCAGGAGGCGCTGACCAATGTGCGCAAGCACGCCCCGGGGGCACGGGTGGAGATGAGATTCGCCTATCTGGAGGGTGAGGTGGAGCTGTCGGTCCGTGACAGCGGGGCGCGTCGGCCCGTGGGCGGCCTTGCGGTCTCCGGTGCCGGGTACGGTCTGATCGGGATGCGGGAGCGTGCCGAGCTGCTGGGCGGCACGCTGGAGGCCGGGCCGGCCGGGACTGATCGGGAGGGGTTCGTGGTGCGTCTGCGGGTACCGGCATGACGGGTGGCACGGACGACGGTGCGGGGGGCGAGCAGCGCCGGCGGGCGCGGGTGGTGGTCGCCGACGACCAGACCGTGGTGCGTGAGGGCATTGTGATGCTGCTGGGGTTGCTGCCCGGTATCGAGGTCGTCGGTGCGGCGGCGGACGGGCTGGAGGCGGTGCGGCTGGTCGCCGAACTGGCCCCGGACGTGGTGCTGATGGACCTCCGGATGCCCCGCTGCGACGGGGCGGAGGCCACGCGCCGGATCCGCCGTGAGCACCCGGGCACCCAGGTCGTGGTGCTCACCACGTTCGGCGACGACGACTCGCTGTTCCCGGCGCTGCAGGCCGGGGCGCGGGGCTATCTCACCAAGGACGCGGGGGCGGAGGAGATCGTCCGGGCCGTCGAGCAGGTGATGTCGGGGGAAGCGGGGCTGTCGCCGAAGGTGCAGATGCGGCTGCTGGAAAGGCTGTCCGCGCCGGTGGCCGCGGCGCCCGGGCCCGCGCCCGCGGTTTCCCGGGAGCTGCCGGACGGGCTGACGGTCCGTGAGGCGGAGGTGCTCGCCCTGGTGGCCGACGGGCTGTCGAACACCGAGATCGCCCGGCGGCTGCACGTGAGCACGGCGACGGTCAAGACGCATATCAACAACCTCTTCGCCAAGGCCGGGGTTCGTGACCGTGCCCAGGCCGTGCGCTACGCCTACCACCACGGCATCGCCCGGCCGCCGGGCGCGCAGGGCATCTGAGCGGGTAGGAAGGGGAGTTCAGCCGCGTCCCGCCCAGGTGTAGCGGTGTTCCGGGCGGCCCGTCTCGCCGTAGCGGAGGGTGAGGTCGAGCCGGCCGGACTCCTCCAGCCGTTTGAGGTAGCGCTGAGCCGTGGAGCGGCTCAGGCCCGAACGCTCGGCGACCTCGTGCGCGGAGAGGGGTGAGGCCGCGTCCGAGAGCACCCGGCGGATCAGTTCGGCCGTCGGGGCGGAGTGGCCCTTGGGGAGGGGAGTGGTGACGGCCGCGGTGCGCAGGGTGCCGAAGATCCGGTCGACCTGGTCCTGTTCGGCCTCCTGGGTGCCCTCCAGGGCGCGGCGCAGCTGGGCGTATGCCTCCAGCTTCACCCGCAGCCCCGCGAAGGTGAACGGCTTGACCAGGTACTGCAGCGCGCCGTAGCGCATGGCGGTGCGGACGGTCGCGATGTCCCGGGCGGCGGTCACCATGATGACGTCCGTGTGGTGGCCGAGCTGGCGGATGCGGCGGACCAGGGACAGGCCCGTCTCGTCGGGCAGATAGTGGTCGAGGAGCACCAGGTCGACGCCGCCGCCTGCGAGTTCGGCCAGCGCCTGGGCCGCACTGTGGGCGGTGGCGCGGACGCGGAAGCCCGGAACGCGGGACACATAGGCGGCGTTGATCTCGGCGACGCGGAAGTCGTCGTCCACGACTAGGACTTCGATCACCGGGCCGCCTCCTGCAGCGGGACCGTGGTTCTGAGCGCCTCGGGCAGCTCGACCGTGAACACCGCACCTCCGCCGTGCCGTTCGCCCACCCGGGCCGATCCGCCGTACCGCTCCGCCAGCCGCTGCACCAGCGGGAGCCCCAGCCCCCGCGGCCGGTTGGGCGCGGCCTGCTTGGTGGACCAGCCGTCGGTGAACACCAGCTCCCGCGCCGCCGCGGGCACCCCCGGCCCGTTGTCCGCGACCCGCATCACGACCGTCGTCCCCACCGTCCGCACCTCCACCTCCACGAATGCCCCGGCGCGCCCCGCGGCCGCGTCCAGTGCGTTGTCCACGAGATTGCCCAGCACCGTCACCAGGTCCCGGGGGTCCACCACCTGGGCGGGCAGCTGCGTCGCACCGCTCACCCGCAGGGCCACTCCGTGCTCGGCAGCGACCGCGCTCTTGCCCACCAACAGGGCGCCCACCAGCGGCTCGTGGACCTTTTCGAGGACCTGCTCGGCGGTGGCCCGGTGGGCGCCGGTCACCTCGGCCACGAAGTCCACGGCCTCCTCGTACAGGCCCAGTTCCAGCAGCCCCACGATCGTGTGCATGCGGTTGGCGTGCTCGTGGTCCTGTGCGCGCAGCGCTTCCGCGAGGCCCCGGGTGCCGTCCAGTTCCCGGGCGAGCTGCTCCAGCTCGGTCCGGTCGCGCAGGGTGGCCACCGTGCCGCCGTCGCGGGTCTGCATCCGGTTGGCGACCAGCACCCGGCCGTTCCAGACGGTGAGCAGGTCCGTCCCCGACACCCGGCCCGCCAGCACGTCGGCGGCCCGGCCGGGTGGCAGGACGGCGTCGATCGGCTGCCCCGTGGCCGTAGGGCCGATGCCGAGCAGCCGTTGCGCCTCGTCGTTCACCAGCCGGACCCGGCCGCGCCGGTCGAGCGCCACGACGCCCTCGCGGATGCCGTGCAGCATCGCCTCGCGCTCGTCCAGCAGGGCGGAGATCTCGGAGAGTTCGATGCCGTGCGTCCGGGCGCGCAGCCGCCAGGAGACGGCGAACACGGCCAGCGCACCGACCGCGAGTGCGGCGCCCGCGTACGTCAGGATGCCGGGCAGCGCCCTGACCAGGCCCCCGCGCACGTCGTCGTAGGCGATGCCCACCGACACGGCGCCCACGATGGCGCCCTCGGTGTCGCGCAGCGGCACCTTGCCGCGCGCCGAGCGGCCCAGGGTGCCGTCCTCGATGCCCGTCCACTCGGCCCCGGTGAGCGCGGGCCCCGGGTCGCTGCCGACGTGGCGGCCGATCTCCCCGGGCGTGGTGTGCGACCAGCGGATGCCCCGGGTGTCGACCACCACGACGTAACGGGCGCCGGTGGCCAGGCGGATGCGTTCGGCGGCGGCCTGCACCGGGCCGTCGGGGTCCGGCCGCCCGGCCAGGATGTCGTGGGCGATGCCGGGCTGCGCGGCGGTGGCCTGCGCTATCGCCAGTGCCCTGCGCTTGGCCTGGTCGTCGAGCTGCGCCTCCAGCGGTGCGAGGAGCAGGCCGGTGGTGAGCGCGATGACCCCGGTGGTGATCAGCAGGTGCACGGACAGCACGTGGGCGAAGACGCGGCGGGGCCACCGGGGGCGCATGTCGGTCCCTTTCGTCTCGGCACCACCCCGTAGCGGTTGTTGCAGGGTGTCGCGTTCCATCCGTTCCGTTGCGCTGCGATGCAGCAGCATGAACCGAACGTAGCCGTATCAGGCCGCTTTGCTCAGCCCCCGTGTCACTTTGGTGTCCTGACTGTTGTTCTAACGCGCGCAAAACGAGCAGAACAGGGTTCGTGCACTCAAGCCGCACAGCGCTCACAAGGCTGCCCCTGTGCCCTGGGTCACTCCTAGCCTCCACCTCCGGCTGCCCCGCACGAATCGCGGGGCCGGACAGCCGGTGCAAGGCGCAAGGCGCACGTGCAAGTGCAAGGAGGCGGACGGTGAACAGCGGCAATCCGCCGGGCGGTGTCCCGGCGATCGAGCTGCGCGGTGCGAGCAAGGTGTTCCGGACGCCGTCGGGCGAGGTGCACACGGCCGTGCGCGATCTCGATCTGACCGTCGGGCGGGGCGAGTTCGTGGCCGTCGTGGGTCCCACGGGATGCGGGAAATCCACCACGCTCACCCTGGTCAGCGGGCTGGAGGAGCCGACCGAGGGCGAAGTGCTCATCGACGGCGGGCCGGTGGAGGGGATCCGGCCGGAGGTCGGCTTCGTCTTCCAGCAGGACGCGGTCTTCCCCTGGAGGACGGTGCTCTCGAACGTGGCGGCGGGCCCCCGGTTCCGCGGCGTGCCCAAGGCGGAGGCCCGGGCCCGGGCCCGCGACTGGCTCGGCCGCGTGGGACTCGCCGCCTTCGCCGACCGCTATCCGCACCAGCTCTCCGGCGGCCAGCGCAAACGCGTCGCCCTGGCCCAGACGTTCGTCAACGATCCGGCCATCCTGCTCATGGACGAGCCCTTCTCCGCGCTCGATGTGCAGACCCGCGCGCTGATGTCGGACGAACTCCTGGAGCTGTGGGGCGGATCCCGCGGATCCCGGCCCGGCGCACAGGCCGCCTCCGTCGTCTTCGTCACCCACGACCTGGAGGAGGCGATCGCGCTGGCCGACAAGGTCGTGGTGATGACCGCGGGACCGGCCACCGTCAAGCAGGTCTTCCCCATCGGCCTGCCGCGCCCCCGCAAGGTCGAATCCGTGCGTCTGGAACCGCAGTTCGTCGAGCTCTACCGGGAGATCTGGGCCTGCCTCGGCGAGGAAGTCCGCATCACCCGTGAAAGGGGTGCCGCCCGTGTCGCCTGAAGCCGTCTCCGCCGCCGTGGCCGTCCGGGGAAGCAAGGAGGGCCGTACGGAGGCCCGGGCGCGGGCCGCCCGGCAGTACCGGCTGCTGGTCCTCGGCGCCCGGGTGCTGCTGCTGGCCGTCGTCCTCGGCGCCTGGGAGGTCCTGGCCCGCACCGAGGTCATCGACCCCTTCAACTTCTCGATGCCGTCGAGGATATGGGACCAGATCGTCCAGTGGACCATGCACGGCACCGCCCAGGGATCGCTCGGGGAACAGATCTGGTACACGCTCCAGGAGGCCCTGCTCGGCTGGGTCATCGGCGTGGCGGGCGGCGTGGTGCTCGGCATCGTGCTCGGCCGGGTGCGCTTCATGGCCGACGTCCTCGGCCCGTACATCAAGGTCCTCAATGCGCTGCCGCGGATCGTGCTGGCGCCGATCTTCCTGATCTGGTTCGGTCTCGGGCCCGCCTCCAAGGTCGCCTCGGCCGTGGTGCTCGTCTTCTTCCCGGTCTTCTTCAACGCCTTCCAGGGCGCCCGCGAAGTGGACCGCAACCTGGTGGCCAACGCCCGTATCCTGGGCGCCGGTCACCGCCAGGTCACCCTGCAGGTCGTGGTCCCGTCCGCCACCTCGTGGATCTTCACCAGCCTGCACGTCAGCTTCGGCTTCGCCCTCATCGGTGCCATCGTCGGCGAGTACCTCGGCGCGTCCAAGGGCATCGGCCTGCTCGTCTCGGTCTCGCAGACGTCCTTCAACCCGGCCGGCGTCTATGCGGCGATGGCGATCCTCGCCGTCGTGGCACTGCTCGCCGAGGGACTGCTGACCTTCGCCGAGAAGCGGCTCTTCCGCTGGAAGCCCGGCGCGCCGGGCGACGGGCGCTGAACGGATCCACCGACGGCCCCCCACCGGCCGGTACCACCCCACCCCCCTGTACGGGCAACTGCCACCGACTTTCTGACCGTGAGGAACGTGTGATGCGTACGTTCGGCAAGTGCACCAAGGTATCCGCGGCGGCCGTCGCGGGGGTGATGTGTCTCGCGCTGTCCGGCTGCGCCGACGACGCGTCGGCCGGCAGCAACAAGGCGGGCAACGAGGCGCTCAAGGGCGACGCCGTCAAGATCATGGTGGGCGGCCTGGACAAGGTGATCTACCTGCCGGTGGTGCTCACCCAGCAGCTGGGCTACTTCGAGAAGGAGGGCCTGACGGTCAAGCTGCTGACCGAGCCGGCCGGCGTGCAGGCCACGACCTCGCTCGTCTCCGGCGACGTGCAGGGCGCGGTCGGCTTCTACGACCACACCCTCGACCTCCAGGCCAAGGGCAAGCAGGTGGAGTCCGTGGTCCAGCTCGCCCAGACGCCGGGCGAGGTGGAGCTCGTCTCCAAGAAGGCGGCGTCCGAGATCGGTTCGCCGAAGGACTTCAAGGGCAAGAAGCTCGGGGTGACCGGACTCGGGTCCTCCACCGACTTCCTGACGAAGTATCTGGCGGTGAAGAACGGGCTGACCACCAGCGACATCACCCCGGTCGCCGTCGGTGCGGGGCAGACCTTCCTCGCCGCACTGCAACAGGGCTCCATCGACGCCGGCATGACCACCGACCCGACCGTCGCCCAGGCCGTCGCCAAGGACCTCGGCACGGTGCTCGTCGACATGCGCACCCCCGAGGGCTCGCGCGCGGCGCTCGGAGGGCTCTACCCGTCGTCGAGCCTCTACATGAACACGAGTTGGGTGAACAACAACAAGGACACCGTCCAGAAGCTGACCAACGCCCTGGTGAAGACCCTCAAGTGGATGTCCGGGCACTCGCCCGAGGAGATCGCGGCGAAGATGCCCGAGGACTACGCGAAGGGCGGCAAGGACCTCTACGTCAAGTCCATCGCGAGCACCCTGCCGATGTTCACCAAGGACGGCGTGATGCCCGCCGACGGGCCGAAGACCGTCATGGAGGTCCTCAAGTCCTTCAACCCCGCCGTCAAGGGCGCCTCGGTCGACCTGGAGAAGACCTACACCACGGAGTTCGCCAAGAAGGCTGCCGGCTGAGACCCGCCGAGCGGGGCGACGGACACGACGTCCATCCGGGCCGGCGAGCCCGGTGCCTTGCCGCAGCTCTCGGGGCGCGGCGGCTCGGCCGCGCCCTGTTCGACGACGGCCTGCCAGGCGCGGCCGTCGGTGTGGGCGACGGTGACGGTCCAGCGGGGAGCGGCGCCCTCGGTGGCCGTGACGTCCAGGGCGTCCGCACGTTCCTCGCCGGTCAGGTCGCGGACGGCCAGCTCGGCGGCCTGGGCGGGCCGCTCCCAGGCGGAGCGGCCCCGGCAGCCCGTGGTCGCGACGCGGCCGTCGCGGGCCGCCTCCAGGGCCTCCTTGACGTCCTGCGCGGTGGCCCGCCCGTACGCGTAGCCGTGGGGGAGCACCATGAGGGTCGGGGCGAAGCGGTGGCCGCCGAGGTGGGTGATCTCCCAGACCTCGCCGCAGTCCGAGGCGGCCAGCTCCGCGGCGAGCGGTCGGCCGAGCAGGGCGCAGCAGCGGTCGCGTCGGCCGTTGGTGCACACGAGGGCGAGCGGGTCGCCCTCGTACGGCTCCCACAGCCCGCCGTGCCGGCCCGCGCCGAGCGCCGCGAAGTCCAGGCCGGGCAGCTGCGCGGGGTCCGTGATGTCCGCTGTCCGGATCCAGGAGTTCCCGGGTGCGGTGTGGGCGGCGAAGACGCGCCGCCCGGCGGGGTGGTGGCAGTCGGCGTGCCGTCCGGGGCGGCGGATCAGTGCGATCCGCACGCCGGTGCCCGCGGCGGCCTCGTCCAGGGCGCGGGCGACGGCCGGGTCGAGGTGGCTGGAGGCGAGCGCGTCGGAGCCCCACGGCCCGGGCTGCTCGATCAGCAGCCAGGTACGGGCGGTGGCGGCCGTGCCGGCCAGGGGTTCGGCCAGGAGGCGGGAGGCGCTCGCGCAAGTGCTCACGTAGGTGAGCCTAACCTGGCCCGGCGGAGTTGCCGCATCGGCCCTCAGGGCAGCGGCTGCGGGGGCCGGGGCCCGCAGTACTCGCCGGACGGGCGCAGCCGCATCGGGCGTTCCGCGTACTCCTCCAGCGCGTGGGCGATCCACCCCGCGGTGCGGGCCACCGCGAACACCGTTTCCCCCGCCTCGGGCGGCATGCCCGCGGAGACGGACAGGACGGCGAGCGCGAGGTCCACGTTGGCGTGCAGGGGCGTGTGCCGGGCGGTGGTCGCCTCCACCTCGCGGGCCGCGGCCAGGGCCTGCGCCGCGGCGGGCACGGACTCCAGCCGGGTGAACAGCGCCTGCGCCCGCGGGTCCGGCCCCGGGTAGAGCCGGTGGCCGAGCCCCGGCACCCGTCGGCCGCCGCGCAGGTGGTCCGCCACCACCGCGGCCGCGCTGCCCCGCTGCAGCACCTCGGTGAGCATCCGGTGCGCCAGACCGCTGGCCGCGCCGTGCAACGGGCCGTCGAGGGCGCCGAGCCCGGCCGAGACGACGGCGTACGGGTGGGCCTGCGCCGATGCCGCCACCCGCGCCGCCAGCGTCGACGTGGCGAGGTCGTGGTCGATGAGCAGCACAAGTGCCGCTTCCAGCACGGCAAGTGACGCCTCGTCAGCTGTCTGAGTGCTCAGCCGCGACCACAGCCGCCAGGCGAGGCGCCCGTCGCCGCGGTGCGGCTGCCCGGCGGGCGGCAGCGCGTCGACCAGCGTCGGGATCAGACCGCGGGCGGTGCCCAGGACCGCCTCGGGCGACAGGTCGAAGCGCAGCGGGTCGGCCGCCGCGGCGGCGATCGCGGCCACCCGCAGGCGGTCGACGGTCCCGCTGTGCGCGGGCAGCGCCGCCACCGCGCTGCGGGCGGCGGCCAGCGTCTCGGCGGGGGACGTGAACCGGATGCCGTGGTGCAGCTCCCCGGTCCACAGCCAGTCGGCGACCTCCTCGTAGCCGTACCGCTCCGCGAGCGCGGTCGCGTCCACGCCGCGGTAGTGATGCCGGTCCGCGGTGATGAGGGTGACGCCCGTGCGGATCGCGCTCTCGCTGCCGAAGGAGGGCTCGCGGCGAGTGCCGCCGCGGCGCACCAGCGCCTCGACCTCGCGCGGGTCGAAGGTGCTGCCCCTGCCGCCCGGACCGCGGCGGGCGGTGAGCCGGCCCCGGCTCACATACGCGTAGACCGTCTCGGGCTTCACCCCGAGCCGCTCGGCGACCTCGCGCGTGGTCAGCCGCTCCCTGTCCGGGAGTTCCGGCGCCGTCCCCTGATCCACCATGCGCCCACGGTAGTCCATGCGTTGATATTGATTCAATCAATATTGACATCGACTTAGTCAAGCATGGACAGTCGCCACATCACGTCAAGGGAGCAAGTTCGAGGAAGCTTCGAGGAAGCAAGGAGGCATGGGATGACCCTCACCGAGGTGCCCCGCGGGCTCGCGGGCGTCGTCGTCACCGACACCGCCCTGGGCGACGTCCGGGGCCAGGAGGGCTTCTACCACTACCGGCAGTACTCGGCCGTCGAGCTCGCGCAGAGCCGCACGTTCGAGGACGTCTGGCATCTGATGTTCCACGGCCGGCTGCCCGACGCGGCGGAGTCCGCGGCCTTCGCGGCACGCACCGCCGCGCTGCGCCGGCTCCCCACGGACGTCCGCGCGGCCCTGCCCGGCATCGCCCGCGCCTGCGCCACGGCGGGGCCGCTCGCCGGACTGCGCGCAGCGCTTCCGCTGCTCGGCGGCGCCCACGGGATGCGCCCGCTGTACGACATCGGCCCCGCCGAGCGCTCCACCGACGCCCTGGCCGCCTGCGCCGCCGTGCCCGTACTGCTCACCGCGCTGCACCGGCTGGGCCGCGGCCTGGAGCCCGTCGAACCGCGCGACGACCTCCCGTACGCCGCCAACTACCTGTACATGCTCACCGGCGAGGAGCCGGACGCGCGGCGCGCCCGCGCCGTCGAGCAGTATCTGATCTCCACCGTCGACCACGGCTTCAACGCCTCGACCTTCACCGCCCGCGTCATCGCCTCCACCGGAGCCGACCTCGCCGCCTGCCTGTGCGGCGCGGTCGGCGCCCTGTCCGGCCCGCTGCACGGCGGCGCCCCCAGCCGGGCCCTGGACACCCTGGACGCCATCGGCACCCCCGACCGCATCGGCCCCTGGGTCCGCGAACAGGTGCTCGCCGGCGGGCGGATCATGGGCTTCGGGCACCCCGTCTACCGCACCGAGGACCCGCGCTCGCGGATGCTGCGCGGCATCGCGCAGGAATTCGGCGGCCCGCTCGTGGAGTTCGCCGTCGAGGTCGAGCGGCAGGTCGAGGAGGTCCTGGCGGAGCTCAAGCCGGGCCGCGAACTGCACACCAACGTGGAGTTCTACGCCGGTGTCGTCATGGAGCTGTGCGGGCTGCCCCGGGAGATGTTCACCCCGACGTTCTGTGCGGCCCGGATGGTCGGCTGGAGCGCCAATATCCTGGAGCAGGCGGAGGACTCGAAGATCATCCGCCCGGCGGCCCGCTATGTCGGCCCGCCCCCGCCGCAGCCGGTGCCCGCCGTGCTCGGCTGACGACGCCCGCGCGACGAGGAGGCGCCCCCGTGGCCAAGCGACAGATCCCGGTCATCGTGCTCGCAGGATTTCTGGGATCGGGCAAGACCACCCTGCTCAACCACCTGCTGAGCAGAAGCGGGGGCAGCCGGATCGGCGCGGTCGTCAACGACTTCGGCAAGATCGAGATCGATGCCATGAGCATCGCCGGCCAGGTCGACTCCATGGTCTCGCTCGGCAACGGCTGCCTGTGCTGCGCCGTGGACACCAGCGAACTGGACGGGTTCCTGGAGAAGCTGGCCCGCCCGTCCGCCCGCCTCGACGTCATCGTCATCGAGGCCAGCGGACTGGCCGAGCCGCAGGAGCTCATCCGTATGATCCTCGCCAGCGAGAACCGGAACATCGTCTACGGCGGCCTGGTCGAGGTGGTCGACGCGGCGGAGTTCGAGCGCACGCGGGCCACCCACCCCGAGCTGGACCGGCACGTGGCCATCGCCGACCTCGTGGTCCTCAACAAGGCGGACCGGGTCGCGGACGAGGCCCGCGACCGGCTCCTGGAGACGCTGGGCGAGCTGAGCCCCGGCACCCCCGTCGTCCCGGCCTCCTACGGGCGCATCGACCCCGAGCTGCTCTTCGACCGCAAGCCGCGCGAGGACCACCTGGAGGCGGTCCGGCAGCTGTCCTTCGAGGACCTCTGCCATGGGGACCACGACCACGACGGCCATCTTCACGCGGCCTACGAGAGCGTGGAGTTCGTCTCCGAGGAGCCGATGCACCCGCGCCGGCTGATGGAGTTCCTCGACAGCAGGCCGAAGGGGCTGTACCGGATCAAGGGCTTCGTCCACTTCGGGATACCCGGCCACCGGCAGCGCTTCACCGTCCACGCCGTGGGCGATTTCCTCCGTTTCTACCCCTCGCCGTGGGCGCGCGGGGAGCAGCGCCTCACCCAACTGGTGATGATCGGTCGGGGTGTTGACGCCGTGTCCCTGCGGGAGCGGCTGGACTCCTGCCGGAACCGCAGCGCGGAGCAGAACGCCGACCCCAACAGCATGTGGGGCGTTCTGCGGTACGCGCAGTCCTGACCGCCTGTGGTTGCTCGCGCGGTTCCCCCGCGCCCCTTTATGGGGCGCGGAGTACGGGCGCGGTCCTACACCGGCCCCGCCACCGACGCCACCGGCTTCGTGAGCGGGACGCCCGAGCCGTCGCGGCGCGGGTCGAGGGGCGGCAGCTCCGAGGGGGTGCCGTTGGCCTGTGCGGCGCGGGCCGGTGTGGGGCCCGCCCAGGCCAGGACCAGGCAGTCCTCGCCCTTCAGGAACCGCTGGCAGCGCACGCCGCCCGTCGCCCGCCCCTTGCGCGGGTACTGGTCGAAGGGCGTCAGCTTCGCCGAGCCCACCGATGCCGCGCCGGGCAGGCCCCCGCGGGCGCCGGCCACCGTGAACACCACCGCGTCCTCCGCGGGGTCGACGGCCGTGAACGAGATGACCTTCGCGCCGGACGACAGCTTGATGCCCGCCATGCCGCCCGCCGGCCGGCCCTGCGGCCGGACCTGGGAGGCCTGGTAGCGCAGCAGCTGGGCGTCGTCGGTGAGGAAGACCAAGTCCTCCTCGCCCGTGCGCAGTTCGACCGCGCCGACGATGCTGTCGCCCTCCTTGAGCGTGATGACCTCCAGCTCGTCCTTGTTCGCGGGGTAGTCGGGGACCACGCGCTTGACGACGCCCTGTTCCGTGCCGATCGCCAGGCCGGGCGAGGATTCGTCCAGTGTGGTCAGACACACCACCCGCTCGTCGTCCTCCAGCGACAGGAACTCGGAGATCTGGGCCCCGCCCGAGAGGTTCGGTGCGGCCGCCGTCTCCGGCAGCTGGGGCATGTCGATGACCCGCAGCCGCAGCAGCCGGCCGGCCGAGGTGACCGCGCCGACCTCGCCCAGGGCCGTCGCCGGGACCGCCGAGACGATCACGTCGTGCTTGACGCGCTTGGCCTCCTCGCCCGCGAACGGCTCGCCCGTGGCCGTACGGGCCAGCAGGCCCGTCGAGGACAGCAGGACGCGGCACGGGTCGTCCGCCACCTGCAGCGGCACCGCGGCCGCCGGCGCGCCCGCCGACTCCAGCAGCACCGTGCGCCGGTCGGTGGCGAACTTCTTGGCCACCTCGGCCAGTTCGGCGGAGACCAGCTTGCGCAGCTCGGCGTCGGACTCCAGGATCCGGGTGAGCTCCTGGATCTCGTGGGTGAGCTTGTCCCGCTCCGCCTCCAGCTCGATCCGGTCGAACTTGGTCAGACGGCGCAGCGGAGTGTCGAGGATGTACTGGGTCTGCACCTCGGAGAGCGAGAAACGTTCGATGAGTGAGGCCTTCGCCTCCGCGGCGTTCTCGCTCGATCGGATGATTCTGATGACCTCGTCGATGTCGACGAGCGCCACCAGCAGTCCCTCGACCAGGTGCAGCCGGTCGCGCCGCTTGCCGCGCCGGAACTCGCTGCGCCGGCGGACTACCTCGAAGCGGTGGTCGACATAGACCTCCAGGAGCTCCTTGAGGCCCAGCGTCAGCGGCTGGCCGTCGACCAGCGCCACGTTGTTGATGCCGAAGGACTCCTCCATCGGCGTCAGCTTGTAGAGCTGCTCCAGCACGGCCTCGGGGTTGAAGCCGTTCTTGATCTCGATGACGAGCCGCAGGCCGTGGGCGCGGTCGGTGAGGTCCTTCACATCGGCGATGCCCTGGAGCTTCTTGGAGCCGACCAGGTCCTTGATCTTGGAGATGACCTTCTCCGGGCCGACCGCGAAGGGCAGTTCGGTGACGACCAGGCCCTTGCGGCGGGCCGTCACGTTCTCCACGGAGACAGTGGCACGCATCTTGAACGTGCCGCGGCCCGTCTCGTACGCGTCGCGGATGCCGCTCAGGCCCACGATCCGGCCGCCGGTGGGCAGGTCCGGGCCGGGGATGTACCGCATCAGGGTCTCGAGGTCGGCGCCCGGGTGCTTGATCAGGTGCCGGGCGGCGGCGATGACCTCGCCCAGGTTGTGCGGGGGCATGTTCGTCGCCATGCCGACCGCGATCCCGGACGAGCCGTTGACCAGCAGGTTGGGGTAGGCGGCGGGGAGGGCGACGGGCTCCTGCTCGCTGCCGTCGTAGTTCGGCGCGAAGTCGACGGTGTCCTCGTCGATCGATTCCGTCATCAGCGACGAGGGCGCCGCCATGCGGGCCTCGGTGTAACGCATCGCCGCGGGCGGGTCGTCGTTGCCCAGCGAACCGAAGTTGCCGTGGCCGTCGACCAGGGGCAGCCGCATCGAGAAGGGCTGCGCCATGCGCACCAGGGCGTCGTAGATCGAGGCGTCGCCGTGCGGGTGGAGCTTGCCCATCACCTCGCCGACGACGCGGGCGCACTTCACGTGGCCCCGCTCGGGGCGCAGGCCCATCTCGTTCATCTGGAAGAGGATGCGGCGCTGGACGGGCTTGAGTCCGTCGCGGGCGTCGGGCAGGGCGCGGGAGTAGATGACGGAGTAGGCGTACTCGAGGAAGGAGCCCTGCATCTCGTCGACGACGTCGATGTCGAGGATGCGCTCCTCGAACTCTTCCGGCGGCGGGGTCTTCGTGCTGCGGCGGGCCATCGCGGCTGCGGCTCCTTCGATCGGTTTGCCGGGGCGGGTGTGCTGACGCGGACCATTGTGGACCGCGCCACCGACAACGCCGACCGCGACCCGTCCGCAGGGAGTGAGCGGTCGGGGAACTTCGCCAGAAGGCGACGCGCTTGCATACAGTGACAGGACTGTTCATCACGCGCGCCGCCGCGAGGCACCGCGGGATTTTCGAGCAATCGAAGGGACGTACATGCCCATGGGTCACACGGCCACGCAACAGGCCGGTTCCGGCGGCCTGAAAGCGACCGAGCACCGCCTGGCCAACGGCCTGCGGGTGGTGCTCTCCGAGGATCATCTGACCCCGGTCGCCGCCGTCTGCCTCTGGTACGACGTCGGTTCGCGCCACGAGGTCAAGGGCCGCACCGGGCTCGCCCACCTCTTCGAGCACCTCATGTTCCAGGGCTCCGCCCAGGTCAAGGGCAACGGTCACTTCGAGCTGGTGCAGAACGCGGGCGGCTCGCTCAACGGCACCACCAGCTTCGAGCGCACCAACTACTTCGAGACGATGCCCGCCCACCAGGTCGAGCTGGCCCTGTGGCTGGAGGCCGACCGGATGGGCTCGCTGCTGGCCGCCCTGGACGACGAGTCCATGGAGAACCAGCGCGACGTCGTCAAGAACGAGCGCCGCCAGCGCTACGACAACGTCCCCTACGGCACGGCGTTCGAGAAGCTGACGGCCCTGGCCTACCCCGAGGGCCACCCCTACCACCACGTGCCCATCGGCTCCATGGCCGACCTGGACGCCGCCTCCCTGGAGGACGCCCGCGCGTTCTTCCGCACGTACTACGCGCCCGGCAACGCCGTGCTGGCGGTCGTCGGCGACATCGACCCGGAGCAGACGCTCGCCTGGATCGAGAAGTACTTCGGCTCGATCCCCGCGCACGACGGCAAGCAGCCCCCGCGCGACGGCTCCCTGCCCGACACCATCGGCGAGGAGCTGCGCCAGGTCGTGGAGGAGGATGTTCCGGCCCGCGCGCTGATGGCCGCCTACCGGCTGCCGCACGACGGCACGCGCGAGTGCGACGCCGCCGACCTGGCGCTGACCATCCTGGGCGGCGGCGAGTCGTCCCGCCTGCACAACCGCCTGGTGCGCCACGACCGCTCGGCCGTCGCCGCCGGCTTCGGCATCCTGCGGCTGGCCGGTGCGCCCTCGCTCGGCTGGCTGGACGTCAAGGCCTCCGGAGGCTTCGAGGTGCCCGCGATCGAGGCGGCCGTCGACGAGGAGCTCGCCCGCTTCGCCCTGGAGGGTCCGACCCCCGAGGAGATGGAGCGCGCGCAGGCCCAGCTGGAGCGCGAGTGGCTGGACCGGCTGGCCACCGTCAGCGGCCGGGCCGACGAACTGTGCCGCTTCGCCGTGCTGTTCGGCGACCCGCAGCTCGCCCTGACCGCCGTGCAGCGCGTCCTGGAGATCACCCCCGAGGAGGTGCAGGCGGTCGCCAAGGCCCGGCTGCACCCGCAGAACCGCGCCGTGCTCGTCTACGAGCCCACCGGCCAGGCCGGCGGCGAGGCCGACGAGACCGCAGACGCACCCGCAACCGAAAGCGAGACGGACCGGTGAGCGACACCGCAGCCGTGAACGGCACGGACACCGCAGCACCCACGATGCAGTTCCACCCGCAGCCCGCGCCGGGCAGGGCGACCCCCTGGGCCTTCCCCGCCCCCGAGCGCGAGGCGCTGCCCAACGGTCTGACCGTGCTGCGCTGCCACCGCCCGGGCCAGCAGGTCGTCGCCGTCGAGGTGCACCTGGACGCGCCCCTGGACGCCGAGCCCGAGGGCCTCGACGGCGTGGCCACGATCATGGCCCGGGCCTTCACCGAGGGCACCGACAAGCTCAGTGCCGAGGAGTTCACGGCCGAACTGGAGCGCTGCGGCGCCACGTTGGACTCGCACGCCGACCACCCCGGCGTCCGGCTCTCCCTGGAGGTGCCCGCCTCCCGGCTGGCCAAGGCCCTCGGCCTGCTCGCCGACGCCCTGCGCGCCCCGGCCTTCCCCGACGACGAGGTCGAGCGCCTCGTGGCCAACCGCCTGGACGAGATCCCGCACGAGCTCGCCAACCCCGCCCGCCGGGCCGCCATGGCGCTCTCCGCGGAGCTCTTCCCGGCCGGCTCCCGGATGTCCCGGCCCCGCCAGGGCACCCAGGAGACCGTCGAGCGCATCGACGCCGCCGCCGTGCGCGCCTTCTACGAGGCCCACGTGCGCCCGGCCGCCGCCACCGTCGTGGTCGTCGGCGACTTCACCGGCGTCGACCTTGACCAGGCCCTCGCCGGCACGCTCGGCGCGTGGACCGGCTCCGCCGCCGAGCCGCGGCCCGTGCCGCCGGTCGTGGGGGACGACACCGGCCGCGTGGTGATCGTGGACCGCCCCGGCGCCGTCCAGACCCAGCTGCTCATCGGCCGCACCGGCCCGGACCGGCACGACCGCGTCTGGCCGGCCCAGGTGCTCGGCACCTACTGCCTCGGCGGCACCCTCACCTCGCGCCTGGACCGCGTCCTGCGCGAGGAGAAGGGCTACACCTACGGCGTACGCGCCTTCGGCCAGGTCCTGCGCTCCGGGCCGGACGGGGCGGGCGCCGCCATGCTGGCCATCAGCGGCTCGGTGGACACCCCCAACACCGGCCCCGCGCTGGAGGACCTCTGGACGGTGCTGCGCACCCTCGCGGCGGAGGGCCTGACGGAGGCCGAGCGGGACGCGGCCGTGCAGAACCTCGTCGGCGTCGCACCGCTGAAGTTCGAGACGGCTGCCGCCGTCGCGGGCACGCTGGCGGACCAGGTCGAGCAGCACCTGCCGGACGACTTCCAGGCGCGGCTGTACGAACGCCTCGCGGACACCGGCACGGTGGAGGCCACGGCGGCCGTCGTGAGCGCCTTCCCGGCCGACCGTCTGGTGACCGTCCTCGTCGGCGACGCGGCACAGATCGAGGAGCCGGTCCGGGCGCTGGGCATCGGCGACGTGACCGTGATCCCTGCCTGACGAACCGTCAGAAAGCGGCAGACGGAGGGAGGCGCGTGGGTCCGCAGGGGCCCGCGTGCCTCCCTTATGTCCAATTTCAGGCAGAGGTTGCATGTTGATGGTGTGGCGTACGTCATAAAACCCGCCTTCTGTTTGCCGTTCGAATCTGACGGCGATTAGCGTCGGGGCGGCAGTCCGTCAGACCGGAACCGCAACCGCGGTTCCCGGACCGCCATCGCCGAGTCCCCGTACGGCGCGAGCCAGGGGAGCCGGGGAACCACCGTTCCCTTGGGGTGAATCGGGTCCCTCTCACGAGGGAGCCGTAGGAGACCTTCCTGCTCCGAACCCGTCAGCTAACCCGGTAGGCGAGAAGGAAGGAAAGGAAAAAGCCGCAGCATGGCGTTCACCCGTCCCACCGGGAAGCACCGCCGTCCGAGCCGCGCCGTCCGTACCGGCGCCAACATCGCGGGCATAGCCACCCTCACCGCAGGTGGCGTGGTCGCAGGCTTCGCCGCCCCGGCGATGGCCGCCGCGGACGAAGCACACCGCACCGAGGACACCGGCCTCACCCAGGCCATCGTGATGAGCGACGCCATCTCCGGCAACGTCGACGCCCAGGCCGAGACCCAGCGCAGCGCGGCCGACGAGGCCAGCGTCCGGCAGCAGGCCGAGAAGGACGCCAAGCAGCGGGCCGCCGAGGCCACGAAGCACGCCGCGGAGGCCCAGCGCAAGGCCGACGCCGAGCGCGCCGAGAAGGAGCGCGCCGCCCGCGACGAGGAGCGCAAGCGCCTCAACCTCTTCGTGATGCCGATCGAGGGCTCCTACGTCTCCACCCCGTACAAGGCCTCCAGCGGCCTCTGGTCCTCCGGCAGCCACACCGGCGTCGACTTCCATGCGGAGTCGGGCACTTCGGTGCACGCCGTGGGCGCGGGCACCATCGTCGAGGCGGGCTGGGGCGGCGCCTACGGCAACAACATCGTCATCAAGATGAACGACGGCACGTACACCCAGTACGGCCACCTGTCGTCCATCGGCGTCTCCGTCGGCGACACGGTCACCGCCGGTCAGCAGATCGGCCTCTCCGGCGCCACCGGCAATGTCACCGGGCCGCACCTGCACTTCGAGGCCCGTACGGCCCCGACCTACGGCTCGGACATCGACCCGGTCGCCTACCTGCGTTCCCACGGCGTCAGCCTGTAACGGCCTGCTCCGCAGACTTTCGGGACCCCGGCTCCGGCCGGGGTCCTTTGCGTCGGTGTGCACGTCGGTGTGCGGTCCGGCTGGCCAAAACAGATCCATGGCGGCAGCGGCACCATCGGAAACCGGATGTGATTGCCATAGAGTCGCCGGACATGAACGGTGACGGCGGAGGGGCGCGCGAGGGCGGCCGCATTTCCACGCATGCGGTCTGCACCGCGATCCGTGACGACATCGTTTCCGGCACTTTCCCGCCCGGCAGCCGGCTCATCGAGGAACTCCTCGCCCGCCGTTACGGCGTCTCCCGGGTCCCCGTGCGCGAGGCCCTGCGCACGCTGGCCTCCGAGGGGTTCGTCAACACCCGCCGGCACGCCGGGGCGTGCGTGGCCGAGCCGACCGCCCAGGAGGCCGCCGACCTGCTCGAAGTGCGGGCCCTGCTGGAGCCGTTGGGTGCCGCGCGGGCCGCACAGCGGCGCACGGAGGCACATCTGAAGGTGCTGCGCGGCCTCGTGCGCCTCGGCCAGGAGCGGGTGCGCGCCGGGCGCACCGGTGAACTGCGGCCGCTGGCCGACTGGTTCGACGAGACCCTCGCCCAGGCCTCCTGCAGCCCGAGCCTCATCACGCTGCTCACCCAGCTGCGCCGCAAGATCGCGTGGATGTACGCGGCCGAGCCGCCGGTGCATCCGGCGGAGACCTGGGAGGCGTACGGGGCCCTGGTGGACGCGGTCGCCCGCGGTGACGCGGAGCGGGCCCGCGCGCTGGCCGCCGCCCGCACGGACCGGGCGCCGGGTGCCTACCGGCTGAGACGGCCGGTGCGGCAGGCCGTGCCGGGCGCGAAACCGTCCGCGAGCACGGCCGGCGTACGCACCTAGGCGACAGTGGGGCCGCGGCCGCCTCACCCGGCGGCCGCGGCCCCACTGCAGGGAAACCGGCGGATCAGACGGTCTCGGGGAGCTCCTCGAGACCCTCGGCGACCAGCTTGGCCAGACGGTCGAGCGCGGCCTCGGCACCGTCCGCCTCGGAGGCCAGGACGAGCTCCTCGCCACCCTGGGCGCCCAGGCCGAGCACGGCCAGCATCGAGGCGGCGTTGACGGGGTTCCCGTCCGCCTTGGCGACGGTCACGGGGACGCCGGCGGCGGTCGCCGCACGGACGAAGATCGACGCCGGGCGGGCGTGCAGGCCCTCGGCCCAGCCGACGTTTACGCGGCGCTCAACCATGGTGTTGCCCTTCGAGTCGTGAGCGGTTGTCTAGACCAGTGTCGCACGGGCCGCGCGGTGCTCGGACGCACCGGTCGCGTCGGTCGCGTTGTCAGGGCTCCGCCGTACTCTGGCCCCATGCAGACGCCGTCCGAGCACGCGTACCCGACGCACTGGGAAGCCGATGTCGTGCTGCGCGACGGCGGCACCGCGCAGATCCGCCCCATCACCGCCGACGACGCGCAGCGCCTGGTCAGCTTCTACGAACAGGTCTCGGACGAGTCCAAGTACTACCGCTTCTTCGCCCCGTACCCCCGGCTCTCCGACCGGGACGTGCACCGCTTCACCCACCACGACTACGTGGACCGCGTCGGCCTCGCCGCCACCGTCCACGGCGACTTCATCGCCACCGTGCGCTACGACCGCGTGCCCGCGTCCGGCGCCACCGACGAGGCCGAGGTCGCCTTCCTCGTCCAGGACGCCCACCAGGGCCGCGGCGTCGCCTCCGCCCTCCTGGAGCACATCGCGGCCGTCGCGCGCGAGCGCGGGATCCGGCGCTTCACGGCCGAGGTGCTGCCGGCCAACACGAAGATGATCAAGGTCTTCACGGACGCGGGCTACACCCAGAAGCGCAGCTTCGAGGACGGTGTCGTGCGCCTCGAACTCGACCTGGAGCCCACCGACCGCTCCCTCGCCGTCCAGCGCGCCCGCGAGCAGCGCGCCGAGGCCCGCTCCGTCCAGCGCCTCCTCGCCCCCGGCTCCGTCGCCGTCGTCGGCACCGGCCGCGAGCCCGGCGGCATGGGCCGCACCGTCCTGCGCAACCTGCTCGCGGGCGGCTTCACCGGGCGCACGTACGCGGTCAACCACGCCTTCCCCGAAGGGCTTTCGAAGCTGGAGCCCGAGGGCGTCCCCGCCCACCGGTCGGTGCGCGGCATCGCGGAGCCGGTCGACCTGGCGGTCGTGGCCGTGCCGGCGGAGCAGGTGCCGTCCGTCGTGGCCGACTGCGGGGAGCACGGGGTGCAGGGCCTCGTCGTCCTCTCCGCCGGGTACGCCGAGAGCGGCCCCGAGGGCCGCGAGCGGCAGCGCGAGCTGGTCCGGCAGGCCCGCTCGTACGGGATGCGGATCGTCGGGCCCAACGCCCTCGGCCTGCTCAACACCGCCGGGGACGTCCGGCTCAACGCCTCCCTCTCGCCCGAACTCCCCGCCGCCGGGCGGCTGGGGCTCTTCAGCCAGTCCGGCGCCATCGGCATCGCCCTGCTGGGCGGGCTGCACCGGCGCGCCGCCGGGCTGGTCGGCATCTCCACCTTCGTCTCCGCCGGGAACCGGGCGGACGTCTCCGGCAACGACTTCCTCCAGTACTGGCACGACGACCCGGAGACGGACGTCGTCCTGATGTACCTGGAATCCATCGGCAACCCCCGCAAGTTCACGCGCCTGGCCCGGCGCACCGCCGCCCGCAAGCCGGTCGTGGTCGTGAAGGGCGCCCGGCACGGCGCCTCCGCCCCCGCCGGGCACACGGTGCCCACCACCCGCATCCCCGACGCCACCGTCTCCGACCTGCTGCGGCAGGCGGGCGTCATCCGCGTCGACACCGTCACGGAACTGGCCGACACCGGCCTGCTGCTCGCCTCCCAGCCCCTCCCCGAGGGCCCGCGCGTGGCCATCCTGGGCAACTCCGAGTCCCTCGCCCTCCTCACCTACGACTCCTGCCTCACCGAGGGCCTGCGGCCGCTGCCCCCGCGCGACCTGACCACTGCCGCCGCACCGGACGACTTCCGCACGGCCCTGTCCGCGGCCCTGGCGGACCCGGCCTGCGACGCGGCGGTCGTCACCGCCATCCCCTGGGTCGGCGACATGTCCGCGGGTGACCTGGCGGAGGCCGTACGCGAGGCGGCGGCCGCCGCCCCCGTCGCGAAGCCGGTCGCGGTCGTCCACCTGGAAATCCCGGGCCTGGCCGAGGCGTTGGCGGCTCCGCCGGGGGAAGGGGCGGCGCCGGAGCCGGGCTCGCCGGGGTGCGGCCGGGTGCCGGAGGCCGATGGCCGCCGCGGCGTGCGGGCGGCGTCCGCGGCCGGACCGGCCGACGGCGTGCCGTGTTCCTCCGACGACGGCCGCCCCGTGGCTGCGACAACGGTGCCCGGCACCTGCGCCACCGATCCGGCGCAGGCCGTCCGTGCGGACCGGTCCGCACGGATACCCGCCTACCCCGCCGCCGAGCGTGCCGTCCGGGCGCTCGCGGAGGCGGTGCGGTACGCGCGGTGGCGGCGGCAGGCCGCCGAGCCGGGGCGGGTGCCGGAGTTCGAGGACGTCGACGAGGCGGGGGCCGCCGCCGACATCGAGGTGCTGCTCGAGGCGCACGGGGCCGACGCGGAGCGGGCCGTCACCCTCTCCGCCGCCGACACCCAGCGCCTCCTGGCGCGCTACGGCATCGCCGTGCTGCCCGCCCTGCCCGCGCCGGACCCGGAGACCGCCGTCCGCGCCGCGCAGCGCCTCGGCTTTCCCGTCGCCCTCAAGCCGACCGCCCCGCACCTGCGGCACCGCGCCGACCTCGGTGGTGTCCGGCTGGATCTGGGCGGCGAAGCGGAACTGCGCCGCGCCTACGCCGAGTTGACCGGGCTGTTCGGCCCGGGCGAGGAGTCCCGGCTCGTCGTGCAGGCGATGGCGCAGCGCGGCGTCGACACGGTGGTCCGGGCCGCCATCGACCCCGCCGCCGGAGCCGTGCTCTCCTTCGGCCTGGCCGGTGCCCCGTCCCTGCTGCTCGGGGACACCGCCCACCGGCTGATCCCCGCCACCGACCGGGACGCCGCCGAGATCGTCCGCTCGATCCGCACGGCCCCGCTGCTCTTCGGCTGGCGCGGCGCCGCCCCGGTGGACACCGCCGCCCTGGAGGAGCTGCTGCTGCGCGTCTCACGGCTGGTCGACGACCACCCCGAGGTCGTCGGCGCGGACCTGGAGCCCGTGATCGTCGCCCCGCGCGGGGTGCACGTCCTGGGCGCCTCCCTCCGGCTCGCCCGGCCGCCCGCCCGGACGGACCTCGGGCCGCGCAGTCTGCCGCACTACTGACGCCCGTCGACGGCAAGGGCCCGGCGGCCGGGCCCCGTACGCCCCGTAGGATGGGCGTATGGCGAAGACCGGTACGACGACCCAGGGGCTGCGCGCAGCCATTGAGCGCAGCGGCTACTACCCGGCCCTCGTGGCCGAGGCGGTGGAGGCCGCCGTGGGCGGGGAGCCGGTCGTGTCGTACCTGGTCCACCAGGAGACGACCTTCGACGCGAACGAGGTCCGCCGCCATGTGACGGTCCTCGTCCTCACGGGCACCCGCTTCATCGTCAGCCACACCGACGAGCAGGCCGCCGACAACACCTCGCCCTCGCCGTACGCCACCACGTCGACGGAGTCCGTCAAGCTCGACCGGATCTCCTCGGTCGTGGTCAGCCGTGTCGTCGCCAACCCCGAGTCGTACACCCCGGGCATGCTGCCCCGCGAGGTCGTCCTGACCATCGGCTGGGGCGCGGTCTCCCGCATCGACCTGGAGCCCGCCGCCTGCGGCGACCCCAACTGCGATGCCGACCACGGCTACACCGGTTCCTCCACCGCCGACGACCTGAGCCTGCGGGTCAGCGAGGCGGGTGACGGCCCGGACAGCGTCCGCCAGACCCTCGCCTTCGCCCAGGCCCTGTCCGAGGCGACCGCGGTGACCGCCCGCTGATGCATCAGCCGACCACCGCGGGATCCGGCTGGCACGAGCCGGTCCTGCTCGACCCCCGCACCGCCCCGCTGCCGCGCTACGGCACGGGCGCGCTCGCGGACCTGCTGCCGGCCGTCGCGTCCGGCATGGGCGTGCCCGGGCTCTCGACGGGCATGGAACTGGCGCCCGCCGACCGGGTCTGCGTCTTCCTGATCGACGGACTGGGCTGGGAGCTGCTCCGCGCGCACCCGGACGAGGCACCGTTCCTGCACTCGCTGATGCCGAGTTCGATGAACGGCACCGGCGCGCCGATGACCGCCGGCTTCCCGTCCACCACGGCCACCTCGCTCGCCTCGGTGGGCACCGGCCTGCCGCCCGGCGCCCACGGCCTCGCGGGGTACACGGTCGCCGACCCGGGCACCGGGCAGCTGATGAACCAGCTGCGCTGGCGGCCGTGGACCGACCCGCACGTCTGGCAGCCGTACCCCACGGTCTTCCAGCTCGCCGACGCGGCCGGGGTCGCCACCTGCCAGGTCTCCGCACCGGACTTCCAGCACACCCCGCTGACGAAGATCGCGCTGAGCGGCGGCACCTTCCACGGCCGCCTCTCCGGCGAGGAGCGGATGGACTTCGCCGCCGACCGGCTGGCGGCCGCCGACCGCTCGCTCGTCTACACCTACTACAGCGAGGTCGACGGCAAGGGGCACCGCTTCGGCGTCGACTCGGACGAGTGGCGCGGGCAGCTGATGTACGTCGACCTGCTCGCCCAGCGGCTGGCCGACCAGCTGCCGCCCCGCTCGGCGCTCTACGTCACCGCCGACCACGGCATGATCGACATCCCGTTCGACCCGGAGTCGCGCATCGACTACGACGAGGACTGGGAGCTGCGCGCCGGCGTCGCCCTGCTGGGCGGCGAGGCCCGGGCCCGGCACGTCTACGCCGTGCCCGGCGCGGCTGCGGACGTGCTGGCCGTGTGGCGCGAGGTCCTCGGCGAGCAGATGTGGGTCGCCGGGCGCGACGAGGCCATTGAGGCCGGGTGGTTCGGGCCGCCGGGCACGGGCGTCGACGACCGGGTGTACGCGCGCATCGGCGACGTGGTCGCCGCCGCGCGCGACGACGTCGCGATCGTCGCCACGGAGACCGAGCCCAACGAGTCCGCGATGGTCGGGCTGCACGGCTCGATGACGCCAGTCGAACAGCTCGTACCGCTGCTCGAAGTGCGCTCCTGATTTCCCCGCACCCCAACGCTTTTTTCCCCACGACCGAAAGGCAGTCGGCCTTCCCATGCCCGAGCTGGTGTTCTTCTCCGGAACCATGGACTGCGGAAAGAGCACCCTCGCTCTGCAGATCGAGCACAACCGCTCGGCGCGCGGCCTGGAGGGCCTGATCTTCACCCGCAACGACCGCGCGGGCGAGGGCAAGCTGTCCTCCCGGCTCGGCCTCGTCACCGACTCGGTGGAGGCGGGCGAGGGGTTCGACTTCTACGCGCACGTCGTGGGCGTGCTGTCCGCGGGCGGCCGGGCCGACTACGTCATCGCCGACGAGGCGCAGTTCCTCGACCCCGAGCAGATCGACCAGCTGGCCAGGATCGTCGACGACCTCGAACTCGACGTCTTCGCCTTCGGCATCACCACCGACTTCCGCACCCGGCTCTTCCCCGGCTCCCGGCGGCTGGTCGAACTCGCCGACCGGATAGAGGTCCTCCAGGTCGAGGCCCTGTGCTGGTGCGGGGCGCGGGCCACCCACAACGCCCGTACGGTGGGCGGGCAGATGGTGGTGGAGGGCGCGCAGGTCGTCGTCGGCGACGTCAACCAGCCGCAGGCGGAGGTGGGTTACGAGGTGCTGTGCCGGCGCCACCACCGCCGCCGGATGACGGCGGCCGCGGCCCATGCCGCCGCCCTCTCGCCCGACGTGCTTCCGGTGGACCCCGACGGGCCGTCCGCCTGACGGTCCGCACGGTCAGCGGCCGGACTGCAGCAGGGTGAACACCGCGCCCTCGGGATCCTCGACCGCGGCCTGCCGTCCCGCAGGGCCGCGGTGCGGGGCCTCGTCGATCCGTCCGCCCAGCTCCACGACCCGGCGGGCGGCGGCGTCGACGTCCGTCACCTCGAAGTACGTCATCCACAGCGGCATCCGCAGCCCCGGGCCCGCACTGCGGATCGCCGCGACCGGGCGGCCGTCCAGATGCAGGGTGAGCATGTCGGACTCCAGGCCTCCCGAGGCCTTGGTCTCGTAGCCGAACAGCGACTGGTAGAACTTGACCACGCTGGTGCCCTGATGGGTCACCAGTTCGTGCCAGACCGGGACGCCCGGCGTGCCCGCGGGGCCGTGGCCCACCAGGTTCTGGCCCTGCCAGACGCCGAAGAGCGCACCGGCCGGGTCGGACGCCAGCACCAGCCGCCCGGCGTCGTCCGCGGCCAGCGGGCCCACGCCGACCGTCCCGCCGCAGCAGCGGATCCACTCCGCGGCGGCGTCCGCATCGTCGCTCGCCAGATAGGTGGTCCAGGCGATGCGGAGTTGACGGTCCGGCGGCAGCTCGCCGATGCCGGCCACGTCGCGTCCGTCGATCGTTGCACGTACGTACGGGCCCAGTTGACGCGGACCCGGGTTGTAGTAGTCCCAGCCGAACAGGCCGCTGTAGAAGTCCTTCGTGGCCTCCAGGTCGTGCACCAGGAGGCTGGTCCAGCACGGCGTGCCCGGTGTGAGCCGGGTCTCCTCCTCGCGGCTCTCGGAGAATCCCCATACCTCGGTCATCGTCACTCTCTCCTCGGCCCATTCGCGGCGGCAGCGCGACCGCGGCGGTCCGCGGCTCGCGGGGGTGGTACGGGACGGTGCCCGACCAGATGCTTGCACCACCCGTCGCGGCGCGCTCCCCGGCCGCGCCGAATGTCACGGGTTCGCGCAGGAGAATGCCCGAAATCGCGTTTCGCTTCCGTTTCCGAGGCATTGCCGTCCAGTATCTGTCCGTCAGGCGCCGTCCCGCCAGGGGGCCATGAGGCGTAGAGACCTCCGGTCCGGTGCGCCAGGATGGTGGCCATGGATGCGATCATCACGGCAAGCGGGTGGGCGGACGAGGCGGCGGGGGAGCGGCCGCCGACGCTCCTGGACATCCGCTGGGAACTGACCGCCGCGACGGCGGGGCGCGAAGCGTACGGCGCCGGGCACCTGCCCGGCGCCGTCTTCGTGGACCTGGACGCCGAACTCGCGGGCCCTCCCGGGCCGCAGGGCCGTCATCCGCTCCCGGATCTCGGGGTGTTCGGTGCCGCCATGCGCCGGGCCGGGGTCTCCGCGGACCGGCCGGTCGTCGTGTACGACGGCGGCCAGGGGTGGGCCGCGGCGCGTGCCTGGTGGCTGCTGCGCTGGGCGGGGCACCCGGACGTCCGCGTCCTCGACGGCGGCGTCGCCACGTGGACCGCGGCCGGCGGTGCGCTGACGACCGAGGTCCCGGTGGTGCCGGAGGGCGACTTCGTGCCCCGGCCCGGGGCGCTGCCCGTGCTCGACGCGGACGGTGCGGCGGCGCTGGCACGCCGGGGCGTGCTGCTGGACGCGCGGGCGGGGGAGCGGTACCGGGGCGAGGTGGAGCCGGTCGACCCGGTCGCCGGGCACATCCCCGGCGCGGTCTCGGCGCCGACGACGGAGAACGTGGCCGCGGACGGGCGTCTCCGCCCCGCGGCGGAACTCGCCGCGCGTTTCGCCGCGCTGGGCGCCGGCCCGGACGCCGAGGTCGGCGTCTACTGCGGCTCGGGCGTCTCGGCCGCCCATGAACTCCTGGCCCTGACCGTGGCCGGGGTGCCGGCGGCGCTGTACGTGGGCTCCTGGAGCGAGTGGTCGGCCGCGGGCCGGCCGGTCTCGACGGGGGCCGAACGGGGCTGAGGGCCGGGGACGGCGCCGCCAACCGGCTGCCGCCCACCGGGCGGGGGCCGGTTGGGCACCGCCGGATTCCGCCGCGTCGGTTGCCCGCTTTTGATCCGCCGCAACGGCGAGGAGTCGGACAGGCCTGCCCGGCGGTGCCGAACCGGCGTCCGCCGATGGGCACAGCGGGGCACCCGCCTGCTTCTCCGCGCGGCTCAGCCCGGTGGTGCCGGACCGGCAGCGGCCGGGCTCAGCCCCGTGGATCGGCCACCCGGCCGGAGGTCACTCCGGTTTCTTGCGCCGTGTGCCGAACACGATCTCGTCCCAGCTCGGCACCGCCGCCCGGCGCCCGGGGCGGACCCCGTCCGCCTCGGCCTGGCGGTCCGTGGTGCCGACGAGCCGTTCACGATGCCCGGCCACGGAGCGCGGCATGAGCACGTCCGCATAGGCGGACCCCGCACTGGCCGCCGGGGCCGGCGGCTCCGCCGCCTCCGGTTCGTCCGCCGGCGGCTCGGGCGCGGCGGACGGCGGCTCCGGAACGACCATGTCGCCCCGGAAGCTGGGCACCGCTTCGAGCAGGCTCGTCAGGGAGTCCCGCTCCTTCTCCGGCGGAGCCTCCGGCGCGGCCCCGGCATCCGCGTCCGACGCGGATGCCGGCTGGCGGTCCAGCGGCCGGTCCCGCGGCAGCCGTGCGATGCGCGGCACGAAGGGGAAGCTCGGCTCGGGGGTGTCCTCGGCCTCGCCGATGAGCGCGCGCGCCTCGTCGTCCAGCGCCTGAACGATCCGGCGCGGCGGGTCGTACGTCCAGCTCGCCGCGCGCGGCTCGCCGGAGGCGCGGTAGACGAGGAGCACTTCCCAGGTGCCGTCGTCGCGCCGCCAGGAGTCCCACTGCGCGGTGTCCTTGTCGGCGCCGCGCACGATCAGCCGCTCGGCGACCGTCTCGCCCAGCTGCGGCCCGGTGCTCTCGCCGGGGCGGCGGACCGGCGTCTTGCGGGCCCGCTCCGCCATGAAGGCGCGCTCGGCGAGCACGGGGCCCTCGAAGCGCCGGACCCGCTCCACGGGGATGCCGGCGAGCTGGGCGACCTCCTCCGCCGACGCACCGGCCCTGATGCGGGCCTGGATGTCGCGGGGCCGGAGGTGGCTCTCCACCTCGATCTCGATCTGGCCCAGCCGAGCACGGTCGTTCCGCACGGCGGCGCGCAGCCGCTCGTCGATGGGAAGCGTGTACTCCGTGCTGTCCGCAGCCTTGAGCACCAGACGTGTGCCGTCGTTGGAGACTGCCACGACACGCAGTTCGGGCATGGGGACCTCCCGGGTGGTGCCTGCCGACGTCACCTGCGTCGCTGCTTCCGCTAGTCGAGTGTGGCCTGCCCGGGTAGCAGCCTGCCACAACATTGCCGAGTTGACGGGGCGAGAGCCGCCCGGGCCCCCTCCCGTTGGGTCCGGGCAGCCGGACGGGATATTGGGGCCAGGGCTCGTCACAGTACTCCATTCGGGCCACTGGGCGTGGATCGGCGCGCCAGCGAAGTTCTCGTGCCTCAAGGGAGTTGAGCGTGTCCCTCGCCCCGGAGGACGTTGCCGCAGGTGGCGAGGTTCACACAATCGCCCGATTCGGAACTGTTCGTTACCCTCGAATGTCCCTTCTAGCTGCAAGACGGCATGAAAGTACCGACAGAGGCGGGAGATGGACGACAAAGCCGAAAGTGAGGCAAAAGCCAAGGGCAAACGGCTGGACCTGAGCGTCGCACAGGTGGCCGGTAGCGCCCTTGCGGCGGTCATGGCCGCCATGCTCGCGGGCAAGCTCGGCGTCTATGGCACGGTGATCGGCGCCGGTGTCGTCAGCGTGGTCGCCACCACTGGTGGAACGGTCTTCCAGCACGTGTTCAGACGTACGGGCGAGCAGGTGCGGGAGGCGACGGTCCAGGCCGCCAGGCCCAGGGCCCGGCAGGTTCCGGCCCGGGACGGCCGGCAGGACCTCGACCGCACCCAGCTCCTCGGCCAGGTCGACGCGACGCAGCCCGGGGCGCACGCCGGTGCGCGCCCCGGCGCGCAGGACACGGCGTACATCGATCACTACTCCGAGGAATACACGGACGGCACAACGCACGGCACCAGGCTGCGCGGCTGGAAGCGCACGATGCTCGCCACCGGTGCGATCTTCGTGCTGGCGATGGGCACCGTGACCGCCGTCGAGCTGGTCTCGGGCTCCACCGCGGACGGCAGCGACGGCACCACGGTCAGCCGGATCTTCAACCCGGGTTCGGACACCAAGAAGCAGGACCCGGGCCCGTCGAAGCCGTCCCAGCACCGTCCGCAGGACGACGCGGGCGAGGACGGACAGGGCGCCGGCACACCGTCCCCCGACGCCTCCCCGCAGGGCGGCGGTTCGGGCAAGCAGAGCCCGGGGCCGACGCCCACGCCGTCCTCCGGCGGCTCCTCGCCCTCGCCGCAGCAGCCGACCCCCGGCCCCAGCGGCTCCCAGGGCGGCGGCAAGGGCGACGACGGCAAGAGCGGCGGCACGACCGGCGGCCAGGGCACCGGCGGCGGCCAGGGCGGCGCGAGCCCGCCGCCCGCCCAGGGGCAGAACGCCGCGGCCGGGGTGGCCGGAACGGGCACGAGCCCGAACCCGGTCTCCTAGGGCCGTAGAGCCTCAGGGCTCAGTCGCCCAGGACGCGCCGCAGGTAGTCGTTGCCGAAGACGCGGTGCGGGTCCAGCCGGTCCCGCACCGCGGCGAACTCCGCGAAGCGCGGATAGGCCTCCGCCAGATAGGCCGCGTCCCGGGTGTGCAGCTTCCCCCAGTGCGGCCGCCCGCCGTGGGCCGTCATGATCCGCTCGGCGGCCGCGAAGTACGCGCGATGCGGAGTGCCCCGGTACATGTGGACCGCGATGTAGGCGGTGTCCCGGCCGGAGGCGGTGGACAGCGGGATGTCGTCGGCGGGGGCGGTGCGGACCTCGACGGGGAAACCGATGCGCAGCCGCAGCCGCTCGATCGCGGCCCGCAGCTCGTGCAGCGCCGTCATCGCCGCCTCGCGCGGCAGTGCGTACTCCATCTCCAGGAAGCGGACGCGGCGCGGGCTCGTGAAGACCTTGTAGGGGACGTCCGTGTAGCTGCGGGCGGACAGGGCGCTGCCGCTGATCCGCGCCAGTCCCGGAACCGTCGCCGGGACGGCCCGGCCGAGGGCGCAGGCGGCGGCGAAGAGCCCGTTGGAGAGCAGCTCGTCGTCCACCCAGGCACCGATGCGGCCCAGCGGATCGGCAGGGCCCGCGCTGCGGTTGTTGCGTTTGGTGATGCAGCTCTCGGTGTGCGGGAACCAGAAGAACTCGAAGTGCTCGTTCTCGTCGGTCAGTTGTCCGAACTCCGCCGTGACCCGGCCGAACGGCATCGGTTCCTCCTGCGCCCGCAGCAGGAACTCCGGCTCCGCCGCGAAGGTCACCGCGGTGATCACGCCGAGTGCGCCGAGGCCCACGCGGGCCGCCGCGAAGATGTCCGGGTTCTCCTGCGCCGAGCAGGTCAGCACGGAGCCGTCCACGGTCACCAGTTCCAGGGCCCGGATCTGGGCGGCGATGGCGGCGGAGTCGCGGCCGGTGCCATGGGTGCCGGTGCTGACGGCGCCGGAGACGGTCTGCTCCATGATGTCGCCCATGTTCGTCAGCGACAGGCCGTGCGTGGACAGCGTCTGATTGAGCTGTCTGAGCGTGCTGCCGGCGGCGACCGTGACGGTTCCTGCGACACGGTCGACGGCGCGGATGCCGGTCAGCCGGTCGGGGCGGATCAGCAGACCGTCGGTGACGGCCGCGGTGGTGAACGAGTGGCCGCTGCCGACCGCTTTCACCCGCAGCCCGTCCGCGGCGGCCGAGGCGACCGCCGCGGCCACGTCCTCGGCCGTCGCGGGAGCCACGGTCCGCCGGGGCCGGGCGGTGACATTTCCCGCCCAGTTACGCCAGGTGCTGCTCGTCGTGGTCGCTCTGTTCGGTGCGGTGGTGCCGGTCTTTCCCGTCATACGCGTCGGACCCTCCCCTTGCCAGCGGCACGGATGCCTCCGCCCGCTCCGGCGCCGGCCGCAGCCGACGGTATCCGAGGAACGCGACCGCCGCCGCGAGCACACCCGCCGCGCCGGGCACCGCGTACCCCGCCCGGGCGCCCGCGGCGTCCACCACCCATCCGGCGGCCGACGACCCGAGCGCCACGCCGACCGCGAGCCCGGTGCTCGTCCACGTCATGCCCTCGGTCAGCTTCGCGCGCGGTACGTGCTGCTCGACGAGGGCCATCGTGGTCACCATCGTCGGTGCGATGGACAGGCCCGCGACGAAGAGCGCCACGGCCAGGAGCGGCAGGTTCCCGACCAGTTGGAGGGGGATCATACTCACGGCCATGGCACACACGCCCAGTACCCAGCGGCGTGCGGGATCGCCCTTGAGATGCAGCAGCCCGAAGACCGCACCCGCCAGGCAGGAGCCCAGCGCGTAGACGGCGAGGACGAGGCTCGACGCGGCCTTGTGCCCCTGTGCGTCGGCGAAGGCCACGGTCACCACCTCCATCGCGCCGAACAGGGCACCCGTGGCCACGAAGGCCGCCACCAGTACTTGCAGTCCCGGCGCGCGCAGCGCGGAGCCGCCGGTGTGCGCGCTGCGCGGGTGCGGGACGGGCTCGGTGGCACGCTGGGCGGTCAGCCAGAAGACCCCGGCGCCCAGGAAGCAGGCGGCGAGCAGCGGACCGGCCTCCGGGAACCACGCCGTGGACAGCCCGATCGACAGGATCGGCCCGAGGATGAAGACCACCTCGTCGACGACGGACTCGGCCGAGTAGGCGGTGTGCAGCTCGCGCGGGGACCCGGCGAAGATCGCCGCCCACCGCGCCCGGACCATCGAGCCCACGCTCGGCACGCAGCCGACGCCCGCGGCGAAGACGAACAACGTCCAGTCGGGCCAGCGCTGCTGAGCGCTCACCAGCAGTCCCGCGACCGCGGTCAGCGAGATCAGCGTCGCCGGGCGCAGCACGCGCCGCTGCCCGTGCCGGTCGACCATCCGGGAGACCTGCGGGCCCATGAGCGCGGCGGACAGCGCCAGGGTCGCGGAGAGCGCGCCGGCCAGCCCGTACCGCCCGGTGAGCTGGGAGATCATGGTCACGACACCGATGCCCAGCATCGACAGCGGCATGCGGCCGAGCAGGCCTGCCGCGGAGAACCCCTTGGCACCGGGGGCGGCGAATATCGCGCTGTAGGGACTGGACAAGACCGGCTCCGCTGACGTGGACGAGAGGGACGTGACGAGGGTGCCGTAAGGCGCGTAGGTGGCCGATACAGCTTACGACCGGACGTCCGTACGACGCACGGCATTTCCCGGCTGTCGGTGCCGGGTGGCAGGATCGGGACCATGCCGGATCAGCCAGCCCATGCCCCGTACGACGCCCTGTTGCTGCTCTCCTTCGGCGGGCCCGAGGGCCCGGACGACGTCGTCCCGTTCCTGGAGAACGTGACGCGCGGCCGGGGCATCCCCCGCGAGCGGCTCAAGGAGGTCGGGCAGCACTACTTCCTCTTCGGCGGCGTCAGCCCGATCAACGACCAGAACCGCGAGCTCCTGGCCGCCCTGCGCAAGGAGTTCGCCGCGCACGGGACGGACCTGCCGGTCTACTGGGGCAACCGCAACTGGGCGCCCTACCTGACCGACACCCTGCGCGAGCTGGTGGCCGACGGGCACCGCCGGGTGCTCACGCTCGCCACGAGCGCGTACGCCTCGTACTCCGGCTGCCGCCAGTACCGGGAGAACCTGGCGGACGCCCTGGCCGCCCTGGAGGCCGAGGGCCTGCCGCTGCCGCGCATCGACAAGCTGCGGCACTACTTCAACCACCCGGGCTTCGTGCAGCCGATGGTGGACGCCACGCTCGCCGCCCTGGCGGAACTGCCGCAGGGCGTGCGGGCGGGGGCCCGGCTGGCCTTCACGACGCACTCCATCCCCACCGCCGCGGCCGACGCCTCCGGCCCGGTGGAGGCCCACGGCGACGGCGGGGCCTACGTCGCCCAGCACCTGGAGGTCGCAGGACTGATCGCCGACGCCGTCCGCGAGGCCACCGGCACCGAGCGGCCGTGGGAGCTGGTGTACCAGTCGCGCAGCGGCGCCCCGCACATCCCCTGGCTGGAGCCCGACATCTGCGACCACCTGGAGGCCGTGCACGCCGAGGGCGCCCCGGCCGTCGTCATGGTCCCCATCGGCTTCGTCTCGGACCACATGGAGGTCAAGTACGACCTCGACACCGAGGCCATGGCCAAGGCGGAGGAGCTGGGTCTGCCGGTGGCACGCGCGGCGACGGTCGGGGCCGACCCGCGGTTCGCCGCCGCCGTGCGCGAGATGGTGCTGGAGCGCGCCGCGAGCGAGCGCGGGGAGCGGCCGGAGCGGTGCGCGCTGGGCGCGCTCGGCCCGTCCCACGACCTCTGTCCCGTCGGCTGCTGCCCGGCCCGGGCCCCGCGCCCGGCCGCCGCCGGCGCCGACAGCCCGTACGCGTAAGGAGCACCCCGCACGTGACCGAGAACGCCGAGAACGCAGCCGGACTGACGGCCGAGCTGCTCGCCGTGGCCATGGAGGCGGCCGACCGGGCCGGCACCCTGCTCAGGGACGGCCGCCCGGCCGACCTGGGCGTCGCCGCGACCAAGACCAGCCCCATCGATGTCGTCACCGAGATGGACATCGCCGCCGAGAAGCTCATCACCGGCTTCCTGGCCGAGCGGCGCCCGCACGACGGGCTGCTGGGCGAGGAGGGCGCCAGCACCGAGGGCACCAGCGGGGTGCGCTGGGTGATCGACCCGATCGACGGCACGGTCAACTACCTGTACGGGCTGCCCTCCTGGGCCGTCTCCATCGCCGCCGAGATCGACGGCGAGGCGGTCGTGGGCGTGGTGGCCGCACCGGTGCGGGGCGAGACGTACCACGCCGTGCGCGGCGGGGGCGCCTTCGCGGGGGACCGGCGGCTGGAGGTGCGGCCGGCGCCCGCGGGCGGGCTCGCCCAGGCGCTGATCGGCACCGGCTTCGGGTATCTCACCGCGCGGCGGGCCGCGCAGGCGGAGGTGCTGCGCACGCTGCTGCCGGAGGTGCGGGACATCCGGCGCGGGGGGTCGGCGGCGATCGACCTGTGCGACGTGGCCTGCGGCCGGCTGGACGGGTACTACGAACGGGGGCTCAATCCCTGGGACTTCGCGGCGGGCGCGCTCATTGCGCGGGAGGCCGGTGCCCTGACGGGCGGTCGGCCCGGGGCCCCGGAGTCGGGGGAGCTGACCGTTGCGGCTGCGCCGGGGCTGTTCGAGGTGCTGCAGGGGCGGCTGGAGGGGCTGGGGGCCTGGCACGACTGACGCTCGTCCGCGGGCCGGTGGGGGTTGCTCGCGCAGTTCCCCGCGCCCCTGACGGGGCGCGGTCTTGGCGAGATCAAAAGGGGGCGCCCCCGGCCCCGCCATGGCGGCGGTACCGGGGGCGCCCCTTCGCAATGGGTCAGGCGCTGACTCGTACGCCGTGTTCCGCCGCCAGGCGGTGGAGGTCGGCCAGTTCGGCCTCCTCGACATCGGCGAGAAAGTCGTCACCGCTGCGGCGGGCTCGGTCGAGGTCGGTCCGGGTGTTCTCTATGCGCTGCAGAATGCCAGCGGTGAACGCGTCCATGGTGCTGCGCCCCCTTGTCGTGGGTCGGCGGCACGGGGGTGTGCCACGGCAGAAACGATCACGCGAGGGGTTTCCGGGTACGCGCGTACCCCGGGGGAGCGTGATCGCGGGTGTGCAGACGTCTTCCCCACCCCGGTCCGGTGGGAAACCTGTGGCCGCCGGGCAATCCGGAACGGGGCCTCTTACGGCCGGTTTATCGACGTTCAGGGCAGGATGGAGGGACCCACAGGAGTCACGAAGGAAGGACCTGCGCCGTGCGCGTACTCGTCGTCGAGGACGAGCAGCTGCTCGCCGATGCCGTCGCCACCGGACTGCGCCGGGAGGCCATGGCCGTCGACGTCGTCTACGACGGGGCCGCGGCACTGGAGCGGATCGAGATCAACGACTACGACGTCATCGTGCTCGACCGCGACCTGCCGGTCGTCCACGGCGACGACGTCTGCCGCAAGGTCGTCGAGCTCGGCATGCCCACCCGCGTCCTGATGCTGACCGCCTCGGGCGACGTCAGCGACCGCGTGGCGGGCCTGGAGCTGGGCGCCGACGACTACCTGCCCAAGCCGTTCGCCTTCAGCGAGCTGGTGGCCCGGGTGCGGGCCCTGGGCCGGCGCACCACCGTCGCCCTGCCGCCCGTCCTGGAGCGGGCCGGCATCAAGCTGGACCCCAACCGCCGCGAGGTCTTCCGCGACGGCCGCGAGGTGCAGCTGGCCCCGAAGGAGTTCGCGGTGCTGGAGGTGCTGATGCGCAGCGAGGGCGCCGTGGTCTCGGCCGAGCAGCTGCTGGAGAAGGCCTGGGACGAGAACACCGACCCGTTCACCAATGTCGTCCGGGTCACCGTCATGACCCTGCGCCGCAAGCTGGGCGAGCCCGCCGTCATCGTCACCGTGCCCGGTTCCGGATACCGGATCTGATCCGCGATGCCGACGACACCCCCCACCTCCGCCCCGCCGGCCGGGGCGCCCGCCGCGCCGCCCCCGAAGCCGACCTGGGACCCGCGCCAGCCGGTCGTCCGGCCGTTCCCCTGGCTGCGCCCGACGATCCGCATACGGCTCACGCTGCTGTACGGCGGCATGTTCCTGATGGCGGGCGTGCTGCTGCTGACGATCATCTACCTGCTGGCCGCGAATGCGCTGAGCACCGGCAGCCAGCCGCTGATCAAGCTGGTCGAGGGCAGCAAGGTCGCCGTCACCGGCGGCACCTGCCCGGACCTGAACACCCCGGGGCTCACGGCCGACCAGGCCAACAGCATCCTCTCCTCCTGCATGGCCCACCAGCGCAGCGCCGCCCTGGAGGGCCTGTGGCGGCGTTCGCTGTTCGCGCTCCTCGGCCTCGCCGTGATCGCCTTCGCCTTCGGCTACGCGATGGCCGGCCGGGTGCTCTCGCCGCTGGGCAAGATCACCAGGACGGCTCGCCGGGTGGCCGGCACGGACCTGTCCCGGCGCATCGAACTGGGCGGCCCGGACGACGAGTTGAAGGAGCTCTCGGACACCTTCGACGAGATGCTCGACCGGCTGGAGCGGGCCTTCACCGCGCAGCAGCGGTTCGTGGCCAACGCCTCGCACGAGCTGCGCACCCCGCTCGCGATCAACCGCACGCTGCTGGAGGTCACCCTCTCCGACCCCGGTGCGTCCCCGGAGCTCCAGCAGCTCGGCAAGACGCTGCTGGCCACCAACGAGCGCAGCGAGCAGCTCGTGGAGGGTCTGTTGCTGCTCGCCCGCAGCGAGAACGAGATCGTCGACCGCAAGCCCGTCGACCTCGCCGAGGTGGCCTCCCAGGCCGTGGACCAGGCCCGGGGCGAGGCCCAGGAGCGGGGCGTGGAACTGCGGGGCACCCGGCAGCCCGCGGTCGTCCAGGGCAACGGTGTGCTGCTGGAGCGGATCGCGCTGAACCTCGTGCAGAACGCCGTGCGCTACAACGTCCCGGACGGCTGGGTGGAGGTCACCACGCAGACGCTGCCGGGCCAGGCGCTGCTGGTCGTGGAGAACACCGGCCCGGTCGTCCCGGCCTACGAGGTGGACAACCTCTTCGAGCCCTTCCGCCGGCTGCGCACCGAGCGCACCGGCAGCGACAAGGGCGTCGGTCTGGGGCTGTCCATCGTGCGCTCCGTGGCCCGCGCGCACGGCGGGCGGATCTCCGCGGAGCCTCGCGAAGGGGGCGGGCTGGTGATGCGCGTGGTGTTCCCCCTCTAGTTCTCTGGGAGAATAGGTCGCCCGCAGGTTCGCTTTGGGCGGAATTCATCCAGTCCGCCCGGCGCTGTGGGTGTGTGTGATCGATCACATGCAGTCAGTTCAGGCCATCTACTCTCCGTGACCATAACGGCCGCCGGAACGCCGGGAAAATGCGGGTTTCCGGCAGCCTTGATCACGGGAAGTACACGGGATGGCGCCGCAGCACCCCGTACCGGGACCGTGTACGGTCCCCTTCGCCACCCCGCCCGATCACCTCTTCAGGTGTGCGGTTGGGTGTCGATTGAGTAACAGACCTTGATGTGAGGCAAAATCTCCGCCTCGGGTCGGGCACAAGTCCGGCCTCTCATGCGTTACGTGCGCTGGAGATACCGCAACCACCCAGAGGGGGAGAGCGACATGGCAACGGACTACGACACCCCACGCAAGACCGACGACGACGTCGATTCCGACAGTCTTGAAGAGCTGAAGGCCCGGCGGAACGACAAGTCGGCGTCGTCCGTCGACGTGGACGACTTCGAGGCCGCCGAGGGCATGGAGCTGCCCGGCGCGGACCTCTCCAACGAGGAGCTGGCCGTCCGGGTCCTGCCCAAGCAGGCCGATGAATTCACCTGCATGAGCTGCTTCCTGGTCCACCACCGCAGCCAGCTGGCCCGCGAGAAGAACGGTCAGCCGATCTGCCGCGACTGCGATTGAGGCAGGGTCTGCCATGGCAGGCTCGACCCCGTTCCGGAAACGGCGCTCCCGCAGGCCCGGCCCGACCACCGGGGCCGCCGGGGGCGCCGCTTCACCGACGGGTGACATCGCCCCCTCAGCGGTGACCGGCGGCCCGGTCGGCGCGGACGCCGGGCGGGGCCGCACGGCCTCGCTCGCCGCAGCCGTCGGCCGCGGTGCCAGGAAGGGCGGCCGGGGAGCGCGGGCGGGCCTGTCCGCCGTCGCCGACCGGATCATCGCGAACGCCCCGCGCATTCCCGTGCGCGACCTCGCGACGCTCCGCGCCCAGTTCCCCGGCCTCGGCCCGGAGGAGCTCGCGGACAAGCTCGTGGCCGGTGCCGCCCACGGCACCTCGACCGTCGGCGCCGGAGTCGGCGCAGCGGCCATGCTCCCGGTTCCGCCCGCACTGCCGGCCGAGCTGGCGGCGGAGGTCATCGGCGTCGCCGCCGTGGAATTCAAGCTGATCGCCGAGCTGCACGAGGTGTACGGCCTGCGGGCCCCCGGCAGCCTGGGCCAGCGGTCCATGGCCTATCTGGGCGCCTGGGCCGACGAGCGGGGCATCGATGTCACGGCCCCGTTGACGATCAATGCGGCGCTCGGCGTGCAGATGCGCCGCGAGCTCCGCCAGCGCGTCCTCAAACGCACGTTCCGCAGCCTGCCCAACGTCACCCCCTTCATGATCGGGGCGACTGTGGGCGCGGTGATGAACCGCCGGGACACCAAACGCCTCGCCGAGAAGGTGCGCAAGGACCTGCGCGCCCGGCAGATCCCCTGGGACGCCCCTACCGCCCGGCCCTGACCGCCTCGACCGCCGCGGCCAGCCGCTGCGGGGAGCGGGTGGAGAGGTACACGTACGGGGTGGGGTCCGCCGGGTCGGTGACCTCGATCTTCACCGCCGTCGGGATGTAGCCGCGCAGCAGCATGAACGCCCGGGTGTCGGCCTTGAACGTCCGCCAGGCCCGCGCCTCCTCGGCGTCCAGGATCTCGGGCGCCCCCAGCGCCTCCACCGGGATGCGCGCCTCGCCCGCGACGAGCGCACCCCCCACCACCCGGATCCGTGCGGAGCCGTACGAGCTGACAGCCACCGACGCCAGGGCCGCGCCTCCGATGAGCCCGCCGAGCATCGGCAGCGGGCCCAGGGGCAGCAGGATCAGCGCCAGGGCGACCCCGACGAGGACCGCGATGAACCACCAGGAACGGGGTGCGGTCAGGCGTTCTTCGTAAGGCTGCATGGGTCCAAGCTTGGCACGGGCGGGACCGGGTGCCGTCGGCGCGGGTAAGGTCAGCCCCTGTGAGTGGACGAACGACAGCCATGACACCGCCGGCCGGCGCACGGCCGCCGGTGCGGCACCCCGAAGCCCCCGCACCCGGAGAGATCATCGGGTCGCACTACGAACACTGCTTCGGCTGCGGCGGCGGCCAGCCGCACGGGCTGCACCTGGAGACGCGGGCCCGGGAGGGCGTGCGCGTCACGGCGGAGTTCCGGGTCAAGGAGGCCCACCAGGGCGCTCCCGGCCTGGCGCACGGCGGCGTGCTGGCCACGGCCCTGGACGAGACGCTGGGCGCGCTCGGCTGGATGCTGCGGGTGATCGCGGTGACCGGCCGGCTGGAGACCGACTATCTGCGGCCCGTCCCCGTGGACACGGTGCTGCACCTGGACGCCGAGGTGCTCGCGGTGCACGGCCGCAAGATCTACTGCACGGCCACCGGCCGGATCGGCGGCCCCGAGGGCCCGGTCGCGGTGCGCGCGGACGCCGTGTTCATCGAGGTCAAGATCGACCACTTCATCGAGAACGGCCGGTCCGCCGAGATCCAGGCCGTGCTGGCCGACCCCGACCAGGTGAAGGTCGCCCGGGCGCTGGAGGTGAACCCGTGATGCGTGAGCCCGTCGACGTCCTCATCCGCCGCGTGGACCCCGAGGTGCCGGTCCCCGCGTACGGGCACCCCGGTGACGCCGGGTGCGACCTGGTCACCACCGAGGCCGCCGTGCTGGAGCCGGGGGAGCGGGCGGTGCTGCCCACCGGTGTCTCCATCGCGCTGCCCGACGGCTACGCGGCCTTCGTGCACCCCCGCTCGGGGCTGGCCGCCCGGTGCGGGGTCTCCATGGTGAATGCCCCGGGGACCATCGATGCCGGGTACCGTGGAGAGATCAAGGTGATTGTGGTCAATCTGGACCCGCGCGAGAGTGTGCGGTTCGAACGGTTCGACCGCATCGCCCAGTTGGTTGTCCAGCAGGTCGAGAAGGTCCGCTTCCACGAGGTGGCGGAGCTTCCCGGCTCGGCGCGGGGCGATGGGGGCTTCGGGTCCACCGGTGGCCACGCTGCCGTGGGGAATGGATTCGCTTCGGTCGTAGCCGACCGGGAAGGACAGTGACGTGTTCGGTCGTCGCCGCAAGCGCAGCGAGGACGCCGTCGACCAGGTCGACGGCGTGACCTCCGAGGAGTTGGCCGAGAGCGGGGAGACCACCGCGGACGCCGCGGCCGCCGCCCCGGTCCGGCTGGAGCCGGAGCCGCGCCCGGACGGGCCGTGGGACGTGTCCGAGGTTCCCGAGCCCGCCGAGGGCCGGGTGGACCTGGGCGGCCTGTTCGTGCCCGGCGTCGAGGGCATGGAGCTGCGGGTCGAGGTGGCCGGCGATGCCATCGTCGCCGCCACGGTGGTGCTGCGGGACAGCGCCGTCCAGCTGCAGGCGTTCGCCGCACCCAAGCGCGAGGGCATCTGGGGCGAGGTGCGCGCCGAGATCGCCGAGGGCATCACCCAGCAGGGCGGTGCCGTGGAGGAGGTCCAGGGGCCGCTCGGCTGGGAGCTGCGGGCCCAGGTGCCGGTGGCGCTGCCCGACGGCACCAACGGCGTGCAGCTGGTGCGGTTCGTCGGCTGCGACGGTCCGCGCTGGTTCCTGCGCGGTGTGATCTCCGGCCAGGGGGCCGTGCAGCCGCAGACCGCCGGGCTGCTGGAGCAGATCTTCCGGGACACGGTCGTCGTGCGCGGCCAGTCCCCGATGGCGCCCCGCGACCCGATCGTGCTGAAGCTCCCCGACGACGCCCAGATGGTCGCCGAGGGCCTGCAGCAGGAGGAGCAGGGCTCGCGCTTCGCGGGCGGTGTGGACCGTCTGCAGCGCGGCCCGGAGATCACCGAGGTCCGCTGAAAGAGGTCCGCGGAAAAGGCCGGAATTCCGGCCCGGAAACGTGCGCAGTACGGCTTGAACAAGCCGTTTCACTGGGCCGGAACCCGTATACCGGGTTCCGGCCCAGTGACGTTTCCGCAGGTCCAGGCCATCCGCGTATGAATCCCGTCAAGGGGGCGCTAATGGCCGTAAGGGAGGCGTCAACGGAACCTGTATCCGGCGGTAGCGGATGTTTCCTCTAGAGGTCCGTTCATCCGAACCTCTCTAGGAGCACACGATGGCCGACGTGGCCTTCGTCGTCACCACGATCGCGGTCTTCGCGTTGGTGGCTCTCGTCGCCAAGGGGGTGACCAAGCTGTGACCGTCGAGAACATCGTCGGCCTGGTCGTGGCCGTCGCCCTGCTGGGCTACCTGATCCTCGCCCTCGTCTTCCCGGAGAGGTTCTGAGCAGCGATATGAGCCCCGTCCTCTCCGGCGTCCTCCAGCTGACCGCGCTCATAGCGGCGCTCGCGCTGGTCTACCGTCCGCTCGGCGACTACATGGCCGCCGTCTACACCTCCGAGAAGCACCTGCGCGGCGAGAGAGTGCTCTACCGCCTCATCGGTGCCGACCCGAACGCGGAAATGCGCTGGCCGGCCTACCTGCGCGGTGTCCTCGCCTTCTCCGCGGCGAGCCTGCTCTTCCTCTACCTGCTCCAGCGCGTCCAGGGCGTGCTGCCGCATTCGCTGTCGCTCGGTTTCCACGCGATCAGCCCGGACCAGGCCTTCAACACCGCCGCGTCGTTCGTCGCCAACACCAACTGGCAGTCGTACTCGGGCGAGCAGTCCATGGGCCACGCGGTCCAGACGCTCGGCCTCGCGGTGCAGAACTTCGTCTCCGCCGCCGTGGGCATGGCCGTCGCCGTCGCCCTGGTCCGGGGCTTCGCCCGGTCCCGCACCGGCGACCTGGGCAACTTCTGGGCCGACCTGGTGCGCGGCACGATCCGCATCCTGATCCCGCTCTCGGTGGTCGGTGCGCTGATCCTGGTCGCCTGCGGCTCCATCCAGAACTTCTCGGGCATCCACGGGATCGGCCAGCTGACCGGCGGCACCCAGCAGGTCAACGGCGGCGCCGTGGCCTCGCAGGAGGTCATCAAGGAGCTCGGCACGAACGGCGGCGGCTACTTCAACGCCAACTCCGCCCACCCGTTCGAGAATCCGAACGCCTTCACCAACCTCTTCGAGATTTTCCTGATCCTCGTCATCCCGTTCGCGCTCACCCGCACGTTCGGCAAGCTGGTCGGCAACGTCAAGCAGGGCTACGCGATCCTCGCCGCCATGGGCGTGATCTGGCTCGGCTTCACGGTGCTGATGATGTGGACCGAGTTCGCCCACCACGGTGCGGCGCTCCAGGCGGCCGGCGGCGCGCTGGAGGGCAAGGAGCAGCGCTTCGGCATCGGGGCCACCTCGATCTTCGCCACCTCCACCACCCTGACCTCGACCGGTGCGGTGGACGGCTTCCACTCCTCGTTCACCGGGTTCGGCGGCGGCATCGCGATGCTGGGCATGATGCTCGGCGAGATCGCGCCCGGCGGCGTCGGCTCCGGCATCTACGGCATGCTCGTCATGGCGGTCATCGCGGTCTTCATCGCGGGCCTGATGGTCGGCCGTACGCCCGAGTACCTCGGCAAGAAGATCGGCACCCGCGAGATCAAGCTCGCCGCGTGCTACATCCTCATCACCCCGACCCTGGTCCTCGGCTTCACGGCCGTGTCGATGGTGATGCACACCCCGCCGAACTCGATCCTCAACGGCGCGGCCAACTCCGTGAACGGCAGCGGGGCCCACGGCTTCTCCGAGGTCCTGTACGCCTACACCTCCGGCGCCAACAACAACGGCTCGGCCTTCGCCGGCCTGAACGCCAACACGCAGTGGTACAACACCACGATCGGCCTCGCCATGCTGCTCGGCCGCTTCCTGCCGATGGTCTTCGTGCTGGCGCTGGCCGGTTCGCTCGCCGAGCAGAAGCCCGTCCCCGAGACCGCCGGCACCCTGCGCACCGAGAAGCCGCTCTTCGCCGGTCTGCTCGTGGGCGCGATCGTGATCATCACCGGCTTGACCTACTTCCCGGCCCTGGCCCTTGGCCCGATGGCGGAGGGACTTTCATGAGCACCACCACCCCTGTCCGGACCGAGTCCGAGGACCCCAAGGACGAGCAGCCGCACGGTTCCGGGGAGTCCGGCCGGGTCTCCGGCGGTCTCTTCGACCCCGCGCAGCTGATCAAGTCGCTGCCCGACGCCTTCCGCAAGCTCGACCCCCGGGTGATGGTCAAGTCCCCGGTGATGTTCGTGGTCGAGATCGGCTCGGTGATGACCACCGGGCTGGCGCTGAAGAACCCGGGCGACTGGTTCGGCTGGGCCATCACGGTCTGGCTGTGGCTGACGGTCGTCTTCGCCAACCTCGCGGAGGCCGTCGCCGAGGGCCGCGGCAAGGCCCAGGCGGACACTCTGCGCAAGGCCAAGACGGACACCGTCGCGCGCCGCCTGAACGGCGACACCGAGGAGTCGGTGCCGGGCACCGAGCTGCGCGTGGGCGACCTGGTCGTCTGCGAGGCGGGCGACATCATCCCCGGTGACGGCGACGTCGTCGAAGGCGTCGCGTCCGTGGACGAGTCCGCGATCACCGGTGAATCCGCGCCGGTCATCCGCGAGTCCGGCGGCGACCGTTCGGCCGTCACCGGTGGTACGAAGGTGCTGTCCGACCGCATCGTCATCAAGATCACGACGAAGCCGGGCGAGACCTTCATCGACCGGATGATCAACCTGGTCGAGGGCGCGGCCCGGCAGAA
>NZ_JABBXF010000042.1 GCF_013030945.1 Streptomyces morookaense | reverse complement strand
CCGCGGGCTTCACGGCCGCCGTCCCGCGCCGCGGGGCGCCCGTGCGGCGCGCCCGCCGGGTGCGCCGGGCACGGCAGCGGCTGGTGCTCCTCCACTCCGTCGTGCGGCGCGGGCCCCCTCCCGGCCCCGCCCTCGCCTGAGAAGACACCTGCACCCCACGCACCACGGAGACACCAGCACCATGAGCAACCGCAACAACTGGGAGAACAAGCAGTCGGCCCGCGAGCGGCTGCGCGCCGAGCGCGAGCGTCAGGCGAAGAAGGAGCGGACCAGGCGGCAGTTCACCGTCGGCGGCGCCATCGTCGGCATCCTGGCGATAGCCGGCGGCATCGGCTACGCCGCCACGCAGCTGGGCGACAGCGGCGCGAGCAAGAAGAGCACCAGCTCGGCCTGGGAGGCCGCGGCCAAGAAGACGCTCGTCAAGCCGGCCAACACCGCAGGCGACAACGGCACCGAGGTCGTCATCGGCAGCAAGGACGCCAAGCACACCCTCGAGGTCTACCAGGACATGCGCTGCCCGATCTGCTCGGTCTTCGAGCAGAACGTCGGCGGCCAGGTCGAGAAGGACATCAAGGACGGCAAGTTCAAGGCCCAGTACCACATCGGCACCTTCCTCGACCGCAACCCGCAGATCGCCGGCACCGGTTCGAAGAACGCCCTCAGCGCGCTGGGCGCGGCGCTGAACGTCAGCCCCGAGGCCTTCCAGGCCTACAACAAGGCGCTGTACGCGAAGGCCAACCACCCCGACGAGACCAAGGACGACTACTCCAAGGACGACGTCCTGCTGAAGGTCGCCCAGCAGGTCCCGGCGCTCAAGGGCAACGCGGACTTCGAGAAGAACGTCAAGGACCACACCTTCGACAAGTGGGCCCTGCAGATGTCCGACGAGTTCGACAGCCACAAGGACGTCACCGGCACCCCCACCGTCAAGCTCGACGGCAAGAAGCTGAGCGTGGACACCCCCAACGGCAAGGGCGTCCCGATGACCCCGGACCAGTTCACCTCGGCGGTCGACGCACAGCTGAAGTAACGGGCGGAACGGGACGGTTGACCCGTCCCCGTACTGATGCCGAATCTTGACGCGACACCCACAGGTGCGCGTGGCACACTTCGGCCTCATGAAGGGGACGGGAGTTCGGCTCAGGGCGCTGCGGGCAGTGGTGTTCACCGCGCTCTGCATGACCCTGTCGGCCGGCGGACACGTCCTGCTCTCGCGGATGCCGCTGCCGCTCTCCACGGTCTCCGCCCTGTCGGCCGGGTACTTCACGGTCGCCTGGGCGCTGGCCGGCCGGGAGCGCGGCTTCGCCGCCATCGCCGCCCTGCTCGTGCCGCTGGAGCTGGCGGCGGACACCGTCTTCACCACCGGGCAGAACGCCTGTTACGGCCAGGCGGGCGGCCCGGTGGCCGGGCCGCTGCACACGCTGGGCATCGATCTGGTCTGCGGCGGCGGCCCGTTGGGCACTCCGCTGACCTCACCGGCGAGTCCCGGCGCGGCCCCCTGGCTGCTGCTCGCCGCGCACGTCGCGGTCGGGCTGGCGGCCGCCGCATGGCTGCGCCGGGGCGAGGTGGCGGTGTCCCGCATGCTGCGGGCGGTCGTCGCCGTCGCGTTCCGGCCACTGCTGCTGGCCGTCCTGGCCCTGTGCCCGGCGGGCCGTCCCGCGCGGGTGCCCCTGCGACCGGTGCGCGACACCCTGCCGGCCGCTGCGCTGCCCCTGCTCGTCCACTCCGTCGTGCGGCGCGGACCGCCGTCCGTGTGCCCGGCTCACGTCTGAGCCCCGGGTCCTGAGCACACGCACCCGTACGGTCCCGCACACCTCCCTTCGTCACGCGGAGAAGACATCATGAGCACCCGCAACAACGCCCAGAACAAGCAGGCCGCCCGCGAACGGCTGCGCGCGCAGCGCGAGCGCGACGCCAAGAGGGCGAAGACCAAGCGGCAGTTGATCGTCGGCGGCGCGATCGTCGCCGTCCTCGCCGCGGCCGGCGGCATCGGCTGGGTCGTCACCAACGCCACCAACGGCAGCAAGAACAACAAGGTGAGCAGCGAGGACTGGCAGGCCGCCGCCGACAGGACGACGTTCACCCAGCCCGCCAACACCACCGGCGACAAGGGCACCGAGGTCGTCATCGGCAACAAGGACGCGAAGAACACCCTCGACGTCTTCGAGGACATGCGCTGCCCGATGTGCTCGGATTTCGAGCAGGGCGCGGGCGACACCGTCGTGAAGGACATCAAGAACGGCAAGTACAAGGCGCGGTACCACATCGGGACGTTCCTGGACCGCAACCCCCAGATCAAGGGCTCGGGTTCGAAGAACGCCCTGAGCGCGCTGGGTGCGGCGCTGAACATCGGCCCGGACGCCTTCCTGCACTACAAGGAGGCGTTGTTCTCCGCGAAGAACCACCCCGAGGAGACGGACGACGCGTTCTCCGACAACGCGAAGCTCATCGACATCGCGCAGCAGGTCAAGGAGCTCAAGGGCAACGCGCAGTTCGAGAAGAACGTCAAGGACGGCACCTACGACAAGTGGGCGCTGGCGATGTCCGACGCCTTCGACAAGCTCGTCGGCCCGAACAAGGACATCCAGGGCACCCCGGGCTTCAAGCTCAACGGCAAGGTGCTGAGCGTGGGCGGTGCGCACATCACACCGGAGCAGTACAACGCGCTGGTGGACCAGCAGCTGAAGAAGTAACCGGCGCCATAAAGCCATTGGGCCGCTGAGCAACTGAGCCACTGGGCCATTACTCATGCTTTACCAACCGGTAAGGTGATGGCCCGTGACATCTCCTGACATATCCCGCCGTACTGCCGTCACGGCGGTGGCCGCCGGTGCGGCCGCCGCCGTGTTCCTGCCGACCGCCGCCGCCTCGGCCGCGGAGCCCGCGCCCGCCTTCCTGCACGGTGTCGCCTCCGGCGACCCGCTCCCCGACGGCGTCCTGCTCTGGACCCGCGTCACACCCGTCCCGGACGCCGTCCCCGGCTCCGGACGCGGGCCCGCCGTCGAGGTGGGCTGGGAGGTGGCCGAGGACGCGTCCTTCACCCGCGTCGTCGCCCGGGGCGCCGTCACCGCGACGGCGGCGGGCGATCACACCGTCAAGGCCGATGTCCGCGGACTGCGCCCGGCCACCGGCTACTTCTACCGCTTCACCGCCGGCACCGCCGTCTCCCCCGTCGCCCGCACCCGCACCGCCCCCGCGCACGACGCGACCGCCGAGGGCATCCGTTTCGGCGTGGTCTCCTGCGCCAACTGGGAGTCGGGCTGGTTCTCCGCGTACCGCCACCTCGCGGCCCGTCGCGACCTGGACGCGGTGCTCCATCTCGGCGACTACATCTACGAGTACAAGTCCGGCGAATACCCCGCGGCGCAGTACGTCGTGCGCAAGCACGAGCCCGAGCACGAGATCGTCACCCTCGCCGACTACCGTACGCGGCACGGCCGTTACAAAACCGACCCCGATCTGCAGGCGCTGCACCACACTCACCCGCTGATCGCCATCTGGGACGACCACGAGTTCGCCGACAACGCCTGGTCCGGCGGCGCCGGCAACCACACGCCCGGCGCCGAGGGCGACTGGACGGCCCGCATGGCGGCGGCGAAGCAGGCGTACTTCGAGTGGATGCCGGTACGGCCCTCGGTCGCCGGCACCACCTACCGGAAGCTGCGCTTCGGCACCCTGGCGGACCTGCACCTGCTGGACCTGCGCTCGTTCCGCACCCAGCAGGCCAGGGCGGGCAGCGGCAAGGTCGACGCCCCGGAGCGCACGATCACCGGCCGCGCCCAGCTCGACTGGCTCAAGTCCGGCCTGGCGTCCTCCGACACGGCGTGGCGCCTCGTCGGCAACCCGGTGATGATGTCCCCGGTCGCCTTCGGCGCCCTCCCCGCCCACCTGCTGGAACCCCTGGCCAAGCTGCTCGGCCTGCCGACGGAGGGCGTTACCGTCAACACCGACCAGTGGGACGGCTACACGGACGACCGCCGCGAGCTCCTGGCCCACCTCACGGACCGGGGCATCGGCAACACGGTCTTCCTCACCGGCGACATCCACATGGCGTGGGCCAACGACGTGCCGAAGCGGGCGGCGACGTACCCGCTGTCGCCGTCGGTGGCCACGGAGTTCGTGGTCACCTCGGTGACGGCGGACAACCTGGACGACACGCTCCATGTCCGCCCCCACACGGTGTCCGCAGCCGCGGGGGCCGCGATACGGGCGGCCAACCGCCATGTGAAGTGGGTGGACATGGACTCGCACGGGTACGGCGTCCTGGACGTGACGCGGGAGCGGGCGCAGATGGACTACTACGTCCTGTCCGACAAGACGAACCCGAAGTCGGCGGCGACGTGGGCGCGTTCGTACCGGACGCGTTCGGGCACTCAGCGGGTGGAACGGGTCACCTCGCCGGTGGGATGAGCCCCGGGAAACGGGAAGGGGCGGGTCAGGGCCGAGAAACCTCGTCCAGGAACCCCAGCGCCACCTTCCACGCCATGTCGGCGGCCTCCGCATCGAAGTCCGCCAACTCCGGATCCGTGAACAAATGCCCCGCACCGGCATACCGGTGCACCTCCACGTCCGCCCCGGCCCGCTGCATCCGCAGATACCACGCGTTCAGCCAGTCATGCGGCTCGAACGGGTCCGGATCCGCCACGTGGAGCTGCACCGGCAGCTCGTCCACGGCCGCGTCCTCCGGCAGGTCGGACGTGCCGTGCAGGAGCAGCAGCCCGCGCGCCTTCTCGTCGCCGAGCGCCAGGTTCTGGGCGATCGACCCGCCCAGCGAGAACCCCGCGTACACCAGCCCCCGCTCCGACAGCGGCGCCGCCGCCGCGATGGCGCGGCGCAGCAGCTCCTCCCGGCCGATCTCGTCCTTGATCGCCATCCCTTCCTCGACGCTGTCGGCCGTCCGGCCGTCGTAGAGGTCCGGCACGTGCACCTCGTGCCCGGCGGCCCGCAGCCGGTCCGCGGCGGCGTGCACGGCAGGCCGCAGACCGTAGGCCGAATGGAACAGGAGAATCGTGGTAGGGGACGCCACTGGGGTCACTTCCTTACAGCTGGATCGCGTGCCACCCATCGTGCCAGTACGTTCGGAAGGGGCGCCCGCCGGTAACCCGGGAGGAGTGAGCCGAAGGTGTCCATGGAGGACCTGCTGCGCCCCGTGGCGGTCGTCGGCGGAGCGGTGGCCGTCACCCTGGTCGTCGTCCGGATCGCCGACCTGATGCTGCGCCGGATCGGTGAGCGGCACCCCGAGACCCCGCTGTGGACCTTGCTGCGCCGCTGCCGCCGCCCGCTCGCGGTGGTGCTGTGCACGGCGCTGCTGCGCGGCGGTTACGGGTACGCGGGGGTCGTCGTGGGGCCGTCCGGCGTCATCGCCCAGGCGCTGACCCTGGTGCTGATCGGCGCCTGCGGCTGGCTGGCCGTGCGGGTCGCCGCGGCCGTGGTCGAGTCCTTCTACGCGCGCTACGCGGCCGGTTCCGCGGACGAGGCCCGGGTGCGCAGGGTGCGGACGCAGCTCACGCTGATCCAGCGGGTCGTCACCGCGGCCGTCGTCGTGGTGGCGGCCGGGGCGATGCTGCTGACGTTCCCCGACATGAAGACGGTCGGCACGTCCCTGCTGGCGTCGGCCGGCCTCATCGGCGTGGTCGCCGGTGTCGCGGCCCAGCCGACGCTGGGCAACCTCTTCGCCGGGCTGCAGATCGCCTTCGGCGACATGGTCCGCATCGGGGACACGGTCGTGGTGGAGAAGGAGTGGGGCAAGGTCGAGGAGATCACCCTCACCTACATCGTGGTGACCACCTGGGACGAGCGGCGCATCACCATGCCGGTCTCGTACTTCACCAGCAGGCCGTTCGAGAACTGGTCGCGCGGCAACCCGCAGATGACGGGTTCGGTGTTCCTGCACCTCGACCATGCGGCGCCCGTCGACCTGATACGCGAACACCTGCACAGCGTGCTCGTGGGCTGCCCGGAGTGGGACGGCCGGGCCTGGAGCCTGGTGGTCACGGACACCACCCCGACGACGGTCCAGGTGCGGGCGCTGGTCACGGCCAAGGACGCGTCCGACATCTGGACGCTGCGCTGCGTGGTGCGCGAGGAACTGGTCGGCTGGCTGCGGCGCGAACACCCGTACGCGCTCCCGCGCATCAACACCGCGCCCGCGCCGGGCCTGGCCCAGGCGCCCGACCGGCGGCAGACCCCGCCTGCCTCGGAGGACATCGGCCCGGGCCCGGGCACGGCGTGACGCTCAGCCCGGCAGGCTGCGTACGTCCAGGTGCCGCAGCACCCGGTCCACGACCTCCGGGTCCATCCACGGCTCGCTGCGCGCGTCCAGCACGGCGTGCCGCGCGGCCGAGAGCAGATCGCCCTGGATGCGCTGGATCGTCCGCAGCCGCTGGACGCGCTGGACGTGGGCCTCGCGCCGCTCCTCGTCGACCATCTCGGGGCTGATGCGGGCGCCGATGTCGTAGGCACGCCGGTGCAGCATCTCCATCAGGTCCTCGGAGAGCTCCTCCTCCTGCTCGATCTCCAGCAGCCGGTGCTTGGCCGCCTTGGCGGCGCGGATGGCCAGCTGCCGCTCCAGCTCCCGCGTCCAGTCGGAGTCGGCGCGCACCCCGAGCCGTCTGACCAGCCGGGGCAGCGTCAGGCCCTGGACGACGAGCGTGGAGATGATGACGGCGAAGGCGATGAAGAGGATCTCGTCCCTGGCCGGGAAGGGCGTCTTGTCGTCCTTGGTCAGCGGGATGGCCAGGGCGAGCGCGACGGAGGCCACGCCGCGCATGCCGGACCACCACATCACCAGCGTCTCCCGCCAGCTCGTGAGGATCTCCTCGTCGACGTCACGGCCCTTGTGCAGTCGCTTGGCCAGCCATGCGGCGGGCAGCAGCCACATCAGGCGCACGCCGACCACGACGGCGACGACGATGCCGCCGATGCCGAGCATCTCGCCCCAGCGGCCCGCGGCGGTGCTGATGGCGTTGTGCAGTTCGAGGCCGACGAGGCCGAAGGCGACGCCGGTGACGAGGGTGTCGACGATCTCCCAGAAGGTGTGCCCGGCCAGCCGCCCCAGGACGTCGTCGGCGTCGCTGGCGAACTCGGCCAGGTAGAGCGCGGTGGTCAGCACCGCGAGCACCCCGGAGCCCTTGAACTCCTCGGCCAGGACGTAGGAGACGAACGGCACCAGCAGGGTGAGCCCGATCTGCAGGGTCGGGTCCCCGAGGACGTCCATCAGCCGCTTGGACACCCAGCCGAGCACCAGGCCGACCAGGACGGCCACCACGGCGGAGAACACCAGCTCGCCGGCCGCCCTCGTCATCGAGAAGCTGCCGCTGACGGCCGCCGCGACGGCCACGTGGTAGAGCACGATGGCGGTGACGTCGTTGAAGAGCCCCTCGCCCTCCAGGATGGAGACCAGGCGGCGCGGCATTCCCAGGGAGCCCGCGACGGCCGTCGCGGCGACCGGGTCGGGCGGCGCGACGAGCGCGCCCAGCACCACGGCCGCGGCGACCGAGATCCCCGGCACGATCGCATTGGCGACCGCGGCGACCGCGGCGGTGGTGACGAAGACGAGCGCCACCGCCAGCAGGAAGATCGGCCGCCGGTTGGCCGCGAACTGCCGCCAGGAGGTGCGCTGGGCGGAGGCGTAGAGCAGCGGCGGCAGCACCAGCGGGAGGATGAACTCCGGCGGGATGGCGACGTTCGGCACGAACGGCAGCAGGGCGAGGACGATCCCGCCCAGTGTCATCAGCACCGGCGACGGCAGCCCCAGCCGGTCCCCCAGCGGCACCGTCACAAGCGCCCCGAGGAGCAGCACGAACAGCAGGGCGAGCTGGTCCACGAGCTCCAGACTGCCTCACCCGCCCCCGGCCCGCCCGACGGGCCGGTGTGCCGTCAGGCGCTGTCGGCGCGCACCTTGTCCAGGGCGAACTGCAGGTCGTCCGGGTAGGCGCTCTCGAACTCCACCCACTGGCCGTCCGCCGGGTGCTCGAAGCCCAGCCGCACGGCGTGCAGCCACTGGCGGGTCAGCTTGAGCCGCTTGGCGAGCGTGGGGTCGGCGCCGTAGGTGAGGTCGCCGACGCAGGGGTGGCGGTGCGCGGACATGTGCACGCGGATCTGGTGCGTGCGGCCGGTCTCCAGCTTGATGTCCAGGAGGCTGGCGGCGCGGAACGCCTCGATGAGGTCGTAGTGGGTGACCGAGGGCTTGCCGTCGGCCGTGACGGCCCACTTGTAGTCGTGGTTCGGGTGACGGCCGATCGGGGCGTCGATGGTGCCGCTCATCGGGTCCGGGTGGCCCTGGACCAGCGCGTGGTAGCGCTTGTCGGTGATGCGCTCCCGGAACTGGTGCTTCATGTGGGAGTAGGCGCGCTCGGACTTGGCGACGACCATCAGGCCCGAGGTGCCCACGTCCAGGCGGTGCACGATGCCCTGGCGCTCGGCGGCGCCGGAGGTGGAGATGCGGTAGCCGGCGGCGGCGAGACCGCCGATGACGGTGGGGCCGGTCCAGCCGGGGCTGGGGTGGGCGGCGACGCCGACGGGCTTGACGATGACGACGATGTCCTCGTCGTCGTGGACGATCTCCATGCCCTCGACGGGCTCGGCGACGACCTGCACCGGCGCGGGGGCCGCCGGCATCTCGACCTCCAGCCAGGCCCCGCCGGTCACCCGGTCGGACTTCCCGGCCTCGGCGCCGTCGAGCTGGACCTTGCCCGCGGCCGCCAGCTCGGCCGCCTTGGTGCGGGAAAAGCCGAACATGCGGGCGATCGCGGCGTCGACGCGCTCGCCCTCCAGGCCGTCGGGAACGTGCAGGGCGCGGATCTCGGGAATCGTGCTCACCTGTCGAGTATGCAGGACGGGCCGGGGAGCCCGTACGTCAGTCCTGATGGACGGTCCCGTCGGGATCGAGCCCGCGAAAGGAGAGGATCACGATCAGGAAGCCTCCGCAGACGATCGCGGAGTCCGCGAGGTTGAAGACCGCGAAGTGCGCGGGCGCGATGAAATCGACCACGCCGCCCTCGAAGCCGCCCGGCGACCGGAACAGCCGGTCGGTGAGGTTGCCGAACGCACCGCCCAGCAGCAGGCCCAGTGCAATGGCCCACGGCACGCTGTAGAGCTTGCGGGCGATCCGGGCGATCGCGACGATGACGGCCGCCGCGATGACGGTGAAGACGATCGTCATGGCCTCGCCGATGCCGAAGGCGGCGCCGCGGTTGCGGATCACCTCCAGCTGCAGGAGCGTGCCGACGATCTGGATCGGGTCGTGGTGCTCCAGCTTGGCCACCACGAGCAGCTTGCTGACGAGGTCGAGGAGATAGGCGAAGGCCGCGACGCCGAGCAGCACCCCGATGCGCCGCCGGCCCCTGGTACCGCCGGTCCCGTCGGCCGCCGTCGCACCGGTGGTGGGTCGTCCGGCCTGTTCCGCCTCTGTCACGTGAGTCCCTCGACGTCGTCCCTGCCTGGCTTGAGGACGAGGGTACGGCACACACCGGCAGGCCGGTCAGCGACGTTCCTGACGCTGCTTGCAGTCGACACACAGGGTCGCCCGGGGAAATGCCTGCATCCGCGCCTTTCCGATGGGATTGCCGCAGCTCTCGCAGAGACCGTACGTCCCCGCGTCCAGCCGCTCCAGCGCGTGCTCGGTCTGCTGCAGCGTCTCGCGGGCGTGGGCCGCGAGGGCGAGCTCGTGCTCGCGGGCGATGTTCTTGGTGCCGGTGTCCGCCTGATCGTCGCCCGCGCCGTCACCGGAGTCCCTCATCAGCCCCGTGATGGCCTGCCCCGCCGCCGCGATCTCGCCGCGCAGCCGCAGCACCTCGCTCTGCAACTCGCTGCGCGCCTCGGCAACCTCGGCGGCCGTCCACGGCTCCTCCCCCGGCCGCACGGCGAGCACCCCCTCCCCCGCCCGTGCCCCCGGCACCTTCCGCGCAGCGTCCGTCATCTTCTTACCCGTCACCGTCCCGGCTCCCGTCTCCTCGGCGACAACTGCCGCCTTCTTCCGTGCCCCGGCACCTTCGCCCACCCCGCCGGGGGCGGCCGCCTGAATGGAGGCAGCCTTGTGGGCGGGAGCGGACTTGTGGGCCGGAGCGGCTTTCTTGGCCGACGCAACGGCCTTCTTGGCCGAATCACCGGCCTTCACCGCGGCGGCGGACTTCTTCGCCGCGGCACTGGACTTCTTCGCCGTGGCGCCGACTGTCTTCTCTGCCGTAGCGGCCGTCTTCTTCGCCGCGGCGCCGGATTTCGCCACTGCGCCGGCTGTCTTCTTGGCCGTGGCGGCCGATTTCTTCGCCGTACCGGCTGTCTCCTTCGCCGAAGCGGCCCCCTTGGCCGCGGCGGCAGCCTTGCCCGCCGACGCGGCCTTCTTGGCCGACGATGCGCTCTTCTTCGCTGCAGCAGCGGACTCCCTGGCCGG
>NZ_JABBXF010000041.1 GCF_013030945.1 Streptomyces morookaense | reverse complement strand
TGCGCTCTTCTTCGCTGCAGCAGCGGACTCCCTGGCCGGCGCAGCCTCACCCTTCGCCGCGGAAGCGGACCTCTCGGCCACGGCAGCCGTCTTGCCGGCCGACGCAGTCTTCTTGGCCGACGCCCCGGTCCCCTTCGCCGCAGCAGCAGGCTTCTTCGCGGAAGCGCCCCGCTCCGCGGCCACGGCCGCCCTGCCGGCCGACGCGGCCTTCTTGCCTGCGGCGCCGGCCCCCTTCGCGGGAGCAGCCCGCTCGCCCGCGGCGGCGGTCTTCTTGGCCGACGCACCCTTCTTCTCCACGACAGCGGAGGACCCTTTCGCCGGCACAGCACCCTCAGCCTCGGCAGCCGTCTTCCTGGCCGACGCCGCGCCCTTCTTCGCTGCAGCGGCGGACTTCCTGGCCGCCGCAGCCTCACCCTTCGCCGCGGAAGCGGACGCCTTGGCCGACGGCGCAGCCTTCTTCGCCCCGCCGACGGACTTCTTGGCCGAGGCGGCGGTCTTCGCCGCCCCGGCGCCGGCGGCCCGCCCGGCAGAAGCGGCAGCCTTCTTGGCGAGGTCCGCGGCCGCGGACTTCGCCGCGGACCTCCCGGCCTGCGGCGCAGCCGCCCCGGCACCCTTCTCCGCCACCATGGCCGCCGATCCCTTCACATTTTATGATCTTGCGCGTGAATCGTGCGGGAACGATAAATCGGCTCAGTCCACGCGGCAACGGGCCACGCCGGTCTCCTCCGTTGTGCCCCGCCCCCGGCCCTGTAACCGGATGCGGGCGCTGAGCCCGTAATTCCGGTCGGCCGCGGTGCGCTGCGCCCCGTACACTGGGCGCAGCGAAAGGCGTGGAAGGGACCAGTAGCGCCGCACGCAGCCACCAGCGATCCGGGGACGGTGCGAGCCCGGGGGCGTGCGCGGAGCGAAGATCAGCCCGGAGCCGCCGGAAGAACGCCCGTACGGGTCAGTAGAACCGGCATCGCGACCCCAATGAGGGGGCCGGGGGCCACAGGTCCGCGGCCAAGGAGGGTGGTACCGCGGGAGCCGCAGCGCGTTTCTCGTCCCTCCGACGGACAGCGCACAAACGTCCCGCCGGAGGAAGCAGATGACGCAGTACCGCCAGGTACCCGCTCAGGTCGACCTGCCCGCCCTGGAGCACGCCGTGCTCGAGTTCTGGCACGAGCAGAAGATCTTCGACCGTACCCTCGCCCAGTCCGAGGGCCGCCCCGAGTGGGTGTTCTACGAGGGCCCGCCCACCGCCAACGGCATGCCCGGCGCGCACCACATCGAGGCCCGCGTCTTCAAGGACGTCTTCCCCCGCTTCCGCACCATGCAGGGCTACCACGTGGCCCGCAAGGCCGGCTGGGACTGCCACGGCCTGCCGGTCGAGCTCGCCGTCGAGAAGGAGCTCGGCTTCTCGGGCAAGCAGGACATCGAGAAGTACGGCATCGCCGAGTTCAACGCCAAGTGCCGTGAGTCCGTGACGCGCCACACGGACGCGTTCGCCGAGCTCACCACCCGCATGGGCTATTGGACGGACCTGGACGGCGCCTACCGGACGATGAACCCGGAGTACATCGAGTCCGTCTGGTGGTCGCTGAAGCAGATCTTCGACAAGGGCCTGCTGGTCCAGGACCACCGGGTCGCCCCTTGGTGCCCCCGCTGCGGCACCGGCCTGTCCGACCACGAACTGGCCCAGGGCTACGAGACGGTCGTCGACCCGTCCGTCTACGTCCGCTTCCCGCTGACCTCCGGCCCGCTGGCCGGCGAGGCCGCGCTGCTGGTGTGGACGACCACCCCGTGGACCCTCGTCTCGAACACGGCCGCCGCCGCGCACCCGGACGTCACCTACGTGGTGGCCACGGACGGCAACGAGAAGCTGGTCGTCGCCGAGCCGCTGCTGGAAAAGGCCCTCGGCGAGGGCTGGACGGCGACCGGCCAGTCCTTCACCGGCCGAGAGATGGAGCGCTGGGCGTACCGCCGCCCGTTCGACCTGGTCGAGTTGGAAGGCGCCAACTTCGTCGTCAACGCCGAGTACGTCACCACCGAGGACGGCACCGGTCTGGTCCACCAGGCCCCGGCCTTCGGTGAGGACGACCTCAAGACCTGCCGCGCCTACGGCCTCCCGGTCGTCAACCCGGTCCGCCCCGACGGCACCTTCGAGGAGGGCCTCGGCCTCGTCGGCGGCACCTTCTTCAAGAAGGCCGACGAGAAACTCGTCGCCGACCTGGACGCCCGCGGCCTGCTCTTCAAGCACGTCGCCTACGAGCACAGCTACCCGCACTGCTGGCGCTGCCACACCGCGCTCCTCTACTACGCCCAGCCGTCCTGGTACATCCGCACGACGGCGGTGAAGGACCGGCTGCTGGAGGAGAACGAGAAGACCAACTGGTTCCCGGAGTCGGTCAAGCACGGCCGCTTCGGCGACTGGCTGAACAACAACATCGACTGGGCGCTCTCCCGCAACCGCTACTGGGGCACCCCGCTGCCCATCTGGCGCTGCGAGGAGGGCCACCTCACCTGCGTCGGCTCGCTGGCCGAGCTCACCGAGCTCACCGGCACCGACCAGAGCGGACTGGACCCGCACCGCCCGTACATCGACGACGTCACCTTCGGCTGCACGACCGAGGGCTGCTCGCACACGGCCGTCCGGGTGCCCGAGGTCATCGACGCCTGGTACGACTCGGGTTCGATGCCCTTCGCGCAGTGGGGCTACCCGTACCGGAACAAGGAGCTGTTCGAGAGCCGCTACCCGGCGCAGTTCATCTCCGAGGCCATCGACCAGACGCGCGGCTGGTTCTACACCCTGATGGCCGTCGGCACGCTCGTCTTCGACAAGTCGTCGTACGAGAACGTGGTCTGCCTCGGTCACATCCTGGCCGAGGACGGCCGGAAGATGTCCAAGCACCTGGGCAACATCCTCCAGCCCATCCCGCTGATGGACCAGCACGGCGCGGATGCGGTCCGCTGGTTCATGGCCGCGGGCGGCTCCCCCTGGTCCGCGCGCCGCGTGGGCCACGGCACCATCCAGGAAGTCGTCCGCAAGACGCTCCTCACCTACTGGAACACGGTCGCCTTCCAGGCCCTGTACGCCCGGACCTCCGGCTGGGCCCCGAGTGCCGCGGACCCGGCCCCGGCGGACCGCCCGCTGATCGACCGCTGGCTGCTCGGCGAGCTCAACACGCTGACCGACCAGGTCACCCAGGCCCTGGAGGCCTACGACACCCAGCGCGCCGGCAAGCTGCTGTCGTCCTTCGTGGACGACCTGTCCAACTGGTACGTGCGCCGCTGCCGCCGCCGTTTCTGGCAGGGCGACGCGGCCGCGCTGCGCACGCTGCACGAGGTCGTCGAGACCGTCACCCGCCTGATGGCCCCTCTGGTCCCGTTCATCACCGAGCGGGTCTGGCAGGACCTGGTCGTGCCGGTCGACCCCCAGGCCCCGGCCTCGGTGCACCTGGCCGACTGGCCGAAGGCCGACACCGCGCTCGTCGACCCGGAGCTGTCCCGGCAGATGCTGCTGGTCCGCCGCCTGGTCGAACTCGGCCGCGCGACGCGCGCCGAGTCCGGCGTCAAGACCCGCCAGCCGCTGTCCCGTGCGCTGGTCGCGGCGGCCGGCTTCGAGACCCTCGGTGCCGAGCTGCGCGCCCAGATCGCGGAGGAGCTGAACGTCTCCTCCCTGGCCTCGCTCTCCGAGGTGGGCGGCTCGCTGGTCGACACCACGGCCAAGGCCAACTTCCGTGCGCTGGGCAAGCGCTTCGGCAAGGGCGTCCAGGCCGTGGCCAAGGCCGTCGCCGCCGCGGACGCCGCCGCCCTCTCCCTCGCACTGCGCGAGGGAACGGCCTCGGTCGAGGTCGACGGCGAGACCGTGACGCTCTCCCCCGACGAGGTCATCATCACCGAGACCCCGCGCGAGGGCTGGTCGGTGGCCTCCGACTCGGGCGCCACCGTCGCCCTCGACCTGGAGATCACCCCGGAGCTGAAGCGGGCGGGCCTCGCGCGCGACGCGATCCGGCTGATCCAGGAGGCGCGCAAGAACAGCGGCCTGGACGTGGCGGACCGCATCGCGTTGCGCTGGCAGTCCGGTGACGAGGAGGTCGTGACCGCCCTCGGCGAGCACGCGACGCTCATCGCGGACGAGGTCCTGGCAACCGACTTCGCCTCCGGCGAGGCCGACGACTCCTACGGTGCGCCGTTCTCTGACGAGAGCCTCGGACTGACGTTCCGCCTCCGTAAGGCGTAGCCCGAAAGCTGACGCCCCCGGCGCTTCGGCGCCGGGGGCGTTCGCTTGCCCCGAGAGGGAGCACGGATATGGGCCGGGGCCCCTGGGAAATCCCAGGGGCCCCGGCCCATATGTCGGCTGACTGCCGTCAGTTGTCGTCCTCATCGATGAGGAACCCACGCATCGGCGAAGGCGCCTGCATCGGCTGCGGGCCCTGCGGCCGCACCGGTGCCATCGGCTGGGTCATCGCAGGCGACATCTGCTGCTGACCGCCGTACGACGGGGCACCCGTCGACGGACCGCCGTGGCCGCCCATGGACTGGTTGCCGCCCATGGAGTGACCGCCCATACCGGCACCGGCCGAGGCCATCGACCCGCTCATCGAGGGGGCCGGCGGCAGCGACGCGGCGGCCGGGGTGCGCGGCGGCGCCAGCGAGTCGTCCGCCTGGTTCTCCAGCTGACGCAGCTGGCTCTCCAGATAGGACTTCAGCCGGGTGCGGTACTCGCGCTCGAAGCCGCGCAGGTCCTCGACCTTGCGCTCCAGCGTGGCGCGGGCGGACTCCAGCGAGCCCATCGCCACCCGGTGCTTCTCCTGCGCGTCCCGCTCCAGGGCGTCCGCCTTGGCACGGGCGTCCCGCTCCAGACCCTCGGCACGGCTGCGCGCCTCGCCGACGATCTTGTTGGCCTCGGAACGGGCCTCCGCGATCGCCTGGTCGGCGGTCTGCTGCGCGAGCGAGAGGACGCGGGCCGCGCTGTCGCCACCCGGGCCCTGGCCCGGCTGCGGCAGCTGAGGACCGCCCATGGGGCCGCCCTGGCCCATGGGGTTCTGCCCCATCGGTCCGTTCTGACCCATCGGACCGTTCTGTCCCATGGGTCCGCCCATGGGGCCGCCCATCGGTCCGTTCTGGCCCATCGGGCCGGGACCGTGGGGACCCTGCGGGCCGTGGCCGTGTCCGCCGGGGCCGGCCGGCAGCTGCGGGGCACCGCCCGGAAGCTGCGGCGGGCCGCCCATCTGCTGCTGGTTCGGCGGCACAGGCTGCGGTCCGGATATGGCAGCGGGCACCGGAGCGCCGGGCCGTTGATCCTGCGGCTCGGGCTTGCGCATGTTCTGCTGCTGGTTCTGCGCGGCGGCCCGCGTGGCGGCGGCCAGCTTGGCGCGCAGGTCCTCGTTCTCCCGGAGCAGGCGGGTCAGTTCGGCCTCGACCTCGTCGAGAAAGGCATCGACCTCGTCCTCGTCATAGCCTTCTCGGAGACGGACGGTCGTGAACTGCTTGTTCCGCACGTCCTCGGGGCTCAGCGGCATCTCTTCTTCACCTCAACGTAGTCGTCGGCAATCGGCAAGACCGTATCGTTCACAGCCGCGTTCACAGCCGGCTCACGACGGTGATCAGGATGTAGACGATGATCATCAGTACGAAGAAGGACAGGTCGAGCGCCACGCCCCCGAGACGCAGCGGCGGGATGACCCGCCGCAGAAGCTTGAGTGGCGGATCGGTGACAGTGTAGGTGGCCTCCAGGAGGACCACCATCGCCTTACCGGGTTGCCATGAGCGGGCGAACTGGAAGACGTAGTCCATCACCAGTCGGAAGATCAGCACGATCAGGAAGCAGTACAGCGCGATGTAGATCACCTGCTGTGCGATTCCCATCTCGCGCGTCCCTCTCCCCTGTTGCTCGTACTGCTCGGCCTGACTGGCCGTTTGCCCGGATTGCCCGGTCTTGCGTCTCAGCTCTGGTTGAAGAACCCACCCTCTGCGATGCGGGCCTTGTCCTCCGCCGTGACATCGACGTTAGCAGGAGACAGCAGGAACACCTTCTGCGTCACCCGCTCGATGCTGCCGTGCAGTCCGAAGACCAGACCGGCCGCAAAGTCGACAAGTCGCTTCGCGTCGGTGTCGTCCATCTCCGTGAGATTCATGATCACCGGAGTACCTTCGCGGAAGTGTTCCCCGATGGTACGGGCCTCGTTGTAGGTCCGGGGGTGCAATGTCGTGATGCGGTAGGGCTCCCGCTCGGACACAACCTTGGGCATGATCACCGGTGCGTTCTTCTCCAGAGAGTGGCGTTCGGGTGTGATGGACGACACGGGGGCGATTCGGGCGGGTCGTCCCGTTTCCGCTACGAGCGGAGCCGGTTCGCGCTGGGCGGGCGGCTGGGCGACTCGAACCGGTTCGTCCGATTGCGCCTGTTGGGTTTGGTGGGTCTGGTGCTGCCGACGCCGGTCGGGCTCCGGCTCGGGCTCGAACTCGTCGTCGGGGTCGAACCCCGGGCCGTCGTACCCATCGTCCTCCACGAGGCCGAGGTAGACCGCCATCTTGCGCATCGCGCCGGCCATTCTCTGCGTCCTCCGCTCTGTGGTGGATCGGCTCCGTCAACGGGCCCGGATCCACGTGGTCCACCCGCCTTTTGACGGGAATGACCATATTTTCTGCTGTGGTCCGACTTCTTGGCGACGTTACCCGAGCCGGGGTCGGACTCCGAGTACCGCCGAGCCGACACGTACATGTGTCGCACCGGCCGCAACGGCTTCTTCGAGGTCCGCGCTCATCCCTGCTGACACCATGTTCGCAGCAGGATGGGCCGCGCGCAGGTCCGTTGAGATTTCCATCAGCCGCTCGAAGGCCGCCCGCGGCCGTCCCGCGAACGGCCCGGCAAGTGGAGCAACCGTCATCAGTCCTGCGGGTCGCAGCCCTTCGGCCGACGCGAGGGCGTCGGCCAGTTCCGCCACCCCGTCCGGTGCCGCTCCGCCGCGCTCGCCCCGCTCGCCCGACTCCGCGTCAAGTGCCACCTGGACCAGGCAGTCGAGCTCCCGGCCCGCGTTCACCGCGGCCGTCGAGAGCGCCGTGACCAGTCGGGTTCGGTCGACGGAGTGCACGACGTCGGCGTACCGGACCACCGAACGCACTTTGTTTGTCTGCAATTGACCAACAAAATGCCAAGTCAGAGGCAGATCCGAACACTCCGCCGCCTTGGGAGCGGCGTCCTGGTCGCGGTTCTCGGCGACGTGACGGACCCCCAGCTCCGCGAGGAGGCGGACGTCGCTCGCCGGGTAGGTCTTGGTGACCACGATGAGCGTCACCTCGTCCCGCGGCCGGCCGGCCGCGGCGCAGGCGGCGGCGATACGTTCCTCCACCCGGGCGAGGTTCCCGGCCAGTTGGGTTCTACGGTCCGTCACTGCTCAGTCCAGCCAGACATAACTGGCGAGTCGCCCCGTCATGCGCTCGCGTCGGTAGGAGAAGTGGTCCGCGGACTCCAGCGTGCAGACGCCGGATCTCCCGCCGACCGTGACGCCCAGCCGGGCGAGCTGGGCGGCGACGCCCCGGGCCACGTCCACGGCCGGGGTGCCCTGCCGGGTGGTGGCCCGGGCCTCCGGGACCACCGCGGCGACCTCGTCGCGCATGGCCGCCGGCACCTCGTAGCAGAGTCCGCAGACCGAGGGGCCGAGGTGGGCGACGATCCGGTCCGGCTCGGCGCCGAGCCCGGTCATGGCCTCGACCACGGCCGGCACGACACCGGCGACGAGTCCCGGCCGGCCGGCATGGGCCGCGCCCGCGACCCCGGCGACCGGGTCCGCCAGCAGCACCGGGGTGCAGTCGGCGGTCAGCACCGCGAGGGCCAGGCCCCGACGGGCCGTCACCACGGCGTCGACGGCCGGGATCTCACCGGTCCGCCAGGGTCCATCCACCACGGCCACATCGCGGCCGTGCACCTGGTTCATCCAGACGACCGCCGCCGGGTCGAGCCCGAGGGCCCCGGCCGCACGCGCCCGGTTGGCCAGGACGGCCTCCGGGTCGTCGCCGACCGCGCCGCCGAGGTTGAGCTCCGCATACGGAGCGGCGCTCACTCCGCCCCACCTGTCGGTGAAGGCGAAGTGCGCGCCGCGTGCGTGTGCCGTATGTGCTGCGGGGGGCACTGTGTGCTGCTGCCCTATCACGTGGGCCCGTTCACCCGTTCCTGGTCGCTTACTTGAGGAAGTCCGGGACGTCCAGTTCCTCGGCCGTCGAGTCCTGGTACGGACGGGCCGGCGGGATGGGCGGGGCCGGCGGCGGGGGCACCTCGGCGACCGGGGACGGGTCCACCGGTGCGGGCTCCTCGGTGCGCGGGGTCACATTGCCGAGACCGCCGAAGGACGGACGGGACTGCGTCTCCGGCGCGGTGGCCGGGCGGCCGGGGGCCGGGGTGGAGGCGGTGCTCTCCTCGCGGCCGGAACCGTAGGGGGAGCCCAGCACCTTGTCGCGGCTGCCCTTGGCCGGCGGCTGTCCGCCGTCGAAGCCGGCGGCGATGACCGTGACGCGGACCTCGTCGCCCAGGGCGTCGTCGATGACGGCACCGAAGATGATGTTGGCCTCGGGGTGGGCGGCCTCGCTGACCAGCTGCGCGGCCTCGTTGATCTCGAAGAGACCGAGGTCCGAGCCGCCGGAGATGGAGAGCAGGACGCCACGGGCGCCGTCGATGGACGCCTCCAGCAGCGGCGAGGAGATCGCCATCTCGGCCGCGGCCACCGCGCGGTCGTCGCCGCGGGCCGAACCGATGCCCATGAGGGCCGAGCCGGCCTCGGACATCACGGACTTGACGTCGGCGAAGTCGAGGTTGATCAGACCCGGGGTGGTGATCAGGTCGGTGATGCCCTGGACGCCCGACAGCAGCACCTGGTCCGCGGACTTGAACGCGTCCAGCACGCTGACCTGGCGGTCCGAGATGGACAGCAGCCGGTCGTTGGGGATGACGATGAGGGTGTCGACCTCGTCGCGCAGCCCCGCGATGCCGTCCTCCGCCTGGTTGGCGCGGCGGCGGCCCTCGAAGGTGAACGGCCGGGTGACCACACCGATCGTCAGGGCGCCCAGCGAGCGGGCGATGTTGGCCACGACGGGCGCGCCGCCGGTGCCGGTGCCGCCGCCCTCACCGGCCGTCACGAAGACCATGTCGGCCCCCTTGAGGACCTCCTCGATCTCCTCGCGGTGGTCCTCGGCGGCCTTGCGGCCGACGTCGGGGTTGGCGCCGGCACCGAGGCCACGGGTGAGCTCACGGCCGACATCGAGTTTCACATCGGCGTCGCTCATCAGCAGGGCCTGTGCATCGGTGTTGATCGCGATGAACTCGACGCCCTTGAGACCGACCTCGATCATCCGGTTGATGGCGTTCACGCCACCGCCGCCGATGCCGACGACCTTGATGACTGCGAGGTAGTTCTGCGGTGCTGCCACGTCGAAGGCCTCTCGCCTCGAGTTACGTATGCCTGGGGGCGGTTCTCAATGCCGACCCGAACCCTAACGTTGAAGTTTAGGGTTACCGGTGTCACTGTTCCCTGGGTTCTCTGAACCAGGACACTAAGTCGACAAGGCGCGCGCGTTCAACGAACACGCCGAACCTCCCGTTTTTCTTTTCACCCTATGTGATCACCCATAGCCGTAGCCAGCCAGGGTGCTGGCCGGACCTACGCGGCGTCAACTCCCGGACACCGCGGGGGCGCTCGGAGCGCTCACATCGAAGTGGTTCGCGCCCCTTGCGGCCTTGAGCAATGCCGTGAGCGTACGGGCTTTCGCCTCGCCCCGCTCGCTGCTGCCCCAGACCACCGTCCTGCCGCCCGTCAGCTCCAGGGTGATGGAGTCGTACGAGCGTACGCGGACGGCGGTGGTGTCCCTGCGGACCCCGGGGGGCAGGTCGCCCATGACCTCGACGGCCTCGCGTTCGAGCCGGCCGGCGCCGAAACCGCCGGCGCCGGGCGTGTCCTGGGGGTCCATCAGCAGCCGCGTGGCACCCTGCGGGACCTGATCGACTGTGGCGAACCGCACGCCCATGGAGTCGATTTCGATGAACTTGCCGCCCTTTTCGAGCACCACTTGGGGTTGCCGCTCGGTCACTTTGAGACTGATTGCGTGCGGCCAGGACCGTTCGACATCGACCGTCCGGATCCTGGGCAGCCCCTCGCGCAGCCGGTCCGCGATGGCGTCGGTGTCCACCGAGACCAGCGGCTCGCCGAGCGGCACCCGGGCGGCCGCGCGGACCTCGTCGGCCGTCAGCACCTTCGTGCCCTCGACCTCCACCTGGCTGACGCGCAGCCAGGCGGCCCCGTACAGCGCCCAGACGGAGGCGGCGCCCGCCAGCACCGCGCCCGCCGCCCAGACGACGATCCTGCGGCGCCGGGACAGCCCGGAGGGGCGGGGCCGGGGGATGCGGGGGCGGCCCTTGCGGGGCTTGCCGCCGGGCCGGGGCGGGCCGGACGACCCCGGTTTCCGCGCTGACTTCGAAGACTTCTGCTTGTTGCTCTTCTCGCCACCGCGCCGGGCGGTCGTCGGTCCGGCCACGCTCCCAGCCTCCTGCCTCTACGGGCCGTCAGCCCGCTCTGTGTGCGGCAATCGCCTCGTACACCATGCCGACCAGCAGCTCGTCGGCGTCCCGGCGGCCGAACTCGGCGGCGGCGCGGGACATCTCGTACAGCCGGTGCGGGTCGCCGAGCACCGGGAGCACCTGGCTCTGCACCCACTCGGGGGTCAGTTCCGCGTCGTCGACCAGCAGACCGCCGCCGGCCTTGACCACCGGCTGGGCGTTGAGTCGCTGCTCGCCGTTGCCGATGGGCAGCGGGACGTAGGCCGCGGGGAGGCCGACGGCCGACAGTTCGGCGACGGTCATCGCGCCCGCGCGGCAGAGCATCATGTCGGCCGCGGCGTACGCAAGATCCATCCGGTCCAGATACGGTACCGGGACATAGGGGGGCATTCCAGGCATGTTGTCCACGTGCGGCAGCTCGTTCTTCGGGCCGACCGCGTGCAGCACCTGGATGCCGGAACGCTGGAGGAACGGCACGGCCGCCTGGACGACCTCGTTCAGCCGGCGGGCGCCCTGCGAGCCGCCGGAGACCAGCAGCGTCGGCAGGTTGGGGTCGAGCCCGAAGGCCGCCCGCGCCTCGAAGCGCAGGGCCGCCCGGTCCAGCGTGGCGATGGAGCGGCGCAGCGGGATGCCGACATAACGGGCGTTGCGCAGCTTGCTGTCCGGGGTGCTCACCGCCACCGAGGCGGCGTAGCGCGAGCCGATCTTGTTGGCCAGGCCGGGACGGGCGTTGGCCTCGTGGACGATGATGGGCACCCCGCGCCGCTTGGCGGCCAGGTAGCCCGGCAGCGCCACATAGCCGCCGAAGCCGACCACGCAATCCGCCTTGGTGCGCTCCAGGATCTGCTCGGCGGCCTTGATGGTGCCGCGCAGCCGCCCGGGGACGGTGATCAGCTCGGGCGTGGGCTTGCGGGGCAGCGGCACGGCGGGGATCAGCCCCAGCTCATAGCCCCGCTCGGGCACCAGACGGGTCTCCAGGCCCCGCTCCGTGCCGAGCGCCGTGATCCCCACGGTCGGGTCCTGCCTGCGCAGGGCGTCCGCGAGGGCGAGCGCGGGCTCGATGTGGCCGGCGGTCCCCCCGCCGGCGAGTACGACATGCACCGAAATTCACCGCTCTCCGGACGGTCGCTTCTTGACGCGCCGTCTCATCGTCTTCCATCTCACCCCAGGCTGCCGCATGGCCAGTGCCGCCCGTGCACCGGGCTCGTCGCGCGCGAAGGCGATCAGCAGCCCGACGGCGAACATGGTCGGCAGCAGGGCGGACCCTCCGTAGGAGAACAGCGGGAGCGGGACCCCGGCGATCGGCAGCAGGCCGAGCACCGCACCGATGTTGACCGTGGCCTGCGCCATGATCCAGGTGGTCACGCCTCCCGCGGCATACCTCACGAAGGGGTCCTCCGTGCGTCCGGCCACGCGGATACCCGCATAGCCTAGAGCCGCGAACAGGGCGAGTACCGACAGCGTCCCCGCCAGCCCCAGCTCCTCGCCGGTGATGGCGAAGATGAAGTCGGTGTGAGGTTCGGGGAGTTCACCCCATTTTTCCACACTTGCCCCGAGCCCGGCGCCGAACCAGCCGCCGTTGGCCAGCGCGTAGATGCCGTGCACTGCCTGCCAGCACTGGTCGTTCGTCCCCGGATCGGTGGCACCGATACAGGCGAGCCGGGACATCCGGTTGGCACTGGTCTTGATGAACAGTATGGCCAGCGCGGCGGTGACGCCGAAGACGGCGGTGAACAGCTTGGTCGGCGCCCCGGCCACCCACAGCAGGCCCAGCAGGACCGCGGTGAGCACGACCGTGGTGCCCATGTCCCCGCCCAGCATGATCAGGCCGAGCAGCAGGAAGGTGACGGGCACCAGCGGGACCAGCAGGTGCTTCCACTGCAGGAGCAGCCGCTTGACCTGCTTGCGGGCCAGCAGGTCCGCGCCCCACAGGACCAGCGCGAGCTTGGCGAACTCGCTCGGCTGGAGCTGGAACGGCCCGCCCAGCGAGATCCAGTTGGTGTTGCCGTTGATGGTCTCGCCGATGCCGGGCACCTGCACCAGGCAGAGCAGGAAGACCGAGCCGGCCAGCAGCGGGTACGCCAGGGTGCGCAGCAGCCGGACGGGGGTGCGGGCCGCGGCGAGCAGCAGCACGGAGCCGATGGCGGCGGCGAGCAGCTGCTTGCGGAAGAAGTAGGAAGGCGCCAGGCCGGACTGCAGGGCCTTGATCTGGGAGGCGGAGTAGACCATCACCAGGCCGAGCACGAGGATCAGCAGGCTGCCGCCGAGGATCAGGTAGTAGGCGGTCAGCGGCCGGTCCCAGGCCTTCCGGGCGCGCAGGTAGAGCCCGCGCGGCCCGGTGGTGCCGCGGCGCGGCGGCCGGGGCGACCGGGCCGTCGCCCGCACCCGGGGCGGGCGGGCGGGCCGGGAGCCCGCGGAGGGCCCGCGCAGGGCCATCGGCCCGCCGAGGGCGCCGCCGGGCCACACGAAGTCGTCATGCATCCGGGTTTCCCCTCCGCAGTGTCCCGCGCCGCCGGCCCGCGCCGCGGGACCGGGCGGCTACGCGTCCGCTTCGCGGCCGGCGGCCAGGGCCAGGACAGCCTCGGCGAAGGCGTCGCCGCGCTTGTTGTAGTTGGCGAACATGTCCATCGAGGCACACGCCGGGGCCAGGAGGACGGTGTCCCCCGGCCGGGCGAGGCGTGCCGCCTCGCGGACCGCCGCGGCCATCGCCCCAGTGTCGGTCCGGTCGAGGTCGGTCACCGGCACATCCGGTGCGTGTCGCGCCAGGGCTTCCCCGATCAGACGGCGGTCGGCCCCGAGGAGGACCACTCCGCGCAGCCGCTTCGCCGACGCGGCCACGAGCTCGTCGAACGTGGCGCCCTTGGCGAGGCCGCCCGCGATCCACACGATCGAGCCGTACGCGGCCAGCGAGGCCTCGGCGGCATGGGTGTTGGTGGCCTTGGAGTCGTCCACGTAGGCCACGCCGTCCACGTCGGCGACGTGGGCGATGCGGTGGGCGTCCGGCCGGAAGGCGCGCAGCCCGTCCCGGACGGCCGCGGGCTCCACGCCGAAGGCGCGGGCCAGGGCGGCGGCCGCGAGGGCGTTGGCGATGTTGTGCGGGGCGGCGGGCTGACCGGTGGCCGGCGCGATGTCGGCGACCTCGGCCAGCTCCTGGGCACTGGTGCGCCGGTCGGGCACGAAGGCGCGGTCCACCAGGATGCCGTCGACGACGCCCAGTTCGGACAGGCCGGGCGGGCCGAGGGTGAAGCCGATGGCGCGGCAGCCCTCCTCGACGTCGGCCTGCTGGACCAGGCGCTCGGTGGCGGGGTCGGCGACGTTGTAGATGCAGGCGACCTTGTTGCCCTCGTAGATGCGGCCCTTGTCGGCGGCGTAGGCGGCCATCGAGCCGTGCCAGTCGAGGTGGTCGGGCGCCAGGTTGAGCACGGCGGCCGAGTGGGCGCGCAGCGAGGGCGCCCAGTGCAGCTGGTAGCTGGAGAGCTCGACGGCCAGCACGTCGTACGGCTCCTGGGAGAGCACGACGTCGATGATCGGGGTGCCGATGTTGCCGACGGCGGCGGTGCGCAGCCCGGCGGCCTCCAGGATGGAGGCGAGCATCTGCACGGTGGTGGTCTTGCCGTTGGTGCCGGTGACGGCGAGCCAGGGGGCGGCGCCCTCGCCGCGCAGCCGCCAGGCGATCTCGACGTCGCCCACCACGTCGACGCCCGCCTCCGCGGCGGCCGCGAACAGCGGGCTGTCGGGCTTCCAGCCGGGCGAGGTGACGACCAGGTCGGTGCCCTCGGGCAGGGTCGTCGCGTCGCCGAGGCGGACGGTGATGTCGCCGGCGGCCAGGGAGGCGGCCCGGTCGCGCAGCACCTCGTTGTCGCCGCCGTCGACGACCGTGACGCGGGCGCCGAGGCCGGCCAGGGCGCGGGCGGCGCTGATGCCGCTCACGCCGAGGCCGGCGACGGTGATGTGCTTACCGCTCCATGCAGAGGTCACTTGATGGCCAGCCATCCCGCGTAGAAGATTCCGAGGCCGACGGCCACGCACAGGCCCTGGATGATCCAGAACCGGACCACCACAAGGACCTCGCTCCACCCCTTGAGTTCGAAGTGGTGCTGGAGCGGGGCCATCCGGAAGACGCGCTTCCCGGTGAGCCGGAAGGAGCCGACCTGGATGATCACGGACATGGTGATCAGCACGAACAGGCCGCCGAGCAGGGCGAGCAGCAGTTCGGTGCGGGAGCAGATCGCCAGACCGGCGAGCGCGCCGCCGAGGGCGAGCGAGCCGGTGTCGCCCATGAAGATCTTGGCGGGCGAGGTGTTCCACCACAGGAAGCCGAAGCAGGAGCCCATCAGCGCGGAGGCGACGACGGCGAGGTCGAGCGGGTCGCGCACCTCGTAGCAGGCGGCGCCGGCGGTGAGCGCGTTGCCGCACCACTGGCCGTGCTGCCAGGTGCCGATGAAGACGTACGCGCCGAAGACCATCACGGACGCGCCGGTGGCGAGGCCGTCGAGGCCGTCGGTGAGGTTCACGCCGTTCGACATCGCGAGGATCATGAACAGCGCCCAGACGACGAACAGCACCGGGCCGATGGACCAGCCGAAGTCCTGGGTGAAGGAGAGCCGGGTGGAGGCCGGGGTCTGGCCCCGGACGTCGGCGAACTGCAGCGCGAGGACGGCGAAGGCGATGCCGACGATCAGCTGGCCGGCCATCTTCGCCTTGGCGCGCAGGCCCAGGCTCCGCTGCTTGACGATCTTGATGTAGTCGTCGAGGAAGCCGACCAGGCCCATGCCGGCGGTCAGGAAGAGCACCAGCAGGCCCGACGTGGTCGGCTCCTTGCTGGTGATCACCTTGGTGATCGCGTAGGCGATCAGGGTCGCCAGGATGAAGGCGATGCCGCCCATGGTGGGCGTGCCCTTCTTCCCGGCGTGGCCGCGCGGGCCGTCGTCACGGATGAACTGGCCGTAGCCCTTGCGGGCCAGGAACTTGATCAGCAGCGGGGTGCCGATGAGGGTCAGGAACAGACCGATGACACCCGCGAAGAGGATCTGGTTCATCAGCCGGCGACCTCACCGTCGACCGCGAGCAGCTGCTCCGCCACCCGCTCCAGCCCCACCGAACGGGACGCCTTCACCAGTACGACGTCTCCCGGGCGCAGCTCGCTGCGCAACAGGTCGACCGCCGCCTGCGCGTCGGACACGTGCACCGACTCCTCACCCCACGAACCCTCGTTGTAGGCGCCCATCTGCAGCCAGGCCGCTTCCCGGTCACCGACTGCCACGAGCTTGCTGACGTTGAGCCGGACGGCGAGCCGCCCGACCGCGTCGTGCTCGGCGAGTGACTCCTCGCCGAGCTCGGCCATCCGGCCGAGCACCGCCCACGTACGTCCCCCCCGGGCCCGTGAGGCCTCGCCCATGGCGGCGAGCGCGCGCAGTGCGGCTCTCATGGACTCGGGGTTCGCGTTGTAGGCGTCATTGACGACCGTCACGCCGTCCGCCCGCTCGGTGACCTCCATGCGCCAGCGCGAGAGCTGGCCCGCACCGGAGAGCGCGGTGGCGATGTCCTGCGCGGGCATGCCCAGCTCATGGGCGACGGCGGCCGCGGCGAGCGCGTTCGACACGTGGTGCTCACCGTACAGCTGCATGGTCACTTCGCCGCACCCGGTGGGTGTGTGAAGCGTGAACGCGGGCCGCCCCGTTGCGTCGAGACGGACGTCCACCGCACGGATGTCCGCGTCGGCGGCCTCGCCGAACAGGACCGTGCGGGCCTTCGTACGGCTGCTCATCGCGCGGACGAGCGGGTCGTCGGCGTTGAGCACGGCGATGCCGTCCCCGGGCAGCGCCTCCACCAGCTCGCCCTTGGCCACGGCGATCTGCTCGCGGCCGCCGAACTCGCCGACGTGGGCGGTGCCGACGTTGAGGACGACGCCGATGCGCGGCGGGGTGAGCTCCGTGAGGTAGCGGATGTGGCCGATGCCGCGGGCGCCCATCTCCAGGACGAGGTGCCGGGTGCCGGCGTCGGCGCGCAGCGCGGTGAGCGGCAGGCCGATCTCGTTGTTCAGCGAGCCCGGCGTCCACACGGTCGGGCCGAGGCCCTGCAGGAGCTGGGCGATCAGGTCCTTGGTGCTGGTCTTGCCGGCCGAACCCGTCAGCGCCACCACGGTGGTGCCCAGCTTGGCCACCACGGCGCGCGCCAGGGCGCCGAGGGCGGCCACGACGTCGTCGACCACGATCGCCGGCACGCCGACGGGACGGGAGGCCAGGACGGCCACCGCGCCCGCGGCTGCCGCGCGTTCGGCGAAGTCGTGGCCGTCGACGTTGTCCCCGGACAGCGCGGCGAACAGGCTGCCGGGCCGTACCTCACGGGAGTCGATGACGACGGGGCCGGTGACGGCGAGCGCCGGGTCCGGTATGTCGTACTGCTGTCCGCCCGTGACGGCGGCGATCTCGGCGAGGGACAGATCGATCACCGGTCCTCACCTCCAGCCGTTCTGGAGGGCTTCCGGGGGGAGGTGTGTGCGCGCATGGCGGTCTGTCATCCCTGGTCGTTCCGGTGCTTGGCCGCCGCGCGCGGCCGCTCGGCCTCGATGGCCTCGCGCAGCACCCGGCGGTCGTCGAAGGGGCGTACCACTCCGGCGATGTCCTGGCCCTGTTCATGGCCCTTGCCCAGGACCAGGACGATGTCGCCGGGTTCGGCTCGGGCGACGGCGGCGGCGATGGCGGCGGCACGATCCTCGAGGACGAGGACGGTGCCGCGCTCGGCGGCCGGCACCTCGGCGGCGCCCGTGAGCATGGTGGCGAGGATCGCGAGGGGATCCTCGGAGCGGGGGTTGTCGGAGGTCAGCACGGCCGTGTCGGCATGGCGGGCCAGTGCCGCGCCCATGGGGGCGCGCTTGGTGCGGTCCCGGTCGCCGCCGCAGCCCAGCACGGCGTGGATACGGCCGGCGCCGGGCGTGCGCAGGGCGCGGAGAACCGATTCGACGGCGTCCGTTTTGTGCGCGTAGTCGACGACCGCCAGGTACGGCTGGCCCGCGTCGACGCGCTCCAGGCGGCCCGGGACGCCGGGCACGGCGGCGACGCCGTCGGCGGCGGCCTGCGGGTCCAGGCCGGCGGCGACGAGCGCGACGATCGCGGCGAGCGCGTTGGCGACGTTGAACGGGCCGGCCAGCGGGGACTTCGCGCGGACGGTCACGCCCTCGGGGCCCTGCACGGTGAAGGCCGAGTCGAACGGGCCGATCTCGACGTCGACGGCGCGCCAGTCGGCCTCGGGGCGGCCCTCGGCGGAGAAGGTGACGACCGGCACCTCGGACTCGCCCTCGGCGAGCCGGCGCCCGTACTCGTCGTCGAGGTTGACGACGCCGAGGCGGCTGCGCTCCTTGGTGAACAGCTCCGCCTTGGCGGCGAAGTAGTCCTCCATGCCGGAGTGGAACTCCATGTGCTCCGGGCTGAGGTTGTTGAAGACCGCCACGTCGAAGACACAGCCGTCCACGCGGCCGAGCCGTAGGGCGTGGCTGGAGACCTCCATGGCGACCGAGCGGACGCCGCGCTCGCGCATGACCGCGAAGAGCGCCTGCAGGTCCGTGGCCTCGGGGGTGGTGCGCTCCGATTTCAGGCGCTCGTCGCCGATGCGGGACTCGACGGTGCCGATCAGGCCCGTCAGCCCGCCCGCGGTGCGCAGGCCGCCCTCGATGAGGTAGGCGGTGGTGGTCTTGCCGGAGGTGCCGGTGATGCCGATCTGCAGCAGGTCGCGGCCCGGCTCGCCGTAGATCGTCGCCGCGAGGGCGCCCATCCGGCCGCGCGGGTTCTCCACGGCGAGCACCGGCAGGCCGGTGACGGCGGCGCGCTCGGCGCCGGCCGGGTCCGTCAGGATCGCCGCGGCGCCGAGGCCGGCGGCCTGGGCGGCGAAGTCGGCACCGTGGAAGCGGGCGCCGGGCAGGGCGGCGTAGACGTCGCCGGGGCGCACGGCCCGCGAGTCGTGGGTGATCCCGGTGACGGCCGTCGCGGCGGCGTCCCGGGGAGCGGTGATGCCCAGCTGACCGGCGAGCTCCGTGAGCGGCACGGGGCGGACCCGGGTGGGGCGCGGCGCTCCCGGGGTGGCCGGGGGGGCGTCCTCGGGGGTGGTGTTGCGGTACTGATCAGCGTGGGGCACGGCGGTGAGCGTACCGGGCGCACCCGCTCCGCCGCGAAGCGAGGGGCGTGCCGGGGCGCGGTTCCCGGGGTCGGGCGTGATCGTCGTCACGGCGGACCCGGCTCACTGGCCGTCGTAGCTCACCGGCAGCCGGGGGGCCTGCGAGCCCGACGGCGGCACCTGGAGGGACTTCAGGGTGAACTCCATGACCTGCTTGAAGACCGGTCCGCAGATCTGCCCGCCGAAGTAGCTGCCCTGGGTGGGGTTCTGGATGGCGCAGTAGACGGTGACCCGGGGCTGGTCGGCGGGGGCGAAGCCGGCGAAGGAGGCGGTGTAGCCGTGGTAGCGGCCGGTGCGCGGATCCACCCGGTTGGAGGTGCCGGTCTTGCCCGCGACGCGGTAGCCGGGGATGGCCGCCTTGGTGCCGGTGCCCTCGCGGTCGTCCACGACCGACTCCAGCATCTCGGTGAGCTCGTGGGCTGTCTTCTCGCCGACCACCCGCATCCGGGAGGGTGCCGGCGAGGGGGTGAAGCGGCCGTCGGGGCCCTTGGCGCCGCGTACCAGGGTCGGCTGGATGCGCTCGCCGCCGGCCGCGATCGTGGAGTACACGGAGGCGGCCTGCACGGCGTTGAGGGACAGGCCCTGGCCGAAGGGGATGGTGTAGGCGCGGGAGGACTTCCAGTCCCCCGGCTTGGCCAGCAGGCCCGGGGTCTCGCCGGGGAAGCCCAGGCCGGTGGGCCGGCCGATGCCGAATTTGCGCAGATAGCCGTAGAGGACCTCGTTGGCCTGCTCGCGGGTCTTGCCGAGCTGTTCGCTGGCGAGGATGGTGCCGATGTTGCTGGACTTGGCGAGCACGCCGTTGAGGGTGAGGTGCCAGGTGGGGTGGTCGACGTCGTCGGCGAAGGAGCGGTCGGCGCGCGGCAGCCGGTTGGGCACCTCGACATGGGTGTCCGGCCGGGCGACGCCCTCCTCCAGGACGGCGGCCATGGTCATGACCTTGCTGACGCTGCCGGGCTCGTAGGCGTCCTGGAGGGCTGCGTTGCCGAGAGCGGCCGGGTCGGCGTGGCCGAGGTCGTTGGGGTTGTAGCCGGGGGCGTCGGCCATGGCCAGGATCTCGCCGGTGCGGGTGTCCTGGACGACGACGTAGCCGCGGTCCGCCCCGGACTTCTCCACCTGGCGGCTGATGGCGTCCTGGGCGGCCCACTGGATGTCCCGGTCGATGGTCAGCTGCACGTCGGAGCCGGGCACGGCGGCCTGCTCCGAGGGGCTGCCGTCGATCACCTGGCGGCCGGAGGTCTGGGTGTAGACGCGTTTGCCGTTCTTGCCCGCCAGGAGCTCGTTGAGCTGGCCCTCGATGCCGCCGGCGCCCTGGCCCTGTGCGTTGACGAAACCGAGGGTCCCGGCGGCGAGGTCCCCGTTGGGGTAGACGCGCTTGCCCTGGGCCTCGCGGCCCACGCCGGCCAGCACGTTCGGCCCCTGCTTGTGCCGGGCCCGCTCGGCCTGCTGCTGCTTGAGGGCCTTGATCTTGTTCCAGACCTGGGGGGTCTGGCGGCGGGCGAGGACGACGTACTTGGACTTGGGATTGGCCGTGAGCTTGGCCTCGATGTCGTCCGCGTCGTCGTCGAGGACGGGTGCGAGGAGTTCGGCGGCCTGCCGGGCCGCGCCCTGCACCTTGGTCCGCTCGGGGGTGAGCAGGTCGGGGTCGGCGGTGATGTCGTAGGCGTCGACGGTCGTCGCCAGGTTCACACCGTTGCGGTCGGTGATGGAGCCGCGCTCGGCGGCCAGGGTGACGGGCATGTAGCGGTGGGCGTTGGCCCGGGCCGCGTAGGCACCGGCGTCGAGGGCCTGCACCTGGAGCAGCCGCCCGGTGAAGACCAGCATCACCAGGGTGAGCCCGGCACCGATCAGCCGGAGCCGGGGGCGCGGACTGGCCAGCCGGAGCGGCCGGTTGCCCGTACCGGGGCGCGGGGGGCGCGCGGGAGGGCGTGCAGCGGGCCGTGCGGGGCCCGGGACCGGGCGGCGGGGCTGCCTGGGCGCCGTCACGACATCACCTACCTGACCTGCGCGGGAAGGACGGGTCCCGGCTGCCGCCCCGGCACCGCCGGGCGGGGGGCGCCGGGGGGCGGGGGCACGACGGCCGGGGGCGGGGCGCCCGGCGCGGTGTACGCGGCGTTGTCGGCGGCGCCGGTGCCGGCCGGGGCGGGGTTGCCGATGACGGTGCCGTCGGGCCGGAGGAAGACGGGGCTGCCGCCGGGGATCATGCCCAGCTCGCGGGCGCGGCGGGCGAGCGCGTCGGGGGCGGCGAGCTGGTCGACCTCCTGCTGCAGGGCCTGCTGCTGGTCCGTCAGCTCGGTCGTCCTGCGCTGGAGCTTGTTGAGCTCGAACGAGCCCTGGTTGAGCGAGGAGTTGAGGAGCAGCAGCGAGATCAGCCCGGAGCCGAGCATCACGACGGTCAGCAGCACAAACGGGGTCCGCTTGGTCCCCAGGCGTCCCATCGGCAGCAGCCGCACCAGCCGGGCACCCCGGCCGCGCCCCGCGGGGCTCACGGCACGTCCTCGCGGATGCGCTCGGCGCCGCGCAGCCGGGCGGGGGCGGCACGCCGGTTCTCGGCGATCTCCTCCTCGGTGGGCAGCTCGGCGCCGCGCGTGAGCAGCTTCAGCCGGGGCTGGTAGCGCTCGGGGACGACGGGCAGCCCGGGCGGCGCGGTGCTGGCCGCGCCCGCGGCGAAGACCTGCTTGACGATGCGGTCCTCCAGGGACTGGTACGACAGCACGGCGATCCGGCCGCCGACGGCGAGCGCGGCGACGGCGGCCGGGATGGCCTGCTCGACGCTGGCCAGCTCGGCGTTGACCTCGATGCGCAGCGCCTGGAAGGTGCGCTTGGCGGGGTTGCCGCCGGTGCGCTTGGCGGCCTGCGGCAGCGCCTCGCGGATCACGTCGACGAGCCGGGCGCTGTTGCTGAAGGGCTCCTTCTCGCGCTCGCGCACGATGGCCGAGACGATGCGCTTGGCCTGCTTCTCCTCGCCGTAGGCGCGCAGGATGCGGACGAGCTCGCCGGGCGGGTAGGTGTTGAGCACCTCGGCCGCGCTGATGCCCGTCGTCTGGTCCATGCGCATGTCGAGCGGCGCGTCCTGGGCGTAGGCGAAGCCGCGGTCGGCCTCGTCCAGCTGCATGGAGGACACGCCGAGGTCGAAGAGGACGCCCTGCACCTTGGGGATGCCGAGCCGCTCCAGCACCTCGGGGAGCTCGTGGTAGACGGCGCGCACCAGTGTGGCGCGCTCGCCGAAGGGGGCCAGCCGCTCGCCGGCCAGGGCGAGGGCGGTGGGGTCGCGGTCGAGGGCGACGAGCCGGGCGTCGGGGAACGCCTTGAGCAGCGCCTCGCTGTGCCCGCCCGCGCCCAGGGTGCAGTCGACGACGACCGCGCCGGGTGCGGCGAGAGCGGGTGCGAGCATGTCCAGGCAGCGCTGGAGCATGACGGGGACGTGTCGCGCGTTGCTGCTCATGCGCCCTTCTGAGAGTCCTGAGCCGGCGCGCGGTCCGCCGCGCACCACCAGGTCCCCGCCCGCTCAAAGGGGAAGCGGCCGTTCTGACGCCGGGGAAGGGGCACCAGGGCGACCGGGGAGCGGGAGGAGGCCGAGCGGTACGCGCGCGTGGAGCGCACGTGCGGGTTCTTCATTCGGTTCCACGGGGAGCGTCACGCCTCCCACTTCGCGCCACTTTAGTCCACTCGTCCCTTCGGTCAACCAACCGGCGAGCGCGTCACCTCTCGCGTGCGTCGTGGCCGGTCGCCGACTACCTTCATGGCTATGCCGATATCCACGCCCCACCCGCAGACCCCCGGCTCCGGCCCCGCCGACACGGACCTCACGGTCACGGACCGTCTGGTTCAGGCCAATGCGAAGTACGCCGATGCGTTCAAGGACCCGGGCATGGACGCCCGTCCCGTCCTCAAGGTCGCCGTCGTCGCCTGCATGGATGCCCGCATCGACCTGCACGCCGCCCTAGGCCTGGAACTCGGCGACTGCCACACCATCCGCAACGCCGGAGGCGTCGTCACCGACGACATCATCCGCTCCCTGACCATCAGCCAGCGCGCGCTCGGCACCCGGTCCGTCGTCCTCATCCACCACACCGGCTGCGGCCTGCTCGACCTGACCGAGGACTTCCGCCACGAGATCGAGGCCGAGGTCGGCCAGCGGCCGGCCTGGGCGGTCGAGGCGTTCAAGGACCTCGACCAGGACGTGCGCCAGTCGATGCAGCGCGTGCGTACCTCCCCGTTCCTGCCCCACCGCGACGACGTGCGCGGCTTCGTCTTCGACGTGACGACGGGCCTGCTGCGCGAGATCGACCCCCGCCCCTGAATGGCCGGGTTGTCCACAGGCGCTGACGCGACGGCGCACGGACGGACACAATGCGTGTACGGCACCGCCCCCGCAGCCGCGGGTGCGGTGTCCGTGTTCAGGGGAGGGCCGGTCCGCACCGAGGACGACGGCCCCGGTGTCGGGCCGAGGAGGGCCGGGTGACGACGTATGACGAACGAGCGGGCCTGGGGGAGCTGAGCGCGACGGCGGACCGGATCCGCCGGTCGGTCGAGACGGTGATCGAGGGCAAGCCCGAGGTCGTACGGCTCTCGCTGACCGTCCTGCTCGCCGAGGGGCACCTGCTCATCGAGGACGTGCCGGGCGTCGGCAAGACGATGCTGGCCAAGGCGCTGGCGCGGTCGGTCGACTGCTCGGTGCGGCGCATCCAGTTCACGCCCGACCTGCTGCCCTCGGACATCACCGGCGTGAGCGTCTACGACCAGCAGCGGCAGGAGTTCGAGTTCAAGCCCGGTGCGGTCTTCGCCCAGATCGTCATCGGCGACGAGATCAACCGCGCCTCGCCCAAGACGCAGTCCGCGCTGCTGGAGTCGATGGAGGAGCAGCAGGTCACCGTCGACGGGCACACCTACGAACTCCCCGCGCCCTTCATGGTGGTGGCCACGCAGAACCCCGTGGAGATGGAGGGCACCTACCCGCTGCCCGAGGCCCAGCGCGACCGTTTCATGGCCCGGGTGTCCATGGGCTACCCCAGCCCCGAGGCCGAGCTGCGGATGCTGGACGTGCACGGCGGGCCCTCGCCGCTGGACGATCTCCAACCGGTCGCGCACGCCCACGAGATCGTCAAGCTGACCGAGGCCGTCCGCGCGGTCCACGTGGCCGAGCCGGTCCGGCGGTACGCGGTGGACCTGGTCGCCGCCACCCGGCAGCACCCGGAGCTCAGACTCGGCGCGTCGCCGCGCGCGACGCTGCACCTGCTGCGGGCGGCCAAGGCCGCCGCGGCCCTGGCGGGCCGGGAGTTCGCGCTGCCCGACGATGTGCAGTCGCTGGCCGTGGCGGTGCTCGCGCACCGGCTGCTGCCCAGCGCCCAGGCCCAGTTGAACCGGCGCACGGCCGAACAGGTCGTGCTCGACATCCTCCAGCGCACCCCGGTGCCCGACCCGTTCGGCCAACAGCCGCCGGGCGCGCGGAGGGTGTGATGTCGGCGGGCGGTCCGCAGGACCGCGGGCGCCCCGTTTGTCCGGCCACCGCCGGGAGGTGCCCCCAAGGGCGGTGCTTCGACTGCGGGTCGTCCGTGGCCGATCGCGCCCACGCGGCGGAGCCGCATATGTCGCTGCCCCGCGCCCCTTACGGGGCGCCCGGTCACGGGGCGTCCGGCGGGGTGCGGGCGGCGCTCGGCGGGCTCACCACCCGGGGCCGCTCGTTCCTGGCCGCGGGAGTCGCCGCCGCCGGGTGCGCCTATGTCCTCGGCCAGGCCGACCTGTTGCGGGTCGGACTGCTGCTGGCCGTCCTGCCCCTGGTGTGCGTGCTCGTCCTGCACCGCACCCGGCACCGGGTCGCCGGCAGCCGCGCGCTGTCCCCGGCGCGGGTGAGCGCCGCGCAGGAGGCCCGGGTGCAGCTGTGCGTCGACAACGTCTCCCGGCTGCCCACCGGTGTGCTGCTGCTGCAGGACCGCGTCCCCTACGTCCTCGGCCCGCGCCCCCGCTTCGTCCTGGACCGCATCGAGCCGGGCGGCCGGCGCGAGGTGTCCTACCGCGTCCGCGCCGAGTTGCGCGGACGCTACCCGATGGGGCCCCTCCAGCTGCGCCTGTCCGACCCGTTCGGCATGTGCGAACTGACCCGCGGCTTCGGCACGCACGACACGCTCACCGTAGTCCCGCGCGTCGAACCGCTCCCTCCGGTGCGCCTCGGCGGCGAGGCCACCGGGCACGGGGACGGGCGGCTGCGCTCGCTCGCCCTGGCCGGCGAGGACGACGTGCTGCCCCGCGGCTACCGGCACGGCGACGACCTGCGCCGCGTCCACTGGCGCTCCACCGCACGCCACGGCGAGCTGATGGTGCGCCGCGAGGAACAGCCCCAACGCGCCCACGCCACCGTGCTGCTGGACACCCGGGGCACCGCCTACGCGGGCGTGGGCCCCGATGCCGCCTTCGAATGGGCGGTCTCCGGCGCCGCCTCGGCCGCGGTGCACCTGCTCGAACGGGGCTTCTCCGTACGGCTGCTGACCGACAGCGGCAGCGCGGTGCCCGGTGCCACCGGCGACTCCGCCGACGCCGCCGGGGTGTTGCTCGACGTCCTCGCCGTCGTGGACCACTCCGAGAGCACCGGCCTCGAAGCCGCCTACGACGCGCTGCGCGCGGGAACCGCAGGGCTGCTGGTGGCCTTCTTCGGCGAACTCGACGAACAGCAGGCGGAGGTGGCGGCCCGGATGCGGCACCACAGCAGCACGGCCGTCGCCTTCGTGCTCGACCCCGCGGTGTGGACGGGCGCGACGGTCGCCCCGGACCGGTCGCTGCGCCTGCTGCGCGACGCGGGCTGGACGGCGCTGCCGGTCGCCCCGGGGGCCTCGCTGCCCGGGCTGTGGCATATGGCGGGCTCCCCCGGCCCGGTCCCGGAGCGGGCGTCATGAGCGGACAGGCACGGCTCGCGGTGTGCAGCGTGGTGGCCACGCTCGCAGCGGCCTGCGCACTGCTGCCGCTCGTCGACCGGCCCGGCTGGATCGTGCAGGCCGCACTGCTGCTCTCGATCCAGACGGCGGTGGGCGCCCTCGCCCGCCGGGTGCCGCTCCGCCGGTGGCTGACGGTGGCCCTGCAGGCGCTCGCGGCACTGCTGCTGCTCACGCTCGTCTTCGCACAACAGCAGGCCGTCGGCGGGCTGCTGCCCGGACCGGACGTCTTCCGCGAGTTCGGACAGCTGCTCCAGGAGGGCGCCGACGACGTCGGGCGGTACGCCATCCCCGCGCCGACGACCCAGTCGCTCAGGCTGCTGCTGGTCGGCGGTGTGCTGGCGGTGGGCCTCGCGGTCGACGCGCTGGCGGTCACCTTCCGCAGCGCCGCGCCCGCCGGACTGCCGCTGCTGGCGCTCTACTCCATCGGCGCCGGGCTGGGCCGCGGCGGCGGCCACTGGCTGTGGTTCCTCGCTGCGGCCGCCGGGTACCTGCTGCTGCTCCTGGCCGAGGGCCGGGACCGGCTCACGCGCTGGGGCCGGGTCCTCGGCGGCGGCCGCCCCGGCGATGCCGGCCGCCCGCCGGCCGCCGTCCGCACCGGCCGCCGCATCGGCGCGGTCGCGCTCGGCATCGCCCTGGCCGTGCCGGCCGCACTGCCGTCGATCGACGAGGGACTGCTCCAGGCGCACGGCGCCGGCGACGGACCCGGCGGCGACGGCGGCACCATCTCCGCGGTCAACCCGCTGGTCTCGCTGCAGAACAGCCTCAACCAGCCGGAGAACCGCGAGGTCCTGCGCTACCGCACCTCCAGCGACAACACCCAGGACCTGTACCTGCGCATCGTGGCGCTCGACTGGTTCGACGGATCCTCGTGGCGGGCCTCCGAGCGCCGCGTCACGGACGTGCCGGACCCGCTGCCGACACCTGCCGGGCTGTCGCCCGCGGTGCGCACCGACCCCGTCAACACCTCGGTCGCGGCGGCCGGAACGTACGGCCAGACCTACCTCCCGATGCCGTACCCGGCCGAGCGGGTCCTCGTCGGCGGCCAGTGGCGCTACGAACCGGAGGGGCGGGCCCTCGTCGGCGACCACGGGCAGAGCACGCGCGGCCTGCGCTACCAGGTCTCCAGCCTGCTCGTGGAACCGACCGCGGCCCAGCTCGCCACGGCGCCCGCTCCCCCGGAGCAACTCCTGCGCGCCTACACGCGGGTGCCCGCCTCGCTGCCCGGCGTGGTCGCGCAGACGGCGCGCACGGTGACCGCGGGGGCGGCGAACGCGTACCAGCAGGCGGTGAAGCTCCAGGACTGGTTCTCCGCGAACGGCGGTTTCCGCTACGACACGCAGGTGCAGACCGGCGGCGGCAGCAACGCCATCGTCAGGTTCCTGGAGGAAAAGCAGGGTTTCTGCGTCCACTTCGCCTTCTCGATGGCGGCGATGGCGCGCACCCTGGGCATCCCCGCTCGGGTGGCGGTCGGCTTCACCCCCGGCACACCGCAGCCGGACGGCTCGGTGTCCGTCGGCTCCAAGGACGCGCACGCCTGGCCGGAGCTGTACTTCGAGGGCGCGGGCTGGACCCGCTTCGAGCCCACGCCGACCCGGGGCAGCCAGCCCGAGTACTCGCTCGGCCGGGCCCCCACGACCGACGGCCCCGGCGCACCGGCACCGCTGCCGAGCCACGCCGGAGCCCCTTCGGCGGCCCCTTCGGCCGGCGACGCCTGTCCGCCGCAGGAGCGGCGGCTGGGCGCGTGCCGGGCCCAGGTGCTGGGGGCGGACGCGGACGGCGGGGGCGGCGGCCCGTTGCCGCTCACGACCGCGGTCGTGGTGGCCGCCGCGCTGGCCGCGCTGGTCCTGCCCGTCGTGCCCCCGCTGTGGCGGCGCCGGGTACGGGCCCGGCGGCTCCGCCGGGGCACGCTCGCCGCGTGGCGGGAGATGACCGACTCCGCCTGGGACTACGGCATCCCGCCGGACGAGTCCCGGACCCCGCGGAACACGGCGGCCCGCATCGTGCGCACCGCGGGCCTGGACGCCGCGGCGGCCGAGGCGGCGGTTCGGCTGGCCACGGCGGTCGAGCAGACGCTGTACGCACCGGACCCCCGCCCGGTCGGCGACCCGGCGGCCGACGCCGAGCGTGTACGGGCCGGCCTGCACGCCACGGCGCCTCGCAGCGTGCGCCTCCGGGCGGCCCTGGCCCCGCGCTCGGCGGCCCGCCTGCGGTGGGGGCTCGCTGCGCGGCTGGCAACGGTGCCGGCTCGGTTGCGGCGCGCCCCGTCAGGGGCGCTGGGGGCACCCCCAGCGGTAGCTGGGGGAGGAACTGCGCGACCAGCCCCCACCGGCCCGCAGGTGGATGCACCACCCCACGGGTCCGGGGCGCAGCCCCGGGTGCCTCGACTGCGGGTGCGTCGTGGTTGCTCGCGCAGTTCCCCGCGCCCCTGACGGGGTGCCGCGAACGCGGGAGGCCGGGGCGTCATGCCCCGGCCTCCCGCGAAATCCTCTGCCCCGGCGGGCCGTTGACTAGTGGCCCTGCTCGTCGCGGCGGCGCTGCCAGCGCGCCTCGATCCTGTCCATCATGCTCCGGCGCCGGCCGGCGGCCGGGCGCCGCACCATTCCCCCGGGGCCCTGCTGCGCACCGGGCCGGGGCGCCTTGCGCCAGCCCGTGACCGCGAGCACGGCGCACGCCAGCATGACGAGGAAGCCCGCCACGCTGATCCAGATCCGCTGGGCCACCATTCCGGCCATCAGGAGCCCGATGCCCACCAGAAAACCCGCGACCGCCTGGTAGACCCGTCGCCGGGTGTACGTGCGCAGGCCGCTGCCCTCGAGCGCTGTCGCGAACTTGGGATCTTCGGCGTACAGCGCTCGCTCCATCTGCTCGAGCATGCGCTGCTCGTGCTCCGAGAGCGGCACGGAGTCCTCCTACTCGTCGGTCGCGGGGGTGCGACCGGGGTGCGACCCTTTCAGGATAGGCAGGGAATCGCCCCCGTGAAACCCGCCCCTCTGCGCCAATTCGCCCGCCCGTTCCCCCATGGGGGGACCGGCGGCGTCGGGACGTACATTCCCTGTCCGGCCATCGGCCATGCCGGACCGTGCCCCCGATCATACGGGGCGAACGGGCTGATCGGGTGGCCTGTGCCCGGCTGCGTGCGGTCAGCCGCGCTCGGCCAGGACGTGCAGCTGAGTGGCCACCGAGTGGAAGGCGGGCAGCTCGGCCGCGGCGGCCTCGAGACGGAACAGGGCGTCCATGGCGCCGGGCTCGGCGTCGACCAGCACACCGGGCACCAGGTCGGCGAAGACACGCACCCCGTGCACCGAGGCGACCTCCAGGCCCGCCTCGGCGGCCAGCGCCGACAGCTGGTCGGCGGTGAAGCGGCGGAGGACCGGGTCGCCGGGGCCCCAGTGGCCCGTGGGGTCGGTCAGGGCCTGGCGGGCCTCGTCGAAATGGCCGGCGAGGGCACGGGCGAGCACGGCACCGCCGAGGCCGGCAGCGAGCAGGCTGAGCGTGCCGGCCGGGCGCAGCGCGGCGACCACGTTGCGGACGCACTCGGCGGGGTCGTCCACGTACTCCAGGACGCCGTGGCACAGCACCGCGTCGTAGGCACCGCGCTCGACCACGTCGAACAGGCCGAGGGCATCGCCCTGCACCCCGCGCACCAGGTCGGCGACGCCCGCCTCGGTGGCCCGGCGCTCCAGCGCGAACAGCGCGTTGGGGTTGGGGTCGACGACGGTGACGCGGTGGCCGAGCCGGGCGGCCTGCACCGCGAACTTGCCGGAGCCGCCGCCGGTGTCGAGGATCTCCAGGGCATCCCGGCCGGCGGCCTTGGCACGGCGGTCCAGGGCGTCCCTCAGGACCTCCCAGACCACGGCGGTACGCAGGGACGCCCGGGGGCGGAGCTGGTCTGACACGGCGGGTGGCTCCTCGGCGGATGACTGATGTCGGTGAGGCCCAGCCTATTGCCTGTCCGGCGGATCGATCACAGTCACCCGCGCCCGGGGCGGTCGGCCCGGAGCACGAGCATCCGCTCGACCAGGCGCAGGAACATCGCCGCATCGCGCACCAGATCGTCCGCGTCCCGCGCACTCGCGGCGGAGCGTATGCCCGCCTCCGCCCGGGCCCTGCGGGCCGCGCCGGAGGCGAACAGGGCGCTCCACTCGGCCAGTTCGGGAGCGACCTCCGGGAGCAGCTCCCAGGCGCTGCGGATGCGCCGGCGGCGCGCGGGCACCTCGGGGCGGGCGCGCACGGCCAGCACGGCGGCGGCCGTGCGCAGCGCGGCGAGGTGGGCCGTGGCGTACCGCTCGTGGGGGGCGTCGAGGGCGGCGGCCTCCTGCAGGCCCTCGCGGGCCTGGGCGAGCAGGTCGAGGGCGGCGGGGGGAGCGACGGCACGGCGGAGCACGGGGTGGACGTCGTTCGCGATGCCGGCCATGACGAACCTCCTTCGTCGGGGCGGCAATCCGCATGCGGGGCGGGGCCGCCGTCTGTGCTCATCGTGGGGCACCCCACTGACAATCGCCTCGACCTGCACAGATGCCGTATGGGGCACCCCCCTCTCCCGGGCCTGGGAAGGTGCGCGCTACAGTTTTTAGACTGACTGGTCAGTTCAAGATCGCAGGGAGGTACACGTGCACAGCACCACGGGCGCCCCGCCCGGCCAGGGGGCGGCGATCAGGGCCCGGGGACTCGGCGTCAAGGGACCGCGGGGCTGGGCCTTCCGCGGGGTGGACATCGACGCGCTCCCCGGTTCGCTCGTCGCCGTGCAGGGCCCGTCCGGCTCTGGACGCACCTGTCTGCTGCTCGCTCTCACCGGCCGTATGCGGACGGGCGAGGGAAGCGCCGAGGTGGGCGGCCTGTCGCTGCCCCGGCAGATGGCCGCGGTGCGGCGCATCAGCGCGCTGGCCCACGTCCCCGGAGTCGCCGAGCTCGACGCGTCCCTGACCGTCGACGAGCACCTGCACGAGCGCGCCCTGCTGCAACTCCGCTTCGGCGGCTCGCCGTTGGCCCTGCTGCGGTCGCGCACCGAGCGGGCGGCGCGGACCGCGGCACGCATCGACGCGGCCGTGACCGCGGCCGGACTGGACCTCTCCGCCCTGCCGAAGGGCGGGCGGACGCCCGTACGGGAACTGGAACGGCTCGCCGCCCTGCGGCTGTCGCTGGCCCTGGCCCTCATCGGCACCCCACGGCTGATCGCCGTGGACGACACCGACCTCAAGCTCTCCGACGCGGAGCGCGCACAGGCGTGGGCGCTGCTGCGGTCGGTGGCGGACACCGGCACGACCGTGCTGGCGGTGTGCAGCGAGGCGCCCGAGGGCGCACTCGTCGTCAGGACCGACGGCACCGACGAGACGAAGGGAGCGGCGCATGCGTTCGCCGAAACTGGCCGCGCTTGAGCTCAAGCGGTTCGGCAGGGGCAAGCTGCCCCGCGCCGCGCTCGTCGCGCTCCTGCTGCTGCCGCTGCTGTACGGCGCGCTGTATCTGTGGTCCTTCTGGGACCCCTATGGCCGGCTCGACAAGGTGCCGGTGGCCCTGGTCAACGACGACCGGGGCGCCACGGTGGACGGCAAGAAGCTCACCGCCGGCGACTCGATCGCCGACGGCCTGCACGGCAGCAAGTCGTCCTTCAAGTGGGAGGAGACCAGCGCCGCCGACGCGCGCAAGGGCCTGGAGAGCGGCAAGTACTACCTGTCGCTCACCATCCCCGCGGACTTCAGCAAGCGGGTCGCCTCCAGCTCGGGCAACTCTCCCGAGACCGGGGCGCTCCAGGTCCGTACGAACGACGCGAACAACTACATCGTCGGTTCGATCTCCCGCACGGTCTTCGCCGAGGTCCGCGCGGCGGCGTCGCGCAACGCGTCGCGGTCCTTCTACGACAAGATCTTCGTGTCCTTCTCGGACCTGCACAACAAGACCAAGCAGGCGGCCGACGGCGCCGACCAGCTGGGCGACGGCATCGGCAAGGCGGAGAAGGGCGCCGGCGACCTCAAGAACGGCCTCAGCCAGGCCAAGGAGGGAAGCGGCAAGCTCGAGGACGGGGTGGACAAGCTGCACAGCGGGGCCGGGACGCTGGACGCCAAGTCGGGGGACCTGGCGGACGGGGCGGGTCAGGTTGCCGCCGGCACCAAGAAGCTGGCGGACGCGGTGAACGGCGCGGCGTCGAGCAGCGATGCCACGTACCTGAAGAACAATGCCGCCGACATCGGCAAGATGGCCGGCAAGGTCGCCGACGAGGCGGGGAACGTGCGGCAGCACCTGGCCGACCTGCCGACGCCGAAGGCCACGGCAGCGCTCGTCGCAAGCAGCGATCTCGCACTCACTGCCACGAAGGACGCCTACGCCGCCTTCTGCGAAAAGGCCACGACGCAGTCGAACGACGGGTGCACGAAGCTCAAGAAGGCAGTGTTCGCCGCGGAGGAGTCGAAGAAGAGCGCCCAGGCGCTCGACGACTTGGTCAACAACAAGGACGGCGCACTCGACAAGCTCCCCGCCCAGTTGGACGCTCTGCAGTCGGCCGCCCAGAAGCTGCACGACAAGGCCCCCACACTGGCCAGTGACATCGACGGCGCGGTACGCGAGGTCAACGCCCTCAACAACGGCGCCCAACAGGTCGCCTCCGGAGCTGCCAAGCTCCACAACGGTGCCGGCCAGCTCCACAGCGGCCTCGGCGACGCCAAGGACGGTGTTGCCGGGCTGGACGACGGGATCGGGAAGCTGCGCAACGGCGCCGATTCGTTGGAGGGTGGCATGTTCAAGCTCTCCGACGGCTCCTCCAAGCTCGCCGGTGGGCTGCACGACGGCGTGTCCAGGATTCCGGACTACGGCAAGAGCGACCGCGACGCCCGCACCGAGGTGATGGCCGACCCGGTCAAGCTCGCCTCGCAGGCGTTGCACAAGGCGCCCAACTACGGCACCGGATTCGCCCCGTACTTCATCCCGCTCTCCCTCTGGGTGGGCGCGATGGTCGCCTACATGCTGATGCAGCCGCTCAACCGCCGTGCGCTCGCCGCAGGCGCCCCGGCCTGGCGGATCGCGCTGGCCGGCTGGCTGCCGGTGGTGGCGATCGGTGTGCTGCAGGTGGCCGCCCTGCTGTCGGTGCTGCACTGGGGACTGGGCCTGCAGATGGAACGCGCCGCAGGGACCGTCGGCTTCCTCGTCCTCGTCACCGCGTGCTTCGCCTCCATCGTGCAGTGGCTCAACGCACGCTTCGGACCGGCCGGACGCATCCTCGTCCTGGCGCTGCTGATGCTCCAGCTGACGTCCGCGGGCGGCACGTATCCCGTGCAGACCAGTCCGGGCTTCTTCAACGCCATCCACCCCTACCTGCCGATGAGTTACGTCATCGAGGGGCTGCGCCGCCTCATCAGCGGCGGCGGGCTCGGTCCCGTCTGGCAGGCGTGCGGTGTGCTGGCCGCGTTCACCGTGGGCGCGCTCGCACTGACCGCCTGGGCGGCGCGCGGCAAGCAGGTCTGGTCGTTGGACCGGCTGCACCCGGAGCTCAGTCTGTGAGCGAGGACACCGTCCGTACAGGGAGAATCACCGTCATGGAAAGCAGCAGTACGCGCCGCATGAACACCCGGCGGAAGCTCTTCGAAGCGGCGGTCACCCTCATCGCCGAGCAGGGGTTCTCCTCGACGACGGTGGACGAGATCGCCGAACGGGCCGGAGTCGCCAAGGGAACGGTCTACTACAACTTCGCGAGCAAGACCGTCCTCTTCGAGGAGCTGCTGCGGCACGGCATCGAGCTGCTGACGGACTCCCTCCAGCAGGCCGCCGACGCGACGGCCGCCCGCGGCGGCAGCAATGTCGACGCGCTGGACGCGATGATCCGGGCCGGGCTGGAGTTCATCTCCGCCTACCCGGCGCTGACCCAGCTGTACGTGGCCGAGCTGTGGCGCACCAACCGGGCGTGGCAGTCGACGCTGATGCAGGTGCGGCAGCAGGCGATCGCGGTCATCGAGACGGTGCTGCGGAAGGCGATCTCCGCGGGCGAGCTGAGCGAGGAGATCGACATTCCGCTGACGGCGTCCGCGCTGTTCGGGATGGTGCTCGTGGCGGCGCTGGACTGGCAGTCGTTCCAGCCGGAGCGGTCGGTCGACGAGGTGCACTCGGCGCTGTCGCGGCTGCTGCAGGGCCGCGTCGGCGGTGACAGCCCGAGGGGCTGACGCTTCGCCGGAGTGCGGCGCAGTTCCCCGCGCCCCTTCGGGGCGCGGGCGAACCGCATCGGAGTGCGCCGGCCCGCCCCGCCGTTCCGCCACCCCGTGTCGGCGGTGCCGGCGGCCGCGTTCCGTCCGCGGCTCCCACTCTGCCGTCCCGGCGGACCCCGTCCCATCCGCGCGGATACTCATCCCGGCGTCTGAGTACGGGTACTCACGAGGTGAGCATCCGGCCCTGCCGGGGCTACGATGCGGCGCGTGTCAGTGCTCCCTTTGGTTTTCACCAGCGGCTGGGCGAGCGGGATCAACGCCTATGCCGTGGTCCTGCTGCTCGGCCTTCTCGGCTCCACCGGTGTCAGCGATCAGGTACCGGAGGCCCTGCAGCGGCCCGACGTGCTGATCGCGGCAGGCGTGCTGTTCCTCTGCGAGGCCGTCGCCGACAAGATTCCCTACGTCGACACGGTGTGGGATGCCGTGCACACCGTGATCCGGCCGGTCGCCGGTGCGGTGGTCGGCGCGCTGCTGGCGGGCCAGGACGGCTCGCTGTCGCACCTGGCGGCCGGAGCGGTGGGCGGCTCGGCCGCGTTGCTGAGCCATCTGGTCAAGGCGGGCACCAGGATGGCCGTCAACGCCTCGCCGGAGCCCGCCAGCAACATCGTGGTGAGCCTGCTGGAGGACCTGGCGGTCGCCGGGCTCGTGGTCTTCGCCCTGTTCCACCCGGTCGTCGCGGCCTGCATCGCGGGCACGCTGCTGGCGCTGGGCCTCGCCGTGGTGGTCGTCCTCTGGAAGCGGGTGCGCCGCTTCCTGCAGCGCCGGCGCGAGCGGCGGGACGAGAAGCGGCTGCGCGGGCTGCCGCCCGTGCACGTGGGCGGGGCGTGGCAGGGCGAGCGGACGGGCTCGTAACCGCCCGGAACGGGCCGGGGGTCCGGGGGTTTCCCCCGGGAGAATGCAGTGGTGAGGGCCGATAAGGTCGCTCCCATGGCACGGATTGCGGTGATCGGCGCCGGGATGGGCGCGATGGCAGCCGCTGCCCGGCTGGCCGTCGCGGGCCACCGGGTGGCGGTGTACGAGCGCGCGGAGACCCCCGGCGGCGCAGTGGGACGGTTCGAGCGGGACGGGTTCGTCTTCGACACCGGCCCCGGGCTGCTGCATCTGCCCGCCGTCTACCGGGACTTGTTCGTCAAGACGGGCAAGGAGCCGCTGGAGCAGTGCGTCGCCATGTCCCAGGTGGACCCGGCGAGCCGGCACCTCTTCGCCGACGGCACGGACGTCTCCCTGCCCAACGCCTCGCGCGCCGGCGTCGTCCAGGCGCTGGACGAGGCGATCGGCCCCGGCGCGGGCGAGCGCTGGAGCGACCTGGTCAACCGGGCGCGCGAGGTCTGGGACGCCACGCGGCGCCCCCTGCTGGAGGAGCCGCTGCACGCGGAGCGCGTCCCCGCCCTGGGCCGGGATCCGTATCCGGTGCCGCCCCGGCGGTGGTGGCAGCGCCGCGGCGGGCCGCCCACCCTGGCGGCCGTGGCCGGGCGGGAGTTGCAGGATCCGCGGCCGGCCGCGCTCCTGGAGAGCCATGCCCTGGCCTACGGTCTCGACCCGCGCACCGCCCCTGCGAGCGCGGCGGTGCTGCCGTACATGGAACAGACCTTCGGCAGCTGGTACGTGAGCGGCGGCATGCACGGGCTCGCCCGGGCGCTGCACGCACGGTGCGTGGCGCGCAGGGTGGAGTTCTTCTTCGGCGCGGAGGCCGTCGCGCTGGTGGAGAAGGACGGGCGCGCGGCCGGCGTACGGCTGGCCGACGGCAGCGTCGTCGAGGCGGACATGGTGGTGTCCGGGGTCGCCCCGGGGCGGCTGGAAGGGATGCCGCCGGTGGCGCCCGGTCCCGTACCGCCCGGGCGGTTCAGCGTCTTCCTGGCGCTCGGCGGGGCGCGGCCGGAGGGCGTGGTGCACCGCACGGTGGTGCACACGGACGACCGGGCGGCGGAGTTGGAGGCGGTGTTCGGCACGGGCCCCGTGGCGGGCTGCCGGCCGACGGTGACGGTGCTGCGGCCCGACGATCCGGCGACGCGGCCGGACGGGGAGCACGAGGCGGTGACGCTCACGGCGACCGTGGCGCCGCACGGCGGCCGTGTGGACTGGTCGGACGAGCGGACGGCGGCCGAGCTCGCGGACCGCATGGTGCGGGCCGCGGAGGCGGCCGTTCCGGGGCTGCGGGAGCGGGAGTTGTGGCGCGTGGTGCGCACCCCCGCGGACACGGAGGCGGCGACCGGGGCGGCGGGCGGCGGCGTGCCGGCGCCCGTCCTGGCGGGCCAGGACGGGCGGTTCCTGCGGCCTGCCAACGCGACGTCCCTGCCGGGGCTCTACCTGGCCGGAGGGTTTGCCCACCCGGGCGGCGGGCTGGCGCACGCCGGGATGTCGGGCGCGATGGTGGCGGGCCTGGTCGTCGAGGGTGCGGACTGGCGCGGGTCGCAGTGAGCATCGCGCCCCGAAGGGGCGCCATGGCAGGGGTCAGTACCGGTACTGCTGCCCGCCGTACCCCTGCTCCCCCGCCGGAGGCGTCTCGGTGTCGCGCTGCTGCGGCACCCACACACCGCCCGGCGGGGTGTCCGTGTCGTAGTGCTGCGGGGCGTACGTGTCGGCCGCGTACTGCTGTTGCTGCCCGTAGGGCGCCTGCTGCGTCTCGTATGACTCGTAAGACCCGTATGTCTGCTGCCGGTTGCCGATGTACGGGTCGGAGTACGCGGCGTACTGCTGTTCCTGCCCGTGCTCGTGCCCGTAGCCATACGGCTGTTGCTGCTGATGCGGCTGTTGCTGCTGCCCGGCGTCGCCGTACGCCGGGTACACCGCCGTCGCATCGGCGTCCGGTGCCGCCTGCAGCGGCGCATCGGGCATCAGCACCGCCGTGGCATCGTCCATGGCAGCCGCCGGGAACGCCTGGGTCTCCTCTGCGGCGAAGGCGGCGGCCGGAGTCGGTTCGGGAGAAGAGGAAGGAACAGGGGCAGGAGCAGGGGCAGCTGAACGTTCCCCCTTGCCCCTGCGGCGCCCGCCCCTCTTCCCCTTCGCGGGGGACGAACGCCGCCGGACCGCCCAGCCCTTGTCGAAGCCGCGGCGGAACGAGAGCGTCACATACGTCTGTCCCACGGCGAACGCCAGGGCACCGACGACGATGACCGCCACCGACGGGATGACCACGCCCGCGACCACGCCGAGGAACCCGGCGAAGGCGAGCAGCCGCCAGCGCAGTCGCGCCTTGTACTGCAGCAGCACTTCGCCGAGCAGCCACAGCGCGACGACGCCGAACGCGATGTAGAGGACCGTCCAGCCCATTAACGCCCCTCTCACCGGCCGCCGTTCGCCGGCGGGCCGTCAGGACCGCTGGTGCAGTCCCAGATTCTCGTAGATCTCCAACGTGGCCGTGGAGTGGTTCAGGGTAATGAAATGCAACCCGGGAATCTCCTCGGCCATCAATCGTGCACACAACTCCGTCGCGTACTCGATACCGATCGAGCGTACAGCGGCCGGATCGTCCTGCACCGCGAGGATCCGCTCCGCCAGGGCCGGGGGGAAGGCGGCGTTGCTGAGCTGAGCAAATCGTTCGATCTGCCGCACATTTGTGACCGGCATGATCTCCGGGATGATCGGAGTGTCACAGCCCGCGGCCACGACCCGGTCACGGAGCCGCAGATAGTCCTCCGGGTAGAAGAACATCTGGGTGATGGCGAAGTCGGCGCCCGCACGGCATTTGTCCACGAAGTACCGGACATCGGTTTCCCAGTCCGTGGAACGGGGGTGCATCTCGGGGAAGGCCGCGACGCCCACGCAGAAGTCGCCGGACTCCTTGATGAGCCGCACCAGGTCGGCCGCGTACCGGATGCCGTCGGGGTGGTGCACCCACTCGCCCATGGGGTCGCCGGGCGGGTCGCCGCGCAGCGCGAGCATGTTGCGGATGCCGACGTCGGCGTACTGGCCGATGACATTGCGCAGTTCGGCGACGGAGTGGTTGACGGCCGTCAGATGGGCGACCGGGGTGAGCGTGGTGTCGGTGGCGATCCGCTCGGTGGCCCGGACGGTGCCCTCACGGGAGGATCCGCCGGCGCCGTAGGTCACGGAGACGAAGGTGGGGGCGACGGCCTCGATGCGCCGGATGGCGTTCCACAGCGTCCGCTCCCCCTTCTCGCTCTTCGGTGCCGCGAACTCGAACGAGTACGACCGCTCGCCGGAGGCGAGCAGTTCACGGACGGTCCGTGCGTGGTCTGTCCTGGTGGAAGCAGTGCCAAGGGCCATACCGGCAAGTTAACCAGCGGGGACGCGGTCCCCAAACCCCTATTTGCGATATGCCCGCTTCGCCCCGCGAAGCATCTGCCGAGTGTCCACACCGTGGACACCGGGGTCACACGGCGCGCTCCCGGACCCGCCGCGCGAGCTCCGCGGCCGCGGCTCCCGGGTCGTCGGCCTCGGTGACGGCGCGCACCACCACGACCCGACGGGCTCCCGCGTCCAGCACCTCGTCGAGGTTGCCCGCGTCGATCCCGCCGATCGCGAACCAGGGACGGGCGGGCGCCAGTGACGCCGCGTAGCGCACCAGGGAGAGCCCCGGGGCGTACCGGCCCGGCTTGGTGGGGGTGGGCCAACAGGGGCCGGTGCAGAAGTAGTCCACGCCGGGCTCGGCGACGGCGGCGTCGACCTCCGCCTCCGCATGGGTGGAACGGCCGATCAGCACGTCCTCGCCGAGGATCGCCCGGGCGGCGGGCACCGGCAGGTCGCCCTGGCCGAGGTGCAGCACGTCGGAGCGGGAGGCGTGCGCGACGTCCGCGCGGTCGTTCACCGCGAGGAGCCGGCCGTGGCGGCGGGCGGCGTCGGCGAACACCGCGAGGTGCTCCAGCTCCTCGCCGGCCTCCATGCCCTTGTCGCGCAGCTGGACGATGTCCACACCGGCCGCCAGCACGGCGTCCAGGAACTCGGGCAGGTCGCCCTGGCGCCTGCGCGCGTCGGTGCACAGGTACAGCCGGGCATCGGCGAGCCGCTCGCGCGCGGTGACGGGCATTCGGGATTCTCCCCCGGGTCTTGCGCCGTACGGGCGCGGGCCGATGCGGCCCGCGCCCGTACGGCGGACGGTATGTGCGAGGTCGGTCAGACGGCGAGCGCCTGGGCGCGGCGCTTCACCTCCGTCCCACGATTCTCGCGCAGGGCCTGCGCGGGGGTGCCGGGCAGGGTGTCGTCCGGGGTGAAGAGCCACTCCAGCATTTCCTCGTCGCTGAAGCCGTCGTCCCGCAGCAGGGTCAGGGTCCCGGCGAGGCCCTTGACCACCTTGTCCTCGCCGATGAAGGCGGCGGGCACCATGAGCACTCGGTTCTCACCACGGCGCACGGCGATCAGCTGGCCCTCCTTGACCAGCTGCCGCACGCGCGTCACCTCGACGCCGAGCTTTTCGGCGATGTCGGGGAGGTTCAGCCACGCGGGGACGAGAGCATCGATCTTTGCGTCAATCTCGGTCACGGGGACAAGCCTGCCATCCGGGACCGACAGCCGGAAGCCGGGCGCCCCGTTAGGGGGCGCGGGGAACTGCGCGAGCAACCACGACGCGCCCGCAGCCGAGGTGGCCGGGGCTGCGCCCCGGACCCCGGGGGCGGTGCGTCGACTGCGGGTCGGTGGGGGCTGGTCGCGCAGTTCCCCGCGCCCCCCCTACGGGGCGCTGACCGTCAGCACCGCCCCCTTCAGGGGTACCGATGCATCCGCCGCCTTTTCGCGGTCCAGGGCGGCGCCCTGTTCGATGAGCCGTCGGCCCTGCGCGAGGTCGCGCGGGCGGCCCACGGCGAGCAGGGCGACCAGGACGCCCGAGCGCAGCCAGCACACCGTCCAGGCGGCTCCCTCGGGGTCGCCGCGCCAGATCATCTCGTCGGCGGCGGCGTGGTGCCCCGCGTACTGGACGAACCGGCCGAACTGCTCGGACCAGAAGTAGGGCACCGGGTCGTAGACCGGCGCCTCGTCCGGGCCGTGGACGATGTTCTCCGCGACCGTCCGCGGCCCCTGGAGGGCGTTGTCCCAGTGGTGCACCAGCAGCCGTTCCCCGTACCGGGCGGAGGGGAAGGAGGCGCAGTCGCCGACCGCGTAGACGTCCGGCCGCGAGGTGTGCAGGCGGTCGTCGGTGACGACGGAGCCGTCCGCGGCGAGCTCGATGCCCGAGCCGGCCAGCCAGCCGGTCGCCGGGCGGGCGCCGATGCCGACGACCACGGCGTCGGCCGGCAGCCGGGTGCCGTCGGCGAGCACCACGGCGCCGGGCTCCAGGGCCGCCACGCCGGTGCCGGTGAGCAGCCGGGCGCCGGCCTGGGCGTACCAGTCGGTCATGTGCGCGGCGACCTCGGCGGGCAGCGCGCCCGCCAGCGGCCGGTCCGCGGCCTCCACCACGGTGACCCGGCAGCCCGCCTCGCGGGCCGCCGTGGCGAACTCCGCGCCGATCCAGCCGGCCCCGACGGCGACGACGTCGTGCTGCCCGGCCAGCACCGGGCGCAGCCGCTCCGCGTCGTCCAGGGTGCGCAGCACGTGCACGCCGGGCAGGCCCGCGCTGCCGGGGAGGGAGACGGGGTCGGCGCCGGTGGCGATCACCAGGACGTCATAGGGCAGCGGGCCCGCGGTGGTCTCCAGCACGTGCTCGTCCGGCCGCAGCCCGGTGGCCTCGACGCCGAGGCTCAGGTCGATGGACAGGGAACCGAAGTCCACCGCGAAGGCCGACCCCTCGGCCCTGCCGAGCAGGACGGCCTTGGACAGCGGCGGCCGGTCGTAGGGGTCGTGGGGCTCGGCGCCCAGCAGCCGGATGGTCCCGTCCCAGCCCTGCTCGCGCAGCGCGACGGCGGTCTGCACCCCGGCCATGCCGGCGCCTGCGATGACGACGGTGCGCCCGCCGCTTGCGGTCTTCGTCTGCTCGCTCACCCGCTCACTGTAGGGCGGCGGACGGCATCTGCCGGAGCACCCGGTGACGAGACCTCTGACACAGCGTCACCGCAGGTGCCGCCCGCCAGGGCCTGTCGTCGAATTCCCGTCGTCGCCCGGAGGGCGGCCCCGCGGCGTCTGGTGCGTGCTCTCGGCGCGCCGGGCGGAAGCCCTCGTACTGGGCGTACTCGGGCTTTCGCCCGGTGCGGCGAGAGTGCGTGCCAGGCGTCGCGGGGCAGGCGGGAATTCGACGAGAGGCCCTGGCCCCCGGCCGCCCTTCCGGGCGGTCCGCGGCGCGTACTAGGGTGGCTTCGCAAAGCACTCGCGGGAGCCCGGACGGACCGGGCTGAGAGGGAGGCTGGACGGCCTCCGACCGTACGAACCTGATCCGGGTCATGCCGGCGAAGGGAGGGGCTGGATGCCCATGCATGTGTCCTCCACCGCGCCCCCGAGGATGTCGGAGACGTACGACGTCCTCGTCATAGGCGGCGGTCTCATCGGTCTCGTCACCGCCTGGCGGGCCGCCCAGCGCGGGCTGCGCACGGCGGTCGCCGACCCCGCGCCCGGCGGCGCGGGGGCGACCGTCGTCGCCGCCGGGATGCTGGCCGCGGTGACCGAGCTGCACTACGGCGAGCAGGCGCTGCTCGCCCTCAACCTGGCCTCCGCGCGCCGCTATCCGGACTTCACGGCCGAGCTGGAGGAGGCCTCCGGCCAGGACACCGGCTACCGCGCCTGCGGCACGCTCGCGGTCGCGCTCGACGCGGACGACCGGGCGCACCTGCGTGAACTGCACGCCCTGCAGCAGCGGTCCGGGCTGGACTCGGAGTGGCTGTCGGGGCGCGAGTGCCGCCGCCTGGAGCCCATGCTGGCGCCGGGCGTGCAGGGCGGGCTGCGGGTCGACGGCGACCACCAGACCGACCCGCGGCGGCTGGCCGGGGCGCTGCTGACGGCCTGTGAGCGCGCCGGGGTGGCCTTCCACCGTGCCGGGGCCGTCCGTGCGCTGCTCGCCGGCGACCGGGCGGCCGGGGCCGAACTCGCCGACGGGACCCGGATCTCGGCGGGGCGCACCGTGCTGGCCGCGGGCAGCGGCAGCGGCCGCCTGGCGGGTCTGCCGGAGGAGGCCCTGCCGCCGGTGCGGCCGGTCAAGGGCCAGATCCTGCGGCTGCGGGTGCCGGACGCGTACGCGCCCTTCCTCTCCCGCACCGTGCGGGCCGTCGTGCGCGGCGGGCACGTGTACCTGGTGCCGCGCGAGAACGGCGAACTGGTCCTCGGGGCCACGTCGGAGGAGCTCGGCTGGGACACCACGGTCACCGCGGGCGGCGTCTACGAACTGCTGCGCGACGCCCACGAACTCGTGCCGGGCATCACGGAGCTGCCGCTCGTGGAGACCCGCGCCGCCCTGCGCCCCGGCTCCCCCGACAACGCCCCGATGCTCGGTCCCACCGTGCTGCCGGGCCTGCTCGCGGCCACCGGCCACCACCGCAACGGCGTGCTGCTCACACCGCTCACCGGCGACGTGATGGCCGAGGTGCTGACCACCGGCCGGCTGCCCGACGAGGCCGTCCCCTTCTCCCCCCGGCGCTTCGCCCCCGCACTCCAGGAGCAGTCCGCATGACCACCACCGACGGGAACACCCGCGCGACCACCGTCCGGGTCAGCGTCAACGGCGAACACCGCGAACTGCCCGCGGGCACCGCGCTGGACGGGCTGGTGGCCACCCTCACCACCGCCCCGGGCGGTGTCGCCGCCGCCGTCAACGAGGCCGTCGTCCCACGCGGCCAGTGGCCGGCCACCCCGCTCGCCGACGGCGACCGGGTCGAGGTCCTCACCGCAGTGCAGGGAGGCTGACCGACCGATGGCAGACGATCTGTTCACCATCGCCGACACCCCCTTCACCTCCCGCCTGATCATGGGCACGGGGGGTGCGCCCAGCCTGGACGTGCTGGAGCGCGCCCTGCTGGCCTCCGGCACCGAGCTGACCACGGTCGCCATGCGGCGGCTGGACGCGACCGTGCAGGGCTCCGTGCTGTCCGTCCTGGAACGGCACGACATCCGGGTGCTGCCGAACACGGCGGGCTGCTTCACCGCCGGCGAGGCCGTCCTGACCGCCCGGCTGGCCCGGGAGGCGCTGGGCACGGAGTGGGTCAAGCTGGAGGTGATCGCCGACGAGCGCACGCTGCTGCCCGACCCCATCGAGCTGCTGGACGCCGCCGAGATCCTGGTGGACGACGGCTTCACCGTGCTGCCGTACACCAACGACGACCCCGTGCTGGCCCGCAAGCTGGAGGACGTCGGCTGCGCCGCGATCATGCCGCTGGGTTCGCCCATCGGCTCCGGCCTGGGCATCCGCAACCCGCACAACTTCCAGCTGATCACGGAGCGGGCGTCCGTCCCCGTGATCCTGGACGCGGGCGCGGGCACGGCGTCGGATGCGGCGCTGGCGATGGAGCTGGGGTGCTCGGCGGTGATGCTCGCGTCGGCGGTGACGCGGGCGCAGGAGCCGGTGCTCATGGCGGAGGCCATGCGCCATGCGGTTGACGCCGGGCGGCTGGCCTATCGGGCCGGGCGGATTCCGCGGCGGCACTTCGCCACCGCGTCGTCGCCGACGGCGGGGGTGGCGGTGCTGGACCCGGAGCGGCCGGCGTTCGGGGCGGCGTAGCCGCTTCCCTGCGGGGGCCTGTGCCCCGAAGGGGCGCGAAGCCTCGTCGTCGGGTGCAGGCCGGGCGGGGCGCCGGGGCTCGTAGACTCGTCTGTCGTGGATACGACCCTGCCGGACCCTCTCGTCGATCAGTTGCTCGACGGCCGCTATCGCGTCGAGGCGCGGATCGCCGTGGGCGGCATGGCCACGGTCTACCGGGCGCTGGACACCCGGCTCGACCGCGTGGTCGCCCTCAAGGTGATGCACCCCTCGCTGGCCGCCGACGCGGCGTTCGTGGACCGTTTCATCCGCGAGGCCAAGTCCGTGGCGCGCCTGGACCACCGCAATGTGGTCGGCGTCTTCGACCAGGGCACCGACGGCGGCTATGTCTTCCTGGCCATGGAGTACGTCGCCGGGTGCACGCTGCGCGACGTGCTGCGCGAGCGCGGCGCCCTGCAGCCGCGGGCCGCGCTGGACATCGCCGAGTCCGTGCTGGCCGCGCTGGGCGCAGCCCACCTCGCGGGGCTGGTGCACCGCGACATGAAGCCCGAGAACGTGCTGATCGGCGACGACGGCCGGGTCAAGGTGGCGGACTTCGGCCTGGTCCGGGCCGTCGACACGCACACCAGCACGAGTACCGGCTCGGTGCTGGGCACGGTCTCGTACCTGGCCCCCGAGCAGATCGAGCACGGCACCGCCGACCCGCGCGCCGACGTCTACGCCTGCGGCGTGGTGCTCTACGAGATGCTGACGGGCGCCAAGCCGCACTCCGGCGGCACCCCCGCCCAGGTGCTCTACCAGCACCTGCACGAGGATGTGCCGCTGCCGTCCGAGGCGGTCCCGGGGCTCGCCCCCGAGCTGGACGGCCTGGTGGTCAAGGCCACCGCCCGCGACCCGCAGCTGCGCCCGGCCGACGCCGTCCGGCTGCTGGAGCTGACCCGCGCCGCCCGCGCGGCCCTGACGGACGCACAGCTGGACGCGGAGCCGCCGGGCGTCCGGCACAGTCCGCTGCCGGCCGGTTCCGAGGACCGTACGAGCGTGATACCGCGGCAGCCCGCGGCGCAGCCGCTGCCGCCGCCCGCCGGCGAGGAGCTGCTCAACCGCACCACCCGGCTGGAGCGGCAGCCCGCTCCCCCGGCCCCGCCGGGCCCCGCGGCGCAGCACCGGCCGGCCGGGCAGCCGCGTTGGCGCGTCAACCGGCTGGCCGTGGTGATCGGGCTGCTGGTCGTGCTGCTGGGCGGCGGGGCGGGCGTCTGGTACGTCGGTTCCGGCCAGTTCACCTCGGTGCCGGCCGTCCTGGACATGACCCAGGCCAAGGCGCAGCAGGAGCTGGACAAGGCCGGGCTCGGGGCGCAGGTCCGGCAGGACTTCAGCGACACCGTCGAGCGCGGGCACGTCATCTCGACCGACCCGAAGCCGGGCGAACGCATCCGCAACAACGGCAAGGTGACGGTCACCGTCTCGCGGGGCCCGCAGAAGGTGCAGGTCCCCAATGTCGTCGGCATGACGCTGGACGACGCGAAGAAGCAGCTCCAGGACAAGGGCCTGACGGTCGGCGACGTCTCGGAGCAGTTCAGCGGCGAGACCCCGAAGGGCTCCGTGCTCGGCACCGACCCCCGGCCGGGCCAGGAGCTGCGGCCGGACTCCGCGGTGGCGCTCGTCGTCAGCAAGGGCCGGCAGCTGAACGTGCCCGATGTGACGGGCATGACGGTCGCCGACGCCACGGCGGCGCTCCGGGACGCCGGGCTCCAGATCAAGGTCTCGGACACCCAGGTCTACTCGCCCAGGGACAAGGGCACGGTGGCCGAGCAGTCGCCGGGCAAGGGCGAGAAGGGCGCCGAGGGCGACACGGTCACGGTGACCCTCTCCAAGGGCAAGGAGATGATCACGGTCCCGGATGTCACCGGAAAGAGCGAGGCCGACGCCAAGAAGGCGCTGACGGACGCGGGCTTCCAGGTGAAGGTCGACCGGCCGTTCTTCTTCCCGCAGGACTCGGTGGACTCCCAGTCGGTCCGGGGCGGCGACCAGGCGGCCCGCGGCGACACCGTCATCATCCGCCTGAAGAGCGGTTTCTGAGGATTTCGAGCAGCTTGAACAGCACGTTGAACGCAATGACACGCAATCCCGTCGGCGGGCACATCCCCGTGGCGGGCGGTCTGGCGAAGACCGGGCTGCCCTACGCCCGCGCGATGGGCGCCGAGGCCGTCCAGGTCTTCGTCGCCAACCCGCGCGGCTGGGCGACCCCGCCGGGGAACCCGCGCCAGGACGAGGAGTTCCGCGCCGGGTGCGAGGACGCCGGGCTGCCCGTCTTCGTCCACGCCCCCTACCTGATCAACTTCGGCTCACACGGCGCCGCGACGGTCGACAAGTCCGTGGAGTCGCTGCGCCACTCGCTGCGGCGCGGCCGGGAGATCGGCGCGCAGGGCGTCGTGGTGCACACCGGCTCCGCCACGGCCGGCCGGCCGCGCGCGGAGGCCCTGGCCCAGGTGCGCGAGCGGATGCTGCCGCTGCTGGACGAGCTCACGCACGACGACGACCCGTGGCTGCTGCTGGAGCCCACGGCCGGTCAGGGCGCCTCGCTCTGCTCGCTGGTGGAGGACCTGGGCCCGTACGCCGAGGCGCTGGACCGGCATCCGCGGCTGGGCGTGTGCCTGGACACCTGCCACGTCTTCGCCGCCGGGCACGACCTGGCCGCGCCGGGCGGGGTGAAGCAGGTGCTGGACGAGCTCGTCGACGTCATGGGCGAGGGGCGGCTGCGTCTGATCCACGCGAACGACTCGAAGGCGGGCGCGGGGTCGCACCTGGACCGGCACGAGAACATCGGGGCGGGGCGGATCGGCGCCGAGGCCTTCGGGGAGCTGTTCGCGCACCCGGCGACGGAGGGCGTGCCCCTGACGATCGAGACCCCGGGCGGCCCGGAGGGACACGCGGCCGACGTGGCCCGGCTGAAGGAACTGCGCGCGGCGCGGCGGCCGTAGAGCCCTACAGTTCGGGGCCCTCGCCCGGCTCCTCCTGGTAGGAGTACCGCTGCTCCCGCCACGGGTCGCCCACGTTGTGGTAGCCCCGCTCCTCCCAGAAGCCCCGGCGGTCGGCCGTCATGTACTCCACGCCGCGGACCCACTTGGGCCCCTTCCACGCATACAGGTGCGGCACGACGAGCCGCACCGGGAAGCCGTGCTCCGCGGTGAGGAGTTCGCCGTCCTTGTGCGTGGCGAAGATCGTCTGCTCGGCCGTGAAGTCCGACAGCCGCAGGTTCGAGCTGTAGCCGTACTCGGCCCACACCATCACATGCGTGGCCTCGGGTGCGGGCGGGGCCAGTTCGAGCACGGTGCGGGCCGACACGCCGCCCCATTCGGCGCCCGGCATGCTGTATTTCGTCACGCAGTGCAGGTCCGCCACGACCGTCGTGTACGGGAGGGCGGTGAACTCCTCGTGCGTCCAGCAGTGCTTGTCGCCGTCGGCCGTCGCGCCGAAGACGCGGAACTCCCAGCGCTCCGGCCTGAACTTGGGGACGGGACCGTAGTGCGTCACCGGCCATCCGCGCTGGAGGCGCTGCCCCGGGGGAAGCTCGATTTCCCCTTTGCGGCTTTCCGACTGACCCATGAGTCCATGGTGTCAGACCCCGGGAGGTGCTGATGACCACGGGTCACCCGGATATGGACAAGTCAGAGACAAGTCCCGCTAAGTGTGCACTTACTGGACGGCTCCTCGGGGCGGTGCAAGGATGCGGCGCAATCTGCCGGACATCCGCCTGGAAGGACTGCGCAATGCAGGGCGACCCCGAGGTCATCGAGTTCCTCAACGAACAGCTGACGGCCGAGCTGACCGCCATCAACCAGTACTTCCTGCACGCCAAGCTGCAGGAGCACCACGGTTGGACGAAGATCGCCTCGCACACCCGTGCAGAGTCGTTCGACGAGATGAGGCACGCGGAGGTCCTGACGGACCGGATCATCTTCCTGGAGGCGCTGCCCAATTATCAGCGGCTCTTCCACGTCCGGATCGGCCAGACGATCACCGAGATGTTCCAGGCCGACCGGCAGGTGGAGGTCGAGGCCATCGACCGGCTCCGGCGCGGGGTGGAGGTCATGCGGGCCAAGGGCGACATCACCTCGGCCAATATCTTCGAGTCGATCCTCGCCGACGAGGAGGACCACATCGACTACCTCGACACCCAGCTCGAACTGATCGAGAAGCTCGGCGAGGCGCTGTACATCGCCCAGTTCATCGAGCAGGAGAGCGGCAGCAGCAAGTAGGCCCCGCCCGAGGCGGCTACGCGGCCCGCACCGCGGGGGCGGCGGGCAGGATCACGACCTCGGCACCCGGCACCTCGGCCGAGCCCTGGTCGGCCGGCTCGCGGCGCGGGCACGCGCCGCGCCCGAGCAGCGCCTGGATACGGCGGACGCAGCTGCCGCAGTCGGTGCCCGCCTTGCAGGCCGAGGCGATCTTCCGGGGGGTGCACGCCCCCTGCTCCGCGTGCTTGCGCACCTGCTGCTCCGTGATGCCGAAGCATGAGCAGACGTACACGCGGGTCACCGCCTCACCAAGTGATCAATAAGGTAACCCTTACCTTACCCTCGCCCGGCGTGGCCGCACAACGCGATGGGGTGCGGATCACAGGATCCGCACCCCATCGTTCATGCGTCACAGGCGACTCACTGGTCGCGGTACATCTCCGCCACCAGGAACGCCAGGTCCAGCGACTGGCTGCGGTTCAGCCGGGGGTCGCAGGCCGTCTCGTAGCGCTGGTGCAGGTCGTCGACGAAGATCTCGTCGCCGCCGCCCACGCACTCGGTGACATCGTCGCCGGTGAGCTCCACGTGGATGCCGCCCGGGTGGGTGCCCAGGGCCTTGTGGACCTCGAAGAAGCCCTTGACCTCGTCCAGCACATCGTCGAAGCGGCGGGTCTTGTGGCCCGAGGCCGCCTCGAAGGTGTTGCCGTGCATCGGGTCGCTGATCCAGGCCACCGCGGCACCGGACGCGGTGACCTTCTCGACCAGCTCGGGGAGCTTCTCGCGGATCTTGCCCGCACCCATCCGGGTGATGAAGGTCAGCCGGCCGGGCTCGCGCTCCGGGTCCAGCCGGTCGATCAGGGTGAGCGCCTCGTCGACCGTGGTGGTCGGGCCGAGCTTCACCCCGATCGGGTTGCGGATCTTCGACGCGAACTCGATGTGCGCGCCGTCCAGCTGCCGGGTGCGCTCGCCGATCCAGACCATGTGGCCCGAGACGTCGTAGAGGTGGCCGGTGCGGGAGTCGACACGGGTCAGCGCCGACTCGTAGTCCAGGACCAGCGCCTCGTGGGACGCGTAGAACTCGACCGCCTTCAGCGCCTCCGGGTCCACGCCGCAGGCGTTCATGAAGTTCATCGCCCGGTCGATCTCCCGGGCCAGCTGCTCGTAGCGCTGGCCGGAGGGCGAGGACTTCACGAAGTCCTGGTTCCAGGCGTGCACCTGGCGCAGGTCCGCGTAGCCGCCGGTGGTGAAGGCGCGCACCAGGTTCAGCGTGGAGGCCGAGGCCTGGTACATGCGCTTCAGCCGCTGCGGGTCCGGCGTCCGGGCCTCGGGCGTGAAGGCGAAGCCGTTGACGGAGTCGCCGCGGTAGGTCGGCAGGGTCACGCCGTCGCGGGTCTCGGTCGGCTTCGAACGCGGCTTGCTGTACTGGCCCGCGATCCGGCCGACCTTCACGACGGGCACCGACCCGGCGTACGTGAGCACCGCGCCCATCTGGAGCAGCGTCTTGAGCTTGTTGCGGATCTGGTCGGCGCCGACGGCGTCGAAGGCCTCCGCACAGTCACCGCCCTGGAGCAGGAACGCCTCGCCGCGCGCGACGGCTCCCAGACGCTGACGCAGCTGGTCGCACTCGCCGGCGAAGACGAGGGGCGGATAGGACTCGAGCTCGGCGATCACATCGCGCAGAGCCTCTTGGTCCGGCCAGTCAGGCTGCTGCGCCGCGGGCAGGGAGCGCCAGGTGTTGCCACCGGCGTGGATTTCAGCGTTCACGGTCACGCACTCAACATTACGGGGTCGCCGGGGCCGTTCAGGGGCCGGACCGGACTATGAGACGAATCGTGAGACGAGGCTCCGGATAAACGCACGACAGACGCGCGGGCCGTCCGGTAACCTGCCCCGCATGTACGTGCTCGACACCCGTAACCAGTACTGGTGGTGGACCGCTCCTCCGGCGGCCCACTGATCGCGCGTACACCGATCTCATCGCCAAGGCCGCCCCGAGGGGCGGCCTTCCGCGTCCGCGGGGCGCATCCGGCAGGCCGTTCCTCCCCCACCAGGAAGGAACCTCCCGATGGACGGAACCACCCCTGCCGCCCTGCTCGCGCGGCTGACCGCGCACGGCTGCCCGCCCTTCGCCCTGCTGCACCGCCGCACCCCCGGCCATCCCGAGGGCGTGGTCGAACTGCTCCTCGGCCCGGTCTCGGAGGCCGGGCGGCTGGCGGACGTCCCGCTCCCGTCCGGCCCGCCCGCGGGCGGCGCGCCGGTGCACGACGCCCTGGCGCTCGTCCCCTTCCGGCAGATCCGCGAACGCGGCTTCGACGTCCGCGACGACGGCACCCCGCTGCTGGTGCTGCACCCGGAGGAGGCCCACGCCCTGCCGCTCGACGCCGTCCTCGACGCCCTGCCCGGCCATGAGGTCCACGTCGAGGGCGGCGCCTTCGACGTGGACGACGACGCGTACGCGCGCATCGTCGAGCGCGTGATCGAGGACGAGATCGGCACCGGGGAAGGCGCCAACTTCGTCATCCGGCGCACGTTCGAGGGCGAGGTCCACGGATTCTGCGCCGCCGACGCCCTGGCCCTCTTCCGGCGGCTGCTGTCCGGCGAGCGCGGCGCCTACTGGACGTATGTCGTCCACACCGGCGACCGCACCCTGGTGGGCGCCAGTCCGGAGGTGCATGTGCGGATGTCCGGCGGGACGGTCGTGATGAACCCCATCAGCGGCACCTACCGCTATCCGGCCGGAGGCGCCTCGGAGGACGGGCTGCTGGCCTTCCTGCACGACCGCAAGGAGGTGGAGGAACTGTCCATGGTCGTCGACGAGGAGCTGAAGATGATGTGCACCGTCGGCGACATGGGCGGCGTGGTCGTCGGCCCGCGGCTCCGTGAGATGGCCCACCTCGCGCACACCGAGTACGAACTGCGCGGGCGCTCCTCGATGGACGTGCGCGAGGTGCTGCGGGAGACGATGTTCGCGGCGACCGTCACCGGCTCGCCCGTACAGAACGCCTGCCGTGTCATCGAGCGGTACGAACCCCGCGGCCGCGGCTACTACGCGGGGGCGCTCGCCCTGATCGGCCGCGACGCGGGCGGTGCGCAGACCCTCGACTCCCCGATCCTCATCCGCACCGCGGACATCGACCGGCGCGGCCGGCTGCGGGTGGGGGTCGGCGCCACGCTCGTCCGCCGCTCGGATCCGCGCGGCGAGGTCGCCGAGACCCACGCCAAGGCGGCCGGCGTGCTGGCCGCCCTGGGCGTGCGCCGCGGACCCGTACGCCCGTCGGCCGCACCGCCCGTACGGCTCGGGGACGACCCGCGGGTACGGGCGGCGCTGGACGCCCGGCGCGCGGATCTGGCCCCGTTCTGGCTGCGGATGCAGACGTCCGGGTCCACCGGAACGCTGACCGGGCACGCCCTGGTCGTCGACGGCGAGGACACCTTCACGGCGATGCTCGCCCACCTCCTGCGCACCTCGGGGCTGACGGTGACGGTGCGGCGCTACGACGAGCCCGGGCTGCGCGACGCCGCCCTCGCCCACCCGGGCCCCGTGGTGCTGGGCCCCGGCCCCGGCAACCCCTCGGACGCGGCCGACCCGAAGATGCGGCTGCTGCGCGGGCTGGCCGCGGACCTGCTGCGCGGGCACCGGCACGGGCTGCTGGGGGTGTGCCTGGGGCATGAACTGATCGCGGCGGAGCTGGGGTTGGAGATCGTGCGGAAGGAGGTGCCGTATCAAGGGGCGCAGGAGCGGATCGACTTCTTCGGGCGGGAGGAGACGGTGGGCTTCTACAACACGTTCACGGCGCGCGGCACGGGACTCGACGGGGCCGAGCTCAGTCTGGACCCGGCCACCGGCGACGTCCACGCCCTGCGGGGCCCCGGTTTCGCGGGGGTGCAGTTCCACCCGGAGTCGGTGCTGACGCTGAACGGTGCGTCGATCGTCACGGAGCTGCTGACCGCTGTCCTGGTCTGACCCGCGCCCGCCCACCCGCCCGGGTCACGGGCGGGTGGGCGGGGAAAGCCCTGCCCTCAGCCGAAGAAGACCTTCGCCTCCTCGTACTCCGCAAGCGGCACCGTCTTCAACTTCGCCGTCGCCTCGGCCAGCGGAACACGGACCACGTCCGTCCCCCGCAGCGCGACCATCTGCCCGAATGCGCCGTCCCGGACGGCATCGATCGCATGCAGCCCGAACCGCGTCGCCAGCCACCGGTCGAACGCACTGGGCGTGCCGCCGCGCTGGACGTGGCCGAGCACCGTGGTCCGCGCCTCCTTGCCGGTACGGGTCTCGATCTGCTTGGCCAGCCACTCCCCCACGCCGGACAGCCGGACGTGCCCGAAGGAGTCGTGCGCCGCGGCGTCCTTGAGCACCAGGTCGCCGTCGCGCGGCATGGCGCCCTCCGCCACCACCACGATCGGTGCGTAGCTGGAGCGGAAGCGCGAGGTGACCCACTCGCAGACCTCGTCGAGGTCGAACCGCTGCTCGGGAACGAGGATGACGTTGGCGCCGCCCGCCAGGCCGGAGTGCAGGGCGATCCAGCCCGCGTGCCGGCCCATGACCTCGACGACGAGGACGCGCATATGCGACTCGGCCGTGGTGTGCAGCCGGTCGATGGCCTCGGTGGCGATGTTGACGGCGGTGTCGAAGCCGAAGGTGTAGTCGGTGGCGGAGAGGTCGTTGTCGATGGTCTTGGGCACTCCGACGCAGGGGATGCCGTGCTCCTCCGAGAGCCGGCGGGCCACGCCCAGGGTGTCCTCGCCGCCGATCACGATGAGGGCGTCCACCTCGTGCTTGGCCAGGTTCTCCTTGATGCGGCGGACCCCGTCCGGCTCCCGGAGGGGGTTGGTCCGCGAGGAGCCGAGCACGGTGCCGCCGCGCGGCAGGATGCCCCGCACCGCGGGGATGTCGAGGCGCGTGACCGCTCCGGTGAGCGGTCCGCGCCAGCCGTCCTTGAAGCCGGTGAAGTCGTAGTGGTAGCGCTGGACGCCCTTGCGGACGACGGCGCGGATGACCGCGTTGAGCCCGGGGCAGTCGCCGCCGCCGGTCAGTACTCCGACCCGCATGACACCTTCCCTTCGCCGAGTGCCGGGTGACGCCCGGCCGCAGGCGGCGTCAGGCGTCGTCGAGACCTCGCTCTATCGCGTAGCGGACGAGCTCCACGCGGTTGTGCAGCTGGAGCTTGCCCAAGGTGTTCTGAACATGGTTCTGCACCGTGCGGTGGGAAATAACCAGCCGCTCGGCGATCTGCTTGTACGAGAGCCCCTTGGCGACGAGGCGCAGGACCTCGGTCTCGCGGTCGGTGAGGCTCGGGACCTCGGGCTCGTCGGGCGCGGCGGGGGCCGGGCCGGCGGCCAGCCTGCGGTATTCGCCGAGCACCAGGCCGGCCAGGCCCGGGGTGAAGACCGCGTCGCCCGCGGCCGTGCGGCGGACGGCGTCCAGCAGCTCCTCGGTGCTCGCGGACTTCAGCAGATAGCCGGTGGCCCCGGACTTGACGGCCTCCAGGACGTCGGCGTGCTCGCCGCTGGCGGAGAGGACGAGGACCCGCAGGGCGGGGTTCGCGCCGACGAGCTCCTTGCAGACGGCCACGCCGGGCAGGCCGGGCAGGTTGAGGTCGAGGACCAGGACGTCGGGGGCCGCGGCCTTCGCCCGGCGCACCGCCTGCGGCCCGTCGCCCGCGGTGGCGACGATCTCGTACCCGGCGGCCGCCAGGTCGCGCGCGACCGCGTCGCGCCACATGGGGTGGTCGTCGACCACCATGACCTTCACCGCTGCTGCCGTACCCGTCCTGCTCACCCTGCTCATCCTGTGACTCCGTTCCCCCGTGAGCTCCGCGGAACTCTCAGCTCGACCTCGGTGCCCTGGCCGGGCACGGACTCCAGCACGGCGCTGCCGCCCAGGTCGCGCAGCCGGCCGCGGATGGACAGGGCCACGCCCATGCGCCCCTCCCGTTCCGCTGCCGCCAGCCGCCCCTCGGCGATGCCCGGCCCGTCGTCCCGCACGGTGACGATGATCTCGTCCGGTTCGTCCTCCAGCAGGATCCAGGCCCGCGCGTCCTGCCCCGCGTGCCGGGCCACATTGTCCAGGGCGGCACCGACAGCGGCCGCCAGCTCCGCCGCCGCGGCCGCCTCCAGCAGCACGGGCGTGCCGGGCGCCGCGACGGAGACGGCGGGCCCGGCGTACGGGGCCAGCAGCGCCCGCAGGTCGCAGGGGCCGGCGGGGGCCTCGGGGACGGTCCGGACGAGCTCGGCGTCGTCGGCCGGCTGCCCGGCCGGGCGCTGCGGCGGCAGCAGGCCGCCGGCCACCAGGGTGCGCAGGGCGATCTCCTGTTCGCCGGCCATCCGGCCAAGTTCCGCGGCCTCGCCGCCGAGGGCGGCGCCGCGGCGCTGCACCATGGCCAGCACCTGCAGCACGCTGTCGTGGATGTCCCGGGCCAGCCGCTCGCGTTCGCGGGTGGCCGCCTCGATCCGCAGCGCACGGGCGAGGGTGCGCTCGCTGGCGCGGGCGACCTCGACGATGTAGCCGATGGCGATGCTGGAGATCCACACCAGCAGCACGTTGTGGACGGTGTCGCGGGCGAAGTAGCCGCGCTCGGCGAGGTTGGCGGCGGCCACCAGCGTGGAGCCGGCGGCGGCCCAGCGCCAACCGCCCTTGATGGCCAGGCCCAGCACGGCGCCGCCCGCCCAGACGGTCGGGAGCGTCGCCGCGCCGCCGTCGATCCGGGCCGGGGAGTCGACGACGGCGGTGAGCAGGATGCCGGTGAGGGCGATGCCCAGGTCGGCGATCAGGAAGGACCGGGTGCAGCGCTCGGGAGCGGTGACCCTGTTCCAGGTCAGCAGCATCCAGACGGTGAGCGCCGCCATGTAGGCGGCGGCGCCGAGCGGGTGCGCGTAGTGCCGGTGGGCGAGCCAGAAGAGGGCGAGGGCGTAGCCGAGGGTCAGGATGCGGTAGCCCGTGAGCGCCCGCCACAGCGGGAGCTCGACCGACATCCGCACCGCGCGCGGACGCCCGGTGCGCTGCGCCATCCCCCGCCCCCGTCGCCCCTGCTACTCGTCCGTCTTCTCCAGGCCGGCGGCCTTGGCCGCCTTCTCCTCCTCGGCCTTGCGCTTCGCCTCCTCCGCGATCTGCCGCTTGGCGGCGGTCGCGTAGATGTCGACGTACTCCTGGCCGGAGAGCTTCATGATCTCGTACATGACCTCGTCGGTCACCGAGCGGAGGATGAAGCGGTCGCCGTCCATGCCGTGGTAGCGGCTGAAGTCCAGCGGCTTGCCGATCCGGATGCCGGGCCGCATCAGCTTCGGCACGACCTTGCCGGGCGGCTGGATCTTCTCCGTGTCGATCATCGCGACCGGGATCACCGGGGCCCCGGTGGCCAGCGCGACCCGGGCGAGGCCGCCCGGCTTGCCGCGGTAGAGGCGGCCGTCCGGGGAGCGGGTGCCCTCCGGGTAGATGCCGAAGAGCTCACCGCGCTCCAGCACCTCGATGCCGCTCTTGATCGCGGCCTCGCCGGCGCCGCGGGCGCCCGAGCGGTCGACCGGGAGCTGGCCGACACCCTTGAAGAAGGCGGCCGTCAGCTTTCCCTTGACTCCGGGGGAGGTGAAGTACTCCTGCTTCGCGATGAACGTGATCTTGCGATCGAGCACCGCGGGCAGGAAGAAAGAGTCCGAGAAGGACAGGTGGTTGCTCGCCAGGATCGCGGGCCCCTCGGCCGGTACGTTCTCCAGCCCCTCCACCCACGGCCGGAAGGCAAGCTTCAGCGACCCGCCGATGGACAGCTTCATTGCGCCGTAGAACAACCGAGAACCTCCTGTGTGTGACGAGGAGACCTTAACCTGCCTACCCGCCGTGCGACGCTCCGCGTACGCTGAGGACCGACCCCTTTCCTCGGGTTTCCCCGCGGTCTTCCCTGCCACCTGCGATCGGAGAATCCGGTGCTGCTCCTCCCCGGGGCCGAGCCCTTCCGCCATGACGGCGGAGAGGTCGGCGTCCTTGTGTGTCACGGCTTCACCGGCTCCCCGCAGTCCGTCCGCCCCTGGGCCGATTATCTCGCCGAACGGGGTCTGAGCGTCGCCCTTCCGCTGCTGCCGGGGCACGGCACCCGCTGGCAGGACATGCAGATCACGGGCTGGCAGGACTGGTACGCGGAGGTCGACCGCGAGCTCTGGCGGCTGCGCGAGCGCTGCGCCCAGGTCTTCGTCTTCGGCCTCTCCATGGGCGGCGCGCTGGCGCTGCGGCTGGCCGCCCACCACGGGGACGCGGTCTCCGGCGTCTGCGTCGTCAACCCGGCGAACAAGGTGCACGGCCTGGCGGCCAAGGCCCTGCCCGTGGTGCGGCACCTGGTGCGGACGAGCAAGGGCATCGCGAGCGACATCGCCAAGGACGGCGCCACGGAGACCGGCTACGACCGGGTGCCGCTGCACGCCGCGCACTCCTTCCGCCGCTTTCTGCAGCGCCTGGACGCCGAACTGCCGCTGGTCACCCAGCCGTTGCTGCTGATGCACAGCCCCGAGGACCATGTGGTGCCGCCGGCCGACTCGGCGCGCATCCTCTCCCGGGTCTCCTCCCGCGACGTCACCGAGCGGCTGCTGGAGCGCAGCTACCACGTGGCCACGCTGGACCACGACGCCGGGACGATCTTCGACGAGTCGTATGCGTTCATCGGCCGGCTCACCGGCGCGGCCGCTGCCGGGGAGGGGGCGGCCGGCCGTGGCTGAGCGTGACGCGGGCCGCGACCGCGACCGCGACGAGAGCCGCGACCCGCTGGACGAGGAGGCGGCGTGGCAGCAGCTCGTCGCCGCCTACGGCGAACAGCCCGACCCGGAGAAGGGCCTCTGGCCCGCCACGGGCGGCGAGGACGCCCCCGCCGCCGAGGAGCCGCCGAAGCCGGCCGAACCGGAGCGGCCGGGGAGCTTCATCGTCTACGCGCCCGGGGTCGGCCCGCGCGACTGGACGACCCCGCCTCCCGCGACGGCCGCCGCGGAGCAGGAGGACGAGGGCCACTTCGTCCCGCCGGAGCCGCCGCCGCTGCCGACCGGTGACGTGACGTCGCGGTTCGCGTGGATCGCGGTGCTGGGCGGCCCGCTGCTGCTGCTCGTGATGGTGCTGCTGCGGCAGGAGTTGACGTGGTGGATCACCACGCTGGGGGTCGGCGGCTTTCTGGGCGGCTTCGCGACGCTGGTGCTGCGCATGCGCGACAGTGACGGGGACGATGACGACGACCCCGGTCGGGGTGCCGTCGTCTGAGGCGGTGCGCCCCGTAAGGGGCGCCGTGGTAAGGGGCGCGGGGAACTGCGCGAGCAACCACGACGCGCCCGCAGTCGAAGTACCCGGGGCTGCGCCCCGGACCCCAGGGGTGGTGCGTCGACTGCGGCCCGGTGAGGGCTGGTCGCGCAGTTCCCCGCGCCCCTTACGGGGCGCCGTGGTACCGCATGACGTCACAGCCCCGCGCCCCTTCGGGGCGCCCTGGCTAGGCGACCGGCACCCGAACCGCCGCCAACACCGGCAGGTGATCGGTGGCGGCCCGCAGATCGGGCACCGCCACCCCCGGCAACCCCATGGGAACCCCGCAGCCCAGCACTTCCACACCCGCGGTGGCGAACACCGCGTCGATCCGCTGCAGCGGATCCCCGAGCCGCGTCGTGTGCTCCCGCCCCCACGGCGCCGTGGCCCAGCCGTCCTGCAGGACTCCCGCCAGCCGGCCGAAGGTCCTGCCGTCCGGGCGGTCGTTCAGATCGCCCGCCGCGACGGCGTACGGCACACCCAGCGCGCCCAACTGCTCCAGCAGCAGACCCCCTTGGACGTATCGCTCGCGCTCATCGATGCTCAGGTGACAGCTGAGCACGCCCAGCCGGGCCTGCCCGAAGCGCAGCACCGCCGTGGCGAAGCCGCGCTGGTGCAGGCCGGGGGTGCGCGGGAGCAGCACGTCCTCCGTGTGCTCGACGTGGGCGCGCAGCGAGGAGAGGATCATCGGCCCCGAGGCGGTGGCGCCCCCGGTGACGTACACCAGGCCGGACTCGCGGGCGAGCCGGGCCGCCGCCTTGCGCCAGCGGAAGAAGCGCGGGGCCTCCTGGATGCAGACGACGTCGGCGGCGCAGGCCCGGATGACCCGGGCCAGTGCCGCCACGTCGTCACGCATCGAGCGGACGTTGTAGCTCAGCACGCGGACGACCGACGCGTCCGGGGCGGACGTCGAGGCCGGCAGGTCCGCGAGCATCCGCGTCGTCAGCCCTGCCGGGCCAGGTCGGCGGCGCCGACGAGTCCTGCCTTGCCACCGAGCTGGGCGGCGAGGACCTGGGCGTGCGGGCGCCACTGTCCGCCCACCAGCCAGCGGCGGAAGGACTTGCGGATCGGGTCGAGGACGAGGTCGCCCTCGTCCGAGAGCCCGCCGCCGACGATGAACGCCGAGGGGTCGAAGAGCGAGGCCAGGTCGGCGAGCCCGGAGCCGACCCAGCGGGCCAGCTCGCGGAAGGAGTCGACGGCCACCGGGTCGCCCTGCCGGGCGGCCAGGCTGATGTGCTTGCCCTCGATGCCCTCGGGGGTGCCGTCGCCCAGGCCGAGGAGGAGCTCCGCGTTGCCCGGGGTGGCCTGGGCGCGCTGCCTGGCGTAGCGGACGAGGGCGCGGCCGGAGGCGTACTGCTCCCAGCAGCCCTGGCTGCCGCAGCCGCACAGCAGACCGTCCGGGACGACCCGGATGTGGCCGAATTCGGCTGCCACGCCGAAGCGGCCGCGGCGCAGCTTGTTGCCGATGATGATGCCGCCGCCGAGGCCGGTGCCCAGCGTGATGCAGATGACGTCGTCGTGGCCCTGGCCGGCGCCGAAGCGGTACTCGCCCCAGGCGGCGGCGTTGGCGTCGTTCTCGACGACGACCGGGAGGCCGACGCGCTGCTCGACCTTGTCCTTGAGCGCCTCGTGGCGCCAGTTGATGTTCGGGGCGAAGAGCACGGTGGCGCGCTTGTCGTCCACGTAGCCCGCGGCACCGATGCCGACGGCCTCGACCTCGAAGCCCTCGCTGACGGTGCGCACCGCATCGGCGATGGCGTCGATCACGCCTTCCGGGGTCGGGGGGGTCGGCACCTTGCACGTGGCGAGGATCGCGCCCTCTTCGTCGACCACGCCGGCCGCGATCTTCGTGCCGCCGATGTCGACGCCGATGGTGAGTCCCATGTGTCCCTCAGTCAGTAGCTCTAACCCCGCCGCGACCAACCGTACCGGAGCGCTCGTCAGTCCAGATCGATGCGTTCGCTTCCGCTCCCGGCGGGACCGTCCGGGCCCGGATCGTCGCGGGTCCAGCGGCGCTCGTGGCCGGCGACGGCGGCACGGTAGGCGGCCATCAGCTCGGAGCCGGCGGCGGCCAGGTGGTCGAAGACCTCGGGGTTGCGCTCGACGACGGGCTCGACGGCCGCCCGGGCGGCCTCGACGACGTGCTGCACGGCGGGCAGCCGGATCTCGGAGACCTTGCCGGCGACGGCGTCCATGAGCTTGCGCAGCTCCTCGGCCGCGGTGCCGGGCTGCTCCTGCCCCCGGCGCCGGGCGTTCTCGGCGGCGAGATCCTCGGCGCAGGCCCGCTCCCAGGCATCGGGGTCGGGCGCCTCGCCGGGGCGCTGGGTGGCATCGTTCATGTCGGAACTCCTGCGGCCGGTATTTCCTCCGACGTTACCCGAACGGGGTAGCGCCGTTACGAGGTCCTGGGCCAGAGGTCCGGATCGGGTATGAAGCGCACGCAGAGCGCCCCGTCCTGCAGCCCCGCCCCCGCGACACTGCACCGGCGCAGCGCGGACGGCAGCGGCAGCACCCGCCGGAACGGCCCGACGGCGACGACGAGTTCGTCCCCGCGCCGCACCAGCCCGAGCGCGTCGCGCTCCGCGCCGGGCAGAGGGAGCCGCCAGACGAGCATGCCGTCGTCCTTCAGCCGGTCCTCGACGGACCAGGGCTCGGGGCGCCGCTCCGCAACGGGCCCGGCTGCGCCGAGGCCGAGGAGGAGACCGTCCGCTGCGAGGTGCCCGGGCCCGGCGGGCGTACGCGGACGGTCCCCGCCGGTGCCGCCCGCACCGGCAGCGTCCCCCCGGACGTCCGGCCCGGAGCCGGGACCATCCGCGGCCTCCCCGGCCGCCCTCCCGCCCTGCGGCTCCGGCCGCGACCCGGCACCCTCCACCGGGCCCTCCGTCCGCCCGGCGGCGCGCTGGGCGAGCTCCGTCAGGTCCGCCATGCCCCGTGGGCTGCGCCCCAGGTGGGGCAGTTCGCAGACGGGGACGGCGTCGGCCGTGAAATCGTCCCGCAGCGTCTTGCACGCAAGACGCTGCTCGGCGGCGAGCGCCGTCAGCCAGGGGTCGGCGGAGTCGTCGGGGAGCAGGCGGTTGAGGACCAGGGCGTCGACGTGGCAGCCCTGGAGGGCGAGGCCGGCGCGGGCCTCCCGGAGGGTTTCCACCGTTGCCGGGAGCGGTTCGGCGACGAGGCGGACGGTCGTGGCGGCGGATTCGAGGACGGCCTGGACGGCGGCGAGTTCCTGCTGCCACCGCTCGGCCGTCTCGTACAGCCGGGCGGCCGGCATCGGCACCCCGGCGAGCTGGGCCAGCATGGGGCGCAGGGCACGGGCCGCCTGGCGTTCGGGGGGCAGCAGGCGGCGCAGGTAGCGCCGCAGCTGTTCGGGCAGGGCGAGCAGCCGCACGGTGTCGTGGACGGGCGGCATGTCGGCGACGACGAGGTCCCAGCGGCCGTCGGCGTGGGCGGCGCGCAGGGCGGCGAGGATCGCGAGCGGCTCGGCGCCGGGCACCTCGGTGAGCTCGTCGGCGTCCAGGGGCGCGGCGCCCAGCAGGTCGAAGAGGGAGGCGCCGCGGTCCTGGAGGTCGCGGGCGACGGCGCGGAAGTGCCCGTCGGTGGCGACGCGGGCGGCCCACATCCCGGGGACCGCCTCGACGGGCGGCGTCCAGGGGCCGCCGCCCCCGCCGTCCGCGGGCAGCGGGCCGCCGAGCACCGCGCCGGGGGCGGGGCCCCGGTCACAGCTGAGCAGCAGCACGCGCCGCCCCTGCCGGGCCGCGGCGAGCGCGGCGGCCGCGGCCGCGGTGGTGCGGCCCCCGCCGCCGGGACCGGTGACGAGGACCGTGCGCAAGAAAAGCCTCCGGGTGGGTGGTTCAGGGGGGCGGGGTCAGACGGCGCCGCTCTCGACGCGCTTCTTCAGACCGTCCAGCGCGCGGTCGATGATGACCTTCTCCGCCTTGCGCTTGATCATCCCCAGCATCGGGATCTTGACGTCGACGGTGAGCTCGTAGGTCACCTCGGTGGCCGTGCCGCCGGCGACCGGCTTCAGGCTGTACGAGCCGTCGAGCTGGCGCAGCATCTGGGACTTGACCAGCGACCACTTGACCACGTTCGGCTCGGGCCAGCTGTAGGCCAGCACATGGTCGTCCTTGATCGCGCCCGCGTCCAGGACCAGGCGCAGCTGCGAGGCGCGGCCCTGCTCGTCCTTCTCCAGCACCTCGGCCAGCTTGACCTCGCCGGTCCAGTCCGGGTAGCGGTCGAAGTCGGAGATCACCGCCATGACGCGGTCGGGGGCCGCTTCGATCGTGATGCTCGACTTGGTGTTCTCCGCCATCTGCCTGGCTCCTCCGGTACCGTCCGCCGCCTCGAAATGTCTGCCGCTGAAGGCTACATCCCGCGCCGCGTCACCATTCCAGCACCCAGGGTGTTCCGGTCGAGGCGAAGTGCCCCACGTTGACGCACTCGGTTGCGCCGATGCGCATCCGGCGCGCCAGCGGCTGATGGACATGGCCGAAAAGGGCGTACCGGGGACGCACGGCGCGGAGGGTCTCCAGCAGGGCCGCGCTGCCGCGTTCGAAGCGGCGGGCCACGGTGTCGTAGCAGAGCTCGGGCACGTCGGGCGGGATGTGCGAGCAGAGCACGTCGACGTCGCCGAGGGCGGCGAGCTTGGCCGCGTACGTCTCGTCGTCGATCTCGTAGGGGGTGCGCATGGGCGACTGCAGGCCACCGCCGACGAAGCCGAAGACCAGGCCGCCGATCTCGACGCGCTCGCCGTCGAGCACCCGGGTGCCCGGCCGGGCGTACTCGGACCACAGGCGGGGGATGTCGACGTTGCCGAAGGTCGCGTAGGTCGGCGCGGGGAAGGCGGCGAAGAGCTCGGCGTACTGCTTGCGCACCGCGGCCTCGATCGCGGCCTCGCGGTCCAGCCCGTCCCACAGCCGCCGACCCAGCTCGCGGGCCTCGTCGAAGCGGCGCTGGGTGCGCAGCTCGACGATCCGGTCGGCGTTCTCGACGCCGAAGAGGTCGGGGAAGATGCCGCGTGAGTGATCGGCGTAATCGAGGAAGAGGACGAGGTCGCCCAGGCAGACCAGGGCGTCGGCACCGTCGCCGGCCCGGGCCAGGCCCTCGGCGTTGCCGTGCACATCGCTGACCACATGGACTCGCATGGCGATCACCCTAAGTCCGCGGCGCCCGTCCCGGAAGGGCCCCGACCTGCGGTTACTTCCCGGTCACCCAGCGGAGGAGCTAGGGTTTTGCCCGCAGTCCCGTGGCATGTGACGCAGAGAACATCTGAGCACGACCCCCTATTCGAAAGCTGTACTGGTGGGTAACGTCCGGGCAGTCCACTACCCCCCTGCCTGATCATGGACCGCAGCCGACGACGCGCCCCTCGACGACGCGGCGGCGCCGGCGCCCGACGAGGAGCAGCAGTCTTGCGCGAGTTCAGCCTTCCGGCCTTGTACGAGGTCCCCGCGGACGGCAACCTGACGGATCTCATCCGCCGGAACGCCGCGCAGCAGCCCGATGCCGTCGTCATAGGGCGCAAGGTCGACGGGCGCTGGGAGGACGTGACGGCCGCCGTCTTCCTGGCGGAGGTCCGCGCGGCGGCCAAGGGCCTGATGGCCTCGGGCGTGCAGCCGGGCGACCGGGTCGGCCTGCTCTCGCGCACCCGTTACGAGTGGGCGCTGCTGGACTTCGCCATCTGGAGCGCGGGCGCCGTCACGGTGCCGGTCTACGAGACCAGCTCGCCGGAGCAGATCCAGTGGATCCTCGGCGACTCCGGTGCGGTCGCCTGCATCGTGGAGACCCCGGCGCACGAGGCGTCCGTCGAGTCCGTGCGGGACCGGCTGCCGGATCTCGCCCACGTCTGGCAGCTCGAGCGCGACGGCGTCGAGCGGCTGCGCGCCGCCGGCCAGGGGCTGACGGACGAGGAGGTGGACGAGCGCTCGGCGCTGGCCACCGCGGACTCCGTCGCCACCCTCGTCTACACCTCGGGCACCACCGGCCGCCCCAAGGGCTGCGTGCTCACCCACCGCAGCTTCTTCGCCGAGTGCGGCAACGCGGTGGAGCGGCTCAAGCCGCTGTTCGAGGGCGACTCCTCCGTCCTCCTCTTCCTGCCCGCCGCCCACGTCTTCGGCCGGCTCGTCGAGATCGCCTCGGTCCTGGCGCCCATCAAGCTGGGCATGGTCGGCGACATCAAGAACCTCACGGACGACCTGGCCGGCTTCCGGCCGACGCTGATCCTGGGCGTCCCCCGGGTCTTCGAGAAGGTCTACAACGGGGCCCGGGCCAAGGCCCAGGCGGACGGCAAGGGCAAGATCTTCGACAAGGCCGCGGAGACCGCGATCGCCTACAGCCGCGCCCAGGACACCCCGCAGGGCCCGTCCTTCGGCCTGCGGATCAAGCACAAGGTCTTCGACCGGCTCGTCTACGGGAAGCTCCGCGCGGTGCTGGGCGGCCGGGCCACCCACGCGATCTCCGGCGGCGCCCCGCTGGGCGAGCGCCTCGGCCACTTCTACCGCGGCATCGGCTTCACCGTCCTGGAGGGCTACGGGCTGACCGAGTCCTGCGCGGCGACCGCCTTCAACCCGTGGGACAAGCCGCGGATCGGCACCGTCGGCCAGCCGCTGCCCGGCTCCGTGGTGCGCATCGCGGACGACGGCGAGGTGCTGCTGCACGGCGAGCACCTCTTCACCGGCTACTGGAACAACGAGGCCGCCACCGCGGACGCGCTCTCCGACGGCTGGTTCCACACCGGCGACCTGGGCACGCTCGACGAGGACGGGTTCCTCACGATCACCGGCCGGAAGAAGGAGATCATCGTCACCGCGGGCGGCAAGAACGTCGCCCCGGCGGTGATCGAGGACCGCATCCGCTCCCACGCCCTGATCGCGGAGTGCATGGTCGTCGGCGACGGGCGGCCGTTCGTCGGCGCGCTGATCACCCTGGACGAGGACTTCCTGCCCCGCTGGCTGTCCTCGCACGGCAGGCCGGCCGGGACGACGCCTGCCGAACTGGCCGCGGACCCCGAGCTGCTGGCGGACGTGCAGAAGGCGGTGGACGACGGCAACGCGGCCGTCTCCAAGGCGGAGTCGGTGCGCAAGTTCCGTATCCTGCCGGGCCAGTTCACGGAGGCGTCCGGCCACGTGACGCCGTCGCTGAAGCTCAAGCGCAACGTCGTGGCGAAGGACTTCGCCGACGAGATCGAGGCGATCTACACCGGCTGAAAAACATTGCTCGACGGGTAACCCGACGGGTAAGGGGCTCGCGCCATGGCGCGAGCCCCTTACCTCTTCACCGGTTACAGCAGGGTCTTCAGACGCTCCGCCAGCAGGTCCCAGCGCCAGCGGTCCTCGACCCACGCGCGGCCGCGCTCGCCCATCCGCCGCCGTAGCGCGGGGTCCTGGAGGAGCGTCACGATTCGGTCCGCGGACTCCTCCGCGGAACCGCCCCGTACGACATAGCCCGTCTCGCCGTCGAGCACGGCGTCCGGCGCGCCGCCCGAGTCGCCCGCCACCACCGGCAGGCCCGTCGCGGACGCCTCGAGGTAGACGATGCCGAGCCCCTCCACGTCCAGCCCGCCGCGGCGCGTGCGGCAGGGCATCGCGAAGACATCGCCGGCCCCGTAGTGGGCGGGCAGTTCCTCCCACGGGACGGGCCCGGTGAACCGCACCGCGTGCGCGACGCCCGTCTCCCCGGCCAGCTTCCGCAGCTCCTTCTCGTACGGCCCGCCGCCCACGATCAGCAGCACCGCGTCCGGGACGGCCGCCAGGATCCGCGGCATGGCCAGGATCAGGGTGTCCTGGCCCTTGCGCGGGACGAGCCGGGAGACGCACACGACGACGGGCCGGTCCGCGAGGCCGAGCCGGGCCCGGACCTCGTCGCCGCCGGAGGCCGGATGGAAGGTCTTCTCGTCCACGCCCGGCGGCAGTTGCACCATGCGTGCCGCCGCCTCCTCCGTCAGCGCGGAGGCGATGCGGGAGCGGGTGTACTCCCCCAGATAGGTGATCGTGTCGGTGCCCTCGCCGATCCTGCGCAGCAGCTGCCGGGCCGCGGGCAATTGGGCCCAGCCGGCCTCGTGCCCGTGCGTGGTGGCGACCAGGGTGCGGGCACCGGCCCGGCGCAGCGCCGGTGCCATCAGCCCCAGCGGGGCCGCGGCGCCGAACCAGACGGACGTGCAGCCGTGGGCCTTCAGCAGGGTGGCCGCGCGCCGGGTGACCCTGGGCGTGGGCAGCAGCATGGTCGTCCGGTCCCGGACCACCGTGAACGGCTGCTCGGCGTCGAACCGGGCCGTGGCCTCGGCCCCTTCGCGGCCGTGCTTCCAGGTGGAGGCGTAGACCACGATGCCGGAGGGGTCCAGGCGGAGCGCCATGTTGTGCAGGAACGCCTGGATACCACCGGGCCGCGGCGGGAAGTCGTTGGTGACGATGAGGGTCTTGTGCATCGCCGCCGACAGTACCGGGTGCTCCCAGGACGCCAGACGCGCCACCACACGCCACGTCGTCGCGCGCGGGCAGTCCCTACCGGCATCATGCGTTGCAGGGACGGTGTGGCCGAGAGGACTGGTGGATGATGGTGGCGGGCAGTAGTCTGCGGCTCCCGAGCGTCGTGTGGGCCGTCACCAGGGCCGTTCTGCTGTTGTGCGTGTTCCGGGTGTGGGTGCTGCCCGGCTCCGACGTCTCCGTCGACATCGACGTGATCTACCAGGGCTGGTACGGCGTCCTGCGCACCGGCATCTTCCCGTACGACGACGTCACCTGGCAGTACCCGCCCGCCGCCGCCCTGGCCGTCCTCGCCCCGGGTCTGCTGCCCTTCCTCACCTACTCCCACGCCTTCTTCGTCCTCGCCTTCCTCGCCGACGCGGCGGTCTTCGCGATGCTGCTGCGCGCGGTGCGCCGCAAGGGGCGCAACCCGATGGGCGTGTGGATCTGGGTCGCCGGGGTGCCGCTGCTGGGCCCGATCGTCTACGCCCGCTACGACGTGATGGTCACCGCCGTCGCCGTCGCGGCGCTGCTGACGGCCGGGCGCCGCACCCGGCTGTCGGGGGCGCTGGTCGGCTTCGGCGCCCTGCTGAAGGTCTGGCCGATGCTGCTGCTCGCCGGGACGCAGCGCGGTCCGCGCACCCGCTCCACGTGGAGCGCCGCCGTGGTCACCGTGATGCTGCTGACGATGTTCTTCGCGGCGGCGATGCCGGGCGCGCTGGCCTTCCTGACGTTCCAGCGCGACCGGGGCACGGAGGTGGAGTCCCTCGGGTCGCTCGTCTTCCACCTCGCCCGGCACCTCGGCTGGCACGGCAAGGCGCGCCTCAACTACGGCTCGGTGGAGTTCCTCGGCCGCCATGTGCACGCGGTGAGCGCCCTGGCGCTGGGCCTGAGCGTGCTGGCCTTCGCCTGGCTCCTGCTGTGGCGCCTGCGGGCCCGCCGCTTCACGGGGACGACGCTGTACGACGCGGCCTTCGCGTCGGTGCTGCTGTTCACCACGACGAGCCGCGTGATCAGCCCGCAGTACATGGTGTGGCTGATCGGCCTGGCGGCGGTGTGCGTGGTGATGCGGACGCCGCGGCAGGGGCTGCCGGTGACGCTGGTGATGGTGGCCGCACCGCTGACGCAGCTGGAGTTCCCGATCTGGTTCTCGCACGTGGTGGCGAGCGACAAGCTGGGGGTCGCCACGCTGGTGCTGCGCAACGGGCTGCTGGTGGTGGCGACATGGATCGCGTGCTCCCGTCTGTGGCGCGAGACGGTTCCCGCGCGGCGGGCGGTCACGGGGGAACCGGAGCCGCCGTCGGAGCGGGAGTCGGCCCTGGTGCCGGGGTGACCGGCCCGCGTCGCGTCACCGGCCGAACTGCCCCGCCACATACGCCCGCCACCGTGCCGTGAACTCGTCCGGGCTCACGCCCAGCACCTTCCGCAGCACCTCCTTCGCCGGACGTTTCCGGCCGAACGCCCGGTAGACGTCGACCAGTTTGGCCTCGCTCCACTTCTCCGCGATCATCCGGCACGCCAGCCAGCCGCCCTCGTAGGCCCGCGCCAGGCGCCCCGCCTCCCCGGTGAAGCCGAAGTCCCCGTCCGCCGGGAGCTGTTGCGGGCCCTTCCCCGCGGCCACCGCGTCGGCGAGCTCGGGCGCCGCCTGACGGGCCGTGCGGCCCGTGCCCCGGTACGCGGCCCAGTCCGCGAAGCCCTCCGAGAGCCAGAGCGGCGTCGAGCCGGATGTGGCCGCCCGCGTGGCGACGTGCGCCGTCTCGTGCGTGAGCACGATCCGCCGCCCGAACTCGCCGAGCACCCCGTACGCCTCCGGGTTGACCACGATCCGGTCGGCGGGGGCGGCGGCCGTGCCACCGACCTCCCCGGTGGTGACCGCCGCGATGCCGCGGTAGTTGGCGGCCGGTGCCCCGAGCAGCGCCGCCATCCGGTCCAGCGAGGCCGGCATCTCGATCACGACGCGCCCCGCCCATGTCCCCCGCCAGGCCGTGTCCACGGCCGGCACCGCCCGGTCGGCGAGGTCCGCGAGGGCCTGGAGCCGGGCTCGGTCCTGCCCGGACCCGAGCACCAGGCTGTGCGCGCCCCGCACCGCGGTGACGTCGCCCTGTTCCCACAGCTGCTGCCCCGCCGGGTCCCCGGCGGCCACGTACCAGCGCCCGCCCCGCCCGGCGAACGTCAGCCGGACGGGCACGACGACGGGTGCGGAGTCGTATCCGTCGAGCCGGTAGCGCAGTTCGGCCTCGGCGGCGATCCGGCGGCCCGGTCCGGGCGCGGGGGCGAAGCCGCCCGTGCGGACCAGGCGGTACTCCCAGGACGCCAGCGGCACGGCCGCGAGCCGGGCGAACACCCGCTGCCGGTCGGCCCGGTAGTCCGGCGCCTGCGGGTCCACGGCGGCCAGGTAGGCCTTCTCGTCGTGCTCCCGCACCGCGGCCGACCACCGGTCCAGCACCCGCTGCACGGACCGGGTGTCGCCGTCCGTCCGCTCCGCCGTGTCGGGCGAGCCGCAGCCCGTCAGCCCCTGCAGGGCGAGCAGGCCCGCGGCCAGGGCGCACACCGCCCGCCGTCCGCTCCTCCGCCTGCCCGTCACGCCCGCATCGTACGAGCCGGGCGGGCCCCGGCAGGGGTCAGGGCGCGCTCATGGCCGGGTGACGGACGAAATCGGCATCATGTCGGCCCGGTCGTAGCGCACCCGGGCACCGGGGTAGGGGGCGTGCACGACCTGCCCGTTTCCCACGTACATGCCCACGTGGCTGGCGTCGTCCCGGTAGATCACCAGGTCTCCCGGGCGGGCGTCGGCGAGCGACACATGGCGGCCGGCGTTGCGCTGGGCCTGGGAGGTGCGCGGCAGGCCCACCCCGGCCCGCCCGTACGCCCACTGCATCAGCCCCGAGCAGTCGAAGGAGCCCGGCCCGGTCGCCCCCCAGGCGTAGGGGGAGCCGATCGCCTCGCGGACCGCCATGGCCGCGGCGGCGCCCCGGGAGGAGACCGCGCTGCCGGCGGACGGGCCGAGCAGTCCGCCGAGCGGGCCCGAGGGGCGTTCCTGGCCGCGGGAGGAGCGGGTGTAGGCCTCGCGGTCGTGCCGCGGCAGCGCGTTGAGCAGCCGCCGGGCCGCGGAGAGCCTGCCCTCGACCTCGCGCTTGTGCTGCTCGACGGCCTTGCGGCTGTCCTCCAGCTCGGCCAGGGTGCGGGCGGCGTCGGCGCGCTCCTGGCGCAGCACGCGCTGGGCCTTCAGCAGGGTGTCCAGCTGCTCGGCCTGACGGCCGGTGAGGCGTTCGAGGGTGGCGGCGCGGTCGAGGTAGCCGTCGGGGTCGGAGGACAGCAGGAGTTCGAGGGCCGGGTCCACGGCGCCGTGGCGGTACTGGGCGGCGGCGATCATGCCGAGAGCGGTGCGCATCCTGTTGACCTTCTCCTGGCCGCGGGCCACCCGGTCGGCGGCCTGCTCGGCCCGCTGCCGCAGGGCTGCGGCGCGTTCCCCGGCGGCGTTGAACTTCTCGGTGGCCCGCTCGGCCTGTTCGTAGAGCCGGTCGAGCTGTGCCTTCACCGTCGCCGGTGCCTGGCCGTCGGCGGCCGGGTCCCCGGGCCGGGCGCTCGCGGGGGCCGTCGAGAGGGCGGCTGCGGCGGTGGCCATGGCGGCGGACAGGACGGTGACGCGGACGGTCCGCTGGAGACCGGAATGCGCTGCACGGCGATGGAACGCCACGGGCGGCCGCACTCCCTTCCTCTGAGGGCGGACCCTGCCGCCGGAAGGGCGGACGACTGGCGGGCACCGCGCGCCAGAGGGTAGCGGCGTGATCACCCGTGGTTCAAAGACCCGGACGGGCGGGAAAACCGGCGCCCCGCCGGAGACGCAGGTCACCGGCGGGGCGCGGAGTCAGTCGCGGGGCGCGTGAATTCGCCCGAACGGAGGGGTGTCAGCCGACGCGGACGCCGAACTGGAAGGGCATGTTGCTCATGGCCTCGTAGCGGACGTTCGCACCGGTGCGGGGTGCGTGCAGGACCTGGCCGTTGCCCGCGTAGAGGCCCACGTGGTGCTGGTCGCCGTAGAAGATGACCAGGTCGCCGATCTGGAGCTGGCTCTGGTCGTAGATCTTGGTGCCGTAGTCCGCCTGCTCCTGCGAGGTGCGCGGGAGGGAGACACCGGCCTGGCCGTAGGCCCACTGGGTCAATCCGGAGCAGTCCCACGTGGACATGCCCGTGGCGCCGTACTCGTAGGGCTTGCCCAGCTGGGTCTGAGCCGCCGACAGGGCTGCGCCGCCACGGCCGGAGCCCGCGGGTATGTTCACGCTGCCCGACGAGCCGCCGCCGCTCTTGCCGTTGCTCTTGCCGCCGCCGTTGTCACTGCTGCCGCTGTTCTTGTCCGCACCCGTGATCTCGGCGCGCTCCTTCTCGGAGAAGCCGTCGAGCACCTTCTGCGCGTCGGCCAGCTTGCTCTGGACCTCGTCCTTGCGCTCCTCCCGCGCCTTGCGCGTGGCCTCCAGGTCCGCGAGCTTGGAAGACGCCTCCTCGCGCTGCTGCTTGAGGGTGCGCTGCTTGGCGGCGATCACCCGGAGGGTGTCGGCCTGCTTGGCCGTCAGCTGGTCGAGCGTGGAGGCCTTCTCCAGGAACGTGTCCGGGTCGGAGGAGAGCAGCAGCTGGAGGGTGGGGTCGACGGAGCCGGTGCGGTACTGGGCGGTGGCCATCAGCCCCAGGCTGTCGCGGAGCTTGTTGAGCTCGTCCTGGCCGCGCGCGACCTTGTCCTGGAGGTCGTTGACCTCCTTCTGGAGCTTGTCGTGCTGCTCCTTCGCCCCGTTGTACTTCTCGGTGGCCTGCTCGGCCTCCTCGTAGAGCTGGTCGACCTTGGCCTTGGCATCCGCCTTGGACATCTGCGGATCGGCGTGCGCGGCCTGGGAGGTGAGCGCGACGGCTGCGGCGGCCGTGGCGGTCAGCACGGTGACCCGGGCCCGGCTCGGCGACTTGGGACGACGGTGAGAACCCACGGGGTCGAGCTCCTTCTCAGCTGCTCGGTCACCTTCACCGTCATCCCGAATGGATGATCACCGCGCGAAGGTTCGAGGCCCGACCCTAGTGAGCGGAATGAGATCCTTTCAAATTCTCCTGGGGAAAAACCTCGTCAGTGGGGCATCCTTTACCCATGAGACACAGGGTGTGACCGGCAGTTGACGCTCAGGTACGGGCAAGTCTCTTGAGGAGCAAGGCCGATGAGACCGGCCGCGCGCCCGCCTTGGCGACGCCGTCGGCCACCTCGCGGTCCGTGGAGACCACCACGACCGGGCGCCCGGGCGGCTCGGCCCGCACGATCTGGCGGATGAGCTCGTCGGCCGTCACGCCCGGCTTGCTGAACAGCACCCGGACCCCGCGCGGCGGCGCCAGCAGCACCGGCGCGGCCAGTTCCGCGCCGTCGAAGACACAGGTCACCTCGGCGCCGGTCTGCGCGGCGAGCATGGCGAGGCCGCCCAGCAGCCGCAGCCGCTGCTTGTCCAACGGCATCGTGGGATAGCCGGTCTTGGTGACGTTGTAGCCGTCGACCACCACATGCACCTGAGGCAGCGCCAGCAGTTGGTCGAGCAGCGCCGGGTCGGTCTCCGACAGGGCGCGCGCGGCGATGTCCCGGGGCGTCATGGTGCCCGGCTGCACGGCGTCCACCGTGTCCGCGGGGTGTACGGAGGCGGGTGGCAGGGCCAGTTCGCGGCGCAGCCCCTGGGCCGCGTCCAGCACGGTGTCCAGCAGCAGCCGCAGCCGCATGTCCTCCACGCTGCGGCCCTCGCGCACCGCCCGGCGGCTGCCCTCCAGCGCCGCCTCGGCCTCCGCGAGCCGTGCCTTGATGCGCCGGGTCTCGCCCGCGGCCGCGGCCCGCTCCGCCGCGGCCCCGTCCCGGACGGCCTCCAGCTCGGCCTGCGCCTTGCGCAGGGCGGCCTCGCCGCGGCGCACGTCGCTGACGGCGCTGCGCAGCTTGCGCTGAAGCGATTCGGCCTCCTTGCGCGAGGCCTCCAGTTCGGCGCGGATCCGCTCGGTCTCGGCACGCGACTCGGCACGGGCGGCGGCCAGTTCCTCGCGCAGCCGGTGCAGCTCGCGCTGGGCCTCCTCGCCCGCGCGCTCGGCGCTCGCGCGCTGCGCCTCCTCGCCGGCGGCGGTGACCAGCTTGACCCAGCCGGGCGGGCGCAGCACGAAGGCCATCGCCGCGACGTCCTCCGGATCGGCGGCGGCGGGCGGGGAACCGGCGTCCAGCGCCTCGGCGAGCTCGGAGCCCGTCTCGCGCAGCCGGGCCGAGATGCGCTGCCGGAAGGCGGGGTCGCTCTCCACGGCGGCGGCCATGGCGTTGCCCGCGAACTTGGCCCGACGACTCGGGGTGAAACGGGCGTACTGCCGCAACTGGGGCGGGAGTTCGGCCACCGTCAGGCCGCCGAACGCCTCCGCGACCAGCGCGACGACCTTCCGCCGGATCCCCTCGGGAAGCGGACGGTCGAGCACCTCGGTGACGCCGTCGGCGGCGCCGCCGGCGTCACCGGCCGCCTCCGCACCGTCGTCCGTGTGCTCCACCACCGTTACCGCTCCCGTTCTTCCTCAGGCATCTGCGCCCGGCCGGTCCACCAGTTCGATCTGGTCGACCGCGTTGCACCAGCGGCAACGCACGGACTCGATCGTCTCACTGACCACCTCACGCTCCTCCACCTTGGGCTCGCCCGCCAGGTCGAGGTGCACGTACTCGACGGCCCTGACCGTGCGGGTCACATCGAACCGCGTGAGATTGCCGCACAGCGTGCACCGCCACCGGGTGGTGGCCGTCGGCAGGGGAACGCCCATGATGTCGTCCGTCCTCGTCGTGTGGTGTCCCCGCAACCCTACGCGGCCCGGTGGTCACGGCAGGCGGGGCACCGGCCCCGGCCGCCGGCCCGGCGAGGCACTCTGTGCCGGTTGCGGCCGGTACGCCATGATCTGGTCATGATCGTAAGGGCTGTGCAGCGGTCGGCCGCCCGGTGGGCGGGCCGGCCCGGGACCCCCGTGGTCACCCATGCGGTCCTGGCCGTCTGCTGCACGGTCTTCCTCCTCGGCCCCGCCTCGGGGCTCGACGCCGCCTACGGCACCGGGCCGGACCTCCTCTCCGCGCAGACGGCCTACTTCGCGCGCTGGGGCGTCGTCCCCGCGCAGCTGTGGCACGGCTCCCCGGCCGCGCCCGCGACCCTGCTCACCGCGCTGTTCGTGCACGGCAACTGGCTGCATCTGCTGGGGAACATGCTCTTCCTCCACGTCTTCGGCGCCATGACGGAACAGCGGATGGGCCGCACCCCCTTCGCGTTCTTCTACCTCGCCACCGGCGTCCTGGCCCTGCTGGGCTACGCCGCCGCGCACGCCGACTCCACCCAGACGCTCGTCGGGGCGTCCGGCGCCATCTCGGGCGTGCTCGGCGCGTTCCTCTGTCTCTTCCCCCGGGCCCGCGTCACCAGTCTCTTCCCGTTCCTGTTCTTCCTCCCGCTGCGCTTCCCCGCCTGGGTCGTGCTGCCCTTCTGGTTCGCGCTGCAGTGGATGGCGGCCGGGCAGCACTCGGACGGCCGCCCGGGCGTCGCCTATCTCGCGCACGTGGTGGGCTTCTCGGCCGGGTTCGGCTACGCCTGGGTACGCACGAGACGTGGGGCTAGAGTGAAGAACGCAGCCAGGTCCACTGAAGGAGATACCGAACCGTGATCACTGCGATCGTGCTCATCAAGACCGACGTGGACCGGATCCCGGAGATCGCCGAGACGATCGCCGCCCTGGACGGGGTCAGCGAGGTCTACTCCGTGACCGGCGCCCAGGACCTGATCGCCCTGGTGCGGGTGGCCCGGCACGACGACCTGGCGGACACCATCCCGGGCCGGATCAGCAAGGTCCCGGGCGTGGCGTCCACGGAGACGCACATTGCGTTCCGCACGTATTCCCAGCACGACCTGGAGGCGGCGTTCGCGATCGGCCTGGACTCGTAGGCGACCAGCGCTCAGTTCGACTGCGGGCCGTCCGTGGCCGATCGCGCAGTTCCCCGCGCCCCTTCGGGGCGCACGGCCAACTCCCGAACGGCCCGCAGAAACCGCTCGACATGCTCGTCGGGCGTCCCGACACCGAAGCTGACCCGAACGGCACGCTCGCCCGCCCCCGCACACTCACCGGGCTCTCCGCCCAGGAGAACCCGCACCAACGGGTGCGCACAGAAGAGCCCGTCCCGCACCCCGATCCCGTACTCCGCGGAAAGTGCCGCTGCGAACTCCCCCGCGTCCCACCCCTCGACGACGAAGGACAGCACCCCCACCCGCGGCGCGTCCGGCCCGAACAGCGACAGCACCCCGACCTCCGGCACCTCGGCCAGACCCGCGCGCAGCGCGGCGAGGAGCCTCTGCTCCCGGGCGACGAGCGTCTCGAAGCCCGCCTCGGTGAGCGCCCTGCAGGCGGAGGCGAGCGCGTAGGCGCCGATCACATTGGGCGAACCGGCCTCGTGGCGCGCGGCGTCGGTGTGCCAGTCGACGTCCACCGTGCCGTCGGGCCGCCGTGTGACGGAGCGGCTCGCCCCGCCCCCGGCCAGGTACGGCTCGGCGTCCCGGAGCCAGTCGGCGCGGCCGGCGAGGACACCGGCGCCGAAGGGGGCGTAGAGCTTGTGCCCGGAGAGGGCGACCCAGTCCACGTCGAGTGCGGCGATGTCCACGGGGTGATGCGGGGCCAGCTGGGCGGCGTCGAGCACGACCCGGGCGCCGTGCGCATGGGCGGCGGCGGCGAGTTCGCGCACGGGCCACAGCTCACCGGTCACGTTGGACGCGCCCGTCACGCAGACCAGGGCCGGCCCGTAGGGTGCGCGGTCGGCCAGCGCCCGCTCCAGGATCTCGACCGCGCGCTCCGGGCTGCGCGGCGCGTCGAGGCAGGTGACCTGCGCGCCGCGCCACGGCAGCAGCGCGGCGTGGTGCTCGGTCTCGAAGACGAACACCCGGCAGTCCGCGGGGAGTACGGCCGCGAGGAGGTTGAGCGAGTCGGTGGTGGAGCGGGTGAAGACGACCTGGTCGCCCGGACGGCAGCCGAGGAAACGGGCCACGTCGGCCCGGCTGGTCTCGAACAGGTCGGTGGACAGCTGCGAGAGGTGCCCGGCACCGCGGTGCACGCTGCCGTAGTAGGGCGCGTACGCGGCGACGTCGTCCCACACGCGCTGCAGCGCGGGCGCGCTGGCGGCGTAGTCGAGGGCGGCGTACGGCACTTCGCCCCCGGAGGCGAGCGGCACGCGCACATCGCACCCGAGGACGGGCAGGGGGCCGGGCTCGGCGGCAGGGGCGGTGACGGAAGCGGCGGTGACCGAAGTGGCGGCAGGGCATGCGGACATGGCGAACTCTCCCGGCGGGGCAGGCGGATGGCGTGGACGACGCACCCGCGGCGCAGTGCGCAGCACGGTGTGCGGAGAACGGCCCGCGCGGCGGAGGCACGCGCAGGACCACGGGAACGGGCCGCAGGCCCTAGCGCATTCGCAGAATCACGGAAGGAACTCCCTCGACGACCAGGATCCCTGGCGAGGGATCCGCGCTTGCCGCAGACCCGGTTGTCTGCGGCCCGGTCATCACCCGGGGCACCCCGCCACGGACGGAGGGTTGCCGGACAGCGGGCCGGGGCCTGTGTCGCTGTCACTCGTGACCTGGCGAGGAGTATGGCACAGCCCTCGCGCCACGGACACCGGCCGTCCGGGTCGTGGACACCGCTTTGTCGAACAGAGCGGGCTCCGGACATAAAGGACCGCACACGATCCGGATTAATCGATCGTTCGCCCGCACAGTCGACGTTCCATCCAATCGCGAACACATCATCCCGGATTGCGGAATCATAAATTCCACTAGAGCCGAAATCAATACGTTACTCGAGCGAGATTCAACCGTTACCGACGCGAACATAGAGTCGCTCGTATCTGGAACGCCGAACGAACAATCAAGTGACCTGGGGGGCGGTCGTGTTCGTCCAGCTCCTTGCGCATGCCTTTGCCCAGGCCTGCCGAGCCCCCCTTTCTGTCTCCACCGAGATAAAGACGGGGAACTGCCAGTGAGCTCCACACGCATCGTTGACGTCGTCAACTTCATGCCGGAACGAGTGGTCCGCAACAGTGAGCTCACACACGACGGTCACGACCTGGGCGAGCACAAATTCTTCGCCGGCGTGAACGAGCGGCGATTCGCCTCGCCGGATTACACCTCGGCCGAACTCGGCACCGCCGCCCTCAGAAAGCTCCTGGACCGCAACGGCGTGCGCGCCGAGGACCTGGACCTGATCATCTGCGCGGCCCAGTTCAACGACGCCTTCTCCCCCGGTATCGGCACCGCCGTCCAGCACGCGGTCGGCGCGACCTCGGCCGCCGTCCTGCACATCGAGAACGGCTGCTGCTCCTGGATCTCCGCGCTCAACACGGCCCGGGCGTTCATCGATTCGGGCCACTACCGCAGGATCGCCATCGTCACCGTCACCAACTTCATCTCGCGGCTGACGGAGTTCCAGAAGTCGCCGGAGTCCTGGGTGCTCGGCGACGGCGCGTCCGCGACCCTGGTGGCCTCCGGGTCGCCGACCATCCTGTCCCTCCACGAGCAGGCGTTCGGCCAGAACTGGGGCGCCCTGCGCGTCGAGCCGGAGGCCGTCGGCGAGCAGCAGCTGCCGCACTGGGAGCGCGGCACCGGCCCGCTCACGGTGAAGTTCAGCCCGAAGATGCTGGCCCGGCTGTGGGCCGTGACGATGGAGTGCCTGCCGGAGGCGGCCGGCGCCGCGCTGGACAAGGCCGGGCTGACGGCCGACGACATCTCGTGCCTGATCACCCACCAGCCCAACGAGAGCTACATCGCCGAATGGCGCAAGCGCATCGGCGTCGACGCCGCGCGGGCCCACGACACGCTCTCCGTCTACGGCAACATGTTCCAGAGTTCCCTGCCCGTCACCTTCGCCGACGCCCTGGAAAAGAAGAAGATTTCCACCGGCGACGTGATCGCCTTCGCCACTTTCACGCACGGCGGCGAGCAGGTGTCGTCCATGGTCTGGCGCTGGACCGACTGAGTCCCGGCACCGGAATTCCCTTCCCTCTTTTCAACTGCCTGTGCAACTGCGTCCGCCGCGTTTGCACGTCCCTTTTTGCACACCCTCTTGCACGTCCTCTTGCACGCCTTATCCAGGAGCAATCATGTACGAGCGCGTCCCCGACGAGTCCGGCCTCATGCAGAACTACCGGCTCGACAGTTCCGACCTGGCCGACCTCGGTCTCACCTGGAGCGAGACCATCAGCGGCGAGGACATGATGAAGCTCATGCAGGGCATGACCAAGGAGTCGTACTCGCACGACGAGATCTACGGTCAGTACTGCCCGCTCTCGACGCACATCGACGTCCCGTACGACATCGTCTTCGAATACGCCGCCAACTCCCGCGCGCTGGCGGAGTGGACGTACAGCATCCGGAACATGAAGCACCTCGGCGGCGGTCTCTACCGCGCCGACGAGATGATCCAGCCGAACACCGAGATCTACATCCGCACCGACGCCCAGAAGGGCCCCGACATGGGCACGGTCGTCTACCCGTGCGCCTGGGACCAGGGCCACGAGCTGTGGATGCGCTACTACCTGACCATCATCGACTCGGCCAAGGTCTTCAACAAGCCGGGCACCGTGGTGCTGTGGACCAACTGCAAGCACCCCTACTACGACCGCAACACCCCGAACGTGCCGGACTACATCGCCGAGGGCCGCGCCCGCACCGACCGGGTCTGGGTCGGTGACATCTGGCCGCTGTTCCACGCCGGCCACACCCTCGAGATCAACAACATGAAGAAGATCCTCGAGCACCGCTTCGGCACCACGGCCAAGGCCTAGTCAACCGTCAACGGGGGTACACCATGCGGATAGCCGACGCATTAGTCACGACACTGCGCGACCTCGACACCCGCTACGTCTTCGGCGTCAGCGGCGCGAACATCGAGCACTTCCACGACGCCGTCGAACGGCTGGGCCGCGGGCGGCTGTCCGCGGTCCTCACCAAGCGCGAGGACGGCGCCGCCTTCATGGCCGACGCGCGTGCCCGGGTCCACCGGACCCTGGGCGTCTGCTGCTCGACCTCCGGCGGCGGCATGATGAATCTCGTCGCCGGCCTCGCCGAGTCGCACGCCGAATCGGTGCCCGTGCTGGCCCTGGTGGGCCAGCCGCCGGCCGCCCTGGACGGCCGCGGCTCGTTCCAGGACTCGTCCGGCATCGGCCGGACCGTCGACGCCCTCCCGCTGCTGGCCGCGGTCACCAAGAAGACGCTGCGGCTGACCGATCCCGCCCTGTTCTGGGAGCAGTTGAGGGACGCGATCGGGACCGCCCTCAGCGGGCGGATGGGCCCGGTGGCCCTGCTCGTCCCGCGCGACTCCTACGAGCTGGAGGTGGGCCCCGTGCCCGCCGACTGGCCGCAGGACCTCGCGGGCTTCGTCCGGCAGCAGCCGGTCGACGCCGACGACGTGGCCGCGCTCTTCCGCCGGCTGCGGGAGGCCACCGCCCCCGTGCTGCTGATCGGCCACGGGGTGCGCCGGTCCACCAACCCCGGTGCCGTGGTGCGCTTCGCGCAGCAGGCCGGGATCCCGGTGATGACCACCATGGGCGCCCGCGGCGAGTTCCCCAACGACGACCCGCTGCACTTCGGCGTGGTCGGCGCCGGAGGCAACCCCTCCGCCGCCGCCTACCTCACGGACACCGCCGACTGCGTGGTCCTCGCGGGCACCGGGCTGGCCGCGATGACGCGCAGCGCACTGCGCGGCTGGGACCCGCAGAAGGCCGTGGCGGTCAACATCGACCCGGGCGAGATCCGCCGGTCCTCGCTCGCCGACACCGTCGTCGAGGGCGATGCGGGCGTGGTCTTCGGGCAGCTGCTCGACCTGCTGGACGCCGACCCGTTCACCGCGCCGCCGGTCGTCGGCTACGAGATCACCCGCTTCGTCCCGCGCCTGGCCGAGCCCATCCCGGGCCGGGAGGCGGATCCCGACGTGCTGCTGCAGAGCGAGGCCGTCGCCATCCTGGAGGAGCACCTGCCCGTGGACGGGCACCTGCTCTACGACGCCGGCAACTGCGCCGTCGCGTCCATGCACTACGCCTCCGTGCCGCGCGGTTCGTCCTCCACCATCGCGCTCGGCAGCGGCGGCATGGGCTACAGCATCGCGGCCGCGATCGGCGCCCAGCTCGGCACCGGCCGCGGGACGCGCACGGTGGTCTTCTGCGGCGACGGCGCGTTCCTGATGAGCGGTCTGGAGATCCACACCGCCGTCGAACTCGGCCTGCCCATCCTGTACGTCGTCTTCAACAACGGCATGCACGGCATGTGCGCGTCCCGGCAGCAGACCTTCTTCGACTCCCGCATCACGGCCGTGGACTACACCCCGGTCGATGTGCCGGCCGTGGCCCGGGGGCTGGGATCCCCCGGCCGGCTGTGGACCGGCAGCGCGGGAACGGCACCCGAACTGACCGGGCAGCTGGAGGAGTACCGGCGGAGCGCATGCCCGACCGGTGTCCTCGAACTCCGCCTGACGACCGAGGAAGTGCCGCCGTTCGCCAACTTCCTCCCGGCGGACGAGCCCACGATGCCGGCCAAGACGTCGTGGCGGATCCCGGCCACGCTCCGGAGCACCGGATCGATGACCCCGGCCTAGGGACCGGACCCCCCCCACCACACCATCCAGCACCCAGCATTCAGCACACAGGAAGAGCCACTATGACTGTGCATGAGCTCGATCTCGCGGGGATAACGGACTCCGGACTGCGCGCCGACTACCTCAAGAGCTCCCGGCTGTTCCGTGACATCGGCCGTGGACGCTTCCTCGGCCGCTATATGTTCCCCGCGGCCAAGCGGCCCTACTTCGACACCTTCTTCTCGTTCGTCTGCTACGTCGACGACCTGGTCGACGACGTCAACCGCAGCCTGGAGGTGCGCAAGCAGCGCCTCGACGAGTTCGAGCGCGCCTACCTGGCGGCCTGCGACGGCGAGGAGATCGAGACCGACGGCCCGCCGTCCGGCGACCACGTGGCCGACGCCGCCCTCTCCCGGGCCCTGGTGCACATGATGCGCACCTGGGACCTTCCCTACCGGGACGTCCCCCGGTTCGTCCAGGCGCAGCGCGAGGCCCTCACCACGTACGAGTACGCGACGTACGAGGAGATGGACCCGTTCATCCAGGGTGTCACCCTGCTCCCGGCCGTCTGGATCAACGGGCTCTTCGAGCCGCAGAGCGAGGACTCCGAGGAGCTGTGCCGGCACACCATCACGGCCTTCCAGCTCCTGGACTTCGCCTGGGACGTGCAGGAGGACCTCGAACTCGGCCGTCTCTACCTGCCGTTGGAGGACCTCACCAAGTTCGGCCTGGACCGCACGTCGCTGGCCCGTGAGGTCGGCAGCGGGCACGTGAGCGAGGCCGTGCGCGAGCTGATGAAGTTCGAGATCGACCGGGCCGTCGGGCACCTGGACGCCGGGCGCGCCTGGGGGCGGACGCTGCACCCGACCTCGCGGACGTTCGTCGACCTGGACATCGAGACGCACCGGCAGATGGCGGTCGAACTGGTCAAGGACGACTACGCGTTCTTCGGCCGGCCGAAGAAGGGCCTCGGCTTCAACTCGGCGAAGATCGCCCCGCGCACGGCCGCGGCCGCCGCCCGCGCCAAGCGCATCAACCGCGAGGCGGAGCAGTCCGGTTACCGGATCCGCCGCCCGTGGTCGGCATGACGCGAACCGCCGTCGTCAGCGGTCTCGGGGCATGGGTCCCGCCGCACGTCGTCACCAACGACATGCTGGCGGCGGAACTCGACACCTCCGACGAATGGATCAGGACCCGGACCGGCATCGCCCAGCGGCACATCGCCGGTCCGGGCGTCGCCACCAGCCGGCTCGCCGTCGAGGCGGGCCGGCGGGCCCTCGCGTCCGCGGGGGTCGACGGGGTGGACGTGGTGGTGCTGGCGACCAGCACCCCCGACCGCCCCTGCCCGGGGACGGCCCCCGTGGTCGCCGCCGAGCTGGGCCTGGGCGGCGTCGGCGCCTTCGACGTGGCCGCCGTGTGCACGGGCTTCGTGTACGCGCTGGCCACGGCGGCGGGCCTGATCGCCACCTCGGTGGCGCGCAGCGCACTGGTCATCGGGGCCGACACCTTCTCGACGATCCTCGACCCCGCGGACCGCACCACCCGCGTCATCTTCGGCGACGGGGCCGGTGCCATGGTGCTGCGGGCCGGGGACGCGGCGGAGCCGGGCGCACTGCTCGGCTTCGACCTGGGCAGCGACGGCCGGGGCACGGACCTCATCACCGTCCGCGCGGGCGGCTCGGAGCAGCGCAGCCGGGAGGCGGCGGTGCCGGAGGCGGACACGTACTTCCGGATGGACGGGCCGCAGGTGTTCACCCGCGCCGTCCGGTACATGACCGGCTCGGTGCGCAGCACGCTGGACCGGGTGGGGTGGACGGCCGAGGACGTCGGCGCCGTCGTCCCGCACCAGGCCAACGTCCGCATCCTCGACACCTGCGCGCGCGAACTGGGCATCCCCGTCGAGCGCGTGGTCAAGAACATCGACCGGGTCGGCAACACCGTGGCCGCGTCCATTCCGCTGGCCCTCGCCGACGCGGCGGTCGGCGGGCGGCTGAAGACGGGGGAACGGGTGGTGCTGACGGGCTTCGGCGGCGGCCTCACCTGGGGCTCCGCGGCCCTGACCTGGCCGGACATCAACATCGGACTGCAGGAACAGTGAGGAAAACGATGGAGACTCTGAACAACCGGCTCGACGCCCTGCTCCAGGAGCGCTTCCCGCAGGCCGCCGCCGCACTGGCCGGCGGCGCCACCTTCCAGGAGGCGGGCGTGGACTCCATGGGCGTGGTCGAGTTCATCGTCACCGTGGAGCGCCACTTCGACCTGCCGATGCTCGACGGCAACGAGTTGAGCGGGACGTCGACGCTGGACGATGCGCGCGAACTCATCGCGTCCAAGAGCGCGGTGGCCTGAGGGACTGGTCGCGCCCCGAAGGGGCGCTGGGGGCACCTCCCAGCGGTAGCTGGGGGAGGAACTGCGCGACCAGCCACATCGAGCCCGCAGCCGACGACGCACGCCCGTCCGTCCAGGAGGACACATTGCAGCACCTCTTGATGCTCAACGAGAACCCCCTGCCCCCACTGCCCTCCGTCGCCGAGGAGATCACCCGGCAGGTCGGCCGGGTGAACCGCTACCCGGAGTTCTTCCCGGACCACCTGAAATCGGCGATAGCCACCTGGCTCGGACTGCCCGGTGACCAGGTCGTCGTCGGCGCCGGATCCGTGGGGGTGGCCCTCCAGGCGCTGCAGGCGGCCGTCCGGCCCGGCCGCCAACTCGTCTACGGCTGGCGGAACTTCGACGCCTACCCGCTGCTGGCCCGGATGGCGGGCGCCCGCCCCGTCGAGGTCCCGCTGCTGCCCGGCGGCCATCAGGACATCACCGCCATCGCCAAGGCGGCCGCCGCCGACACCGGCGCCGTCATCATCTGCAATCCGCACAACCCGACGGGACAGCGGGTCGACGCCGACGAGGTCAGGGAGCTCATCGCCTCGGTCCCGTCCGACACCGTGGTCGTCCTGGACGAGGCCTATATCGAGTTCGTCCCGGCCGGCGAGCGGCCCCCGTCGGTGGAGTGGACCCGGGAGTTCCCCAACCTGCTGGTGCTGCGCACCTTCTCCAAGGCCTACGGACTGGCGGGCATGCGCGTCGGCTACGGGGTCGCGAGCCCCGGGCTCGCCGGGCGCATCAACGCGTTCCAGCTGCCGTTCGCCATGAGCTCGCTGTCCGTGGCCGCCGTGGAGGCCTCCCTGAAGGCGGAGGACGAATTGCGGGAGCGGGTGGCCTTCCTGGTCTCCGAGCGGGAGCGGGTGCTGGCAGGCCTGCGCTCCGCGGACTGGGCGGCGCTGCCGAGCCACACCAACTTCTTCTGGCTCGACGAGCCGGAGCGCGTCGAGCAGGTGCGCACCCGGCTGGAAGCCGCCGGCGTTGCCGCGCGCCACTACCCGGGCGAGGGCGTGCGGATCACCGTCGGGGACCGGGCCGCGAACGACGCCGTGCTCGGGGCCCTCACACACTGACGGCCCCCGTCCGGCCCGGCCCCCGTGCGGGGTCGGGGCCGGAGGAGGCCGTCCGCCGGAAAGGCGCGCGGTTCACCAGCCGCCGGAGGGCGCGATCTTCCGGATGCCCGGCAGCGCCGCCTCCATCACGGTGGGGAACCAGGCCGAGAACTCCTTCTCCGCCTGCAGGGCCTTGAGTTCGTCCTGGGTGACGAAGCGGGTGTCGTGCACCTCCTCGGGGTCGGGCTCGCACGCCTGGGCGACCGTGCCGACGAAGAGGTGGTTGTACTCCTGCTCCACCAGGCCGGAGATCTCGTCCGGGTGGTTGTAGGTCACCGTGCCGGCCGGGACGAGGGTGATCTCCGTCAGCCCGAGCTCCTCGCGGGTGCGCCGGGCGGCCGCGGCCTCGGGGACCTCGCCCGGGTAGGGGTGGCCGCAGCAGGTGTTGGACCAGACTCCCGGCGAGTGGTACTTCGTGAGCGCCCGCTGCTGGAGCAGCATGCGGCCCTCACCGTCGAAGAGAAAGACCGAGAAGGCCCGGTGCAGTTTTCCCGGGGCCTGATGTGCTGCCAGCTTTTCTTCGGTGCCGATGGTCTCCCCGTCGGAATTGACCAGTTCCAGCAGAATGGGGCTGATTTCCGGAAGTGTCACAGTCGAACCTTTGCTTCGGCCGAATACAGCGTTGTACGGGCGTCGTTGAGGTGGGCACCGACGACGCCGAATGGTGCGGACAACTCAAAACAGCAAAGTGATCGTAACAGCAATTCGATGGCCGTGACCGGCTTTCTCCGGGCCCATTTTCTTTATCGGACCCGGAGAGCCCGGAGAGAAAAAGAAACACGGCTCAGGCGTTGCTGGCGGCCACCCAGCGGTCCAGGGCGGCCTTGGCGGCGCCCGAGTCGATCGCCTCCGCGGCCTTCGCCATCCCGGCGGCGATCTGCTCCGCGAGAGGGGCGTCCGAGGGCTCCAGCGCGGTCAGCGCCGCGGCCGAGTTGAGCAGCACGGCATCCCGCACCGGCCCCCGCTCGCCGTTCAGCAGCCGGCGGGCCACGTCCGCGTTGTACGAGGCGTCCGCGCCCTTCAGCGCCTCGATCGGCATCAGCCGGATGCCCACGTCCCGCGGGTCGAAGGTGGAACGCCGCACCTCGCCGTCGCGCACGGCCCACACCGTGGACGTGCCCGTGATGGTCAGCTCGTCCAGGCCGTCGTCCCCCCGGAAGACCAGGGCGGACGAACCCCGTTCGGCGAGCACCCCGGCGAGGATGGGCGCCATCCGGGCGTCCGCGACCCCGGTGGCCTGGGCCCGGACCCGGGCCGGGTTGGTCAGCGGGCCGAGGAAGTTGAAGAAGGTGGGGATGCCCAGCTCCCTGCGGGCGGCGGCCACGTAGCGCAGCGCCGGGTGGAACTTCACGGCGAAGCAGAAGGTGATGCCGGCCTCGGCGGCCACCTCCTCCACCCGCCGCGGGGTGAGTTCGAGGTTGACGCCCAGCTTCTCCAGCACGTCCGAGGCGCCGGAGGCGCTGGACGAGGCCCGGTTGCCGTGCTTGACGACGCGGGCGCCGGTTCCGGCCACGACGACGGCCGACATCGTGGAGATGTTGACCGTCTTCGCCCGGTCGCCGCCGGTGCCGACGATGTCGACGGTGGGCCCCGGCACCTCGATCAGGTTGGCGTGCTCGTACATCGTGCGCACCAGGCCGGCGATCTCCCCGACCGTCTCGCCCTTGGCCCGCAGCGCCACCGCGAAACCCGCGATCTGCGCGTTCGTCGCCTCGCCGCGCATGATGCGGTCCATGGCCCACGCGGTGGTGTCCGTGCTCAGGTCCTGTCCGGCCAGCACCGCGCTCAGAACGTCCGGCCAGCTCTGCAGAGTGCCTTCGGCAGGAGAGCCGGCGGGGGGAACGGTGTTCATACTCCACGCTCCTGAGTGCGACGGGCCTTGGGACCCACCCTATCGGCGTCCCCCGGCTCCCCGGGACGCCGATAGGGCACCGTGGGCGGACGCCCCTGCGGACAACGGGCCTCAGCCGGCCCGGTGCTCCACGACGACGGGCAGCCGGGACGGGCCGCGCAGCCAGATGCCCGGCTTGTAGTCGACCTGCTCGTCCACGAGGGACAGCCTGGCGACGCGCTGGGCCAGGCCCTTGAAGGCCTCCTTGGCCATCAGCCGGGACAGCAGGTCGCCGGCGCAGTAGTGGATGCCGCGGCCGAACGACAGGTGCTTGCGGCTGTTCCCGCCGAGGGAGAAGGTCTCCGGGGAGTCGAAGACCCGCTCGTCCCGATTGGCAGCGGCGATCAGCAGCAGGACCACGTCACCGGGCTCGATGGTCTGCCCGTGCATCTCGACGGGCTCCAGCGCGACCCGCCAGGAGGCGTGGGTCGGCGGCTCCAGGCGCAGGATCTCGTCGAGCACCGCGTCCGCCGACTCCGGCTCGGCGGCCAGCTGCGGCAGGACCTCCGGGTGCCGGGCGAAGAGCACCGCGGCGTTGCCTATCAGGTTGGAGAAGGTGTCCAGGCCGGGGACGACCAGGAGCACGCAGACGGCGGCGATCTGGTGCAGCGTCAGCCCGCCCTCGGCCAGGTCACGGGCGCGGGCCAGCTGGGAGAGCAGGTCGTCGCCGTCCGAGGAGGCGCGCTTCTCCAGCAGCTCGACGAAGTACGCGGTGCACTCCGCAACGGCCTTCTGGCAGCGGATGGCCACATCCTCGGAGGGCTCCGCGCCCAGCTCCAGGATGTGGGCGATCTCGGTGGACCACTGGACGAAGATCTCGTGGTCCTCGCGCGGGATGCTCAGCATGTCGCCCAGCACCCGGATGGGCAGCGGCGCACCGAGCCGCTGCATGACGTCGAACCGGTCGGGGAGTTCGCCGAGGAGCTCGTCCACGATGGCCGCGGTGGAGTCCTTGAGGCCGTCGATGACCGCGGGCGTGAACGCCTGGGAGACCAGGGCGCGCAGCTTGGTGTGGTCCGGCGGGTCCAGCAGCTTGAAGAGCTGGGCGTCCCAGCCGTCGATGCCGAGCCCGAGGAAGGGCGCCTCCTCCGCCTCGGTGTCGCCGGCGGCGCGGGCGAAGTATTCGGAATTCCCTAGGTCCTTGCCCATGCGCCGGTCGCGGAGCAGCAGATCGCAATCCTCGTAGCGGCTCACCGCCCAGGCGCCCAGCGGCCCGCGCACCGCGGGGTGGTTTTCCCTCAGTTCGCGGTACACCGGATAGGGGTCGGCCCGAAAGGACGGGTCGGTGGGATCGAATGGGAACTCTGCATTCCGGTCCGTGGTCGGCATTTCCCCGATTTCCCTTCAGCAATTGAGCTGGTGGCACCGGCCACACTAATTGCACACGGCGAAGGAGATCAAGGTTCGGATGTTCAACCGCCCACGCCGGCACTTCAGTTGGCAGGGCCGGCGCGCGGGCATGCGCGAGGGGCCCGCGGGAAATTCCCGCGGGCCCCTCGTTGTGGCGTGCTCAGCTGTGCAGCGGATCAGTGGTGGCCGTGGCCGCTCGTGATCTCGTGGTACTCCTCGGCGGTGGGCTTGGGGATGTGCGTCCCCTCGCCGTAGAAGCCCTTCGAGAGCTTCGCGCGCAGGCGCTGCGAGGCACCTGCCTTGCGGGTCACACCGTTCTCGTCGACCTCCGGCTCCAGCTCGAGCGGCTTGGGCTGCTCGTGCGAGGTGAGCGTGAAGAGCTGGTCCTGCGAGAGCGGCTCGTGGACCTCGACGAACTCACCGTGCGGCAGGCGCTTGATGATGCCGGACTCGCGTCCGTGCAGCACCTTGTCCCGGTCGCGGCGCTGGAGACCCAGGCAGATCCGGCGCGTGACGATGAAGGCGACGATCGGAGCCGTGAAGAACGTGATCCGGACGAACCAGGTGACGCTGTTCACCGAGAGGTGGAAGTGCGTCGCCCACAGGTCGTTGCCGCCGTTGACCAGCCCGACGCCGTACATCACCAGCCAGGCGACGCCGAACGCGGTACGCGTCGGGGCGTTGCGCGGCCGGTCGAGCAGGTGGTGCTCGCGCTTGTCACCGGTCACCCACGACTCGAGGAAGGGGTAGACCGCCATGGCCGTCAGCACCAGGCCGAAGATCAGCAGCGGGATGAACACACCCAGGACCAGGGTGTGGCCCGCGATGTTGATCTCCCAGCCGGGCATGGCCCGGAAGATGCCCTCGGACATGCCCAGGTACCAGTCGGGCTGGGCGTTGGTGGAGACCTGGTCGGGCCGGTACGGGCCCATCGCCCAGACCGGGTTGATGGTGGCGATCGCGGCGATGGCCGCGATGACACCGAAGACCAGGAAGAAGAAGCCTCCGGCCTTGGCCATGTAGACCGGCATCAGCGGCATGCCGACGACGTTCTTCTCGGTCCGGCCCGGGCCCGGGAACTGCGTGTGCTTGTGGTAGACGACCAGGATCAGGTGGGCGACGACCAGACCGAGCATGATGCCCGGCAGCAGCAGGATGTGGATCGAGTAGAACCGGGCCACGAAGTCCGTGCCGGGGAACTCGCCGCCGAACAGGAACATCGAGATGTACGTCCCGACCAGCGGGATGGACAGGATCAGGCCCTGTGCGATGCGGATACCGGTGCCCGAGAGCAGGTCGTCCGGCAGGCCGTAGCCGGTGAAGCCGGTGAAGGTGCCCAGCACCAGCAGCAGGAAGCCGAACAGCCAGTTGATCTCACGCGGCTTGCGGAAGGCGCCCGTGAAGAAGACGCGCATCATGTGCAGCATCATCGCCGCGAGGAAGACCAGCGCCGCCCAGTGGTGGATCTGACGGAGCAGCAGACCACCGCGGATGTCGAAGCTGATGTCGAGCGTCGACTTGTACGCCTCGGACATCCGCATGCCCTGCATGGGGACGTACGAGCCGTGGTAGACGACCTCGTTCATGCTCGGGTGGAAGAACAGCGTCAGATACACACCCGTGAGGATGATGATCAGGAAGCTGTAGAGGCAGACCTCGCCCAGCATGAAGGACCAGTGGTCCGGGAAGATCTTGCGCATGTTGGCCTTGGCCAGGGAGTAGATCCCCAGCCGGCCGTCGGCCCAGTCGGCGACCCGCTCACCGGCGGGCGCCTTGCGCCGATTGTCAGTTGCAGTACTCATCCGCGCTCCCAGTAAGCAGGACCGACGGGCTCGGCGAAGTCGCCCATCGCCTCGAGGAAGCCCTTGTCATTGACCTTGATCCGCAGCTGCGGAAGGGCGTGGCCGGCCGGGCCGAAGATCACGCGTCCGCCGTCGGAGAGGTCGAACGTGGACTGGTGGCAGGGGCACAGCACGTGGTGGGTCTGCTGCTCGTAGAGGCTGATCGGGCAGCCGACGTGCGTGCAGATCTTGGAGAACGCGACGATGCCGTCCGCCGACCAGTCGAGCTCGCGCTTGTCCTTGATGTTCTCCGGGCGGAGCCGGACGATCATCAGGGCGGCCTTGGCAATCTCGTTCTGGAAGTCCTCGTCCTCCTCCTTCATGCCCTCGGGCATGGCGAAGGTGAGCGAGCCGACCTGGATGTCCTCGGGACGCAGCGGCTGCAGGGTGTTCTGGTTGATCAGCATCTTGCCCTGCGACCAGGCGGTCTTGCGGAGCTTGGTGCCCGGCAGCGGACCGAGGTCACGGAGCAGCACCACACCGGAGAGCGGGAACAGGGCCAGCGCGCCGAACATGGTGTTGCGGATCAGCTTGCGGCGGCCGAGCGCCGACTCCTTCGCGCCCTCCCGGAAGTCGGCCATGACCTTGGCCTTGACCTCGGGGGAGGCCTCGATCGGGTGCCGGTCGTCGGCGACCTCGACGTCGGACATCAGGGTGCGCGCCCAGTGGACCGCGCCCGCGCCGATGCAGAACAGCGCCACGCCCAGGGTCAGGCCCAGCGCGAAGTTCAGCGCGCTGATGTGCCCGATGGGGAAGACGTAGATGTTCTTGTCGACCGGCAGGGTGACGTAGGAGGCGATGAAGCCGACGGTGGCCAGCATGGACAGCACGAACAGCATCGCGACCACGCGCTCGGACCGCTTGGCGGCCCGCTCGTCGATGTCCTGGATGCGGTGCTCGTGCGGCGGCAGCCCCGGGTCGGCGAACGGGTCGGCGGTGGCTACGGCACCGGCGTGCGCTTCGCCCTGCGTGCTCGGCAGGTTCTCTTCTGGAATCTCTTGGCTACTCATGACTTCTTGGCCTTTGCGGTCCGGGCAGCGACCCAGATGGCCACGGCGACCAGCGCGCCCAGACCGAAGACCCATGCGAACAGGCCTTCACTGACCGGGCCGAAGCCGCCCAGCTCGAGGCCGCCAGGGTTCTCCGACTTGCTGCTGTTGACCGCGCCCAGGTACGCGACGATGTCCTTCTTGTTCTTCTCCGACATCGTGGTGTCGGGGAAGGAAGGCATGTTCTGCGGGCCGGTCTGCATGGCCTCGTAGATGTGCTTGGGGTTGACGTTCTCGAGGGACGGGGCGAACTTGCCGTTCGACAGCGCACCGCCCTTGCCCACGAAGTTGTGGCACTGGGCGCAGTTGGTGCGGAAGAGCTCCCCGCCCTTGGCGATGTCGGCGCCGTCGGGGCTGTACTGGCTCTTCGTCGGGGCGACCGGGCCCGCGCCGAGGGAGGCGATGTACGCGGCGAGCTGGTCGATCTCGGCCTGCGAGTAGATCGCCTTCTTGCGGGGCGCCTGGGCACCCTGCTGCTGGAGCGGCATACGGCCGGTTGCGACCTGGAAGTCGACGGCCGCGGAGCCCACACCGACCAGGCTCGGCCCGTCGGAGCTGCCCTGACCGCCGGTGCCGTGGCAGCTTGCGCAGCCCACGGAATAGAGCTTCTTGCCCTCCTCGATGGCGAGGGACTGGGCGGTGTCATCGGCCTTGGCCTTGTCCGCCGGCGCGAACGCGGCGTACAGCCCCCCAGTTACCGCCAGCGCGAAGAGTAGGACGACGACCGCCGCCAGCGGATGGCGTCGTCGTGCGGAGAGCTTTTTCACGGATTACCCCGGTGTCAGGATCTTCTGCTTCGTTGCTGGACTGTGGTCCGGTGCAGGACAGGACCGATTACTTGATCAAGTAGATCGTGGCGAAGAGGCCGATCCAGACCACGTCGACGAAGTGCCAGTAGTAGGACACGACGATGGCCGCCGTCGCCTGGTGGTGGGTGAACCTCTTGGCCGCGTACGTCCTGCCCAGGACCAGCAGGAAGGCGATGAGACCGCCCGTCACGTGCAGGCCGTGGAAGCCGGTCGTCAGGTAGAACACCGAGCCGTACGGGTCGGAGGAGAGCGAGAGGCCGTCCTCCTTGACCAGGTCGGTGTACTCGAAGATCTGGCCGCCGATGAAGATGGCACCCATCACGAAGGTGATCGTGAACCACGTGCGCAGCTTCTTCACGTCGCCGCGTTCCGCGGCGAAGACGCCGAGCTGGCAGGTCAGGGAGGAGAGCACCAGGATGGTCGTGTTCGTCGCCGAGAACGGAACGTTCAGGTGCGACGCCATGTCCTTCCAGTGGTCGGTTCCCGTCACCGATCGGAGGGTGAAGTACATCGCGAAGAGGGCCGCGAAGAACATCAGCTCGGAACTCAGCCAGATGATGGTTCCGACGCTGGTGAGGTTCGGCCGGTTGACCGAGGGGTGCGCGTGCCCGGTATCTACTGCTGTTGCTGTCGCCACGACCGACATTATGTCGGTCGCTTATCTCGCGCTCACTCCGGGGGGTGCCGTTCGGTGTGTCAAGGGCGTATGCCCTGCTCGTACGGCCCAGTTCCGTGGTCCCCCGAAGGGAGGAAGCGCTCCTTCCACCGGGCCCGACGCACCGTCATCCGGCATGTGCGAACCCTCCTCCGGGGCCCTGCCCGCGGAGTAGCATCCGGCCCAGCGCCCGATCCGCACGCCGTGCTTCTCACACGCCTGGAGGAACGAATGCAGCCCACTGCCACGGTGCTGGTCTACAGCGACGACGCGCGCACCCGGGAGCAGGTGCGGCTGGCCGCCGGGCGGCGCCCCGCGGCCGATGTGCCGCAGGTGGAGTATCTGGAGTGCGCGACGCTGCCCGCGGTGCTGCGGACGCTGGAGGAACGCCGGGTCGACGTCTGCGTCCTGGACGGCGAGACGGCGCCCGCGGGCGGCATGGGTGTGTGCCGGCAGCTGAAGGACGAGGTGTTCCGCTGCCCGCCCGTGCTGCTGCTCATCGGACGCCCGCAGGACGCCTGGCTGGCGACCTGGAGCCGGGCGGACGCGGTGGTGACCCACCCGGTGGACCCGGTGGCCCTCTCCGCCTCCCTGGCGGGCCTGTTGCGTGCGGCGGACCGGCCGGCCGTGGGGGCCTGAACGGCCCCCACGGGGGGTTACATCCGGGGCCGCAGCCGGGCCGCGTCGGCCGGGCTGGTGCCTTCGCGCTTGCCGGCCGTCAGGGCGCTGCCCTGGCGCCACTTCTGCCACGGCACGTTCCAGTCGCCGAAGCCGTTGTCGAAGGGCGTCATCGTGGCGCCCGCGCTGCCGACGACCTTGACGATGTCGCCCACCCGGACGGTGTCGAAGAACCACTTGGCGTTCTCGGTGCTCATGCCCGTGCAGCCGTGGCTGACGTTGTCCCAGCCCTGCGAGCCCTCGGACCAGGGGGCGGCGTGCACGTATTCGCCGCTCCACGTGACCCGGGTGGCCCAGTGGACGGGCAGGTCGTAGGAGTCGGCGCTCCCCTCGGCGATGCCGATGCTGGTGCCGCGCATCCGTACGAAGGATTCCTTGCCCAGGATCACCTTGACCCCGTTGCGGGTGTCGTAGCCGGGCTTTCCGGTGGTCACGGGGACGGTGCCGAGCTCCTGGCCGTTCTTGGTGACGGTCATGGAGTGCGCACTGGCGTCCGTGACGGCCTCCACCCGGTCGCCGATGGTGAGCTTCACGGGTTTGGAGGGGCCGCCGTAGAGCGCCCCGCCGACCTTTATGCCGTTGAGGTTCGCCGAGACGTTCACGACCGCGTGGGCGGGCCAGTACTCCTGCGGACGGTAGTGCAGGGTGCGGTTGTCCACCCAGTACCAGGCGCCCTTGACGGAGGGCTGCGACTCGACCCGCAGGGTGCGCTCGACGGTCGCGCGGGAGGCGGGATCCGTGACGGGCATGCTGAGTTCGGCCGTGACGGGCTGACCGACGCCGTAGGTGCCGCTCTGCGGGCCGAACGTGACGCGCAGCAGCTTGTCCGCAGGGTTGGTGTCGAAGCCGATCGTGCGCCGCCCCTGGGCCCCGTCCTCGTCCTCGGTGCTGATCCTGACGGTGTAGTGGGCGCCGGCGGCGAGGGCGCCGGTGCTGCGCCAGTGGCGTCCGCCGGCGTCGAGTTCACCCTTCACATAGCGGCCGGCGGCATCCGTGGCCGTGACGTCCGTGATGCGGTCGCCGGCGTCGGCCCTGACCTCCAGCGGCTTGCCGGGGTCGGCCTTGTGGCCGTCCTCGGCGCCGACGAGGGAGACCTGCCCGGTGGCGTCGTAGGGCTTGTCGGCCAGCGGGTTGGACGAGCCGCCGCACGCGGTGCCCCCTGCGGCGAGGGTGATCACCAGGAGGCTGCAGAGAACCGCCGTGCTGCGAGAGGAGTGACTCATGGTCACACCGTAGGAAGATTCGGGAGGTACGGCCCGCGGGGTGACTGCAAACGGGTGGCGCCGCCGCTCCGGGGACGCAATCGGGCCCCGCACACCTGGCGGTGTGCGGGGCCCGGGGGTACTGCGTGCGGCGGACCTACTGGTTCTGGTTCTCGCCGCGGTAGAACTCGAACACCCAGCCGAAGAGGCCGACGAAGATGATCGGTGCCGAGAAGAACATCAGCCACCAGCCGAAGCAGATGCTCAGGAAGGCGAGCGCGCCACCGACCGCCAGGGACAGCGGCTGCCAGCTGTGCGGGGCGAAGAAGCCCAGCTCACCGGCGTCGTCGGCGACATCGGCGTTCTTGTCGTCCTGCGCACCGGCGTCCACCCGGCGCGCGGTGAACGCCAGGTAGTAGCCGATCATCACGCTCAGGCCGAAGGCCATGAAGAGCGCGGTGGTTCCGGCGGCTTCCTTCGACCACAGGCCATAGACGATCGCCATGGCGAGGATGAAGACGGAGAGCCAGATGAACATCCGGCCTTGGATCTTCACTTGCCGGACTCCTTTCCGCCCGCGATGGCCCCGGCACCCACGGTCTCGAGCTCAAGGGCTGCGATCTCCGGGTGGTGCAGGTCGAACGCCGGGGATTCGGAACGGATCCGCGGCAGGGTGAGGAAGTTGTGCCGCGGCGGCGGGCAGGAGGTCGCCCACTCCAGCGAACGGCCGTAACCCCACGGGTCGTCGACCTCGACCTTCTTGCCGTACTTGGCCGTCTTCCACACGTTGTACATGAACGGCAGCATCGACAGGCCCAGCAGGAAGGAGCTGATGGTCGAGATGGTGTTCAGCGTGGTGAAGCCGTCGGCGGCCAGGTAGTCCGCGTAACGGCGCGGCATGCCCTCGGCGCCCAGCCAGTGCTGGACCAGGAAGGTGCCGTGGAAGCCGACGAACAGCGTCCAGAAGGTGATCTTGCCGAGGCGCTCGTCCAGCATCTTGCCGGTGAACTTCGGCCACCAGAAGTGGAAGCCGGAGAACATCGCGAAGACGACCGTACCGAAGATCACGTAGTGGAAGTGCGCGACCACGAAGTACGAGTCGGAGACGTGGAAGTCCATCGGGGGCGAGGCCAGGATGACGCCGGTCAGACCACCGAAGGTGAAGGTGATCAGGAAGCCGACGGCCCACAGCATCGGGGTCTCGAAGGACAGCGAGCCCTTCCACATGGTGCCGATCCAGTTGAAGAACTTCACACCGGTCGGGACCGCGATCAGGAAGGTCATGAAGGAGAAGAACGGCAGCAGCACACCGCCCGTGACGTACATGTGGTGCGCCCACACGGTCACCGACAGACCCGCGATCGAGATGGTCGCCGCGATCAGGCCGATGTAACCGAACATCGGCTTGCGCGAGAAGACCGGGATGACCTCGGAAATGATGCCGAAGAACGGCAGGGCGATGATGTACACCTCGGGATGGCCGAAGAACCAGAAGAGGTGCTGCCAGAGCAATGCTCCGCCATTTGCCGCATTGAATACTTGTGCGCCGAATTTACGGTCCGCCTCCAGGGCGAACAGCGCGGCGGCCAGGACCGGGAAGGCGAGCAGGACCAGGACACCGGTCAGCAGGACGTTCCAGGTGAAGATCGGCATGCGGAACATCGTCATGCCCGGGGCGCGCATGCAGATGATCGTGGTGATGAAGTTGACCGAGCCGAGGATGGTGCCGAAGCCGGAGAAGGCCAGACCCATGATCCACATGTCGGCGCCGACACCCGGCGAGCGGACCGCGTCCGACAGCGGGGAGTAGGCGAACCAGCCGAAGTCGGCCGCACCCTGCGGGGTGAGGAAGCCGCCCACGGCGATGAGCGAGCCGAAGAGGTAGAGCCAGTAGGCGAACATGTTCAGCCGCGGGAACGCCACGTCGGGCGCGCCGATCTGCAGTGGCATGATCCAGTTCGCGAATCCGGCGAACAGCGGCGTCGCGAACATCAGCAGCATGATCGTGCCGTGCATCGTGAACGCCTGGTTGAACTGCTCGTTCGACATGATCTGCGTGCCGGGACGGGCCAGTTCGGCGCGCATGAGGAGCGCCATGAGGCCGCCGATGCAGAAGAACGCGAACGACGTGACCAGGTAGAGCGTGCCGATCGTCTTGTGGTCAGTGGTGGTGAGCCACTTGATCACCTGGTTGCCGGGCTGCTTCTGGCGTACGGGCGGTGCTGCCGCGGCTGGGGCGGCGGCGGCACCCTGGGGTTCGTTGAGGATGCTCACTTGTTCTTGGTCTCCGCGTTCTTCGCGTGATCCGTCTGCGCGATGCCCGCCGGCTGGTAACCGGTCTGGCCCTTGGCCGCGAGCTCCTTCAGGTGCGCCTTGTACCGCTCAGGAGAGACGACCTTGACGTTGAAGAGCATCCGGGAGTGGTCCTGGCCGCAGAGCTCGGCGCACTTGCCCATGAAGGTGCCCTCGCGGTTCGGGGTCACCGTGAAGCTGTTGGTGTGGCCCGGGATGACGTCCTGCTTCATCAGGAACGGCACGACCCAGAAGGAGTGGATGACGTCCCGCGAGGTGAGGACGAACTCCACCGTCTCGCCCTTGGGCAGCCACAGCGTCGGGCCCGGGTTGTTGGTCTGCGGGTTCCGGGTGCCCGGGACGCCGATGTCGTAGACACCGCCGGCGTTGGCCGGGGCCTTGTCCAGGAACCGGTCCGGAATCGCGTCCAGCTCCTTGACCTCGCGCAGCGGCCGGCCGGCCGGCTGGCCGTCGACGTTCTCGAGGTAGTTGAACGCCCAGCTCCACTGGAAGCCCACCACGTTGACCACGTGCTTCGGCTTCGCGGGGTTGGTCAGGAGCTTGTTCTCGTCACGCGCGGTGAAGTAGAAGAGCACCGACACGATGATGATCGGGACCACGGTGTACAGCGCCTCGATGGGCATGTTGTACCGGGTCTGCGGGGGGACCTGCACCTTGGTGCGGCTGCGCCGGTGGAAGACGACGCTCCACAGGATCAGGCCCCACACCAGAACGCCGACCGCGAGGGCGGCGGCCCAGGAGCCCTGCCACAGGGAGAGGATCCGCGGCGCCTCTTCCGTGACGGGAGTGGGCATTCCGAGGCGGGGGAAGTCCTTGGATGTGCAACCGGTGGCGGTCGCCAGGACAGCGCCCGCGGCCAGCGCCTGCAGCAGCTTCCGCCGCACCGGGCGCCGCGACGAGCGGTCGGAGCCGTTGGGACTCACGTAGCGCCTTCCCGAGAGTCTCGCCCGTGCGGTCGGCAACGGCCGTCTCGCTGGTCGGTCGCCGGCCCGCTGCGGGCAGGGGTTTGGATGTTTATGCGGACCAAACCCTACTGGACGCTATTTGGGGCCGCGCGGGGAGGGTACCCAACGCGCCGCGTCACTACCCGAAGAGGCGGAATCTGCTGATCCGGGGCCGTCCGGCGGACCGTCAGATGGCCTCCGCACAACGTGCGACCTGCACGCTAGCGTGTGCTCCGTGCCGTACTTCGACGCCGCTTCCGCCGCTCCCCTGCACCCCGTCGCGCGCCAGGCGCTGCTGGCCGCCCTCGACGAGGGCTGGGCCGATCCGGCCCGCCTCTACAGGGAGGGCCGCCGGGCCCGGTTGCTGCTCGACGCGGCGCGCGAGGCCGCGGCGGATGCCGTCGGCTGCCGCCCGGACGAACTGGTCTTCACTCCTTCGGGGACACGGGCCCTGCACGACGGAATTGCCGGCGCCCTCGCCGGGCGGCGCCGGGCCGGGCGGCACCTGGTGGTGTCCGCCGTGGAGCACTCGGCCGTCCTGCACTCCGCCGCCGTGCATGAAGCAGCGGGCGGGACGGTCACCGAAGTGGCGGTCGACCGGACGGGCCGGGTGGGCGCGGGCGCGTACGCGGCGGCGCTGCGGCCGGACACCGCGCTGGCGGTGCTGCAGTCCGCCAACCACGAGGTGGGGACGGTGCAGCCGGTGGCCGAAGTGGCCGAGGCCTGCCGGGAGGCGGGGGTGCCGCTGCTGGTGGACGCGGCCCAGTCGCTGGGCTGGGAACCGGTCGGGGGCGGCTGGTCGCTGCTGACGGCGAGTGCGCACAAGTGGGGCGGCCCGTCCGGGGTCGGCCTGCTGGCCGTGCGCAAGGGAGTGCGGTACGCCCCTCAGCACCCCGTGGACGAAAGGGAGTCGGGGCGCGCGCCGGGCTTCCCCGACCTGCCGGCGGTCGTCGCGGCGGCGGCGTCGCTGCGGGCCGTCCGCCAGGAGGCGGCCGAAGAGGCCGCGCGGCTGCGGGCATTGGTGGACCGGATCCGGGCCCGGGTCCCGGAACTCGTGCCGGACGTCGAGGTCGTCGGCGATCCGGCGCGCCGGCTGCCGCACCTGGTCACGTTCTCGTGCCTGTACGTGGACGGGGAGGCGCTGCTGCACGCGCTGGACCGCGAGGGCTTCTCGGTTTCGTCCGGTTCGTCGTGTACGTCCAGCACACTGACCCCGAGTCATGTGCTGCGGGCGATGGGGGTGCTCACCGAGGGGAACGTACGGGTCTCGCTGCCGCGGGGGACGGCCCCGGAGGAGGTCGACCGGTTCCTGGGGGTGCTGCCGGGCGTGGTCGCGGAGGTGCGGGGGGCGCTGGGCGCGCCGGCCGCCGGTGCGGGTTCCCCTTCCGGGGAAGGGGAACTGGTCGTCGACTCGCTGGGCAAGCGGTGCCCGATCCCGGTGATCGAGCTGGCGCGGGCCTTCGGAGATGCTCCGGTCGGCGGGCTGGTGACCGTGCTCTCCGACGACGAGGCCGCCCGGCTGGACATCCCGGCATGGTGCGAGATGCGGGGGCAGGAGTATGTGGGGGAACGGCCGGTGCCGGGCGGCGTGGCGTACACGGTACGCCGCCGCTCCTGACGGGGCCGGCACCACGGCGCCCCGAAGGGGCGCTGGGGGCACCTCCCAGCGGTAGCTGGGGGAGGAACTGCGCGATCGGCCACGACGCGCCTGCAGGCGAGGTGCTCGGGGCTGCGACCCGGGCCTCCTGGGTCAGTGCGTCGGCTGCGGGCCGGTGGGGGCTGGTCGCGCAGTTCCCCGCGCCCCTTACGGGGCGCCCCGTACAGCCTCAGCCCAGGTGGGCCTGCACCTCGGCGGCCGCCGTGTCGCCGTAGGCCTTCGCGAAGCGCTCCATGAAGTGGCCGCGCCGCAGCTCGTATTCCTGCGTGCCCAGCGTCTCGATGACGAGCGTCGCCAGCATGCAGCCCAGCTGCGCCGCCCGCTCCTGCGAGAGCTCCCAGGTCAGGCCGGCGAGGAAGCCGGCGCGGAACGCGTCGCCCACGCCGGTCGGGTCGACCTTGGCCTCCTCCTGGGCGCAGCCGACCTCGACGGTCGGGCCGCCCGCGCTCTCGATGCGCACGCCGCGCGCGCCCAGGGTGGTGATGCGGGTGCCGACCTTGGCGAGGATCTCGTCGCCCGTCCAGCCCGTCTTGGACTCGATGAGCGCCTTCTCGTACTCGTTGGTGAACAGGTACGCGGCGCCCTCGACCAGCTGGCGGATGTCGTCGCCGTCCATCCGGGCCAGCTGCTGCGAGGGGTCGGCCGCGAACGGGATGCCGCGGGTGCGGCACTCCTCGGTGTGGCGCAGCATCGCCTCGGGGTCGTCGGCGCCGATCAGCACCAGGTCCAGGCCGCCGACCCGGTCGGCGACGGGCTGCAGCTCGATCTGCCGGGCCTCGCTCATGGCGCCGGTGTAGAAGGAGGCGATCTGGTTGTGGTCGGTGTCCGTGGTGCACACGAAGCGCGCGGTGTGCAGGACCTCGGAGATGTGGACGGAGTCGGTGTCCACCCCGTGCCGGTCCAGCCAGGCGCGGTAGTCGGCGAAGTCCGCGCCCGCCGCGCCGACCAGGATCGGGCGCAGGCCGAGGACGCCCATGCCGAAGCAGATGTTGGGGCCCACTCCGCCGCGGCGGACGTCGAGCTCGTCGACGAGGAAGGAGAGGGAGACCGTGTGCAGCTGGTCCGCCACGAGCTGGTCGGCGAAGCGGCCGGGGAAGGTCATCAGATGGTCGGTGGCGATGGAGCCGGTGACAGCGATACGCACGACGGGTCTGCTCCCTGCGGGGCGAGGTGACATAACGAGAAAAACAGAAAGAGCCACACCACGTTACCGGGTGGAGGCCTCCGGACAAGAGGGTCCGATTCTCGCCACTGGGTGGGCAAATCTACCTATTAGTAGCTCTTTCTCGCAGCGGCACCGCGTGCGTACGGTGCGGATATGCCGAAGACTGTGAAGGACGTCACGCAGCACACCCCCGAGCCCGAGTCGCTCGACGAGCTGCGCAGGGACTGCGCCCGCATGGCACCGCACTGGCCCGGCGCCCGGACCCCCCGCCCCGCCCCCGCCCGGCGGCACACCCCGCTCTCCGCCATCCACGGGGTCTCCGTCCCGGCGGCCTCGGCCCGGCTGCTGGACGGGATGTCGGAATACGGCGACTGACCCGGGTGGAACCGCTCGCTCCTGCGCTCCGTCCAAGCGCCGTCCCCTTCACAGAGGACACGGCAGTACACACATTGAGCGGAGCGAAGGAGCGATGTGGTGAGCACCGAGGGCGCCACTCCCGGCAGCACCCCCGAGAAACCGCGGCGCAAGCACTCGCCGCTGGCGGTCGCATCGGTGGCCGCGGCCGTGCTGCTGGCCGGAGGAGGGGGCGCGTACTGGGCGTCCACCGCGACGGACGGCGGCGGCGCGGACCGGTCCGGCGGGTCCGGCGACAGCTCTTCCCCTCCGCCGCTGGCCCTGGACGGCTACGGGCAGCCCGGCGGCGGTCCGCAGCAGGGCATCGCGGTGGGCGAGCCGGATCCCCACGGCGTCCACTACCGCGCGGCGGGCAAGCTCCCCGACGGGCCGCACAGCGCGCCCGTCTACCTGCCCGGGCGCGAGGTGACGCGCGACGAGGTGACGGCGCTGGCCACGGCGCTCAAGGTGCAGGGCACGCCCCGGCTGACGAACGGTGTCTGGACGGTCGGGGGCACTCCCGACGCCTCGGGTCCCACGCTCCAGGTGCACCAACAGGCGCCGGGCGACTGGTCGTTCACGCGGTACGGCACCCCGGGCGGCACCCACTGCGAGCACCCGCCGGGCGCGGGGCCGCAGCAGGAGGGCAAGGACGTTCCCCCGGTGACCTGCCCGTCCTTCCGTGACGGCGCGGCCCCCTCCCCGGACCCGGCGGCCACGGGCCCGGTGCCGGAGGACAAGGCGAAGAGCGCGGCGGCGCCCGTGCTGAAGGCGCTGGGCCAGGACGGCGCGAAGGTGGACGCGCAACGGACGTTCGGCGCGATACGGACGGTCAGCGCCGACCCGGTGCTCAACTCCCTGCCCTCCTACGGCTGGCGGACCACCCTCCAGGTGGGCTCGGACGGGCAAGTGACGCAGGGCAGCGGGCAGTTGGAGCTGCCGGAGAAGGGCGCCGGATATCCCGTCGTCAGCGCCCAGCAGGCGCTCGACGCGCTCAACAAGGGCGCGGGGACCGGCCGTCCGGGGCCCGGCGGCTGCCGGACGATGACCCCGCTGCCCAAGGGCGCCGATGCCGACGGGACGCCGCCGTGCCCGGGCACGCCGTCGAAGGCGGAGCCCGCGACGGTGCGCGGGGCCGAGTTCGGGCTGTCGGCGCAGTCCGTGGCGGGGCGGCCGGCACTGGTGCCGTCGTGGCTGTTCAGCGTGCAGCTGCCGGGCGGCGGCGGAGCGACGGTCACCGTCGCCCAGCCCGCGGTGGACCCGAAGTTCGTCGCCGCGCCCTCGCCGTCCCGTACGCCCGCCCCGACGGGGACGCCGCGGACCCGGTCGATGCGCGTCGACTCGTACAGCACCGCCGGGGACGACGGGAAGAAGCTCGTCCTGCACTTCTGGGGCGGGGTCTGCAACACCTATGCGGTGACGGACAAGGAGTCCGGTTCCACGGTGTCGGTGAAGGTCACCGGCACGGAGAAGAACCCGGGCCGGCCCTGCGTGATGATGCTCAAGCAGTGGGATCTGCCGGTGACGCTGGACAAGCCGCTGGACGACCGGAAGGTCGTGGACGAGACGACGGGCGGGACGCTGCGCCAGGCCTAGCACGAAAGAGCGAAGGCGGTGCCCCCGTCCGGGGGCACCGCCTTCGTACGGCGAGGAGGCCTGTCAGCTGAAGGAGTCGCCGCAGGCGCAGGAACCGGTCGCGTTCGGGTTGTCGATCGTGAAGCCCTGCTTCTCGATGGTGTCGACGAAGTCGATCGAGGCGCCGCCCAGGTAGGGGGCGCTCATGCGGTCGGTGACGACCTTGACGCCGTCGAAGTCCTTGACGACGTCGCCGTCGAGCGAGCGCTCGTCGAAGAAGAGCTGGTAACGCAGACCGGAGCAGCCGCCGGGCTGGACGGCGACGCGCAGCGCGAGGTCGTCACGGCCTTCCTGCTCCAGCAGGGCCTTGACCTTGGCCGCAGCGGCGTCGGACAGGAGGATGCCGTCGCTCACCGTGGTCTTCTCGTCCTGAACGGACATCTGCTTCACTCCCGGGTTCTTCTGCGGATGCTTGCGTCGCCTGCAACCGCTGCCGTCCCGGATTCATTCCGGGTCCTGATGGTGACTTCACCGGCTTTCATGCTCGCACACCCGGCCCGCGAACGGGAATGCGTCACATCGACGCAATCACCATCGTCAAAGTGACGCGAAGCAGTTATGATAGATAGCGTCAAATTGACGACAACGCCGACTGCTGCACAGCGCAGAGCGGCCGTCCGCAGAACAGAAAGGGTGCGTGACGTGACCACCGCCCAGCCTTTGGATGTCCAGCCCACCCCGCTCGCCCTCCTGCTCCTCGGCCGCGAGGCCGACCCGCGCAGCGAGCGCGGTGTGGAGTGCCCCGGCGATCTGCCGGCACCGTCCGACCCGGACCTGGTGGAGCGCGCCCGGGCGGCCAAGGCGAAGCTCGGGGACAAGGTCTTCGTCCTCGGCCACCACTACCAGCGCGACGAGGTCATCGAGTTCGCCGACGTCACCGGCGACTCCTTCAAGCTCGCGCGCGAGGCCGCCGCCCGGCCCGACGCCGAGTACATCGTCTTCTGCGGCGTGCACTTCATGGCCGAGTCCGCGGACATCCTGACCCACGACGGCCAGCAGGTCGTCCTGCCGGACCTCGCGGCCGGCTGCTCGATGGCCGACATGGCCACCGCCGAGCAGGTCGCCGAGTGCTGGGACGTCCTGACCGAGGCGGGCATCGCGGACGTCACCGTCCCCGTCTCGTACATGAACTCCTCCGCCGACATCAAGGCCTTCACCGGCAAGCACGGCGGCACGATCTGCACCTCGTCCAATGCGGAGCGGGCCCTCAACTGGGCGTTCGAGCAGGGCGAGAAGGTCCTTTTCCTGCCGGACCAGCACCTCGGGCGCAACACCGCCGTGCGCGACCTGGGCATGTCGCTGGAGGACTGCGTCCTCTACAACCCGCACAAGCCGAACGGCGGCCTGACGGCCGAGGAGCTGCGCGGCGCGAAGATGATCCTGTGGCGCGGCCACTGCTCGGTGCACGGCCGCTTCTCGCTGGACTCGGTGAACGACGTGCGCGAGCGCATCCCCGGCGTCAATGTCCTGGTGCACCCCGAGTGCCGCCACGAGGTGGTGGCCGCGGCCGACCACGTCGGCTCGACGGAGTACATCATCAAGACGCTGGAGGCCGCCCCCGCCGGCTCCAAGTGGGCCATCGGCACCGAGCTGAACCTGGTCCGGCGGCTCGCGAACCGGTTCGCGGACGAGGGCAAGGAGATCGTCTTCCTCGACCGCACGGTGTGCTTCTGCTCGACGATGAACCGCATCGACCTGCCGCACCTGGTGTGGGCGCTGGAGTCCTTGGCGGACGGCAAGGTGGTGAACCGGATCGAGGTGGATCCGGAGGTCGCCAGCTTCTCGAAGCTGGCGCTGGAGCGGATGCTGGCCCTGCCGTAACCCCTGCGGGGGCCTCGCGCCCCGTCAGGGGCGCGGGGAACTGCGCGAGCGACCACGACGCGCCTGCGGTCGAGGTGCTCGGGGCTGCGCCCCGGACCCCCTGGGTTGTGCCTCGGCTGCGGGCCGGTGGGGGCTAGTCGCGCAGTTCCCCGCGCCCCTGACGGGGGCGCAACTGGTCGCGCCCACGCGGCGGAGCCGCATATCGACACAGCCCCGCGCCCCTTACGGGGCTTGGGCCGGCCTTACCAGGCCCGACTCGTAGGCTATGACCACGAGTTGGGCCCTGTCGCGGGCACCGAGCTTCGACATTGCCCGGTTCACGTGCGTCTTCACCGTCAGCGGGCTGACCTCCAGCCGCTCGCCGATCTCGTCGTTCGAGAAGCCCCCCGCCACCTGCACGAGAACCTCCCGTTCCCGGCCCGTCAGGGCCGCAAGGCGTGCCGTCTCGCGCCGGGCGTCGGCGGGGGGCTCGCCCTGGGCGAGGAACTTCGCGATCAGGCCCTTCGTCGCCGCGGGCGACAGCAGCGCCTCCCCGGCCGCGGCGATCCTGATCGCCGCCAGCAGTTCCTCCGGCTCCGCGCCCTTGCCGAGGAAGCCCGACGCGCCCGCGCGCAGCGACTGCACCACGTACTCGTCGACCTCGAAGGTCGTCAGCATCACCACGCGCACGGACGCCAGCGCGGGGTCCGCGCAGATCTCCCTGGTCGCGGCGAGGCCGTCCGTCCCTGGCATCCGGATGTCCATCAGGACCACGTCGGGCGCGTGCTCCCGCGCCAGGGCGAGGGCCTGGGCCCCGTCCGCCGCCTCCCCCACCACCCGCATGTCCGGTTCGGACTCCACGAGCAGCCGGAACGCGCTGCGCAACAGCGCCTGGTCGTCGGCAAGCAGGACGCTGATCGGCTCGGTCATGGCGTCAGCCTAGGCGGGCGCCTGCAGCGGCAGGGTGGCGCGGACCCGGAAACCGGGCACACCCTCGTCCCGCGGGCCCGTCTCACAGCGGCCGCCGAGGGCCGCCGCGCGCTCGCGCATGCCGACGAGGCCGTGCCCGCCGCTCCCGATGCCCCCGGGCGGGGGCCCGGCACCGTCGTCCAGCACGGTCAGCTGAAGGCTGTCCGTGCCGCGCAGCAGGGAGACCTCGGCCCGGGCGCCGGGGCCCGCGTGCTTCTGCACATTGGTGAGCGCCTCCTGGACCAGCCGGTACGCGGTGAGGTCCACGGCGGCCGGCAGCGGGCCGAGGACGGCGGCGGCCCCGGCGGCCTCGCCCGTCGCGCCCTGCCCGCCGGGCAGCGTGGAGACGGCCGCGACGGTCACCGGCAGCCCCACCCGCCCGAAGCCGTCGACGAGCCGGTCGAGCAGCCCGAGGCCGGGTGCGGGCTCGGTCGGGGCCTCGGGGTCCCCGTGCTGGCGCAGCAGGCCGACCGTGGCGCGCAGCTCCTCCAGCGCCGAGCGGCCGGCCTCGCGGACGTGGGCGAGGGCCTGTTTGGCCTGTTCGGGGCGGCTGTCCATGATGTGCGCGGCCACACCGGCCTGGACGTTGACGAGCGCGATGTGGTGCGCGACGACGTCGTGCAGCTCGCGGGCGATGCGCAGCCGCTCCTCCGCGACGCGGCGGCGGGCCTCCTCCTCGCGGGTGCGCTCGGCCCGCTCGGCCCGTTCCTCGATCGCCGCGACGAAGGCGCGCCGGCTGCGGACGGCGTCCCCCGCGGCACCGGCCAGCGCGGTCCAGGCCAGCAGGCCGAAGCTCTCCTGGGAGTACCAGGGTCCGGGGCCGAGCAGCATCACGGTGCCGGTGATGGCGACGACGGTCGGCGCGGCGATGCGCCAGGCCGTGGACCGCTCGGTGCGGGCGGCCACGGTGTAGAGCGCCACGGCGGCGGTCACCGCGACCTGGGTGCGCGGGGGCCCGTCCCGCCCGGCGACGGCGGCGGCGACCGTCAGCACCGAGGTCAGGCCGAGCACGGCCCGCGGCGCCGTACGGCGCCACACCAGGCAGCCGCAGGCGACGACGGCCAGGGCGACGAAGCCGGGACCGGGCGGGTGCTGCCGGGTGTGGACGGTGAGGTAGGCGCCGGTCAGCACGAGCGCCAGCACGGCGGCGGCCAGCAACAGGTCGGCGGCGCGCGGATGTGCGCGCAGCCAGCGGTGCGGGCCGGTGGTGAAGGTGCTCATGCCGACCGCGCCCCCGGTCCCGGACGGGAACGGGGGCGCGTGATGCCGGCCGGCCGGGGCGTCACCCCGGGATGAGGCCCTCGTCGCCGAGCATCTCGCGGACCTCCTCCAGGGAGGCCCCGGGCGACGGAAGGATCAGCTCGGAGGGCTCCAGGGCGTCGTCGGGCAGGGCGGTGCCGAGCCTGCGCACGGCGTCCAGCAGCGCTCCGAGCGTGCGCCGGAAGCCTTCCTCGTCGCCGCTCTCCATCTCGGCGAGCAGCTCGTCGTCCAGCGCGTTGAGCTCGGCGAAGTGGCTGTCGTCCAGCCGGACCTGGCCCTCCCCCATGATCCGCACGATCATGAGTTCTCCCTCAGTGCTTGTCGAAGCGCGGGGTGTCCTGCGGCTGCGCCGCGTGGTTCTGGCCGGCGGCGCCGCCCTCGATGGCCTGCTTGGTGCCGCTGCCGCCCGCCAGTTCGGCCTTCATCCGCTGGAGTTCCAGCTCCACGTCCGAGCCGCCCGAGAGCCGGTCCAGCTCGGCGGTGATGTCGTCCTTGGCCATGCCGGTCGGGTCGTCGAGGGCGCCCGAGGCGAGCAGCTCGTCGATGGCACCGGCGCGGGCCTGCAACTGCGCCGTCTTGTCCTCGGCGCGCTGGATGGCCAGGCCGACGTCGCCCATCTCCTCGGAGATGCCGGAGAAGGCCTCGCCGATCCGGGTCTGGGCCTGGGCCGCGGTGTAGGTGGCCTTGATGGTCTCCTTCTTCGTCCGGAAGGCGTCGACCTTGGCCTGCAGGCGCTGGGAGGCGAGCGTGAGCTTCTCCTCCTCGCCCTGGAGGGTCTGGTGCTGCGTCTCCAGGTCGCTGACCTGCTGCTGGAGCGCGGAACGGCGGGTGAGCGCCTCGCGTGCCAGGTCCTCGCGGCCCAGCGCCAGCGCCTTGCGGCCCTGCTCCTCCAGCTTGGCGGACTGGTTCTGCAGCTGGTTGAGCTGGAGCTCCAGACGCTTGCGGGACGTCGCCACGTCGGCGACGCCGCGGCGGACCTTCTGCAGCAGCTCCAGCTGCTTCTGGTACGAGTAGTCGAGGGTCTCGCGCGGATCCTCGGCCCGGTCCAGGGCCTTGTTGGCCTTCGCGCGGAAGATCATCCCCATACGCTTCATGACACCGCTCATGGGCCTCGCGCGCCCCCTTCTGACCGACTTGAATCGGGCTTCGGCTCCGTCACACCTATCAGAACCCACAGTACGGGCCCTGCTTCCATTACCGCACTCCTCGGGCACCGATGCGCTCATCCTCCAGGACGATCACAAGGTCGCCGCCCTCCGGCGCAAGGAGTAGAAGAGCTCCGGCCTCTCCCTACAGACGTCCGTCGTTGCCGGATCGTTCCCCTCCGGGCCGGTGCCCGGGCGCCGGAACCCGTACCCTTGGGTCCCGTGTTCCGAAGCCGTTCCACTTCCAAGGCCGACAAGGCCGAGCAGGCCGCGGGCGCCAAGCCGTCCGCCGCCGAGCAGTCCAAGCAGGCCCGTGACCCGCAGGCGCCCAAGGGCCGCCCCACCCCCAAGCGCAGCGAGGCCCAGTCCCAGCGCCGCAGCCTGGCGAGCACGCCCGCCAAGGGCAAGGACGCCTCGAAGCGGGCGCGCGAGGCCCGCCGTGCCGACCTGGCCCGCCAGCGCGAGGCCCTGGCCAACGGCGACGAGCGCTTCCTGCCGGCCCGCGACAAGGGCCCGGTGCGCCGCTTCGCCCGCGACTTCGTGGACGCGCGCTACTCGGTGGCCGAGTTCTTCCTGCCGCTGGCCGTGCTGATCCTGGTCCTGAGCATGATCAACCGCGGTGCGTTCCAGACGTACGTGCTGCTGGCGTGGATGATCGTCATCGCGCTGATCGTCATCAACTCCGCGATCACCGGCTTCGCCCTCAAGCGCGCCCTCAAGCAGCGCTTCCCGGACGAGAACACCCGCGGCGCCGTCGCGTACGCCCTGATGCGCACCCTGCAGATGCGCCGGCTGCGGCTGCCCAAGCCGAAGGTCGCGCGCGGGGAGAAGCCCTGAGCGGCACCCCGGCGGCGCCCTTCGGCAGCGGCGCACAGGGGTGGCTGAGCGGGCTCGGGGGGCTGCGGAACACCGTCCGCCAGGAGCTCGTCGCCCGCCAGGTCGACGAGCAGATAGCCGCCCGCTTCCCCGTGGGCCGGCGGCTGCGGATCCTCGACGTCGGCCTCGGCCAGGGCACCCAGGCGCTGCGGCTCGCCCGCGCCGGCCACGAGGTGACCGGCCTGGAGTCCGACCCCCTGATGGTGGCCACCGTGCGCGAGGCGCTGGCGGCCGAGCCCGAGGGCATCCGCGAGCGGATGCGGGTCATCGAGGGCGACGGGCGGGACACCGGCGTGCACTTCGTGCCGGGCTCCTTCGATGTCGTGCTCTGCCACGGCGTGCTGATGTACGTTCCGGAGCCCGACCCCATGCTCGCCGGACTGGCCCGGGTCCTCGCCCCCGGCGGCCTGCTCTCGCTGCTCGTGCGCAACGCCGACGCGCTGGCCATGCGGCCCGGTCTGAGCGGTGACTGGCAGGCCGCCCTGGCCGCCTTCGACTCCCCCGCGTACACCAACCGCATCGGGCTGGAGGTGCGGGCCGACCGGCGGGAGACGCTGACGGCGACCCTCGCCGGCATCGGCGCCCCGCTGCACGCCTGGTACGGCGTACGGGTCTTCACCGACCAGGCCGCCGACGGGCAGCTCCCGCCGCAGGGCCCCGAGTTGGACCGGCTGCTGGCGGCCGAGGAACGGGCCGGCCGCACAGACCCGTACCGCGCGGTGGCGGCACTGCTGCATTTGTGCGGTGTGCGGGGCTGAGGCCGGGGGCGGGGAATGCTCCCCGTATGAGCGTCCCGAGCCTGCGTTCCGCCGTCCCGGCCGTCTGCGCCCTGGCCCTGCTCGCCGGATGTTCCGGCGGCACCGGGAGCCCGTCGGGCGCGCCGTCGTCCTCGCCCGCCGCGCCCGTGCAGGTCACGGGCCCGGCGGGCGATCTGCAGGCCGCCTACCAGAAGGTGGTCAAGGACGTCCTCCCGTCCGTCGTCCAGATCACCACGGGGCAGGGCCTCGGCTCCGGGGTGGTCTACGACGGCAAGGGCGACATCGTCACCAACGCCCATGTCGTCGGTGACGCCCGGACGTTCAAGGTCTCCCTCGCCACCGGCGGCGACGCCCTGGGGGCCCGGCTGGTGGCCTCGTACCCCGAACAGGACCTCGCGGTCGTCCGGCTGGAGAACGTGCCCAAGGGACTCAAGCCGGCCGTGCTCGGGGACTCGTCGAAGGTCGAAGTGGGCCAGATCGTGCTGGCCATGGGCAATCCGCTGGGCCTGTCCAGCAGCGTGACCCAGGGCATCGTCTCGGCCGTCGGCCGGACCGTCAGCGAGGGGCGCGGCGGCGGGGGCACCGGGGCGACCATCGCCAACATGGTGCAGACCTCGGCCGCCATCAACCCCGGCAACAGCGGGGGCGCGCTGGTGAACCTCGCCGGGCAGGTCATCGGCATCCCGACGCTCGCCGCCGTCGACCCGGAGCTGGGCGAGGGGGCGGCGCCGGGCATCGGCTTCGCCATCCCGGCGGGGACGGTCGGCAGGATCGCCGACCAGATCGTCAGGAGCGGCCGGGTCACCGACTCCGGACGCGCGGCCCTCGGCATCACCGGACGGGCCATCGTGGGCTCCGACTTCGCCCCCGCCGGGGTGGCCCTGGTGGCCGTCGCCCCGGGCGGCCCCGCCGACAAGGCCGGGCTGCGGCCCGGCGACATCGTCACCCGCGTCGGCAAGGCCCCCGTCACCACGATGCAGTCGCTGGCCGAGACGCTCGCCGGGCTCAAGCCGGGCGACCAGACGGAGGTGACCTATGTCCGGGACGGCGCCGAACAGACGACGACGGTGACACTGGGCGAGATGTAGCGCCCCCGAGGGGGCGCGGAAGGATCAACTCTCGGACGCGGCCCGCAGACTCATCGGCCCCTCGTACACCTCGTCGTCGTCCTCGAAGAGCCGCACCTGGTCCACCCCGCCCTCCAGCAGGGCCCGCCACTCCTCGCCGATCCAGGACTCCGCGTCGCCCTGGGTCGTGAACTCCTCCGGCTCCACGGCCGGCTCCACCTCCGTGCCGTCGGACTTCTCGAACCGCCACGTCCATGCCATGTCAGCCTCCCGGGCCGTACGTACGCCACGTGTTGAGTCCTGCCGGGCGCAGCCTAGCCGCCGGTGGCGGACGAGAAAGGGTGAGCCCCGCGCGCCCGGCGCGCGGGGACGCGAGACGATCAGAGCGTGGAACTGACTCTCCTCGGCACCGGAGCCCCCGACGGGCTGCCGCGCCCCGACTGCCCGTGCGCGGCCTGCGCGACCGCCACGGGCGACGAGGCTCGCGCCGCCACGGCGCTGCTCGTCGACGGCGCACTCCTCCTCGACCTCACCCCCGGCCCCGCGTTCGCCGCGGCCCGCGCCGGGCGTTCGATCGCCGGGGTGCGCCAGGTGCTGCTCTCGCACCCGCACGACGGCCCGGCCCTGGAGCTCCCCGCCGGGCTGCCGGCGGCGGTGCGGGTGCCGGACGGGCGCGAGCTGTCGGTGATCAGCGGGCACCGGGTGCGGGCGCTGGCCGTGGACGCGCCCGGGACGGGGTACGAGGTGACCTCCGCCGACGGGGAGCGGCTGCTGTACCTGCCGCCGGGCGCGGCACTCGCCGGGCTGGGCACCATGGCCGGCCCGTACGACATGGTGCTGCTCGACGTCCTGGACCGGCCCGACGCGCTGGCCCGGCTGCGGGAGGCGGGGGCGGCCGGGCCGACGACGGATGTGATCGCCGTGCACCTGGACCACGACGTGCCGCCCGGCCGCGAACTGCACCGGCGGCTCGCGGCGGCGGGCGCGCGGGCGGTGCCCGACGGCACCACTCTGGTCGTCGGCGACTACCGCGAGGTGCCGGACCTGCCGCGGCGGACGCTGGTGCTGGGCGGCGCGCGCTCGGGCAAGTCGGTGGAGGCGGAACGGCGCCTGGAGTCCTTCCCCGAGGTGCTGTACGTGGCCACGGGCGGCACGCGCGAGGGCGACCGCGACTGGGCGGCGCGCGTGGCGCTGCACCGCGAGCGCCGCCCCGGGTCCTGGCGGACGGCCGAGACGTGCGACCTGGTGCCGCTGCTGGCGGAGGAGGGCCCGCCGCTGCTCGTCGACTGCCTGGCGCTGTGGCTGACGCACGCGATGGACTCCGTCGGCGCGTGGGACGACGCGACCTGGGCGGACGGCGGCCGGGATGCGCTGGCCGCGCGCACCGCGGACCTGGTGGCGGCGGTGCGGGCCACGCGCCGCACGGTGGTGCTGGTGAGCAACGAGGTGGGGTCGGGCGTGGTGCCGGCCACGTCCTCGGGCCGCCGCTTCCGCGACGAGCTGGGGCGGCTGAACGCCGCCATCGGTGACGAGTGCGAGCACATCCTCCTGGTCGTGGCGGGCCAGGCGCTGCCGCTGCGCGGCGCGTGACGCGCCCCGTAAGGGGCGCGGGGAACTGCGCGACAAGCCCCCACCGGCCCGCAGCCAACGCACGACCCCAAGGGGTCCGGGGCACAGCCCTGGGGGCACCCCCAGCGGTAGCTGGGGGAACCTCGACTGCGGGCGCATCGTGGCCGGTCGCGCAGTTCCTCCCCCAGCTACCGCTGGGAGGTGCCCCCAGCGCCCCTTGCGGGGCGCACCCCGCACGCAGTGCGAACCCCCCACCGTGCACCCGCCTGCCAGCCACCCCGCAGGGGTAAGGTGTCGCGGATGAGCGGTCTGAATCTTGATGACTTCGCCTCCCTGATCGAGCGGCCCGACGCAGTCGTCCGGCGGGACGCCGAGGAGCGCCGGGAGCGCCTCGCACCGCGCCCGGGGGCGCTGGGCCGGCTGGACGAGCTGGGCGAGTGGCTCGCCGCAGGCCAGGGCTCCGTGCCCGTGAAGCCCGTCGAGCGGCCCCGGGTGCTGCTCTTCGCCGGCGACCACGGCGTCGCCTCCCTCGGCGTCTCCGGCGGCCCCGAGGCCGGCGCCCAGGAGCTGGTGCGCGCCGCCCTGGCCGGGGAGAGCGCGGCCGCCATCCTGGCCCGCCGCTTCGGCGCCGGGCTGCGCGTGGTCGACATGGCGCTCGACTGCGACCCGGGCGCCTTCCCCGAGGACGTCACCCGGCACCGGGTGCGCCGCGGCTCGGGCCGGATCGACGTCGAGGACGCGCTGACCGCCGAGGAGGCCGAGCAGGCGTTCCGCACCGGCATGGCCGTCGCCGACGAGGAGGCCGACTCCGGCACCGACCTCGTCGTCCTCGGCGACCTGAGCGTGGGCGGCACCACCGCCGCCGGCACCCTGATCGGCGCGCTGTGCGGCACGGACGCCTCCGTGGTCACCGGCCGCGGCAGCGCCGGCATCGACGACCTGGCCTGGATGCGCAAGTGCGCGGCCATCCGCGACGCGCTGCGCCGCGCCCGCCCGGTCCTCGGCGACCAGCTGCAGCTGCTGGCCGCCGTCGGCGGCGCCGACCTCGCCGCGACCACCGGCTTCCTGCTGCAGAGCGCGGTGCGCCGCACCCCGGTGATCCTCGACGGAGTCGTCTCGGCGGCCTGTGCCCTGGTCGCCCAGCGGGTCGCCTTCCGGGCGCCGGACTGGTGGCTGGCGGGCCAGGCGAGCGGCGACCCGGCGCAGGCGAAGGCACTCGACCGGATGGCGCTCAACCCTCTGCTCGACCACGGCGTCACTGTGGGCGAGGGGACAGGAGCCCTGCTCGCCCTTCCCCTGGTGCAGGCGGCAGCGGCCCTGGCGGCGGAGCTTCCCGAGCGTTCCTGAGGCAGGACCGGACCACGCCGCGCGCCAGGCCCCATACGATCGCTTTTCATGGGAGAGGTCCGCTTGACTCCGGATGAGGGCACCCGCGGCGGCAGCTGGCCGCGGCGTGCCGCCGCCTTCGCCGTGTGGTATCTGCGCGCCGTCACGTTCGTCAACCTGCTGGGCGCGTTCTGGGTGTCCTTCGGCGCCGACGTCCGGCGGCACAACGTCGACGAGTTCTTCACCCCGTACCTGCTGTCGGCCGGCTTCTCGGCGACGGTGGTGTCGCTGTTCATGGCCATCACCCTGCGCCGCCGCAAGCGCGCGGCCTGGATCCTCAACCTGGTCCTGTCGGGCCTGCTGTTGCTGATCCTGGTGCTGGTGATGGCCTTCCCCGAGTACCGCAGGCACGGCCTGAACTGGTTCTCGCTGGTCGTCACGACGCTGTTCGTGGCGGCCCTGGTGGTGGGCCGCAAGGAGTTCTACGCCAAGGGCGACCGCTCCAACCCCAGGCTGGCCGCCGCCGTGGCCACCGTCGGCCTGCTGGTCACCTCGCTGATCGCCGCCCTGCTGGTGACCGTCACCAACGAGGCGCACGACGAGTACCGCTCCACCTTCCTGGACCGCTGGCACTACGGCGTGATGCGCCTCGTGTACATCGCGGCCGACAACTCGCGCTACGCGGGCATCGCTCCCCCGGGCTGGGTCAACGTCGTCATCAACGTGATGAGCACGGTCCTGCTGGTCCTCGTGGTCTACGCGGCCTTCCGGTCCCGCCGCGCCACCGACCCGATCACCGCCGAGGACGAGGCCGCGCTGCGCGCCCTGCTGGACAAGCACGGCGACCGCGACTCGCTGGGCTACTTCGCGCTGCGCCGCGAGAAGAGCGTCATCTGGTCCCCGTCCGGCAAGGCCGCCGTCACCTACCGCGTCGTCGGCGGGGTCTCCCTCGCCTCGGGCGACCCGATCGGCGACCCCGAGGCCTGGCCCGGCGCCATCGAGCCCTGGCTGGCGCAGGCGCGCGAGCACGGCTGGATCCCGGCCGTGATGGGCGCGAGCGAGGAGGGCGGCACGATCTACTCGCGGCACGGCCTGGACGCCCTGGAGCTGGGCGACGAAGCCATCGTGGACACCGGGGAGTTCACCCTGGAGGGGCGCGCGATGCGGACCGTGCGCCAGGCGTACAACCGCGTCAAGCGCGCCGGCTACACCGTCACCATCCGCCGCCACGAGGACATCCCCGAGCCGGAGATGGACCGGCTGCTGCGCCGCGCCGACGACTGGCGCGACGGTGCGACCGAGCGCGGCTTCTCCATGGCGCTGGGCCGGCTGGGCGATCCGGACGACGGGCGCTGCGTGATGCTCGAGTGCCATGACGGCGACGGCGAGCTGCGCGCGCTGCTCAGCTTCGTCCCCTGGGGTCCCAAGGGCCTGTCGCTGGACCTGATGCGCCGTGACCGGGACTCCGAGAACGGCCTGATGGAGTTCATGGTGATCGAACTCCTGCAGCGGGCGAAGTCGTTGGGCATCACCCAGGTGTCGCTGAACTTCGCGATGTTCCGCTCGGTCTTCGAGCGCGGCTCGAAGCTGGGCGCGGGCCCGGTGCTGCGGATGTGGCGGTCGCTGCTCAGCTTCTTCTCGCGCTGGTGGCAGATCGAGTCCCTCTACCGGGCAAATGCGAAATACCGTCCGATCTGGGAGCCTCGTTTCATGCTGTTCGAGAAGAGCAGTGACCTGCTGCGGATCGGCATCGCCAGCGCCCGCGCCGAGGGCTTCCTGGAGGCGCCCGGCCTGCCCAAGTGGCTCAACCGGAAACACCTGGAGAGCCGACGGTGACGATGCGCGCGGCGCTGCGTCGCGCCGCGCGCACCGAGTGGGGTCCGCTGTACGAGGCGGTCCGGGGGGCGTTCGTCCGCAACCGGTGGCGAGCCGTCCCCATGACGCTCACCGCCGTCGTCCTCACCTCGCTCTTCCAGATCGTCCAGAACCAGCACTGGGGGTTCGGGCCCGTCCAGCAGCTCGGCTCCGTCCAGGCGCAGCTGCCCTGGTGTCTGGCGCTGCTGCGGACCCCGCTCTCCCTGTTCGTCCCCGCACTGGACCTGCCGGTGTGGGGCGCGCTGGCCCAGATCCTGATCGTCTTCGGCATCGCCGAGGCCTGCATCGGCAAGTGGCGCACCCTCGCGGTCTCCTACACCGCCACGCTCGCCGGGACCATGTACGCGCGGCTGGGCGTGGCGCTCGGCCCGGGTTCCCCGCTGGGGCTGCCGACGGAGGCCGCGAAGATCATCGACACCGGCCCGTCGGCGGCGGTGGTCGGCCTGGCGGTGTATCTGTCCTGGCGCTACCGCGCCTGGCTGACCTGTGCCGGCGTGGTGCTGGCCATGGTGGTCGAGGTGCTGGTCAAGCCCAATCTGGCGGGCAAGGAGCACATCGCCGCGGTGGCCGTGATGCTGGCGGTGTGCGGGGTGGACGAGGCCCGAAGACACCGCAAACCTCACAGCGACGAGCACCGCGAGCGGGGTCAGCGGTCCGGGGCCCCCGCCACCAGGTCGTGAAAGCGCCGCCGGAAGGCCGCCCAGCGCGCATCGTGCCGGTAGGCGCGCACCCTCGCCCGGCGCCGGGCCCGTGGCCGGTTGCGGTAGAAGCGGCGGTACCAGGGCGACCCCGGCCGGGCCAGCCGGATCGCGCCCACCAGCGCCACCAGCGGAACGACCGCCCCGATCAGGGCGATCCGGGGTTTGCCCTTGGCGAGGGCGAACAGCGCGATGAGGAAGTTGGCGAGGGTGTTGGCCACGACGATGGTGCGGTTCTGCAGCTCGTCGGGGGTGAGCTCGTTGACCCCGAACGGCGAGAAGCCGGAGAGCACCAGCCCCACCAGGGCGGCGGTGAGCACCACGATCTCGACGCTCTTGCGGCCCTGTTCGGTCCAGTAGACGTCGTCCAGGTGCAGCACCAGCGCGAACTCGTCCAGCACCAGCCCCGCGCCGCTGCCGAACAGCACCGCCGAGACGGCCGCCCCGAAACCGTGCCGGCTCTCGGCGATCGCGCCGAAGCCGCCGACCACCATCAGCACGATGCCCGGCACCACATGGTGCACGTGCAGCCCGCCGGGCCTGATGTTGCGGAAGGGGCCCTTGCCCGCCCGGATGAGACGGGTGATCACCCGGGTGACCAGGAACGTCAGGACGAACGCGGTGAGCGCGAGCAGCAACGGCAGCTTCCCGGGCTCGACGATGTTGCGTGCCAGCCAGTGACCCATGGAAATCCGCTCCCGCAGTGCGCCCTTCTCCGAGAACTATGCCCTGGCCCGCCGGATAACCTGCCCGGATGGACGCCCCCGCCCCCGATCCCGCAGCCCGCGCCACCCCCGCGGACGCCCTGCGTTTCGCCTTCGGCACCCTGACGGTGCTGCCCGTCCCGCTCACCCGGTGGGACCGCGCCGCGGCCCGCGGCGGGATGCTCGCGGCCCCCCTCGCCGGACTGGCCGTGGGCGGCTGCGCGGCGGCCGCAGGCCTGCTGCTGACGCTGCTCGGCGCGAGCCCGCTGCTCGCCGCCGTGGCCACCGTCGCGGTGCCCGCGGTGCTGACCCGGGCACTGCATCTGGACGGGCTCGCGGACGTCGCCGACGGACTCGGCAGCGGCAAGCCCGCAGCGGACGCGCTGCGCATCATGAAGCAGTCCGACATCGGCCCGTTCGGCGTGGTCACGCTGGTGCTCACGCTGCTGGGCCAAGTCGCCGCCCTGGCCGGGCTGTACGCATCCGGTACGGTCCACGGCGCCGTGGCGGCCGTCGTGGCGGGGCTGGCCGCGCGCTGCGCGCTGACGCTCGCCTCCCGCCGCGGGGTGCCCGCCGCCCGCCCGGAGGGGCTCGGCGCGGCGGTCGCGGGCGTGGTGCCGGTGCCGGCGGCGCTGACCGCCACCGCGCTGTCGGTCTGCGCGGCGGCGGCGACGGGTGCGCTGCTCGGCCCGTACGCGGCGGTGCACGCGGCCGGCGCCCTGCTGTTCGCCCTGCTCGCCGCCGAACTCCTGCTCCGCCGCTGCCGCACCCGCCTCGGCGGCATCACGGGCGACGTCTTCGGCGCCCTCGCGGAAACGGCATCGACAGCAGCACTCCTCGCAATGACACTTGCCTGAGCCCCGTGAGGGGCGCGGGGCTGTGCTGCACCATGCGGCTCCGCCGCGTGAGCGCGACCAGCCACAGACAACCCGCACCCGCCATGGCCGCCCGGCCCGTACGGCGAAGCGGCGCATACGATGCCCACGGGGTACGGCCGGCCCACACTCCCGCAAACCGCGCGGAGCGCAATGGCCGAGGAACTCAACGGAAGAGAGACTTCACCACCGTGACTGCTCTGACTCTCAGCACTTCCACAGCGGCAACGCTCCGCGCGGACGCCGTCGTCGTCGGTGTCGCCAAGGGCCCGAAGGGGCCCGTCGTCGCGCCCGGCGCCGAGGTCGTCGACCAGGCCTTCGACGGGAAGCTGGCCTCGGTCCTGGAGACCCTGGGCGCCTCCGGCGACGAGGGCGAGGTGACCAAGCTCCCGGCCCCGTCCGGCCTCAAGGCCCCGGTCGTGCTGGCGGTCGGCCTCGGCGAACTCCCCGCCGAGGACGAGGCCTTCGCCGAGGAGACCCTGCGCCGCGCCGCCGGCACCGCGGCCCGTGCGCTGGCCGGCGTCAAGAAGGCCGCGTTCGCGCTGCCCGTCGAGGACGCCGAGTCCGCCGCCGCGATCGGCGAGGGCGCGCTGCTCGGCGCGTACTCCTTCACCGCCTTCCGCTCCGGCGGCAACGGCAAGAAGAAGGACGACAAGGGCGCCCCGCTGGGCGAGGCCGCGATCCTCGGCGCCAAGCCGCGCGACAAGGCCTTCAAGGCCGCCGCCGAGCGCGCCGCGGCCGTGGCCGCGGAGGTCAACCGGGCCCGCGACCTGATCAACACCCCGTCCAACGCCCTCACCCCGAAGCTCTTCGCCGAGGCCGCCCAGACCGCGGCCAAGGAGCACGGCCTCAAGATCGAGGTGCTGGACGAGAAGGCGCTGCTCAAGGGCGGCTACGGCGGCATCATGGGCGTCGGCCAGGGCTCGGCGAACCCGCCCCGCCTGGTGCGCCTCGGCTACACCCACCCCAAGGCGGAGAAGACCCTCGCCCTCGTCGGCAAGGGCATCACCTACGACTCGGGCGGCATCTCCCTGAAGCCGGCCGGCCACAACGAGACCATGAAGTGCGACATGAGCGGTGCCGCCGCCGTGTTCGCCGCGGTCGTGGCCGCCGCCAAGCTCGGGCTCCAGGTCAACGTGACGGCGTGGCTGGCCCTCGCGGAGAACATGCCCTCCGGCACCGCCACCCGTCCGGGCGATGTGCTCACCATGTACAGCGGCAAGACGGTCGAGGTGCTCAACACCGACGCCGAGGGCCGCCTGGTGCTCGCCGACGCCCTCACCCGCGCCTCGGAGGAGAACCCGGACGCGATCGTGGACGTCGCCACCCTGACCGGCGCGATGGTGCTGGCGCTGGGCGACCGCACCTTCGGTGTGATGGCCAACGACGAGGCCTTCCGCGACACGCTGCACGAGACGGCGCAGGAGGCCGGCGAGCAGTCCTGGCCGATGCCGATGCCGCCCGAGCTGCGCAAGACCATGGACTCCCCGGTGGCCGACATCGCCAACATGGGCCAGCGCATGGGCGGCGGCCTGATCGCCGGACTCTTCCTGAAGGAGTTCGTGGGCGAGGGCATCGCCTGGGGTCACCTGGACATCGCGGGCCCGGCCTTCCACGAGTCCGCCCCGTTCGGCTACACCCCGAAGGGCGGCACCGGCTCCGCGGTGCGCACCCTGGTCCGCCTGGCGGAGCGCACCGCCGACGGCGAGCTGGGCTGACCCGGAGCGCGGTACTCCGCGGCCCCGGGAATCCCCCGGGGCCGTGGCGTGTTCGCTCTCAACGAAAACGTACTTTTCTACGCACTGGTAACCCTCAAAGGTGACGCATCAGTCGCCGCTGAGCCCCGCCCGGCGTCCCGCCCTCCGTCAACAAGTGCGAAGATGTTGTCTCGGCAGGACAGGGCCCCCTTATTCACAGGGCCGACGAAATGCGGCCGAACGACAGCCGCCGCCCGGTCATCGACGACCGGCAACGGCGTACCCATGCATGGAGGACGTGACGTGGCGAACGACGCCAGCACCGTTTTCGACCTAGTGATCCTCGGAGGCGGTAGCGGCGGTTACGCCGCCGCCCTGCGCGGAGCCCAGCTGGGTCTCAACGTCGCCCTGATCGAGAAGGACAAGCTGGGCGGCACCTGCCTGCACCGCGGCTGCATCCCCACCAAGGCTCTGCTGCACGCCGGCGAGATCGCGGACCAGGCCCGCGAGGCCGAGCAGTTCGGTGTCAAGGCCTCCCTGGAGGGCATCGACATCGCGGGCGTCCACAAGTACAAGGACGACGTGATCTCCGGCCTGTACAAGGGCCTGCAGGGTCTGGTCGCCTCCCGCAAGGTCACCTACATCACCGGTGAGGGCCGTCTGTCCTCCCCGACCTCGGTGGACGTCAACGGCCAGCGCATCACCGGCCGCCACGTCCTGCTGGCGACCGGCTCCGTGCCGAAGTCGCTGCCGGGCCTGACGATCGACGGCAACCGCGTCATCTCCTCGGACCACGCGCTGGTCCTGGACCGCGTGCCGAAGTCGGCGGTCGTGCTGGGCGGCGGCGTCATCGGCGTCGAGTTCGCCTCCGCGTGGAAGTCGTTCGGCGTGGACGTCACGATCGTCGAGGCGCTCCCGCACCTCGTCCCGGTCGAGGACGAGAACAGCTCCAAGCTGCTGGAGCGCGCCTTCCGCAAGCGCGGCATCAACTTCTCCCTCGGCTCCCGCTTCTCCGGTGTCGAGTACACCGAGTCGGGCGTCAAGGTCTCCCTGGAGAACGGCAAGTCCTTCGAGGCCGAGCTGCTGCTCGTCGCCGTCGGCCGCGGCCCGGTCTCCCAGGGCCTGGGCTACGAGGAGGCCGGGGTCGCCATGGACCGCGGCTACGTCCTCGTCGACGAGTACATGCAGACCAACGTGCCGACCATCTCGGCCGTCGGTGACCTCGTCCCGACCCTCCAGCTCGCGCACGTCGGCTTCGCCGAGGGCATCCTGGTGGCGGAGCGGCTGGCCGGTCTGAACCCCGTGCCGGTCGACTACGACGGCGTGCCGCGCGTCACGTACTGCCACCCGGAGGTCGCCTCCGTCGGCATCACCGAGGCGAAGGCCAAGGAGCTGTACGGCGCCGACAAGGTCGTCACCCTGAAGTACAACCTCGCGGGCAACGGCAAGAGCAAGATCCTGAAGACCGCCGGCGAGATCAAGCTCGTCCAGGTCAAGGACGGTGCCGTCGTCGGCGTCCACATGGTCGGCGACCGCATGGGCGAGCAGGTCGGCGAAGCCCAGCTGATTTACAACTGGGAGGCGCTGCCCGCCGAGGTCGCGCAGCTCATCCACGCGCACCCGACGCAGAACGAGGCTCTGGGCGAGGCCCACCTGGCCCTGGCCGGCAAGCCGCTGCACTCGCACGACTGAGTCCCGAGCGCACCACCATCCGCACTACTCGTAAGGAGCAACCGCACCATGGCGGTTTCCGTAACCCTGCCGGCGCTCGGCGAGAGCGTGTCCGAGGGCACCGTCACCCGCTGGCTCAAGGCCGAGGGTGAGCGCGTGGAGGCCGACGAGCCGCTGCTCGAGGTCTCCACCGACAAGGTCGACACCGAGATCCCCGCCCCCGCCTCCGGCATCCTCGCGTCCATCAAGGTCGCCGAGGACGAGACGGTCGAGGTCGGCTCGGAGCTGGCCATCATCGACGACGGCACCGGCGCCCCCGCCGCTGCCCCGGCTCCGGCGGCGGCTGCCGCCGAGGCCCCCGCCGCCGCCCCGGCCCCCGTGGCCGAGGCACCGGCCGCCCCGGCGCCCGTCGCCGAGGCCCCCGCCGCTGCCGCCCCCGCGGCCGGCGCCACCGGCACCGACGTCGTGCTGCCCGCGCTGGGCGAGTCGGTCACCGAGGGCACCGTCACCCGCTGGCTGAAGGAGGTCGGTGAGGAGGTCGCCGAGGACGAGCCGCTGCTCGAGGTCTCGACCGACAAGGTCGACACCGAGATCCCGGCCCCGACCGCCGGCGTCCTGCTGGAGATCCTCGTCGGCGAGGACGAGGTCGCCGAGGTCGGCGCCAAGCTCGCCGTGATCGGTGCCGCCGGTGCCGCTCCGGCCGCCGCCCCGGCCCCGGCCGCGGCTCCGGTCCAGGAGGCCCCGGCCCCCGCCCCGGCTCCGGCCGCCCCCGTGGCCGCTCCGGCCCCGGTCGC